>JBCCOW010000001.1:0-263949 GCA_039025195.1 Planctomycetota bacterium
CCTCTCGAGCCACAAGCGGCTGTCCATGCTCCGGCGGATCGAGGCGCCGGGGGCGAATGTCCGGTTCCTGCCGCCATACTCGCCCGACCTGAACCCGATCGAGCTGGTCTTCTCGAAGGTCAAGCGTCGGCTGCGGTCCCTGGCCTGCCGCACCCGCGAGGCGTTGTGGACCGCGATGCAGTCGGTGCTCGACACCGTCACGCCAAGCGACGCGGTCAACTGCATCCGGCATTGCGGCTACACGCTACAAACGGGGTAGGCCCGCTCTAGGCTAAAGGTCATCACAGGCTCGGCTGCACCGTCGGAAAACGTCCGTAGCTCATTCCCCACCACCACAAGCCGTTTCCCACGATAAAACTCTTCGGGTGCCTCCTCACCCCCAGCAACCACCTTCACCGGAACCCACTCGCCTTGCAGCAAAGCCTTGTCATCCGCTAGCGCATCGGCCCGCCAAAGACTCAACGCCGCACCGAAAACCAGAACCATCCACGCCGGTATCCGCTGCTGTTTCGGTTTCATCGTTGATCACTCGCGATTTAGGACACCCAATGGCCTGGGCCGGACGAAGGCACTCGTAACTACTCCACCGACTCCCCCGCGACCTCGATCTCGCCCTCTTCCACATCCAGCTCGTCGGCCGTCTCGATCTTCTCGATCTGGCCGTCGCGGATCCGCATCACGCGGTCCGAGTTGGCCAGCATCTTGTGGTCATGCGTCGCCGTGATGATCGTGACGCCCTCGTCCACCGACAGGCCTTTCAGGATCGAGATGATCTCGGCCCCCGTGTTCAGGTCCAGGTTCGCGGTCGGCTCGTCAGCAAGAATGATCGTTGGGTCGTTCACCAGTGCCCGGGCGATGGCCACGCGTTGCTGCTGCCCGCCCGACAGCTCGCCAGGGCGGTGGTCCAAGCGGTGTCCCAGGCCGACCTGCGTCAGCCGCTGCTTGGCCAGCTCGTCCGCCTCGTCCGGGTCGACGCCACGGAAAACGGCCGGCAGGGCGACGTTTTTAACTGCCGTGAGCGAGAAGATCAGGTTGTACGCCTGGAAGATGTACCCGATGTAGTTGCACCGCACGAACGCCAGCTGACGCGAGCTCAGCGCGGTCAGGTCCAACGGCCCAATCTCGACTCTACCGTCCGTCGGCTTATCGAGCGCCCCCATGATGTTAAACAGTGTCGACTTCCCCGAGCCCGACGGCCCCATGATCGACAGGTACTCCCCCCGCATGATCTCGCACGACACGTCCCGCAGCGCGTAGACGACCTCCTTGCCTTTGAGCCCGTAGGCCTTCGACACGCCGAATACCTTCACGATCGGCTCGCCGCGTTGCACCATCGCGGTGCCGCCCTGCAACTCGGAGGGGTTCTCGGCTGCGCTCATATCGCCCTTTCTGAACGCCAAGACGCCAAGGCGCCAAGACACCAAGAAGAAAAACCTAAGTAACAAAAACGCTCTACATCACCCGCTCCATCTCGCTTCATACACCACCCCATACCAAGCAGCGGCGCTATGTCCGCTCTTGGCGTCTTGGCGTCTTGGCGTCTTGGCGTTGGAAACAATCCCACAATCAACCTCAATAAGGCAGCTTAAACACCGACTTGGCCAGGAACGTGAACCCGATGCCCAGCGTCCCGATCAAACCGAATCCGCACGAGAACCCGGCGAACACCACCGGGATGTACTGCCGCCACATCAACCCCAACCGTTTCTGGAAGTAGTACCGGCCCAGCAACGCCCCGATGAACTGCGGCACCACGACGTACGGCAGCGTCTGGTTCAGCCCCCGCACCACGCCGTAGACCAGGAACGTCGGCGCCCCCAGCCAGGCCATCCCCGCGAACACCACCGCCCCGATGCCCAGGCCCCAGAAGATGTACGCCGGGTTGAACGCCTCCTCGAACACCGTGAACCCGCCCAGCGTCGAGCTGAACACCAGGCTCTGCTGCTCGGCGGTCACCTCCCACCACTCCTGAGCGAACGGGTACTGCGGCCCCGGCACCGCGCCCAGCCCCCAGATGAAGTGCGCGAAGCCCAGCGACCCGACGAGGATGATCGGCGTCAGCAGCAGCTCCGACTTCCAGATCGACTTGAACTTCGTGCCCGTCAGCTCGCACTGCCGGTAGAACACCGTCATCGAGCCGTAGTTGTGCAGCGGCACCGGCAGGAACCACACCGCCACGCCGTCGTACCCCGACAGGATGAACGACGCCTCCTTGACGAACGGGATGTTGATCACCTCGCCGGCGATGCCTTCCAGCCGGGCGGTGACGTAGCTGATGATCGGCGTATAGACCAACGCGTAGAAGATCATCACGCCGATCACCGGCAGATACACCATCCCGTCGTCGCTGACGTACAGCAGCAGCGCGCTGACCCCGATGTACAACGCCGACGACACGACATACACCAGCACGATCAGCCACCACTTGATATCGCCCCGGCCCTCGGGCACGCCGAAGTCCGCGACCTTCAGGTCGTGCTGCTCCAGCGCGGCCTTGGCCTTCGCTGCGAGATACGCCTTGGTCACCGACACAAAGCCCGCCGCCGCGATCGCCAGCGCGACCCCGATCGAGAAGCTGAAGTAGAAGTCGACGTTGTTCTTGTAGAACGTCTGCTGCAGGTTGTCGCCCTCGCTCCAGCTCGAGAGCACGCCCTGGTGGTACAGGATCGGGTTGGCCACAAACGTGATGATCAGCCCGATGAACGTCCCCACCATCGCCCAGTACGGCAGCACCATCCCCAGGATCACCATCCCCAGGTTCAGCGAGATCGCCACCGCCACCGCCTTGAGTGCCGTGTTCCCCACGTCCTGCGTGAAGTCGATAAACGGGATCGGCAGGATCGTGATCGGCTCGTTCAGCAGCGCCCCCGTGATCGTCGGCAGCCCGATATAGATCAGCCCGAACACCAGCCCCAGCACCGATCCAATCGAAAACACCCGCCAACGCCAGTTCATCGCGCCGGGCTTCTTCCCATCCTCCACCCCGGCCGACACGTCCTCCGGCTTCGCCTTCTTCCCCGACTCCTCCGCCTGCTCCTCCGACAACGCCAAAATCCCCTGCGCCCCCACCGGGGCCATCGGGAACGGCAGCTTCTCGATGTCCGACGTCAGCCGGAACAACCCGTACCCCAGGATCATGTTGTCGATCCGCCCGATGATCATCGTGAACGCGATCAGCCCCAGGGCCGGCAGCCACTCCCACATCAGCAGCGACCGCTGCCCCAGCACGTTCGGGTCGTCCGGCGCCACCCAGTTCGGCACCTCCCGGGCGATGCCCGCCGCGTTCGCCGCGTCCGACTGCACATAGAACTGGCTCCACAGCGCCCCGAGCCCCCCGTGGAACCCGCCCTGCAGCTGCGATGCCGTGACCATGATCGCCCCAGCGATATAGAACAGCGTGAAGATCTCGGCGTTCTTCAGCGACTTGTTCGCCCGCCGAGCCACCTCGATAAACAAGATCAGCGTCACCCACTGTGCCGCCGGCCCGATCGCCGCCCCCGCCAGCAACGTCATATAGATCGACCCCGGCACCATCAGGATCGCCACAAACAACGCCCCGAAGAATGCGATCCAGCTGAACCCGTCCTCGAACGTCGAGGGCGGCTCCATCAGCGAGCGGAACTCTTCGAGCTCCTTGTCTACCCGCCCGGTCTTCGATCTTGAAAACAGCTTCCGCATTTGTTCCTATCGGGTCATTCTTGGCCGGGGCCGGAGTCTAACGGGCCGCCCTACGCCGGGCTCGGCATCATCCCCGCCGGCGGGTCGGCCGGCCCTGTATCACCCCCCGTATCGCCGCCCGTCTTCGGTGCCGCCGCCGTGCCGCCGCCCCCCAGCTTCTGCAGCGTCTGCAGCCGGTACCCCTCGATCGTTTCGTGCGGCAGCGTCCGCCACAGCAGGAACTGCTTCCGCAGGTCCTTCATGAACGTCTTGTTCGTCCGGTACCAATCCCCCGCCGAACCCGACAACCGCTCACACGTGATCGACACCTCGTCCACGCCGGGGATCTCCGACGGGATCGCCGTAAGCCGCATGGTCTGCGTCACGCCCAAGTCGAACGGCGAGAGCGCGAACTCGCCCGTCACGCCCAGCCGATCCTCGTCATCCCGAAACACCTCCACCGACGACGCCGCGAACGCCCCCAGCCCCGGGTCGTCGTGCCGCTCGAAGTGCTCAGCCAGGAACGACGCCACCCCCGTCATGTCATACGCCGAGACCGTGAACGGGAACGTCAGGTTCAGCACATCCCCCTCGGGCTTCGGCAGCTGCCACGTCCGCGCCAGCCCGGGGTTCGCCGACTTGCTCGCCCGCAGCGCCGGGTAAATCGCCGAGACGATCACCGTCAGCATCACCACCCCGATCGCGAACAGCGAGTTCGTCGAGCTGTAGTTGATGCTCACCGGATCGATTAGCCCCGCCGACGCCAGCACCGCCGCGACTTGCGCCACCCCCTGCGCCAACAGCTGCCCGCCCATCCCGCCCACCACCGCGTACACCGTCGCCTCCGCGAAGAACAGCAGCCCCACGTGGAACGGCGACAAGCCTAACGCCGAGAACGTGTAGATCTCCTTCTCCCGGTCCTGGATCGAGCCCAGCAGCGTCCCGAAGATGATCAGCCCCCCCAGCAGCAACGGCACCAGCAGCTGCACCCCCCCCGACACCGACGTCAGCCGCGTCAGCAGCATCCGCCGCACCCCGTCCGGCGCCGGCGCCCACGCCGGCATCACCAGCATCTTCGCCACCTCACGCCCGACCTCCAGCGGGTCCTGGCCGTCCGCCGGGTACACCGACACCGTGTGCAGCTCGCCCCCCGCCTCACGCACCCAGCCGTTCCCCGCGATCGCCACCGCCGCCGGCGACAAGAACACGTAGTCCTTCTGCACCTCCGACACCAGCAGCGACTCGTCGTCACCCCCGCCGCCCCCCGCCTGCTCTTCTGCCGACGACTGCGTGAAGTCCACCGGCAGCACCGATCCCTCGTCCACCTCACGCAGCAGCTGCAACGCCCGCTCCCGGATCGGCCCGATGTACGACGCCGATCGCCCCGCCACCAGCACCTCATCCTCCGGCTCCAGCCCGAGCTGCGTCGCCACCTCCAACGGCAGCAACACCCCGCCCGACCGCAGCTGCTCCACCAGCACCCCCACATCGCCATCAGCTCCCTCAGCCCCCAGTGCCGCCGCCAGCGCCGGCCAACGCTCCAGCGCCGCCGGGTCCACCCCCTTCACCGCGTTCACCTGTTCCGCCGCACCCCCCGCCGACACCGGAAACTCCGCCTGCTGCTGCGGGTTCTTCCCGACCAGCCAATACGTCGGCGACAACAACCCATCGCCCTCCGGCACCAGCCCGTACACCAGGTCCAATACCCCCGGCTCCAACGCCGAGTAGTCCAGATTCCGCACCAACACCGCCTCCGGCATCGACGCCACCACCGGGCCCTGATTCGTCTCCCGCACCCCCACGTCCACACTAAAGCTCGCGAAACTCAGAATCGTGAACGTCAGCATCACCACCGTCACCGCGGTCAGCGTCGTCCGTGTCGGGCGCCGCCGCATCGTGCTCATCCCCATCCCCACCGCCGCCAGCATCGTCCCGACCTGCGACCCCTCCTGCTCGTGCACCATCATGCCCCGGCCCTGCAGGACCTTCAGCTCCGACTGGAACTTCCGCACCACGATGTAGATCACCAGCCCCGACAACAGCAGGATCGCAAACGCCAGGAAAATAATGATCGGCGTCGACGCGATCTGGAATCCCGGGTGCATCAGATACAGCAGCCCGAACGTCACCAGGAACAACACCGTGAACCCCGCGATCCGGCCGTAGATGCTCGTCGCACAAACCAGCAGCCGCTCCATCGCAAACGCGAACGGGATCGCCAGCAACAGCAGCACCACCACCGCCCGCACAAGGTCGTCCATGGTCGACCGCAGCTCCGGGTACACCCGGTGCGAGATCGCCGCCGACTGCAACGCCGCCGCCGTCCGCTCCGCCAGCGTCGCCCCGTCGCTCGACGCCGCCAGCCGGCTCTCCGCCGCGCCGTGCAGCCGCTCCAGCGATGCGCTGCTCACCCCTCGGTCCCGCAGCGTCTTGAGCCGGATCTCATTGAGCGCATGCAGGTCACGCGCCATCTGCGACAGCCAGCCCGTCGACCCCTCAAACCGCGACAGCTCAAACCCCGTCGCACTCCGCTCCCGGCTCACCCCCGCGCCCGTCAGCGTGTCCAGCACCACCGGGCCCATCGGCTGGAACACCTTCACCATCCGGTCGATCACCTGGTCCGCCACAAAGAACGACGTCAAGAACCCCAGCTGCCCCGTCAACACCAGGTTGTTCCGGTACGCCGTCTCTGACGACGCCTGCAGCACCGTCAGCTGCGTGATCCGCCCCGGATAAGTCGGGATCGACGCCACGTAGTAAGACCGGCCCTTCGCCAGGTCCACCCGCATCGCCGTGTTGAAGTCCTGCGCCATATTCTCCAGCGTCGACATCGCCACCAGCTCCCCACGCCCGTCGAACTGCGCCGCCACCGTCGCCACCGCCTTCATCAGGTCCTGGTGCATCGCCGTCAACGCGTAACGCCCCTCCGTGTTCGACGACGCCAACGCCACCCCGTCGTACCCCGGCAGGTCGTTCTGCAGCAGGTGCGCCCAGGACGGCGGCCCCGACCCCGCCCCAGCCGCCGGCCAAACCGCCACCACCGACCCCGACGCCGGCCGGTTCTCCGCCAGACCCCCCATCACCCGCAGTGCCGTGTAGCTCCCCGTGGCCTTGCCACCCGACCAGCCCGCGTCCTTCGACACCACCTTCGCCCGGAAGTCACGCCCCGGTGCCGCCCGCGGCTCATCCGCCACCGCCCGGAGCAGCGCCGCCGCCTCCCACGCCTGACCCCACACCCGGCCCGCATCCAACGCCCCCACCGTGTCCCCCGGCTGACCCTCCCGGACCATCGCGTCATACCCCGTCATCACCGCCACGTTGTGCACCCCAAACATCCCCGCCACATCCCCGCTCACCACATACCGCACCGGCACCCAACGCGCTCCCCGCGACGCGTCCCCCAGCGTCGCCAAGTCCAAACGCTCCAACCCCATCGGCTCCGCCACCGACAACAACGCCGACAACAGCCGGTTGTACAGCCCCGGGTTATCCCCCTGCTGCCGCTGGTCCGGCTGCCTCCCCAGCGTCGTGTGTGTGTCCCCCCCAGCCACCACCCCGAACCGATCCGTCGCGTCCCCCAGATTGAAGTCCACATGCACCGCCACCCACTTCGGCAGGTCCTCGTCCCCTTCCCCCGCCCGCATCACACCCCGCAGCTCCGCCCGCTGATCATCAAGCTGCTGCATCAAATCCAGCTCCGACAACCGCGCCTCAAACCGCGCCGCCGTCACCGACCCCAGCTCCCGCAGCGCAACCCCAAACCGCTCCAGCCGCTCCGCCCGATCCCCGCCCTCCGGCTTGGTCATCGCCTCCGACCCATCCAGATACCCACCGCCCCCCGCCTCCACCTCCCCCATCAGCACCCCCAGCTCCCCGTAGTGCATCGCACCCCGCAGCCCGTCATCCCACACGTTCAGCAGCGGCTGAAGCACCCCGTCCACCTCCGTCTCCCGCGCCGCCTTCTCTGCGTCGCTCAGCTCCTGCTGGCCCACCGAAATCGACACCAACAGGTCCGCCTTCCGACGCTTCAGCTCCGCCACCCGCCACTCCGCCGTACGCTTCAGCTCCTCCAGCAGATACCCCTTCGCCGCCTTGTCAGGGTCTTCGACTTGTGCAGCCTCCAGCTCGGCCAACCCGATCCCCAGCAGCCGACGCATCCGCTCCAGGTTCTCCCGCTCCGCCGCGTGCTGCGACCGCAGCGCGGTGTCCCGGGCCGGCGACATCATGAACGCGTCGTAAAACTGCCTCGCCCCCACGTGCGCCTGCGCCCGCCCATCAAAAAACACCACCGCCGTGTCACGCTTCGGCGGGTCCGCCGCAAACCGCTCCGCCGCCGCCAACAACCCCGCCACGTTCGCCGCCCCCCGCGCTCCCGGACTCCGCGTCGGCACCCGGCCGTAACTGTCATAAGCCGCCCCCAGCACCACCACCTCCGGCCGCCCCCGCTCCTCATCCATCACCGGTGCCGTCCCCGGCACGAACCCCACAATGTTCCGGCCCACCACCCGCTCCCAACGCGACGCCACCACCAGCGTCCCCATCGCGTGGTCCGCCCTCAAATCCACCCCGCCGCTTTCCCCCGCATCCACTGACACCCGCACCAGATTCACCGGCAGCTGCGCGTGCGTCGCCTCCTCCGCCAACACCTCGCCCGCCGCTTCGTCACGCAGGAACACCACCGCTTTCGCCCCCAACGCAAACGCCCGCTCCCACGCATCCCCGCTCCCGAAGTCCAGCACCACAATCGCCCCCTCCGGGTCCCGATCCCCGTACGCCTGCAGCGTCCCGTCTCCCGCGTAAATCACCGGCCCCCGCAAACCCTCCGCCGGCGTGCTCACCGGCACCACCAGGTTCGGCCGCATCGGCTGCACCGCCACCACCCGGCCCCCTACCCGGAGCTCCGCCTCATCCACCACCACCTGCCACGCCGGTACGTCCTGCACCAACACCCGGCCGCTCGAACCGAGCGCCGCCTCCAGCCGCCCCTTGATGTAGTCCCCCGCCGCCCGCCCCTCGGCAGTCCCGATCAACCGGTGCGGCCCCGCCGTCAGTGCGCGCAAGTCCTCCATGAACACCGCGTCGTCCGCCGGCTGCGCCTCCACCGCACGCACCCCACCCAACACCACCGCCAGCCCCAACAGCACAACCGATCGCTTCAGCCAATCACGCATCCGTTCACGCATCAATGGTCTCCCCCCACCTTGCCCAGCTTGATCTTGATCTGGTCCTTGCTCGCCACCCGCTCGATCTCCCCGTCACGCACCCACATGATCCGGTCGCACAACGCCAGCAGCCGGTGGTCGTGCGTCGAGCACACGATCGTGACCCCCTTCTCCGCGTTGATCCGCACCAGGATGTCCAGGATGTCCTGGCCGGTCTTGAAGTCCAGGTTCGCCGTCGGCTCGTCCGCCAGCAGAATCATCGGCAGGTTGCACATCGAACGTGCGATCGCCACCCGCTGCTGCTGCCCCCCCGACATCTCGATCGGCCGATGGCTCCACCGATCCGCCAGCCCCACCAGGTCCAGCAGCTCCATCCCCCGCCGCCGTGCGTCCTCCGGCGACACCCCCGCGAACGCCATCGGCACCGTCACGTTCTCCAACGCCGTCATGTAACGGATCAGGTTGTACTGCTGGAAGATGTACCCGATCTTCTGGCACCGTAAGAACGCCAGCTCCGACGCCGACAGCTGCGCCACATCCACCTCGTCAATCAGGATGCGCCCCGCACTCGGCGAATCCAACGCCCCGATCATGTTGAAGAACGTGCTCTTCCCCGAGCCCGAAGGCCCCATCACCGAGATGAACTCCCCGCGATACACCTCCGCGTCCACCCCCCGCAGCGCGTGCGTCGCCGCATCGCCCTCCCCGTAAATCTTCTTCACCCCCAGCGTCCGAATGATCACCGGCCGATCCGCGGATGCCGGATGTTCGATCGGGGATGTTGGATCGGTTGTTACTTCGGTACTCATAGGTCTATTCCAAACCCCAGCCCGCTCTGAAGATCCCAGATCCACGATCCAAGACCCCTCATCACTCCACCCGCATCGCCTCCATCGGCGCCAACCGTGCCGCCACAAACGACGGCCCCACCGCCGCCAGCGTTGCCAACACCAGACCCACCCCAAACGCCACCGCCGACGACACCACAATCAGCCCCGCCTGATCCCACGCCAACCCCACCAGCGTCCCGTAGTCCACCAGCCCCCGCAGCCCCGCCAGCACCAGTCCCAGCACCACCCCGATCACCCCGCCGACCACCCCCTGGATCGCCGCCTCGAACACAAACATCAGCATCACGAACCGGTCCATCGCCCCCAGACACTTAATGGTCGCGATCTCCGTGAACCGCTCGGTCACCGACATCAGCATCGCATTCGCCACCCCCACCACACACACCAGGAACGACAGCCCGATCAGCCACAGCGTCCGCACCGGCAGCCCCATCAACCCGCCGCCCACTTCCTCTGCCCCGTCGCCCGACACCGCCTCCAGCCGGGCGTTCCGCGTCGTCAGCCCCGCCAGCTCCGCCAGCCGTTCCGCGCCCAGCGCCGATGCCCCCTCGACCCCCGAAGACGACAGCGCCTCCGCCAGCCACGCCGCATCACCCGCGTCCCCGATCCCCGCCAAGACCTCAGCACGCGTCACGTCCGACGCCGGCACCCGCAATTGACGCGCCGCCGCCCCCCGCACCCCGCCGTCCCGCAGCGCCTTGTCCAGCGACGCCAGGTCCCGTGCCCGCAGCGCAAACGCCCGCACCTCCGCCACCGTCAGCCCGCCCAACGCATACCCCGCACCCTCGACCGCAGACCGCACCGCCGCGTCATCTTCACCCCCGAGAAACCACTCCGCCGCATCCGCGCCACCCAGCGATTCTCGCAGCCCCGCAATCGCCGCCCGCTGACCCGCCGTGACCCGCTCCACCACCCCCAAAAGCACCGGCACCCGCTCCCCGAACAACCCGTCCACCCCCGCCGACCCGCCCAACGGCAGCCCCAACCCTAGCGCCTCTAACCGCTCGATCAGCCGACCCCGCGCCCCCGCTTCCGTCAACGCCTCGAACAGCACCAGCCCCGAGCGTCCACCCGTGAGCGCCGCCTGGTCCGCCGCCGGCAACGCCGACAACCACGACTCGAATTCACGCAGGTCCGCCGCCGTCGCCACCGCCGTGTCAAACGCCGCATCGTCTCCCAACCACGCCCGGTACTCCGACAACCGCTCCGCATCCCCCCGTCCCATCGCCTCCACCACCACCGGCCTCACGTCCGGCCCGTTCAACCGCGCCAACAACGCCGCCGGCCGACGGTCCACCGACAACTGCTCCCGCGCCGCCCGCTCCACCCCTGACGAGATCAACCCATACGCCAGCATGTGCACCAAAAACGCCACCGCCAACGCCAGGATCGAGATCGTCACCAGCGACCGGAACAGCCGGTACGACATCCCGTTGATCGCCAGCCGCATGCACCGCCCCATCCCCAGCGCCACCTGATTATTCGCTTCGATCGGCTTCACCGCTCACCCCCCTCAAGCACCGACGCCTCGAAATCCTCGCCCGCTTGATCACCGTCTACTCCACCCCGCTCCATCACCGCCACCCCGATCAAGCCCCGCTTCATCAGCATCTCCAGGAACGCCATTACCGACACCCGCGCCTCGTGGAACCGCAGCCCGTGCCGCTCCGCGAACCGTTCCGTAATCCGCTCCACCGTCCGCCTCCCGTTGCAGTCCACCCAGACCCGCTTGCCCAGCTCGTCCAACTCGATCCCCTTCTCGTCCCGCAGCGGCAACGCCATCTTCAGCAAGCGGTCCACGCCCGGCAGCGGCTTCCGCTTCACCCACAGCACCAAACGCTGCGACCGCCGCTCTTCCCGCACCGCGGTGTTGCGCACCGGCACCGCCGACAGCAGGTCCTCCAGCGTCAGCCCCGCCAAGTCGCGCCTGTTCGCCCGGGTCGCCATCACACCAACACCCCCTCTCGGAAGCCCACAGATGCCGAAGGCTTCTGTGGGCTCTCGCTCCCGCCCACCCCGTCCCAACCCACTGCACCCGCCGCCGGCCGCGCGTCAAACCCCTCCACACCCTTCACCCCACCCCGCCCCGCACCCGCGAAGCTCAGCGTCGTCACCCGCCACACCGACTCATCCCGTTCATCGTGCCAGTACAAATCCCGCCGCACCCGAAGCCGACCCGACCAACGCTTCAGCCTCGGCCCCGGCTCCATCGTCTCCACCTCCAGCCCCGGCATCCCCCGCACCAAACACCCCCGCGTCTCTATCCCCAAATCCCCGACTTCCCGCTCCGCCAACCGGTGCAGGTCCCCATTGAACCACACCCCGCTTAGCCCCCGACGACGCACCTGCGCCTCCAGCCGACCTTCGTGCTTTGCGCCCTTCGGCTGCTCCGAATACACCAGCTCCGTCTCGCCCGCCTTCGCGTCCATCCCCACCAAGTGCCAGAACGCGCCGCCACCGTCCTCCGCGGGCTCCACCACCCGGCAGTCCACCCCGAACAGCTCCGTCCGCTCCCCACCATCCAAAGCCCCTGCCCGCGACGTCGCCCCGATCGAGCCCAGCACCCGCTCCAGTAAATCCTCCTCGCCGCTGCCGTACTGCACCGTCACCTCCAGCAGCCGCATCGACCCCGCATCAAAACGCACCCCCCGGCTCAACCAACGCGTCCCGCCCCGATCGTCCACCATCTCCCGGCTCATCCCCTCCCATCGCCCCACCGAGAACGGCCGATACACCGCGTCCGGGTCCTCCTCCAGCTGACGCTGACGGTGGTCGCTCAGCAGCTGCCCGACATCCGGCTCCGACACACACCCCGCCCAGTTCAGCACCATCCGCTGCCGCCGCCGGTCCACCCAGCGCAGCGCCCCCCGCTCGGGGTGCAGCCCGTGGCGCACCACCTCCCAACCTGCGGGCACCGCACCGCTGATCCCCAGCCACGCGTACCGTCTTGCCCGTTCGTCGCTCAAACGCTCGCCTCGTCCTTCATCTTTACAGCGGGAAGATCGTAAACCGCGGGGCCGTCTCGCCCACGATGCCGAAGTAAACCAGCCCCGCAACGATCCACAAGAGCGCCGCAAACAGTTCCCCCGCGATCACCCCGATCATCATCGGGCGCAGGTTCTGGTACGACTTCGCCCCCCCCAGCCGGACCACCGACATCTTGACCAGCCAACCGACCAGGAACGAAAAGCTGAATGCCGCCAGCGGGTAAGACCCCCACACCAGGAACAGCACCGGGTGCAAAGGCCACCACGAAAGCCGAAGCCGCGCCACCGCCGCACCGAACACCAAGCCGATCCCAAGCACAAACCACGCCCACTGCTCCCCCTCCAGACGGATCATCCCCAGGCGTTCCAGACCCGTCGCCGTGGTCGCCGCCGCCAAGGTCCCCTCCGATGCCGACTGGCTGATCAGCGACTCGACGCCGTCCAGCGTGAAGCCCGGCATCATCTTGCCCGCCCACACGTCCCCCGCCGGGTACCCTTCCGCATACGACGCCGCCAGCGTTACCAGACCCGCGACCACCAGACCCACCACCGCCATCCCGCCCAGCAGCCAAGACGAACGCCGCGGCGACACACCCCCGCTCCGCTCCGCGATCTGCAGCGCGTTGGTCAAGAACGGCATCAACGCCTCACGCGGGTCGCCCATCAGGATCAGACTCGCGAAACCCATCACGATGTACGCCGTCGGCCCGATCACTTCGAAGCCCACCAGCCCCGTCAGGATTGCCATCCCCAGGAAGCTCGGCTGCGCAAAAAACAGACCCGTCTCCGCCACGATCCGGGACAGCACCACATACGTCGCCAGCATCAGCAGCACGAATGCCGTCCCCCACACCCAGTGCAGCCCCGCCTGGTGCAGCAACACCACCGAGCCACAGATCACCAGCGGCAGCACCCGCATCGCCCACACCGCATACCCCGGTACCTCCGCCCGACGCTTGCCCCCCACCGCCGTCCACACCAAAGACGTGTAGTACCGCCGACCCGTATAAATAATGATCCCCAGCATCGCCAGATACGCCCCGAACCGCATCAACGGCCCGCCCTCCGACGACTTGAAATCGTCCGGCAGCGTCATCCCATACCCGATCAACACCGCCCCAAAGATGCACCACAACAGCGTCGAAAGACCCAAGCTCAGCGAGACCGCCCCGGTCAGGAAAAACGCGAACGCAATCACCGACGGATACACGGTGGGATAAAAGATGCCCTGCCAGCTCTCCTGAACCTGCCGCAAGTTAGGGAACAGGTCCCGCATCCCACGGAAGTCCAGCCGAACCGGGATCCCCAGCGTACCGGTCATTTCCGTCCACGCCGCGATCCCGTTCCAGCTGTGCAGCACCACCAACGAACCGAACGCCACCCAAAACAACCGATCCCGCATCACCCGAGGCAACAGCCGTCCCTCGTCCCGCGCCACCGACTCCTCCACAAACCGCGCGATCGGGTAAGGCAACAGCTCCCGCTTCGACCACTGCGGATGAACAATCACCGCCAAACAAAGCACCGCGATCCCCACAAACAACGACACCCCGACCCACGTCCGGATCACCGGCCACCATGCGTCCCAAGGCACGTCCCGCCACCACCCCAGGACCGGGCCACGCGTCGGCTGGCCGCTGATATACGCCGCATGCGTATACGGGTCCTTCCGCATCCCCAGCAGCAACACCCCGTCACCCATCGGCTGCGCCGCCAGCCCACCCCCCAATGCCTCCACCAACAACGCCCGGCTCGCCCGCTCCCGCGCCCGCACCGCCTCCGCCAACAAGTAGTCCCGCCTCAACGCTGAGGTCTCCGCCTCCGCCTCTTCCTTCAACTCCGCAGACGCCGACATCGCCGACGCCACCGCCTCACCACCCAACGCAGAACTCGGCACCCCCTCCACCAATGCGCCACCCTTGATCGCCGTATTGAGCACCCGCAGCAGCTGAAGGCGCTCACTCTGATCCAGTGCCCCAGCCCCCGACGCGACCTGCCCCATCAGCTCGACGTCCCGCTCGGTCATCCCCGACCGGACCGCACCCAGCACCTCACCCTCGCCCGACTCCAGCGCCCCCGCCACGCCCCGCGGGTCCAGCAGAAAACCCTCCGCCACCCGTGCCGACCCCCCCGGCAGATAGCTGTCCAGCCCCCTCGCCTTCCACTTCGACGTCGTCTCCAGCCAATGGCCGGGCATCGCACTGAGCTGCGGAAACCCGCGATAAAAACCCGAGCTCGGCCAACCACACACCGCCAACGCCATGGCCATCGCAATCGCCAGCTCCCCACCCTTCAACGACAGCCCCGGCATCAGCCGGCCCACACCGACATTCACCAACACCACCACCGCGAACACGCCAAACACCGCCACCGGCAGGAAGTTGCCGATCAGGAACGTCCCCCGCATCATGTTGTCGTTCGGGTACACCGCCAACGAAATCGCCAGCCCCCAAAGCAAACCCAAAATGACGGCACGGAACGACAAGAGTGACAAAATCCAATGTGGCGCGTGCCGCATCCTAACGGCAATAAGGGCCTGCAGGTTGCGCCGCTTCCTTTACACCATCGCTCACCCTGGACCCGCCGACCTCTCTCACAGCCTGACAGCAACTCAACCATGATTTCACCCGCCCAAATCCCTGACGACCCACGCGTCTCGCTCACCCCCACACCGACCGGCCAGCCCCGCCTCAACCTCAATACTCCACGCTACACCGCCGAGCTCCACCTCCACGGCGCCCACCTCACCGCTTGGCAGCCCGCCCACCAGCCCCCCGTCCTCTGGCTCTCCAAGCACGCCGTCTTCGCACCCAACACCGCCATCCGCGGCGGCATCCCCCTCTGCTTCCCCTGGTTCGCCGCCCACCCCTCCGACCCCGACGCCCCGTCCCACGGCACCGCCCGCACCTCGCCCTGGACCCTGACCCACCTCCACCTCGACGACGACCACACCGCCCACCTCACCCTCAACCAGACCCTCGACCCCTTCCAAGCCCAGTACGACATCACGCTCAACGACACCCTCGACCTCCGCTTCACCACCACCAACCCCACAGACCAACCGCAGCGCTTCGAGCTCGCCCTCCACACCTACCTCACCGTCGCCGACATCCACCACGTCCAGGTCCTCGGCCTCGAAAACACCGACTACCTCGACAACGCCAACAACCGATCCCCCCACACCCAGAACGACCAACCCATCACCTTCACCCAGGAAACCGACCGCCTCTACATCAACACCCCCGCCACCGTCCACGCCGAAGACCCCGGCCACAACCGCCGCATCACCGTCGCCAAGACCGGCTCCCAGTCCACCATCGTCTGGAACCCCTGGACCAACAAATCCGCCCGCCTCGCCGACTTCGGTGACGACGAATGGCCCGGCATGCTCTGCATCGAATCCGCCAACGCCGGCCCCAACGCCCTCACCCTCGACCCCGGCCAATCCCAAACCCTCACCACCACAATCTCCACCGAACCGCTAACCCCTTAACGCAACCACACCGTTCCAGCCGCGACGCAACGCGTCGCCGGCGCGCCCCAACAACCAACCGCCCATGCCACAACCCACTCGCACCGAACCAACCCAAACCGAGTGGCTCCAGCTCCCACCAAGCGACACGCTCCACGAAGACAAACACACCCACGTCTACCGCACTACGCTCGCCCCCACCCCCGTCCTCATCAAACACTTCAAAGCCCCCGCAGTCCATCAACGCCTCGCCGCCCGATTCAACCGACACCCCGCCCAACGCGAAGCCCTCTGGCAACAACGCCTCGCCGAGCTCGGCCTCCCCGCCGCCCAACCCCTCGATCACACCACCTCCCCCACCGGCCAGCACGCCCTGGTCTACCCCGACCTCGGCCAACACCTCCCCCAATGGTGGCAACACCAACACCCCAATCAAGACCACCCCCACCGCGTCAAACTCGCTCAGTACCTCGGCCAACTCCTCGCCAGGCTCGCCGCCGTTCACGTCCTCTGGCCCAACGCCCGAGCCGTCGACTTCTTCGTCGCCCCGAACCACACCCTTCACTTCATCAACGCCGGCTCCTGCCGCGGCGCCCGCGGCATCCCGCTCCTCGCCCGACTGCTCCCCCTGATGCAGCAGCTCCAAGCCGACCTACGCGACGCCTCCAAAGAACACGCCGAGCCCCTGCGGGTCCAGCCGACCGCTACCGACCGACTGCGTGTCTACCGCGCGATGCTCCACACCTTCCCCGAACCCCTCGACGGGCTGCAACACCTGCCTAGCCACACCGATCTGAAATAGCTCAATCCCCGCCACGCCCGATCATCGAGCGCCAGGCATCGTCGGTACCGCCGCGATAGCACCCTCACCGCGTGCAAGATCGCTCCGCTTGGCCACGCGCTGCTCTAACGCTTCCAAACGTCCCGTCAGCCGTGCCGCCTCGCGCGTGGCTGCCGACGCTTCCGCCCGGCTGTTCCGCGCATCTTCCTTGGCCGCGATCAACGCCTGCTTCGTCGCTTCCGCCTCCGCCGATGCCGAACTGCCCCACACGCCAAGGCCGATCAACAGCCCGCACGCCAGCACCATCACCCCAGCCGCCGTGGTCCCCGTCACCCACGCCACTTTCCGCAGCTGATGCACCGCCCCTCGGCTCCGCACCATCGCCTCTTCCGCCGCGTCCGCGCGACGCTGTGCCAGCATCACACTCGCCCCCGCCAGCTTCTGATACCGCTCGATCTCCTCCCGATACCCGGATAGATCCGCCGTACTCTCGAGCCCATTGCCGGCGTCCTCGACTTGGCCATCACCCTCAAGCCGGACCTCCCACGCCCCCGACCGACCCTTCCGCCCCTCGATCTCACCCTTACCCACCCGACGCCGAACCGTCGCCGCGCTCACCCCCAGCTCCTCCGCTGCCTCCGACACACTGATCCATCCCTTGGCTTCCGACATCGCACTGGCCTCCTGGCTGCTTGGTGATCGCTTCACGGTCCGTACAACCGACCGATCGGCCCGCCTTATTCCCGACTCCACCCCAATACCCGACCGATGCCCGAACCCGATAACCCCACCCACCACAACCGATACACCCCGCCCACACCTACCCCCACGCCCAACCCGCTCACCGATACCCCCGTACCTTCAGCCCCTCGCCCCCGCTCTCCAGATTCATCACCAAGTACCGCAGCGCATCCGCCGCGTGGTCCGGCCCGTCCTTCACCGGCTCCTCACGACCCGGCCGATCCCGATCAAAGTGATACGTCTGCAGTGCCGCGATCAACCCCGTGCACCGCGGGTGCACCGTCAACAACCCCCGGTCCAGCCGACGCCGCACCCGCTCGATCCCCACCGCCACCCGCGACCGCCTCGCCCTCGGCCGCCACCCCAGCCCCCGCAGCACATCCAGATCCGTCAAGCCGCTCTGTGCCGACCGCGCCCCACCCGCCGGGTCCACCCCCACCCACTCCAACCCTTGCCCATCCAATCGCTCGTCCACCTGACGCACCACCTGCTCCAGCGTCTGGTCCTTCACGATCAGCTCACCCTCGATGTGCAGCTTCCCATCGATCCCCCCTCCATCCGCCCAACCCCACAACACCACCGCCGCCTCGCGAATCCCGAAGTCCATCCCGCCCACACGCACCGCCCCCCGCTCACCAAACGGTTGCGCCTCCACCACATGCCGCTCCCGCTCAAACCCCGGATACACCAGGTCGCTCACGCTCGGCCGACGGCACATCACCTCCGCTGACCACGCCGCGTCGCTGCTCCGCTCCCGCTGCCGCATCAGGTCCTCCACCGGCACAAACCCCGACGCCCCCTTCAACACCCCACCGCAGTCGTCCCACAACACGCACCCCGCGTAAGGCAACTCCGCCGGACACCGCGCCGCCACATCCATCCCCGTCCACCGGAACACCGTCCGCCGCCCGCCCGCACCTCCAAAGCCCACAGAAGCCGAAGGATTCTGTGGGCTCCCCCCCACCAACCCACTCATCAACCCACCCGCACGGTGCATAGTCGACAACGCCTCAATCGACCCCACCACCCTCTTCACACCCACGACCCCCGAACGCGTCACATGCTGCGCCGCCGCCCACACCTCGGGTTCCAGTTCATCCACCTCATCCACTCGCAGCCGATGCACCCGCACCCCCCGCACCGACCGCTGCGACCCCGCCAACAACTCCACCCGCGACCCATTGACCAACCCCACCCGACGCAGCGTCGGCACCCCCGCCACCACCGGCCGCATCATCGGCCGATCCAGGAGCGCCACCAAGTGCTCGTGCACCTTCCCCGCCTGCTCCAGCGACCCGCCCAGCACCCGCACCTGCACCCCCGGCACAAACACCATCTCCAGCACCGTCGCCAACGCCGCCAGCACCGTCTTCCCCGCCCCCCGCGACGCCCACACCACACAGTCCCGATTCAACTCACCCAAGCCCGCAGAAGCCGAAGGACTCTGCGGGCTCAACCCTAGCGCATGAGCCAGGTAATCCAACGGCGGCGTCGACCCCGCCGCCCACACCCGGTCCACCACCCGAAGCCCAAACCACGCCTCCACCAACGCCCGCAACCGACGCCGATCCCTCGGCTCCGCCCGCACCATCGCCCGCATCAACGACTGACTCATAGCAACTCCATCAAACCGCGACCGGTGGTCGCGATCGCGCTGCTCACCACCTCAATCCCCAGACGAAAGCGCCCGCTGGTACCGCTCAAAGTGCTCCACCAACCGCTGCTCCAAGCCGCCCGAGTCCTCCGCCGGTGACGCCTCCCGCTTCGCCACCGCCGGCGGCAGCCGCAGCCCCAGCTTCGCCAGGTCCGTCAGCACCCGACGCCGCAATTCCAACGGCTCCCCGTTCGTCCCCATCCCCATCGCCAGCAACAGATCGATCACCATCGGCCGATACTCCGCCAACTTCGCCAACGCCTCCTCCTCCAACCCCACCCCGCTCGCGTCCTCCGCCGCCACCACCCGCGTCGGGTCCAACGGCTCCGTCACCCGCACCGCCTCCCGCACGTCATCCCTCGCCTCGACCGGCTCAAACGATGCCGACCGACCCGACCGCAGCCGCGCCGCGTTCTTTTTGCGTACCGCTGTCTTGTTCCGATCAGTCGCCCGCCCGGACCGCTTCTTCTTCATCGTGATTCCTATACAGGTCCACCCACCGCATGAGCGCCGCCTCCCGCCCCCCACCCACCGCTTTCGCCGTCCGCCGAAGCGCCGCCTCCACCGCCCGACTCTGATCGGGCAACAAGAAGAATGTCACCGCCACCGGCTGATCCGCCATCGGCTTCGCCGCCACCGGTACCGGCACCGCCCGGTGCACCTTCAACAACGCACGCAGCCGCTCCTTCGTCTCCGGCAACCGCGCCGCCAACGCCTCCTCGCCCACCGTCTCCCGCAACCGGGCCACCAACGCCGACCGCTTCACCGGGTCGTCGTCGCCCGCCAACCGGTTCAGCGTCGCCAACAACAGCAGCGCCTCCTCGTCATCCACGTCCCACACCACACACCGCGCGAACCCCCGCCCCAGCCGCCGCAGCGCCTCCACCCGATGATGCCCGTCCAGCATCTGGTAACGCGTCTCCCCATCACCCGACCCCGCCAACTCACGCACAATCACCGGCGGGTACCTATCCGTGCGCTCAAGATGCCCAACCAACTTCTCGAACCGATCGGCCGGCATCCGGTTCGCGTTCTCCGGGTGCGCTTCCAAACGATCCAACGCGATGTGTTCAACGCTGTCCATAAAAACTCCTGATGTTCATTTAGCCCTGGGTCAGTGACCCAGGGCCCGAACCCGCATCCCCCCGCCGAAACAGGTAGTAAACCGGCTGCAACAACAGCTTCTGCCGCGCCGTCTGCAGATGCACCACCGGGTCATCGCTGTCCCGAGCCCTCGATCGGCCGCACGACTGCCGGTGGTACCGACGCAGCTCCCGCCGGAGCATCGGCCCCCACACCGCCTCGTGATCCAGCTGGGCCGCCGTCCCCGCCGGGTCCACCAGCGCCGCAGCACCGAACCCCGACGACCGCAGCACATCCATCAACCGGCTATCGCAAGGCAGCGGCGGCCGACGGTACGCTGCCATCCCCGCCCGCTCGAAGAAGGGGTTCACCTTCCCCATCGCCGCCACCGCCTCGGTCACCGCCGTCGTCGCCGTCTGCAGCGCCTCCCGCACCAAAGCCACCGCCAGCCCCTGCCCCCGGTAACGCGGGTCAACCACCACCCGCGAGATCGTCCTGACCTCGCGGTTCAACAGCTGCGCCCGGCTCCGCACCGCCAAGCACCGGTACCGGTCCTGAAGCGCAGCGTCCCGCAACCGACACGACAGCGACGGCAACGACTCCACCAGCACCGCCACCACCTCACCCTCCTCAGCGACGCACCCCCGCATCCGAGCCACCGGCGTCGGCCTCTGGTCACGCACCACCAACACCCGCGTCGCCGTCGCCGGCTTCCCCGCCCGGTAATGGTGGTGCGCGAGCGCGTCGTAGTCCCGACGCGTGCCCGCCTCAACCCGCCACGCCAGCCGAGCACCACCCAACGCCCCGAAACGCTCACGCAACGCATCAATTAAATCCATCAAACCGAATCCGATCCGCCCACCGTTTGACGCTCCGCCAGCACCACCTCCAACCCCTCGCCCAACGGCTTGTAGACCAGCACATCCGGCGACAACGCCTCCAACAGATCGTCGTGCGTCGTCGCCACCGCCACCACCACTGGGCACTGGTTCGCAAACCGCCGCACGCTCGCCGCCAGCGTCTGCGCGGTCTGCCGATCGAGCGTCGCCCCGAACTCGTCGGCCACCAGCAACGCGGCGGGCGTTCCCTCCGCTCCGGTGATCTGCGCCTCAGCGGCCTCCATCGCCCTCGCCAGCCGCAGCCGGGCCCGCTGCCCGTCGCTCAGCTCGCCCGGCCGACGCAGTATCACAAACGCGTCCACCAAACCCGCCAGCGACAGCAACCGAAGCGCCCGCTCCAGCCCTGCCGGCGGCGTGCTGAAATCTTCGTCCAACGCTTCATCCACCTCTCCGTCCGCGTCCGCCGCCAGCAGGTCCACCAACGGCCGATCACCCGGCTCCGGCAACTGATCCAGATCGATCACCGGCAAGCCCCGCTCCGCCGACGCCCCCGCCAGCCGACGCAGCAGCGTCGACTTACCCGAGCCCGATGGCCCCGTGATAAACAGCAACCGGTGCGGCGACAGCTCGATCTCCGTCTCCGGGATCAGCCCGATCGTCTGCGAACGATCGATGCCCAACCCGAACATCGCCGCAGCGTGCAAGACCCGCGACGAAGGCGTCGGCGGGGCGGTGGTCAGTGCGTGCTCGATCGTCAGCTTCATCGCAATCAAATCTTTCGGTTCAGTGCTGGACCAGGTGGGCGAGCCCCGCGTCGATCAGCGTCTCCAGCGTCGTGACCTGCACCCGCAGCTTGTGCAGGCTCAGCCGCCGCCGCGCCTCCATCTGCCGCAGCGAATAGCCCCAGAGAAAACGCTGCTTGGCGGTGACCTGCAGGTGCTGGGGGAACAGCCCCAGCGACTTGGCGGTGTACCGATACCGCGGGTGTTTCATGCGCTTCAAAACGCGTCGGAGCTGCCGCTGCAACCGGTCCGCCGGCACGCCCCGCTCCCGCGCCAACGCCGCCACCGATCGGCCCTCCCGGTACACCCACTCCAGCACCACCCGGTCCTCCGGCGGCAGATACGCCCCCCATTCCAGCAGCCGATCCACGGCCCGCGATCGGGATCGTCGCCGTTCCTGATCCGCGTCGGTCAGGAATTGTGAGTAGTCCGGCCGATCGTCGCCGCCTGCACGCTTCGCCATCACCATGTTCCGCATCACCCTTCTTGATGTTTAGTTTTTGTTTGGTATTCTGGGCCAGTATAGCGAGCCCGGAGACCGTTTCAATGCCTCTTGAAAACCCGCCCATCACGCCGACAGAACCCGCCGAAGACCAGTCTTCTTCAGCCGCAATGCGGGCCCTGGGCAGCGAGCTACGTGCTCGGCGACAGGCCCTCAACCTCACCCTCGTCGCCCTCAGCCAGCTCAGCGGGCTTGCCGTCGGCTACCTGTCTATGATCGAACGGGCACGCGTCCGCCGACCCCCCTCCGCCGACCGACTCCGCCGGCTCGCCCAAGCCCTCGGATTGGACGCCAGCGAGCTGCTCCGGCGTGCCGACTGGCTCCGTGCCGAGGGCAGTGTCCGAGCTTCCGCGACGGCCTGGGCCGAGCAAGCCAGGCGTGGCCGGGACCTCGCCGCCTGGCTGCGTTCCGCGGGGCAGGGGGGTGACACCGGCTCGGCCGACCATGCGTCCATCAATCTCGATCGTCTCTACCAAAGCGGGCAACTCCATAGCCGGGTCGAGGCCGTCCTCACCCCCGACCCCCGACCCGATCCGCCCACACACGCCGCCACTGATCTAACTGACCCCGTCGGGCTCGGCCGACCTATCCCCCTGATCAACAAGGTCGCCGCCGGCCAACCCGCCGGCTTCACCGACCTCGACTACCCCGCACACGTCGCCGATACCTACGTACCCGGCCTCAGCCTCGAAGACCCCGACGCCTTCGCCGCCACCGTCAACGGCCGATCCATGGAGCCTGTCTACAAACAGGGCGAGGTCGTCGTCTTCTCCCCCGCCGCCCCCGTTACCGACGGCTGCGACTGCTTCGTCCGCCTCGAGCCCGACCACCACTCCACCTTCAAACGCGTTCGCCTCCACGACGACGATCAACGCGTCGACCTGGTCCCCTTGAACCCCGAGTTCCCCACCCGCACCGTCGAACGGACCCACATCGCCGCCATGTCCCGGGCCGTCTTCCACGCCCGCCATCTCTGAGGGTGTCGAGGCCTTCTCGCTACTCAAACCCGCCCGTGCGCTCATGCGCACAACACCGCGTCAACCCTCCCGCGCGGCGTGGTACGCCTGGAACTGCCGCAGCCGCTCCTTGCCCATGTAACGCCCCAAGACCCGCGGCTCGGTCTCATACAGATCGATCAGGATCAGCCCATCCACCACGTTGCCGAACTCGGGGTCCACATTGAAGCCCAGCAGCTTGCCGCCGAGCTTCAGGTACTGACGCAGCAGCACGGGCATGGACTTGCCGTCCGACTCCAGCTCGCTGATGAGCGTGTTGATGTCCTCGATGCTCTGGACGACCGACGAGAACTGCCGGGGGTCGTAGCCGGTCGGCCGGGGGTGATACAGCGGATGACGCGGACGCAGCAGCCGGCCGAGCGTCGGGATTGATCGCGTCGACTCCAGGAACCGCGAGAGCAGCAGCCGACTCATCGATGTGTACTCCGCCGAGATGCTCACGGGCCCCAGCAGCCGCCGGTACCGCGGATGACGCGACACAAACCGGGCGATCCCCTGCCACAACAGCAGCAGTGGTGCGAACGACCGCTGGTAGTCGGGGTGCACAAACGATCGGCCCAGCTCTAGGCACGGCCCGAGCTGACGCACCAATCGACGATCGAAATCAAACAGGCTGTGCGAGTACAGCCCCTCGACGCCTTGCCGGGCAAACAGCTGATCGACCAGCCCCAGCCGATACCCGCCCGCAACCCGCTGCTGCAGGGGGTCCCACAGCACCAGCTGCCGGTAGTGCTCGTCGTACCGGTCCAGGTCCAGCGCGTTGCCCGAGCCCTCGCCGACCCCGCGGAACGTGATCTCCCGTGCCCGCCCGATCTCACGCATCACCGCTGGACACTCGCCCGGCTTCACCTGATACACCGCCAACCCGCTGCCGCTTGAGAGCAATCGACGGGCCGGTAACACCTCGATCTCTCGGGCCAATTCAGATGCATCGGTTGCCGCAGCGATCGCCGCGTAGCCGCTCGTGTCGGGCTCCGCCAACGCCCCCGCTTTCGCCAAAGGACGCAGCAGGTACGTCCGCACCCGCAGGTAATCCGTCGTCCGCTTCGCATTGCCCAGCGTCCCGAGCCGACCCGCGGTCACCGGCCGACCGATGTGCACCGGCACCCGACGCCCCCGCCGGCCCATCATCTCGTTCGGCAGCATCAGCGTCCGCAGCCGTGCGTGGGCCAATCCCGCCAGCTGAAACGCGTTGGAGTTCCGACCATCGAAATACACCGGCACCGCCGCCGCCCCCGTCCGCTGCACGATCCGCCCCACCGACGCGTTCCACACCGGGTCCTCCACCCGCCGGCTGCTCAGCCGCAGATGCGACACCTCCCCCGACGGGAACACCCCCAACGCATGCCCCGCCTTCACCCACTCCATCGCCGCCCGCATCGACGCCACGTTCCGCTGCACCGCCCCCTCACCCCCGAACGGGTCCACAAAAAAGAAGTGTTCCCGCAATTCCGGCACCACCGACAGCATCGAGTTCGCCAACAGCTTCACATCCGTCCGACGCCCGCTCAGCAGCCGCGCCAGGATCAAGCCTTCGATCCCCCCGTACGGGTGATTCGCCACCATCACCAGAGGCCCCTCCGCCGGCACCGACCCGAGGTCGCCGCTCTCCACCCGGATTGAGATGTTGAGTGCATCCAGGCAACGATCCACGAACGGCCGATCCGCAGGCAGACGCCGGGCCATCTCGTAGGTCCCATTGAGCGCAGGCAGACGCAGCGTCCGGCTGATCAACGGCTTGCTCAGCCACAACGCCAAGCGGTGCAGCGGCGACTCGGGCATGCAGTCCAGACGGAACGGGGCAGAAGCGGCGGGCAGGGCGGCGGTGGACATGCGGGGCTCCGCGGGAGGGAACGGGTCTCAGCGTATTGTAATTTATCACTTACTATTTTACAGCGGCGTCGCTGAACCGATTTCTAACCAGCCCTTCAAACGCCCCGCCTGTCCAAACTCAGACCTTCAAGGCACCCCGCTCCAGCCGGTCGTTGATCGCCCGGCCCAAGCCCGCATGCGGCGCCCGCACCGCGACGATCCCGTCATACCCCCGGGCATCCAGCCGCCGCAGACGTTCAAAAAAACCAGCCGCCGCCCCCACCAACTCCGACTCTGCCGCAACAGCCCCGACCGACTCCGGATCGCCCACCGGGAGCACCGACAAAAACACCCCCCAACGGCCCATACGCAAACCATCGCCCAGCCCCAACGCAGCGCTCAGCCGATCTGCGCCCGCCGAAACCTGCTCCAAACCATCCACCACCACCATCGGCGTCCGGGGGGCGTAGTGCCGATCCAACATCCCCGGCGCTGGCGGCGCCTCAGCAACCGGCTTCACCCCCTCGGGCCGGGACGTCCCGCGATGCACACGAACCCGACCTCTTCCCGCCAACGTCTCTTCTAACCGCTCCACCGACAACGACCCCAGCCTAAGCACCTCCACCACGGGCCCCTCGCCATCGGACTCGGCTGCACCAAAACCCACAACGGTCGACTCCAAGCCACGCTCACAGGGCCCACCGTCCAGCACAACCCCCGCGCGATCTGCCAATTCCTGCACCACGTGTGCCGCACGCGTCGGGCTAATCCCCCCAAACCGGTTCGCACTCGGCGCCGCCAACGGCACCCCCGCCAACTCAATCAACCGACGCGACACCGGATGCCCCGGCACCCGCACCCCCACCGTCCCCAGACCCGCGGTCACCAAGCCCGACACCGACCCCTCTCGCACCGGCAACACCAGCGTCAAAGGCCCAGGCCAGAACGCCTCCGCCAAACACTCCGCCAACGCCATCACCACCCGGTGCTCCCGCCCGTCCGCCACCCACTCGCCAGGCCAACCCGCCTCCGACGCAACCACCTCCCACAGCTGCCCCGCCGACGCCCCGTGCACAATCAACGGATCAAAGCTCGGCCGCCCCTTCGCCTCGAACACCCGTGCCACCGCCTCACCCGCCATCGCATCCGCCGCTAACCCGTACACCGTCTCCGTCGGCATCCCGACCAACCCGCCATCACGCAGCACCGCCGCCGCCCGCTTGATCGCACCCGACTCTGACGCCTTGAAGACCTCCATCGCAGCCGCCTCAATCGCCCAAGCCCAGCGCCTCTCGCGCCGACGTGACCAACGCCTCCGCCTGCGCACGATCCCGTGCCTCGGCGATCAGCCGAACGATCGGCTCGGTGTTGCTCGCCCGCACGTGCACCCAGCGGTCCGGCCAATCCAGCCGAACCCCGTCCTGCGTGTCCGCCGACGCCTCCGGGAACGCCTTCGGCAGCACCTCGCCCAAACGCGCGATCAGCTCAGGCTCTGCCACCACCTTCGTCTTAACCATCGCATACGCCGGCCGCTCCCCCACGATCGCTGACAGGCTCGCCCCATCCCCACGCTTCCGCACCGCCAGCATCTCACAGAGCAGCGCCATCCCCACGATCGAGTCCCGCACCCGCCCGACCCGGTCCCAGATGATCCCGCCGTTGCCCTCCCCGCCGATCACCCCGCCGGCGTCGAGCATCGCCGAGACCACGTTCGCTTCGCCCACCGCAGACCGCACCACGCGAGCCCCCGGCACGCCGCTCGCCGCTACCACATCATCCACCATCCGGCTGGTCGACAGGTTCGCCGCCACCACCCCACCCACCTCGCCAGCACCACCCCGCTCCAGCAGGTGCCGTGCACACAACGCCAGCGTGTACTCCTCCCCGATGTACCGGCCCGTCTCGTCCACCAACGCCAGCCGATCGGCATCCGTGTCCTGCGCAAACCCGATGTCAACCCCCTCACGCGCAACCACGCTGCACAGCTCGGTCAGGTTCTCGGCCGTCGGCTCGGGCGGGTGCGGGAACACCCCGGTCGGCTCGGCGTGCAGGTGCACCAGCCCCACACCCAGGGCATCCAAGAGCCGACACGCCGCTTCACCCCCCGCCCCGCACGTCGAGTCCACCACTACCCGCAGCCCCGCCGATCGAATTGCTTCGACGTCAACCTCCGCCAGCACCCGATCCACATGCACCGCCACGGGATCACTGTGCTCGTCCAGCGTCCCGACAGCCGAAGACTCCACCAATTCCGTCGGCCCGGCCTTAAACCGCTCGATCAACGCCGACGCCTCCGCCGCCGAGGGTGCCGCCCCGTCCGCACGCAAAACCTTGACCCCGTTCCAGGGTGCCGGGTTATGGCTGGCGGTGATCACCACCGAGCCGCCGCAACCCAGGGCCTGTGCCGCCACGCCCACGCCCGGCGTCGAGACCACCCCCAATCGCGTGACCCGACAACCCACCGCCAACAGCCCCGACACCACCGCCATCTCCACCATCACGCCCGAAGTCCGCGAGTCCCGACCCAACGCGACACGCAACCCTGCCGTGCCCCCAGCTTCCGCGGTCAGCCACTCCCCGATCGCCACGCCGTACCGGCTCAAGACCTCGGGCGTCAGGCTCCCACCCACGATCCCCCGCATCCCACTCACACTCAACATCAGCGGCGACGCCGACTCCGACTTATTCATGCCGCGCATCGTAGCGGCTCAACACACCCGCCCACCCGCTAACCCACCTCGCGCCGCTGGAATAGCGCCACCCCGATCGCCAGCACCGCAAACATGTAGGTCACGGTGTATATCGCGCACCGCAACACATAACTGGCTGGGATGTGGTGCCCCTGCGTGATCGCGTCGGCCGGCCAGAGGTACTGCAGGTTCGGCGAGACCCAGTGCAGGACCACCCCCGCGAAACAGATCACCCGCTCGCTGATCGGTAGCCTTGCCGTCTCCGCCAGCTCATTGACGACTTCGTCAGGCAGTCGCTTTTCGACCACGTAAAACCGGAATGCCTCTTCACGCTGGGTCTCGCTCATCTCGAGCTCACCGACCAGCAGATCGAACCGTTCCCGCGTGAACGTGTCCGACTGACGGGCCAAGCTCATCTTCACCGAGTTCCGCAGGTCGAGGTTCCGCCACGACTCCAACACCCGGTGCCACGGGCTAACCCGGCCGTCACCGCTGTGAGCAAAGTGGGCTTCCGACGTGATCCCGATCTTGTTGTCGATCGCCCGGATGTACGACTGGCTCAGCACGCCGGCCCCGAACACCAGCACACAGATCAGCACCGTCGGCACCTGCCCCAGCCGGGTCGAGACCGTCACCGCAACCGACCCCAGGATCATCACCCCGAACCACACCAGCACCGTCCCGATCAGCGTCTGCCCCATAAACCAGTCGTCACGCGACAACTCCAACACCGGCGTCTGCAGCTCCCACTCGGGGCCGACCACCAGCACCAACACGAACGCACACAGCGTCGCCAACGCCAGCCCCAGCACCATCGTCGACGCCCACACCCACCGGAAGAAATAGTTCCCAAAAGTCGCCACCCCGACCGCGATCAGGCTGAACCCGACCCCGAAGCTCAGCACAGGCCAGTCCAGGTCTTGTGATGCCGTCGACATCACCCGATGCCGAACCGACAGCCCGAACACCATCGCCAGGATCAGGTAAGACACGCTGATCGCCCCGATCACCCCCGCAAACTTGCCCAGCACCACCAACGGCCGGGGCACCGGCTTGCTCACCACCGTCAGCACGGTCCGACTCTCGATCTCCGCGGACATCACCCCCGTCGCCGAGAACGCCGCCAGCAGCAACCCCACAATGAACAGGGTCGAAAGCCCCATGTCCACCAGCATCTTGTTGTCGCCGAACTTCCCCGCCTCCATTGAATACGCCGCAAGGAACGGGTTCAAGACCAGCATTAAGACCCCGGCCAGGATCAGCACCACGTAGATGGGCTGGCGGATCGCTTCGGTGAAGGTGTTGCGCGAAATGGTCCAGAACTGTTCAAACATCTCTGGGCCATGATACGGCTGGTCACCCCCTACCGGTTCCCCGACTTCACCCAGGCCGTAGCCCACTGCCCTATCCTCCGGCTCATCGGCCGCCCCGATAACCCAACGGATCGGCCGCCTTTAACACGAACCACTGGCGGACCCCTGCGTATCAACGCTATTCTGTTGGGCTCTGAAATGCCCCCCGGGGCTGTACGCCCGGTTGTTTCTCTGTGTTAGGCCCCCGACACCCCAGCCGCTGACCGCCGCATCCCCTCCCCAGATGCCCACCCCTCCGCCCTCCAACTCAGCCCCGAACCCCGCACCGGACAGCCTCACCTACCGACGCGCCGCACTCGCCGCGGGGGCCGGGCTCGCCACCCAGATCGGGATCGGCGTCTACGTCGCCCTCTCCGGGATCTTCGCCTCCTCCCTCGCCCTCAACGCCGCCGCCTGGCACGCCTTCGGCGGCATCGCCCTCTGGATCAGCCTCTGGGTCCTCTACCACCAGCACAAGCTCGAACGCCTCGAAGCCCTCGAAGCCGAGCAACTCGCCGCCTCCGATCAGCAGGCCGCCAAGCTCTTCGATGAGGCCGGCCAGCAGCTCGCCCTGGCCCGCACCCGGCTCGAAAAGCTCTACCGGTTCGGGCTCAACATCGTCGCCGTCTTCATCGCGGTCTACCTCCTCGCCGCAGGCCTCGCACTACTCGTCGGCAACCTCAACCTCATCCCCCCCCGCGAGCCCGGCGACCCGCTCAACCTCGAAGCGCTGCAGACCGCCGCCCTCGACCCCAACGCCAACCTCGGCATCCTCCTCGCCCTCTTCGCGTTCCAGTCCTTGGTCGCCTTCCTCGTCGCCCGCGCCGTCGCCGGCATGACCAAGGTCGAGGCCTGGCAGATGCTCCGCGGCGGGGCCGCCTACCTCATGGGCTGCCTCGCCATCGCCCTGGCCCTGCTGGCCGCCACCGTCCTCGAATTCGCTGGCGTCTCCGGGATGTTCGGCGTCCTCGCCCTGGTCATCCCCGGGTTCATGGCCCTGCTCGGCGTCGAGATCCTCCTCTCCTTCGTCTTCGGGCTCTACCGCCCCCGCAAGCCCGGCGAAATCCCCCGCGCCGCTTTCGACTCCCGCATCCTCGGCTTCCTCACCCGGCCCGAGTCGCTCTCCAAAATCGTCGCCGAGACCCTCCGCTACCAGTTTGGCATCGACTTCTCCTCGTCCTGGCTCTACCAACTCCTGGGGCGTGCCCTCGTTCCGCTGATCGCCTTCGCCGCCGCCATCCTGCTCGGACTCTCCTGCCTCGTCTTCGTCCAGCCCGATCAGCAAGCCGTCATCACCCACTTCGGCAAGAACCCCCGACCCGCCTACCCCGGGCTCAACTTCAAAGCCCCGTGGCCAATCGGCAGAGCCAAGGCCTACCCCGTCTATGCCGTCCAGCAGACCATCGTCGGCATCCCGCCCGAATCCCTCAACACCACCGAACCCATCCTCTGGGCGTCCGAGCTCAACACCGACACCCAGACCTACACCGTCATCGCGCCCTCCCGCATCGAAGCGGCCGATGAAGACAGCTCCGATTTCGACTTCATCCCCGCCGCGACGCAGGCTGGCGACAACCCCGACGCCATCGACGCCGACGATCAGGCCATCCTCGGCGAGTACGCCGTGCTCGGCATCGCCGTCCGCTGGCAAATCAATCCAGACTACGACCTCGGCCTGTCCCGCTACATCAACGCCGCGGGCAAGCCGCTCGACATCGTCGAGTCCGTCGCTGCCCAGAAGCTCTCCGCTTACGCCGCGACCCGCAGCATCGACCAGCTCCTGGCCGTCGACCGTGAAGCCGCCGGCGAAGCCCTGCGTACCGCACTCAATGAAGAACTCGGGCCCAACGGCCCCTACGACCTGGGCATCCAGGTCCTCTCGGTCGGCTTCGTCACGGCTCAGCCACCCGCACAAGGCGAGGTCGCCACGAAGTTCCAGGAGCAGGCCGCCGCCCTCCAGGAACGCAACACCGAAGTTGAACGCGCCCGTGCCGAAGAATCTAAGACCCTCGCCGAGGTCGCCGGCTCGCGTGCTCAAGCACTGGCCATCAACGAGGCCATCCTCGAGCTTAACCGCCTCAGCACCGACCCCGCCGCCGATGCCGAGGCCAAGGCCAATCAACGCCAACGCGTCGAGGCCCTCGTGGCCTCCGCCGGCGGTGAAGCCTTCCGGCTGATCGCCGAGGCCCGCGCCGCACGCACCCGGCTGATCCTCGACGCCGAGGCCCGCTCCGCGACCTTCCCCGCCCAGGTCGCCGCCTACAACGCCGCCCCGGCCTACTACCTCCAGCGCCTCAAATACCGCACCCTCGGCAGCAGCCTCAGCCCCGGCCGCAAATACTTCCTGCCCGGCAACACCGACCAATCCCCCCTGATCCGGCTCACCCTCCCCGACGAGTCCACCGCGCTCGAAGGCCTGACCAACTAACCGAACCCACCCCCGATCAAGCCCACCATGAAACGCCTGCCCGTCATCATCATCGCCATCGCCATCGTCGGCGCTCTGGCGTTCTACATGCTCAGCTTCACCGTGCAATACAACCAGGTCGCGGTCCGCAGCACCCTCGGCTCTGTCGACGAACGCTCCGTCATCGACCAGCCCGGCATCCACTTCCGCTTCCCCGTCTACCACACCGTCTTCACCTACCCCACCACCCTCCAACTCCTCGACAAGCCCGCCACCGAAGTCCAGACGACCGACGGCTACTCTGTCATCGCCCGCATGTTCGTGACCTACAAAGTCGAGAACCCCCTGGTCTTCACTAAGACGACCCGCACCCTCGGCGAGGCCGAGCAGCGGATCCTCGCCACCATGTCCGAGGGCCCCCGTGCCGTCCTCGCGAACTACCAGTTCAGCGACCTGGTCAACAACGACGCCGACAAGGTCAAGCTCGACGAGATCGAAGCCAAGTGCCTCGAAGTGATGCGGGCCAGCCTAACCAGTGCCAGCCCCAACCCCGCCAACGACATGGGCATCGTCATCGAGAGCTTCGGCATCCGCAGCCTCCAGTTCCCCGAAGCCATCTCCGAAAAAGTTTTCGAGCGTATGGTCGCCTCCCGCGAAGCCCTCGCCGCCAACACCCGCGAGGAAGGCCAGACCCAGGCCAACGACATCCGCTCCAAGGCTGAGCAGATCGCCGAACGCATCAAGGCCTTCGCCAACAGCCAGGCGTCCGAGATCAAGGCCGAGGGCGAAGCGGTGGTTGCCGAACAGATCGCCACCTTTGCCGAGAACCCCGAGCTCGGCGAGTTCCTGCTCCGCGTCGAGATGCTGGAGCAAGCACTCGCCTCCGGGCAAGCCACGTTCATCCTCAGCGGCAGCGAACTCAGCGCCCTCGACCTGCTCATCGACGAATTGCTGAAGAAGCCCGACGACGCCGGCAACTAATCAAACACATCACACCACCCTGCCATGGCCAGCCCCGACGACCCGACCCAACCCGAAAGCCCCGACGCGAACCTCGCCGTCGACAGCGCCCCGCCAGTTGCGCCCGACCCCGCAGCTCAGTCGCTCTCCGATGCGCTCCGCGTTGCGTTCCTGCTGCTCAAGTTCGTGATGGTCATCCTCGTGGTGATCTACCTCGTCTCGGGCACCTTCACGGTCGATCAGCAGCAGGCCGCGGTAAAGCTCCGCTTCGGCAAGATCGTCGGCGAACCCGGGCAACGCGTCTTCGGCCCCGGCACCCACCTCGGGCTGCCCCTGCCCTTCGAGTCCCGCGTCATCGTCACCACCGCCCCCCAGGCAATCAGCCTCAACTCCGCGTTCTTCTTCGAGCGCGGCGTCGAAGACCAGACCAAGACCGACGACGAACTCGCCCAGGAAGGCCGGACCGGCCCGCTCAACCCCCTCACCGACGGCTACCTCATCACCGGCGACGCCAACATCGTCCACGGCACGTTCCGCGTCACCTACCGCGTCCCCCAGGAAGATGTCGAAACCTACGTCCGCACCATCCGCGACCCCGAGCACGCGCAGTCCATCACCCGGACCGCCGCCGAGCGGGGCCTCGTCCACGCCGCCGCCACTGTTGAAGCCGACGACTTCATTGCCGGCCGTGCCCGCCTCAGCGCCGCGACCGACCACGCCAACCGCACGCTCACCGGCCTCTCCACCGGCATCACGATCGACCGTATCGAGGTGATCCGTCCCGCGATGCCCATCGCCGCCCGCGCCGCCTACAACCAGGTCAACAACGCCGAAGCCGAGCGTGCCAAAGCGATCGAAGAAGCCGAGCGTGACCGTGCCCGGACACTCCAGTCCGCCGGCGGCCCCGCCGCTGCGCCCCGCGCTGACCGCCGCGATGGCCCGCTGACCCAGCTCATCAACGCCTACGAGGCCACCCCCCGGAACGACCCCGGCCGGGTCGAGCTCGAAAACCAGCTGAACCAAGCGTTGCGACAACTTTCACTCGAAACCGAACGCGGCACCTTTGCCATCGGTGGTGAAGCCGCCCTCATCATCGAACAGGCTCAGTCGCTCCGCACCAACCGTGCCGAGGGCGTGACCCGCGAAGCCGAACGCTTCCGGCAGCTCAACACCGCTTACGAAGCCAACCCGAAGCTCTTCCGGCAGCGCTTCCTGCAAGCCGCACGGCGCAACTTCTTCAACCCCGACAACTTCAACGAGACGTTCTATCTGCCCAGCGGCAGCGAGGTCTACCTCGAGATCAACCGCGATCCGCGGATCGCCAAAGAACGCGAGCGCCGCCAGGCCGAAGACCTCGGCGTCGCCGACCGCTGAGCCCTCCTCCAACCCGCACCCACGTGACCACGGCCCAGACCCAACCCACCACCCCGCCGCCGCCCGCACCAGACGCGCCATTGATCATCAAGTGCGTCGGGCTCACCAAAGTCTTCAAAGACTTCTGGCTCCGGCCCCGGGTCACCGCGGTCGACGCGATCGACCTCGACGTCCGGCGCGGTGAGGTCTTCGGCCTCCTCGGGCCCAACGGCTCGGGCAAGTCCACCACCATCAAGATACTGCTCGGGCTCCTCCAGCCCACCGCCGGCAAGATCGCCGTCTTCAGCAAGCTCCCCTCCGATGTCGCGACCAAGAAACGCATCGGCTACCTCCCCGAAGAGTCCTACCTCTACAAGTTCCTCACCGCCCGTGAGACTCTCGAGTACTACGGCAAGCTCTTCCACCTGCCCACCTCGCTCCGCAAGCAGCGCATTGACACCCTCTTGGAAATGGTCGGGCTCGAACACGCCGCCCGCCGGCCCGTCGGCGAGTTCTCCAAGGGCATGACCCGCAAGATCGGGCTCGCCCAGGCCCTGATCAACGACCCCGAGCTCCTGATCCTCGACGAGCCGACCTCCGGCATGGACCCGATCGCCACCGCTGATGTCAAGCGGGTCATCCTCCAGCTCAAAGAGCGCGGCAAGACCGTGCTGCTCTGCTCGCACCTGCTCGCCGATGTCGAGGATGTCACCGACCGCGTGGCCATCATGTTCGGCGGCAAGGTCCGCCAACGCGGCCCCGTTACCGACCTGCTCACCCAATCGCAGCAGACCACGATCACCACCGGTCCACTCGCGGGAATCAGCGAAGAGAAGCTGGTTGCTGCTCTGGAGTCTGCTGGGGTGACCGACCTGAGCATCAGCCACCCGCGGATGAAGCTCGAACAGCTGGTCCTCGACATCGTGGCCCAGGCCCAGGCCGAGGGCGTGCGGACGACCGGGGCCAAGAGCGGCGGCCGGATCGCGGACTTCCTGTCTGCTGGTGAAACCGCTCCGCAGGCCGAGCCCGAAGCCGACGCCGAGGCCGTGCTCGCCAACCTGCAGCGGATCGAGAAACCGGCACCGCCCAAGGATGAGCCGAGCGACGCAACTGGTTCCGAGGTTGACGAATCCGCGACCCTTGCGCCGGCAGCAACGCCGGCGGGCGACGAAGCGTTGCTCGCGCAGCTGACCGGTCAGGCGGTCAATCCCGAAACCCCGTCCGATCCCCCAAAGCCCCAGGCCGACCCAGCAGCCGTGCCGCCCCCCGCCGAGGCGGACCAGGGCGTACTCGACGACCTGATGGGGCGTAAACCGAGCGAGTAACCGACGTGCTGTGCGTGAGCCGACATCCCGGCGTCACCCCGTGCCGACCCCGACCCGACCGGTGGGGCAGGGGGGTCGCGTGAACGCCATCGGCGCCCGCACTTGGACCATCACCTACGGCAGCCTGCTCGCCCTCGCGATCGGCCTGTACTTCCTGCTAGTCGGCCAGGGCCACGCCGGAGCCGCCCGAACGGTCAGCGGCGGACTGTCCACCCTTGCATGGGGCTGGCTGATCTTCGGCGTCATACGCTGGTGGGACGTGCCCTGGGTCGCCCAGGTCGGCCGGCTGATCATCACGCTCAAGGCCGCCGCCGTCCTGATTTGGCTCTTCAACACGCTCGGCTGGGAAGGGGCGCAGGCCGGTGTGCTCGCCACCACGCTGATGCTCATCGCCACGGTCGGCGGGCTCAAGCTCCTGCGGCTCACCCTGCGGATCGGGCACCCCATCGTCGGCATCGCCGGCACGCTCATCGACGAAGCCGTCCGCATGAAGCTCGTGCACATCTTCCTCGGCACCGTCTTCATCGGGCTGCCCCTGCTCACCCTCAGCCATGGCAGCGAGTCCCGCCTCGCCTACTCCGTCCAGACCTTCCTCAGCTGGTCCACCCTCCTGATCGGGTTCTCGCTGAGCCTGATGACCATCCTGCTCGCCGCCCGCAGCATCTCCAGCGAGTTCGATCAGAAGCAGGTCTTCTTCACGCTCACCAAGCCCGTCGCCCGCTGGCATTACCTGGTCGGCAAGCTGCTCGGGCTCGTGCTGCTCAACACGGTCCTGCTCACTGTGGCCGGCGGTGGGGTCTACGGCTTCGCCCAGTACATGCGCACCCTCGACGCGCTGGACCCGCTCGACGAGCTGGCGGTCAACGACCAGACCCTCGCCGCCCGCCAGACCGTCTCGCCCGTGCCCGTCGATGACTCCCTGCTCAACGACCTGCTCACCCGCCGTGTCGAGGCGCTGCGGAACGAGAACCCGCAGCGCTACGGCAACCCCGGCGACCCGCTGACCAACCTCAACCCCAACGACGTCCGCGAGATCCAGAGCCGAGTCCTCGCCAACTGGTCCGCCGTCGCCCCGGGGCAGCGGAAGACCTTCCGTTTCACCGGGCTGGAGCAGGCCGCCCAACGCAACGAAGCCGCCCGCCAGCAGCTCGATCAGATCCTCGCCGACGCAGGCTTTGACGACCAGGAAGGCCAGGACTATCTGCGGGCGCTCAACCAGGTCATGGCCAATTTCGGCGTTGTCATCTACCCCGGCTTGCCGCTCGATGAGGTCGAACGGCGGTTGACGGTTGAGGCCGACAAACGCCCCTTGTTCAAACGCCTGATCACCCGTGACGGTGCGATCCCCCTCCGCACGATCGCCGACCTCCTGGCGACCAGCTATCAAGCCCCGCTCCAGGTCCGGATCGTGCCCGAAGCCGCCGGCCGCGTGGAGGGCGGGCTGATCCGGCTGCGCTTTTCGGTCGGTCCATGGCCCATCCCGGCACCACCGATGTCCGAGGGCGACGCCCACGTCATCAACGTCCCCGTCTACCGCATCGACGACAACGGCAACCTCGACCTGACCATCGAAAACCCTGAGAACCTTGAGCTGCCCTCGATCACGTTTGAGCCCGGCGAGGGCCTGATGCTCCTCGAAAACGCGGGCACGTTTGCGGGCAACCTCGCCCGGACGCTCAGCGTGATCTGGGTCCGCCTGGTCTTCCTGGCGGTGCTCGGGCTTGGCGCCGGGGCGGTGCTGAGCTTCCCCGTCGCGGCCCTGCTCGCCCTGCTGGTCTACGGCGTCGCCGCCGGGTCGGGCTTCGTCGCCGAGTCGCTCGGCAACTACACCTACTTCCCCGACAGCCAGCTGCCCTACCGCGATCAGATCGCCCTGTTCTGGGAACGCCTCACCACCCGCTTCGACGAGGGCGAGTACGGGGACGTCGCCAAGATGTTCATCGGGCTCATCGCCCAGGGGGCGATGCTGCTGATCCCCTCGTTTGCCGATTATCACCCTGGGCCGCTGTTTGCTGCTGGGCGTCAGGTCCCGTTGGCCATGATCACCGGTGCCGCCGTCTGGCTCATCGGGGTCTGGTCGATCGTCTTCGGCGGGATCGCCTACCTGCTGTTCCGACGCCGAGAGGCCGCCCGCGTCACCCTGTAAACCCGACCCGACCCAACCCCGCCGCCGTCCCGTGCGTAGCATCCCACAACCATGAGCCGTGACCGGATCATCCAACTCGTCGCCCTCACCCTCGTGGTCGGCTCGCTCGTCTTCTCGAGCTTCCTGATCGAGAACATCAGCGTCGAACGCCGTGAGCTCCAGCTCGCCGCCGACACCGATGTGGGCGAGAACATCCCGCCGGAATACGCCCTGCTGGCTCAGCTCGGCAGTTTCCGTGGCATCGCCGTCAACGCCCTCTGGTACCAGCTGGAGATGCAGAAGCGGGACGGCAAGTACTTCGAGGCCAACACCCTCTCGCAGCTCATCACCAAGCTCCAGCCCCGCTTCCCCCAGGTCTGGGCGTTCACCGCCTGGAACATGGCCTACAACATCTCCGTCAAGGCTCAGACCCCCAAAGAGCGCTGGGACTGGGTCAACAAGGGCATCTCCCTGCTCCGCGAAGAGGGCATCCCCCAGAACCCCAACGCGATCCGGCTCTACCGCGAACTCGGCTGGATTCTGTTTCACAAGGTCGGCGGCCAGACCGACGACATGCACCACTACTACAAGGCCGAGATCGCCCGGGAATGGCACACCAAGCTCGGCGGCGACATCGACCGCATGCGGGCCCGAGACTACATCGCTCAGTTCCAACGCCTCGCCGACTTCACCGACAACTACTTCGTCTCCGGCTCCACCGGACTGCTCGTCGGCACCCCCTCCTCCGAAACCTTCACCCGCTTCCGCAACGACTTCCCCCAGGCCTCCCGCCTCATCGCAGAACTTCAAGAGCTCGGCTACGCCCCCGACACCCGCACCCTCCTCGCACTCGGCGGCGTCTTCATGCTCCGCGACGGCTACGACTGGTCCGTTATCGAGGCCCTCGACAACGACCAGCTCTCCGACGACGCCCGTGCCCTGATCCCCTACCTCAAGCAACGCGAACAGGACCGCCGCCAACGCATCACCGCCGTACAACGCCGGGCCCAGCAGCAGGGCCTTACCGGGCAGCAGTTCATGCAGCTGATCCGCACCCCGCGTGATCAGATCACCTCACCCACGCTCGCCGAGCTCCGAGACAACTGGTCCTCCGCTATCGCTGACCCGCTCCGCACCGAGCTGCTCCCTTTCCTCCGGGCCCGCACCCTCGTCGAGCAGGACCGCATGGACCCCCGGTTCATGCACCGGCTCATGCAGGACTTCGGCCCCGTTGACTGGCGCTCGCCCTTCGGTCATTCGCTCTACTGGTACGCCAAAGGCGTGGACAAGGCCTACGACAAACGCGACCGCACCAAGATCGATCAGATCAACACCGATCGCGGCATCATCCATTCCCTCCAGGGGCTGTTCCGCTTCGGCACACTCAGCTTCGACCCGCTCGCCGGGCCGCAAGGCCGAGGCTCGGTGACATCGCAGCCCAACATCGCCTTCATCGCCGCCTACGAAACCGCGATGCAGAACGCCCGTGACCGCGCCGCCGACGTCGACTGGGGCGTCGCCAACGACACCTCTTACGAAGCCGGCCACGAGAACTTCCTCCACGACGCCATCCGCGCCGCGTACTTCTACGGCAACCAGTTCGACCCCGACCTGCCCACCGCTCGCGAGCTCTACGACCGTGTCCGAAAACTCTACTGGAACCGCGGCGAAGGCTTCCAGGTCACCTATCAGGACCGCTACGAGCTGCCCCTCGACGAGTTCGTGCTCGCCCTGCTCATTGAAGACCAGATGATGAAACAGGTGCCCACCACCGTGATCACGTCGCTGATCCACCGCGGGTTCTTCGAGGGCTGGGGACGCAACCGCCGCGACGTTTTCACCCGCTTCTACAGCATGGCCGAGGCGGTCCACAAGAAGGCCCAGGAAGAGCGGTCCGGCGGCGACAACCCCAACGCCCAAGTCTCCCGCCGACAGCTGCCGCCGCTGGAACGCATGACCACCGATTACTACTTCCAGTTCATGACCAACCCGGTCCTGCCCCTGCTCACCCGGCAGCGCGTATTCCGCAACTCCCCGGTCAGCATCCAGCTCACCACCTACGACGCCATGGCCACCCCCCTGCGTGCTCAGGCCGAGGCCCAAGGCATGTCGTTCGACAATCTGTTCCCCCCGCCACAAGGCCTCGCCCAGTTCCGTGCCGAGCTGCGTGCCCGGCAGCAGGCCGCCGAAGAAGCCGGCCCCGCCAGCGCTGTCGAACGCCAATAACTCGGCCTACTCGTCTTCGACGCCCAGGTCCTTGACCTTCTTGTTCAGCGTGTTCCGGTTGATCCCCAGGAAGTCCGCGGTGCGGATCTTCACGCCGCCGTTGTGACCCAACGCCTCCCGCAACAGGTGCCGCTCCACCTCGTTAATCACCAGCTCGTACACCCGGCCGTCATACACCGCGAACTGCCGGATCGCGTGCTCCGCCAGCTTCCCGCAGATCGCGTCGATGTCCTCGTCTCCCGCATCGCCCCGCGTCTGCTGCGCAAACAGCCGGATCTGCAGCGGCAGCAGCTCGTCCGTGAACTCGTCCCCCTGGCTCAGCACCACCGCCCGCTCGATGCAGTTCTCCAACTCCCGCACATTGCCCGGCCACGGATACCGCAACAGCGTGTTCAGCACGCCCCGGCTGAGCTTTGACAGCTGCCGGTTGTTCTCCCGGTTGTACCGGTCCAAGAAGTGATCGATCAGCAGCGGGATGTCCTCCCGCCGTGTCCGCAGCGGCGGCAGGTGGACCGTCACCACATTCAGCCGGTAATAAAGGTCTTCCCGGAAGTTGCCCTTGCGGACCTCCTCTTCCAGTTCCAGGTTCGTCGCCGCGATGACCCGCACATCGACCTTGACGCTCTGGTGGTCTCCGACCCGCTCGAACTCCCGCTCCTGCAGCACCCGCAGCAGCTTCACCTGCAGCTGCGCGTCCAAGGTCCCCACCTCATCCAAGAAGATCGTCCCGCCATCCGCCGCCTCGAACCGACCCACTTTATCCCGCACCGCCCCGGTAAACGCCCCCTTCACATGACCGAACAGCTCACTCTCCAGCAGCTGCGGCGACAACGCGCCGCAGTTCACCCGGATCAACGGCTTGTCCCGCCGCGGCGAGTTGTAATGCACCGCCTTGGCGATCAGCTCTTTCCCGCACCCCGTCTCCCCCAGCAGCAGCACCGTCGCCCGGCTCGACGCCACCTGGGCAATCATCCCCAGAACATCCAGCATCGCCGGGCTCGACCCGATCACATTCTCGAACTGGTACTTGCTCCGTAGGTTGTCCGTCAGCCGCTGCTTCTCCTCCAGCCACTGGTCCTTCTCCATCTGCACCAGCTGGTGCATGCGTATCGTTTGGCTAATCGACCCCGCAATGATGCGCAGTAATCGGGCATCGGCCTGCAGCTGCTCCTGGCTCTTGAGGGGCTTGTCGATGCTGATGGTCCCCACCACCTCTTCTGCATCCACCACCGGCACGCAGATGAAGCTGATCGGGCCGGTGCTCGCCAGCGTCGGAGCGGCAGTCGCCGCGGAAGACCTATCACCGGATGGAGAGATCTTGCGGGCTTTGGTCCGGTTCAGAAACTCCGGGTGTTTAGAGACATCGGCAATCACCGCCGGGTCCCCGCTCTGCATCACCCCACCCGTGACCCCTTCACCCAATGCGTAACGCCCCCGCTCTTGCTCTGCCGGGGTCAACCCCACCGACGCCACCGTCCGCAGCTGCTCCGACGCCCGATCCCAGAGCACCAGCGCCGCCCGCTGCACACCAACCTCTTCCCGAAGCACTGACATCACCCGCCCAAACAAGGTTTGGAGCTCCAGCCCATCGCCAAGAATCTGGCTGACCTGCTCGAGGATGTTCAATTCTTGTTCAGCCCGATCCATGCATGCGTATTAAATCATCAATTGACGCGGCTTTCAATAGCAGGCTGCCCGATTCATAGCCGTTGCAGCACAACCAAACATTTATCAAACATACTGTCCGTCGATTTCATCACTTTTTGAATCCAGGCCATCAAAAGAGTTAAGGCACACGATCCGCCCAACACGCCAGCTCCGCGCGCACGCCGCGACCCCCTCCCCCACTGTTGCATCCCCAGCGGAAACCCACGTGCAACACCAACTCAGCCAACCCGACGCCAACGAGCCCGACACGCCCACCACCCAAGCCCGGCTCAACCAACTGATCCACGATCACCAGGCCCACCAGCAGCCCCGGCTGCACAAGCTCTGGCAGTACTACCGAAACCCCGACACCACCGGCAAGCTCGCCCAGACCCAAGGCCTCCCCCCACGCCTCGCCACCGATCCACCCAGCCCCACGGCCGACCCCACCACGACCCGCGAGACCGTTATCGAGAACGACATCGCCTGGCGCATCCACGCCCTAGTCGATTTCATGGTCGGACAGCCCGTCCGCATCCGCTCTCAAGCGGAGGACCGCGGACTCGCCCAAGACATCGACGCCTTCCTGAACGACGTCTTCACCCAGGCCGGCGGCCCGCTCTTCTTCCAGGAACTCATCCTCCTCGGCTCCATCTACGGCCACGTCGACATCCTCCTCGACGCCTCACCCGACCACCTCGACTTGGCCCCCATCCCCGCCACCCGCGGCATCCCCGACCCCCACCCCCACAACCTCCGCCAGCTCCACACCTACCTCCTCCACCACACCACACCAACCCAACCCAACCCGCTCAAAGCCTCAAAGCCCGCAGATGGCGAAGCCTTCTGCGCGGTTTCAGCAACCCCGAGTCCCCCCACGACGAACACACCACCCTCTTCACCCCCAACCTCATCGCCCGCTACCACCAGCCCGCCCGCACCACACAACGCCAACTCCTCGATGCCGGCCCCAACCCCCTCGGCCGCATCCCCGTCGTCCACATCCAAAACCTCCCCCAACCCCTCCACTGGACCGGGCTCTCCGAAGTCGAACCCCTGATCCCCCTCCAGGACGAGCTCAACACTCGGCTATCCGACCGCGCCAACCGCGTCACCTTCCAGTCCTTCAAGATGTACCTCGGCAAAGGCATCGACTCCTTCAACGACCGCCCCGTCGGCCCCGGCCAGATGTGGCAGACCGACAACCCCGACGCCTCCATCCTCGAGTTCGGCGGCGACGCCGACTCCCCCTCCGAAACCGCACACATCCAGGACATCCGCGACGCCCTCGACAAGACCTCCGGCGTCACCCCCGTCGCCGCCGGCCTCGTCCGCGGCAAGGTCGGCAACCTCTCCTCCGAAAACGCCATCCGCATCGTCCTCCTCGGGCTCACCGCCAAGGGCGAACGCAAACGCCTCCTCTACGGCCAAGGCATCGCCCGCGCCTGCGAACTCGTCCTCCACGCCGCCCACACCTTCGGCCAGCTCCACACCGAGCCCGAAGACCGCCGCGTCCAACTCCTCTGGCCCAACCCCACCCCCGAGCCCGAATCGACTCGGCTTCGCAACGCCCAGATCAAGCGCGAGCTCGGTGTCCCCCGCGACCAGGTCCTCCGCGAACTCGGCTACCTCGACACCCCCGCACCCGAACTCTAAGCCCAACACCATGACCGAACCCCAAACGCCAACCCCAGACGCCGACCTCAACGAGCAGCTCGAAGTGCTCCACGAACAGCTCCGCCAACGCGAAGCCCAGATCACCCAGCTCGAACGCCGCCAACAGATCGACGCCCGCCTCACCGAGGCCCACCCCCTCGACCTCGGCACCGCCCGCCTCCTCACCGAGGCCGCCATCCAACACATGGACGAGCCCGACATCGAATCCGCCATCGCCGAACTCCGCCGCGACAAGCCCTGGCTCTTCCGCACCACCGGCACACCCCAAGCGTTCCCCTTCGCACCCGAAGCCGATCCACGCAACGAGCCCGACCCCGCCGACGAAGCCGCCGCCCACGCCGCCTCGACCGGCAACCGCCGCGACCTCCTGACCTACCTCCGCCTCCGCCGCAACCGCGCCTCCCCCTAACCCAGCACCCACCACGAACCAAACCGTTTAGCCCGGTCGCTCGCGACCGGCACGCCCATCCCTCGCCCACCCCAAGCCCGTTCACCCTCACACCAAGGAAAGACAACCATGCCCTTCACCGGAAAAGCCACCTACTCCGCCGGACCCGACCTCCCCGAACACATCGAAGACGTCTCCGATGTCCTCGGCCTCATCTCCCCCTACGAGACCCCGCTCCTCGACCACCTCGGCGACCCGCAACGCGCCGCCACCTCCACCGTCCACCAGTGGCTCGAAGACGAGCTGCTCCCCAACAAGGACGCCACCGACGGCTCGGTCACCGGCTCCGCCACAACCGTCACCGTCGACAACGGCGACCGCTTCCGTGTCGGTGACCAGGTCCAGCCCGACGGCTCCACCGAAGTCCTCTTCGTCACGGCCGTCAGCTCCAACGACCTCACCGTCGTCCGCGGCTACGGCAGCACCACCGCCGCGTCCATCGCCGACAACACCACACTCCGCATCCTGGGCAACGCCGCGCTCGAAGGCGACGACGCTCCCGCCGCCCGCTTCACCAACCGCTCCCGGCGTTCCAACACTACGCAGATCTTCGTCGCCACCGTCGAAGTCTCCGGCTCCCAGCTCGCCTCGAAACAAGCCGCCATCGAAGACGAGATGGACTACCAGAAGTCCGAGCGCCTCCGCGAGCTCGCCCGTGACCTCGAGAACTGCGTGATCAACGGCGTCGCCCCCGGAAGTAGCCCCCAAGGGTCGAGCACCGTCCGCCGAACCATGCAGGGCATTGTCCCCTTCCTCGCCGGCCAGGCCACCGACGCCGACGCCGACGCACTCACCGAGCCCATGCTCAACACCGCCCTCCGCGGCGTATGGGACAACTCTTCGGGCCGCATCGACACCATCGTCGTCTCCGGCTTCCAGAAGCGGGCCATCAACGGCTTCATCACCAGCTCCCGCGGCTTCGACGGAAGCGACACCCGCTTCCGCGACCTGGTCTCCGTCTACGAGTCCGACTTCGGCGTCTGCCGTGTCGTCCTCTCCCGATGGGTCCCCGCCGACACCGTGCTGCTCCTCGACAGCTCCCGCATCGACATCCTCCCCCTCGCCGGCCGTTCCTTCCAGTACCAGCCGCTGGCCAAAACCGGCGACCGCGAAGCCGGCCAGGTCCTCGGCGAGTACACCCTCGAGCTCCGCAACCCCGCCGCCCACACCGTCATCCGCAACCTCGCCACTACGTAACTCACAACCCGACCCCTCCCCTCCCGGGGGTCGTGCACCCCACCGCGCGGCCCCCTTTCTTCCGCTTCCAACATCTCAGACGCCAACCCATGCTCTTCTCCACCGACCGCGACCTCCTGCTCCACGAGCCCCAGCTCTTTAACGACGTCCCCTGGCTCGCACAGCAGCGGGTCAACGTGACCGACGCCGAGTTCGACAGCCAGGACCCCACCGTCGTCTCCTCGATCGACGCCGACTTCACCGCCGCCGGCGTGGAACCCGGCTGCATCGTCCTCATCGACCGCACCCCACACGAGGTTATCACCCGACAGGACAGCAACACCCTCACCGTCTCACTGCCCCGGGCACGCACGACCGATGCCCCCGTTCCACCGACCTTGACCGGTGCGAACCACGCCTTGCAGGCCCGGACCTTCGCCCCACAAGCCCAACTAGTCCACGACGAGCTGCTCACACTCCTCGGCATGGCCCCCGACGATCCGACCCACGGCCTCACCGACGAGAACGTCATCTCCCTCACCACCGCCGCCCGCCTCGAAACCCTTGGCACGCTGCAACGCATCTACGCCGCCGTCGCCGCGATCACCGAAAACCATGAGCCCTTCTTCGCCCGTGCCGAACGCTACCGCCGGTCCTACCAGCACGCCCTCCGCACCTCAACGCTCCTGATCGACACCAATCACGACGGCTACCCCGAGCACCGTCGATCCCCCGCGATCACCCACCTCCGGCGCGCCTGAGCCAACGAGCCGACACGCATGATCACCTTCGCCGAACAAGACCTCTTCAGCTCGGGCCCGCACGCCCTGCACCCAGGCCCGCTCACCGCACAGCTCGCCGAGCACCGTGGCCCAAACCCTCCAGCCACCGTCACCCGGCAAGGCCGAGAGACACGCACGCTCACGCAGGTCGGCACGCTCCTCGCCGACTCGCTCAGCGACCTGCTGACCCAAACCCTGGCGATCGAAGCCCTGGTCAACAGCCCGCCCGCCAACCTTGACGACGGCCTCGGCCAAGCGTTCACCAACACACTCCTCACGCAAGCCGACTTCGACGCCCCCCAAGCCCTCGGCCCCCGCTTCCGCCGTGACTACCGCCTGACCTACCAACACCTCACGCCCTGAGTAAACCCACGCGACCATGCCCACCGTCACCCAGAGCCTCTTCCGCCTGGTCCTCGCCCGCCCCGCACAGACCCCCGCTGGCGATCACCCCAGCCTGATCGACCTCACTTGGTTTATCACCGATGCCGCACCGCCCGGACACCTCGTGCAGCTCTTTATCGATGGCGAGAAATACGCCACGCTTCCCGCTCTTCCGAACCAATACTGGTTGAGCCTTGACCGCACGCGGCCGCACACCATCGAACTGCTGGCCGTCACTCTCGGCCAGGCTGACCAAGACCTCCGCAGCCACCTCAACACCTGGTCACCGACCTACACCCTCCAACCCGCCCTTGAACTCACCCGCGACCCCAGCGCACCGCTCAACGCCACGACATCCATCACCGACGACGCCGGCCAGACGCTCGCCACCGCACTGATCTGGCCCCCCGATGTTCCCCGCGGCGGCTTCGGCTCGCTCTTCGGCGTCAGCGCCTTCGGGCTCGACAACGCCGCTTCCCCCGGGCTCGGCCGTGCACCCCTGGGTCATGGCCCACTCGATCTGGACGCCCCGCCGCTCAGCCCAGACCTGCCGCCTCTGCCTGCAGGCACGCATCCGCTCACAGCCACTACTTCGCACACCCCCGACGCACCCGTGCAAACCACCGTCGTCGTCAACCTCCCCGAATACCCAACCGCACACGACACCCAAGCCTAAGCCCCATCACCCCCGCGACCGCCACGCCCATGGAACTCCATCCCACCGACGCCAACCTGCTGGCCACCACCACCGACCCCTCCGTCGGATTCGACCACATCCCCACCGGCACCACGCCGTACCACCTGCACTTCCGACGCCTTGTGCATCGCCTCGGGCTCGCCGCCGCCCGCTCCAACGACCTCCGCATCTACGAAGCCGGTCCCCTCGCTGTTGGTATCAACGCCGGACGCTGCCTCATCGCCGACCAGGCCTACGACCTCGCAGAGCAGCCCTCGATCGCGCTACCCAGCAACACGACTACCAACCTCTACCTCGATGACACCGGCACGCTCCAAGCCACCGCCGATCCGTTCCCCACCGACCGCGGCACGCACCTCCGCCTCGCCAGCGTCACCACCGACGAACAAGCAATCACACAACTCCATGACCTCCGTGGCGAGTCGCTCTACCAGACCCCGTCGGCCACACTGCTCGGGCTCACCGCAACCCCCGAAGAAATCAACCGGGCCCTGACCGGCATCTCACCGTCGGTCGATGCGGCCGCCCTGGACCTCCTTACCGGCGGCTCCAACCAGGCCGCCGACAGCCTGCATCAACACCTCACCACAACGCAGAGTGTCGATGGCCGGGCCTCCATCGTGATGGCGAACTTCAGCTTCGATCCGACCGCCAGCGTCGCCCTCGAGTTCAGCCTTCCCCTGCTGCAGATGAGCCCCACCTACCTCGAGCTGGGCCCCGACCAGACCCACCTCCAACAGACGACGCCCACCGCAACCTATCCCCTCGTCGGCTCAACCCACCTGGCCCACAACCACCCCGGCCCACTCACCAGCTCCACCACCGCCGCGCTCATCGGCCCCGTCCCCATCCACGCCAACGTGGTCGACATCATCCTCTCCGTCGCCACCAACACCGAGTCCGTAACCAGCACCGACGGCATCACCGCCACCGTCTACGCCAACGGCCAACCCCTCACCTCAACCCACCCCAGCCTCAACGCCGACGACGGCCCCGGCTTCCGCTGCACCGACGCCGGCGACGGCACCCCCGCCCAAATCAACACCACCCACGCCGCCGTCAACCGTGGCGACCTGCTTACCGTCGACCTCACCCTCACCGACACCGGGCCGATCACCCAAGCCCCAACCAATATCGCGGTCCTCGTCGTGATGCGTCCCACCGTCCCCGAGTAAACCCAGCCAACCCGTCACCCTCCACGAGCGATCCCATGCACGCCTCCCTCACCTCGCCCCAGATCGATGCCCTGGTCGACACCGCCGATCCCGGCACGGGCATCACCTACCCGCCCCTCGGGCTCCAGCCCTACCACACCTGGCTTATCGACACGCTCCACCGCCTCGCCGCGTCTGCCGTGCCGCAGTTCCGTGTCGCCCCCGCCGGCGCCGCGCAGCCCACGCTCGTCTACGCCGCGCCCGGGCGAGCCGTACTCGACCAGACCAGCCTGGACTTCCCGGGCCAAACGCTCGACCTCGCCCCCTGGAACAACCAGACCGCCAAGCTCTATCTCATCGACAACGCGGGCACAGCCGAGTTCGCCGCCGCCTCGGACTGGCCCGTTTCCACCCACCTCAAGCTCGCCGAAGCAACCCTCAGCCAGGGCGCGATCATCCAGATCACCGACCACCGCCTGCAGCTCCTGTTCACCGCCTAAGCCCGGCGACCGACTCCATGCTCTTCCACCCCGACTTCAACCCGACCGCCTTCGCCGAGTTCAGCCAAGGCCCGACCGCGGTGCTCGGCTTCCACAGCGCCCTGCTCGACCTTGGGCCGGCCGCGTTCTACCGCTTCTCCGAAACCCCCGGCAGCACGTCTGCCTCCGACCTCACCGCTCAACACGCGGACGCCACCCATCACGGAAACGTCACCACCGGCAGCCTTTCCTCCCTACCACTCGATCCCGACCCCGCCGTCTTCTACCCCGGCGATAACGCCTACACCCGATCGCCCCTGACGCCGCCACCCACAGGCGACTTCACCCTTGTGTTCCGCTTCAGCCCGAGGGCTCAAACCACCGGCCCCGAGCAAGTCTTCGTCTCAGCCGGCACCCCAATCGGCACCCCTCTCATCCAGGCCGAGCAATACCACGACAACTCGCCGGGCACCTCCTCCGCAGTCTGGACACTCGTCGCCGAAGGATTGAATGGCTACGCCATGCAAGCCCTCCCCGATAGCGGGCTCAACATCAAAACCAACTACGACACGCAAAGTCCCAGGCTCGACTACACCACGCTCTTCACCCAATCAGGCACCTACTACATCTGGGTCTACGGCCGAGCACGCGCGTCTCAAGAAGCCACCAGCGACTCGGTCCATGTCGGCTTGAACCAGACTCCCAATCCCGCCGGTGAAGAGATATCGATCTCCTACAGCACTCCGCAATGGTCGAACACCGGTTTCTTCGGCGATCGACGATACGTCGTCGTCCCCCAGGCCGGCTTCCACGACATCTCGGTCTGGATGCGCGAAGACGGGTTCATCTTCGACCGCATCCTGCTGACCCCCGACCCCGACTACGACCCGAGCACCGACCCCCTCCCCGCCGACGCGATCAGCCGGGACACCACGCTGCGCCCGCTCCTCGCCGGCTACGCCAACTCGGCCCTCGACCCGACCGAACCCACGCTCCACGTCTCGCTGCTGCATCAGCAAGACGACCTGCGCACCCTGCGCTACCAGCTCGGATCGCAGGCTCAGCATGATCTCACTGTCGATCTCAACCCGCAGCAGTGGTACTCGCTCGCCCTCCAGCGTGACGACGGCGTAGGCAAGCTCTACCTCGACGGCACCCTTATCCATTCCAGCACCGCGGGCACACTCGACCTCTCACACCCCATCGACCTCGGCGGTGCCCCCCGCGACGACCTCGCCGGTCTCCGCTACGCCCACGCCAGCCTGGACGAACTCGCCTACTTCACCCAAGCCCTGCCCGAAAGCACCCTGCTTCAACTCCACCGCCTCGCCGCAGAAGCCTGACCACCCCCGCCATGACCACGCTTGCCCAAAGCCCCGACGCCGCCTGCCCCGACTTCCCTGGGCCCGCCGACCAACCGCCGCAGGGGCTCCGCGTCAACCTCATCGCCGGCACCGATGGTCAGGCACTGACCCACAGCTGCGCCACTGCGCAGACGCACCTTGAAACCGCCTGCCTGATCGCGCTAGGCCCCGACCTTGCCGGGCCCAGCGTGGTGCTGCTCCGGGCTTTCGATGCCCAAGGCGAAGAGTCCGTCCGCCTCACCATCCAACCCCAGACCCGCACCGCCAGCATCGCGGTAACCGACAGCTCATCGAGCAACACGCTCCTGACCGCCCCAATCCCGGAAGCACCGGCCTGGACCGCGATCCACACCGTCATCGCCGACAGCCCCACGCCGCAGCTCACCCTCAGCATGAACGGGCTGCCCGTCGCCTCGACCGCACTGCCCGCCTCGCCGCGGGCCACGCTCACCGTGCAGCTCGGGGCCTGCCTGAAACACCACGACACCGCAGGCACCCTCGACCTCGACCAGGTGAAGCTCAACCAGAGCACCCTCGACGATCCCCTGCCGCTGCCGCCACTCGAATGCGACCACGCCGGCGATCCCGCCCGCTGGCTTGTGATCTACAACACGAGCTTGCCCGACAGCGTCAGCTGGGCCGAGCACTACCGGGGCGCTCGCCACATACCGCACTGCAATCTCGTGGGCCTGCCGCTACCCACCACGCCCAGCATGACCCCGGCCGAGTATGAATCGCTCCGCTCAACGGTCGTCACCTACCTCGAGACCAACCGGCTCCGCGACCGCATCCTCAGCATCCTGACCGGGTTCGGCGTCCCGCCCATCATGCAATTCGACGTGACCGGCTTCCCGATGCCGGTCGCCAACCTCCTGGCCACCGACGCCCAAGATTTCTCCCTCGCCGCCAACCCCGCCCACACCCCACAGAACGCCGACGGCACCCCGTCGGCCATCCTCCCACGACCCACCCCCGAAACACTCACCGCCGGCAACCCCGCCAACCCCCCCGCCCGGCTCTGCGCCAGCATCGACGCCCCCGACCTCACACAAGCCATCGCCATCACCACGCGTGCCACAAACATCGCCGCAACAGGCCTGCACGCCAACACCTCCGACACCCTCTACATCGACCCCTACCCCGATCCGCTCGGCACCGACCCGCTCTACCAGAGCCAACTGATCCGCTACGCGCAATCCAACGACGCCGCTGCGCTCCGCCTCCCGATCTCACTCGCCCAGCCACCGGACGAAGGCCAACCCGCCAACCGCTTCACCCAGCTCACCGACGACTCCATCCACCTCACGCTCCGCGCCGACACCCCGCCCGCCGACCTGTTCAACACCGCCAACGCGTCTCGCGTCTGCTCACTCGCCCTCCACCTCGGACCGCCGGCGCTGATCACCAGCCTCCGCGACCCCACTGCCACCAACTGGCTGCACTCCCCCATCGCTGCCGGCTACGCCGCCGCCCTGGCACCGATCGAAAACGTCTCTCCCGACACCCGGCCCCACGCCTCCACCCTCATCGAAGCGCTCCGCCTGGGCTACACCCTGGCCGAAGCCTTCGCACTCGCATAGCCACTGCTCCGCACCACCTACCTCCTGCTCGGCGACCCGCTGCTGACCGTCCCCGTGCCACTGACCGGGTACGACCGCTTCGGGCCATTCAACCTGCCCAGCACGTTCGACACCCTCGATCCGCTCACCCCGACGCAGCGTCTCGATGCCGGCGAAGACCCGTTCGACACCAGCACGCTACCCGACCCGCAGGGCCAATACCTCGTCCGACGCATCGATGCCCAAGGCCGATCCGACGCGGGCCTCACCACGCTCCCTGCAGCCACCCTCCCGCACTCTACCACGCCCGCCTGGCCCGATGCCCCCGGCTGGCCCGTGCTCCGGCTTGGCACTCAGGTCCTCATCCCGCTAACCCTCAAGACACCGCTCTCGCCTAGTGCCCTGCTCGCTCTCGAAAACGACGCGGACCCACAACAGCAACCACCCACCACCGTCTCGCCCCAGCCCGGCCAGACCAGGCTCATGCTTGCGTTGCCCGTTCCCCCTGTCGCCACCCGCTTCCGCTGGGTCCTCACCGAGCCCGGACACTCCGCCGCCGCCACCCCGTGGTCGATGCCCGTCTCGCCCGCCGCCCCCATCCAGGCGTAGCTCACCAACCCGCCCACCCAACGAACCATGCAAGCCGCCGCCTCCCTCTCCGCTCTCAGTGACCCGCCGCCCACCGACGCAACCCTGCCGGAGCCCTTTGTCTTCATCAACGGCATCCCCCACCCGACCGCCACCGTCACCGAACTCACCATCAGCTACCCGCTCGACCAGCGCGAAGCCCGCGTGGCCCTGACCCCCACCCGCATCGCACCCGACGACCCGGCCACGCACCACCTCGCCCCCCCCCCCGACGTCTTCCCCGCCATTAACGCCGCTGCCGCCGCCATCCTCGCACGACCCGTGCCGCTCGTTGGCGGGTCCCAGGCCTGGCAGGTCCTCGCCGCGGGTCACCTCCAGCCCGATCAACAAGCCAAAGGCGCCGACACAGCACGCAGCACATTCCTGCTCGTCGATCGTTTCAGTGATGCCCTTGCTTCAACTCCCCCGGCAGAAAGACGTCAACGCCTCGAAGCCGCCACCGACCTCCACACCGCACTCCGCGAACTCGCCGAGCACGCCGGCTTGGCGGTCAATACAGAAACGGTCGCCAACCGCGAGCTCGCACAGCCGCTCAACACCGACCAACCACTCGGCGACATCTTCCAACAGGTCCTGGAGCCCTACCGCCTGCACCTCCGACTCCGACGCTCGATGCAGGCCGGGCGCCTCGCCGAATCACTCACCGTCCTGCCCGACCGCTTTGCACCCCAACACCGAATCGCGAACGATGCCCGAACCGTCATGGCCTTCTCTGCTCAGCACCCCGAGCCGGCGCCCACGCGCCTCACCGCCCAGGGCCCAGCCCGACGCACTGAATCCACCTTCGCCCTCCAGCCCGGCTACCCCGACGACCTGCTGTCCGAACCCGACACCGCCTACAGCCCCGACACGTCGCCGGACTGGCCCACCTACTCGCCGGTCTTCCGCCGCTGGATCCTCAACGAAGACCACGCCGACACCACGACCCCAACCTTCGACCTCGCCGAGTTCTTCAACAACCCGCAGATCACCCCCACCCCGCTGCGTTTCGGCGACTGCCTGACCCTCGACACCTCCAGTAACCGCCTGCCACCCCAGCTCGAAACCTCCTACGACAACGGCGCAACCTTCACCCTCAGCACGCTCAGCTTCGAGCTCGACCCCGGCCGAGCCGCCCTCACCCTGACCGACCCTACGCTGCCGGCTGCCCTGTTCACCGCCGCTCGCAACGGTCAGCTCCGCGTCCGCCTCACCGCTTCACTGACCGCCCCCACGCCCACCCGACTCACCCGGTTCCAACGCAACCCGTTCCTCAACCCCAACCGCACCGCCACCCACCGCCACGACGACCTGCGCTTCGACACACTGCACCCCGACTCGATCCACGCCGCGCGTGTCGCCACGGACCAGCTCCAGGCCGACACCCAAGACGACACCCGCCAGCTCCGCGAACGCCTCATCGCCGCCCTCGACCTGCAAGAAGACGCCGGCACCTCCGCGACCAGCTCGATCCGCTTCGCCACCAGCGGGCTCGCCCACACCCCCGGTGACCGCCTCCAACACAACGGCTCCACCCACTGTATCCAGCAAACCCACATCCGCTTCGACCTCGACCAGACCGACCTCACCCTCGCCTCCGGGTGACCGCATTGACCCCTCGCCTCCATAAGCCACATGCAGCCCCCGATCAGCCCCGCCATGACCCTCACCCATTCCCTCGCCGAATGGATCGCCGCCCTCGAGCCCCTGACCCAGTTCGGCGTCGCCGGGCTCATGGGCACGCTCTGGGTCTGGGAGCGCTACCTCTCCCGCAACCGCGAGAACCAGCTCACCGAAGCCCACCAACTCATCCGGGACGAACGCAAACAGCTCGCCATCCTCATCGACCTGGTCCACCAGAACACCCAGGCCCTACACCGCGTTGAGCTCACCACCGCCCACCTCGAACGCGTGGCCGAGCACGATCACCACGCCGCCAATCCCCACAACGGCGAGGCGGTCCCACGCCGTGCCTCCCCCAATCCGCCCCAGGCAGCCCGTCCTGATCGTTAGGTCACCTCTTCTGCAGCCCACGCCCTTACGATGGGGCGGTGTTGTCCCATAACCCGCGAAAACCGAAGGCTTCGATCCGGTGGAGCAACGCCATCGCTCCGGCTCTGGCGGCGACTCTCTGCCTGCTGCTGCTCACGCCGGGGTGCCGGACCAAAGGCCAAGGCCAAGGCCCCCTCCTCATCCGGGCCGACAGCGAAGCCCGCCCGAATCCGGAGCCCGATGTCTCGGGCGCGTGGTACCCCATCCCCAACCAGCTCCGAATCTTCCCCACCACCCGCTTCATCACCGAGCGAGGTCGGCCCGTGCTCGAGGCGCGGATCGAACTGCTCGACGCGATGGGTCATGCCCTGAAAACCTCCGGCCAATTCCGGTTCGAGCTCTTCGCCGCCCCCCCCGACGCCGACCGTGCATCCCAAAAGCTCTACACCTGGAACCACACGCTCCGCACCGCCGACCATCAACGCGAACACTTCGACCCCGTCACCTTCGCCTACCGCTTCCAGTTGGAGCTCCGAGACGAGGCCCTCAAAGACAAACCCACCGTCCTCCGCGTGACCTTCACCCCGCCGGCAGGCCCCCGCCTCACCGTCTCACACGGCGTCCGCACCGACTGGTGAACACCGCCAAAACGCTCGGGAGCCTCGATCACGTCGTAATCGCTGCGCTGTCCTCGGGCTCGCCCAACGCCCGCATGGCCTTAAAGCCCCGACCCCAATTCTGCATGGCGACCAGGATCGGGCCCAGCGTTCGGCCATAGTCCGTCATCTCGTATTCAACCCGCGGCGGGACCTCCGCGTGGACGTGCCGTGAGATCACGCCGTCCGCCTCGAGCTCTCGAAGCTGCAGGGTGATCATCCGCTCGGTCGCGTTTGGCGTCAGCCGACGCAGCTCCCCAAAACGCTTCCGGCCGCCCAAAAGGTGACACAGCAGGATCGGCTTCCACCGCCCGCCGATCACGCTCAGCGTCGCCTCCACATCACAGCCGGTCTTCCAGTTGTATTTGCGGGTCATGGCATGGCCTTTCAGCAAAGACTCAATACTTACATTTTTGTGGGTACTTGTCCAGATACAAGTATCGCGTAGCATCGGGCCAGAGTGTTCGATCCACCGCGGATCACGCCCCCACCCGGCCACCACACCCCACGAAGAGACCCCAATGGCTACTCCCCACAAGACCTTCACGACCCAGCAGGAGGGAGCCATCCTCACCGTCACCTTCGACTTTCCACCCGTCAACGTCCAGGGCCAGGAGATGCTCGCCGACCTCAACGGCCTGGCGATGCGCCTCGAACGCGACCGCACCACCAAGGTCGTCATCTTCCAGTCTGCGCACCCCGAGATCTGGGTCTGTCACTACGACACCAACCTGCTCAAAGACATGTCGACCGAAAAAGTCGCCCGCGAAGAGGCCCAGTTGCTGGACCTGCAAGCGGTGTGCGAGCGGATCAGCAAAGTGCCGCAGGCCACCATCGCAAAGCTCGAAGGGTTTGCCCGCGGCGGCGGACACGAACTCGCACTGGCACTCGACATGCGGTTCGCCGTCCGCGGCAAGTTCAAGTTCATGCAGATGGAGGTCGGCATGGGCATCCTGCCCTGCGGCGGTGGCGCGTCACGCATGGCCCGGCAGACCGGGCTCGGCCGCGCCCTCGAGATCATCCTCAGCGCCCGCGACTTCGACGCCGACGAAGCCGAGGCCTACGGCACGATCAACAAGGCGCTCGACGCCGACGAGATCGACGACTACGTCAATACACTCGCCCAGCGGATCGCCCAGTTCCCCGCCGAATCGATCAACGCCTGCAAGCAGGCCGTGTACGAATCGATCGACAAGCCGATCGACGAAGCGCTCAAGGCCGAGGCCTACTGGCTCTACCAAGCGACCAGCACGACGCCCGCCATCAAGCGGTTCACCGTCGCCGACGAGAAGGGCATGGAACACGACATCGAAAACCAGCGCAACTGGAACGACCTGGTCATGCAGGTCCAAGAGATCCAGTAGCCCACTCAAACCAGGAACACCCGATGAAAGCGATGCTGATCCATGAGTACGGCGAGAACGCGGCCTTCGAGCCCGCCGCCGCGACGCGTCCCAAGCTCAAGCCCGGCCACGTGCTGGTCAAGATCGCCGCGTCGAGCGTCAACACGGTCGACACCATGATCCGGCGCATGGGCAAAGACCTGCCGCTCTCGCCCGATACCCCGGCCCTGCTGGGCATGGACTTCGCTGGAACCGTTGAAGCCGTCGGCGAAGGCGTAGAAGGGTACGCCCCAGGCGATGAGGTCTACGGCTGCGCCGGCGGCCTCGCCGACCTGCCCGGCACACTCGCTGAGTACATCCTCGCCGACCACCGCCTGATGGCCCACAAGCCCCGCAACCTCGCCATGCGGGAAGCCGCCGCGATCCCGCTCGTGGGCATCACCGCATACGAAGGCCTGCAACGCGCCGGCATCCAGGCTGGCCAAAAAGTCCTCGTTCACGGCGGGTCCGGTGGCGTCGGACACATCGCTTTGCAACTCGCCAAACACTTCGGTGCCGACGTCTACTCGACCGGCGGCGGCGACCCGCAGCTCGCCCTAATCCGACAGCTCGGCGCGACCCCGATCAACTACAAGACCGAAACCGTGGAGGACTATGTCGAGAAGCACACCGGCGGTGCTGGGTTCGACGTCGTCTTCGACTCGGTCGGCGGCATGAACATGCTCAACTCGTTCAACGCCGCCGCCCTCAACGGCCAAATCGCCTCGACCGTGTCGCTCTGCGAGATCGATCTTTCGGTCGCCCACTTCAAGGGGCTATCGCTGCACGTCGTGTTCATGCTGATCCCGATGCTGCACAGCGTGAAGCGTGAGGACCACGCGGGAATCCTCCGCCAGCTCACCGCGATCGCCGAAGCCGACAACCTCAAGCCCGTGCTCGACGAGACAGACTTCAGCCTGGATCAGGCCGGGGATGCCTACGCCCGGCTGGAGAGCGGCAAGGCTAGGGGCAAGGTCGTCATTCAGCATTAAGGCGTTCAAAACCGGAGCGCATGACGCATAACACCCGGCTGAGCTTTGCCGTCTCCACGCGGCCTGAGTACCATTTGAGCTGTACGGTACGCTGGATGCCGGCAGTGCCGTGGTGTGATTGGCTTGCGTTTCGTCAGATCAATTAGGCCCTCGGGGCGTAGCTCAGCTTGGTAGAGCGCCTGCTTTGGGAGCAGGAGGTCGTCAGTTCAAATCTGGCCGCCCCGATTCTTCGCAGAAACGAGCCCTTCGACGAGCACGTCGAGGGGCTTTTTGATGGTGATGACAAGATTTATGCCGTCCTGAGAAGCTTCGTTCGGGTCGGCTGCGGTCATCCATGTCGAGCTGAGTGCGATGCGGTTGCGGAGTTCGGTGCCCTTGGCTGCGAGGGCGGATTCATTGATCTCGTCAAGCAGGCGGAGGTTGAGCGGGTGGTCCTGCTGATGGCGGAGTGAGGCGAGCTACCGGTTGATTTCGGCGGCGTGCTGCTCGTCGTCTTGCTGGCCATGGCGGATGCGGGCTTGGAGGACGGCGCTGAACACATCATGGGCTGTAGGGCCCGGGGTCAGGATGCGATCGAGGTACCGAAAGACGTAACGGTCGAGGTGGATTCTTCAAGCCGGCACAGGAGTCGGAGGAGCACGAATCATATTTTTTATCTTGACACATTATTGTGTCAAAGCTATGCTGGGCCTGCGATGACGCTTTCTCAGCGATCACAACACCCCGTAATCACCGAAGGCTGGGGCTGGCTTTGACAGCGCCATCGTGTTGCCTGGTTCGACTATTCCAGGAGTCGCCATCTCCTTTCGCTCATGCAAGTGATCCCTCGTGCTGAACTCCAAAACCCCCGTTGTTCTCATCGCCGACATCTACTACGAACTGTCGGACTTCGATCAGTTGGATCTGGCGGTCTTGCTCGCGCGGCCCGAGTTCAACGTGCGTGGCATCATGGTGGACCAGATGCGAACCGAATGGGGGGCGCGGCAGCACGACCCGTCCTACCTGCAGGGCCTGTGCCGACGCTTTGGCCACGGTGACGTGCCGGTCATCGCGGGTGTATCGGAGCCGCTGAGTTCGCCCGGTGTCGATTGGGCAGAGCAGCCGGCGGTCCAGTTCCTGCACGAGCAGATGCGGGAGGCGGAGGGCGACCTCGTGGTGTTTTGCTGGGCGTCGATGACCGACGTCATGGCCGCCTGGAATTCGGCGGACCCCGCAACACGCGACGGCCTGGCGGCGGTGTACGCCCACATCGGCTGGTACCACGAAGAGATCTACCCCCACGGCATCAAGACCCGCCGGCAGTGGGAAAACAATGTGCAGCTGGATCAGGCGGCGTTCTTTGCGCTCTTCGCGTCCGACGCCCCGGTGGTCTGGCTGCCGTGCAACGTGGGGGCGTGGTATTACCCGCTGCACCAGCGGTTCGCGGACAAGCGTGGCGAGCTGTACCGCTGGCTCGAACGGGAGCTCTATCACTACAAACTGATACGCGACCTCAAGGCCCGGAGGGAAGGCGGCCGCCAGCTCTACTTCGTGTCCGACCGCGACTGTGCTTTATTCAACCCGGATCAGCCTGCGCCACCCGAGCAGCTCGGCGACCCGATTCGTGTGCTCGAGACCATGGATCGCCCAGACATCGAACGCCGCCCCGTCTTGATCTACGAGACGGCATCAACCTATCACGCGGTTTGCACGCATCACGGCCGATCGGCGGACGGGCTGCGTGTGATCCGCTCGGACCTGGCCTTCGGGCTGGGAGATGATGGGGTGCCGGTGATGACGGAGGATCGCGTCGGGCCCAACGGGAAACACCGTGTCATTGTCGAGCAGAGCGAGGACGTGTTGGCGGAGTTGATTGAAGCATCGGTCGGCCTTCTGGAAGACGAAGCGGTTAAGGGGTCGATGGTGTCGGCTTGAGGCGTGACCAGTCGGGTTCGGACTCGGGATGGGGCAGCGGGCCGAACGCGTTACGGATGACGCGGCGTTGGGTGTCGTGCCAATCGCGATAATCCTCGCAAGCACAGAGCCCGTCGCCGCGCTCGGCGAGCAGTCGCAGCATGCGGGCTTCGAGCTCATCTCTCAGTGCGGCATGGGCTGAATCATCCGCGAGGTTGTGCAGCTGGAGCGGGTCGGCATACAGGTCGTACAGCTCGACCCGTCCGTCCAGCCAGCGTGCGTAGGTGTGGGTGGGGGTCCGTACGCCGCGCCACTCCTGCCCGTTGACGAAGTAGTCGTGCTCTTTCCCAAAGTTCATGATCAGGGTGTCGGTGCGTTCTGTCGCGCCGGGCACCCCTTTCCACGCTTCTGACAAGTCCAGCCCTTCGACCCCATCCGGACAAGGCACGCCGCAGAGCCCGCAGAGCGTGGGGAGCAAATCCACCGCGGTCGTCATCGCCTGGCTTGTTGTGCCTGGCTCAAACACACCTGGCCAACGGATCAGCAGCGGCACGTGCATCGATTCTTCGTGCGGGTGCATCTTTCGCCAGAAGGGCACGCCGTGCGCGCCGCCCTGCGTGCCGTGGTCGCTGGTGAACACGAAGACCGTGTCGTTCAACAGACCGCGTTGTTCGAGGCCCGCCAAGAGATCACCGACCATGTCGTCCACCGCCGCGATCATGGCGTAGTACTCCCGGAAGCTGCGCCGGGCGTCGTCCGCCATGTGGCCAGGCACGTTGTCTCGCAGCACGATGTCGTCCGGCACACGTTCGTAATATTGCTCGGGGGCCATCCGCGTCGGAGGCAGGCCCCAGTGGGGGGGCTGAGGCGAGAGGAACATCAGGAACGGCTCGTCGGGTTGCCTGACCTCATCGAGGAACTCGAAGGCAAAGCGGTTGATCGCGTTGGTCTCGTAGCCCTCCCAGTGCAGCGGGCGCCAGTCTTCGCCGTTGACGAAGCCGTTGTGATAGACCATGTGCTGGTTGTAGGCCCGCCAGTGCTGGAACCCCATGCGGTCCCGGCCCTCGGGGACCCAGTCGGGGACGTTGTTGGCCGGCCAGGCGCCGCGGTGCAGGTGCCATTTGCCGATCCACGCGGTGCGGTACCCCGCCGCGGCGAAGGCGTCGCCGATGCTGATCTCGTCGTGCCGGGTGACCGTGGAGTTGATGATGTGCCCGGTGGTCTGCGGGTATCGGCCGGTGATCAGCGACGCGCGGTACGGCGTGCAGACCGGGCAGGGCGAGACACACTGATCGATACGCAGCGACTGTGCAGCGAGCCGGTCGAGGTGTGGCGTTTGGATGTTCGGGTCGCCGTACATCGGCAGGAAGCGGGCACCGAGCTGATCGGGGAACAGGAAGACGACGTTGGGGGATGGCATGATCGGGACTTTGATTTGGCGGGAGCTCGCGTTGAGAGAGGCGAGAGCGACTGGAGCGACGCTTGACTCAAATGCAGTTTGACATAATATTGTGTCAAGTGTAATTCTGCTGCACGGGACGTTTCTTCTCAGGGTTCAATGATCATGTCACTGCTCGCTATCGTCTCTCGGATACGCCGTCTTTTTCTTCTGAGCCTAGTCGGCCTTACGGCATCCGTCGCCGGATCTGCCTCGGCGGACGATCGGCCGAATATCTTACTGATGGTCTCCGACGATCAGCGTGTTGACAGCGTCGCTGTGTACGGCGAAGAGCCACGGGCCGAGTCGCCGAACCTCGACGCCCTCGCGGCGTCCGGGGTGCTGTTCACGCGTGCCTACACCAACTCGCCGGTGTGCGCCCCGTCGCGTCGGTCCTACCTCGCGGGCAAGTATCCGCACCGCACCGGCGTCTACGACTTCGCCCCCAACCACAACGAGGTCGACTGGTTCACCGAAGACTTCCCCATCATCCTCCACCAGCACGGCTACCAGACCGCGATGTTCGGCAAGGAGGGCGGCAGCGCCATCCGGCGAAACGCACAAGGCCAGTGGCGACGAACCACCGCCTTCCGCGACGCCTACGGCCAGGTCGCGCAGTTCCGGTTCCACGGCATGTCGGCCATCGTCCGCAACCCCGGCACGAACCGCTTCAATCCACCCATCAACCCCGATGACCCGCAGCACAACATCCTGCGCGCTCACCCCCGCAAGTCCAACCTGATCGTTGGTGGGTACAACCCCCGGCCGAAGGGCGAGCACGAAGACGACTACTTCGTGAAGGGCATGGAAGCCTGGTTTAAGGGTTCGCGTTTTGACAACAAGCGGCCCGCCTTTGTGAAGCTCGGCTTCGTCTTCCCGCACACCCCCGTGCTCCCGCCCAAGGACATCGCTCAACGCTTTGAGGCGAAGGACTTCCCGATCCCCGAAGTCGATCCGCAAGAGGTGGCGGCGTTCGTACCGCAGATGGCTCGGCTGCAACGGATGATGAACGCCGACTACCCGCCACACGAGATGAAGCAGTACATCGCGCACTACTTCGCCGACTGCGCGTATGGCGACGAGGTCGTGGGCCGAGCGATCGCGGCGTTTAAAGCGCGGTCCGAGGAGATGGGCCGGCCGTGGATCATCGTCTTTACCAGCGACCACGGCCTGCACATGGGGGAGCACGGCTTCAGCACAAAGTGGACCTTCTATGACGATTCGGTCCGCGTTCCCATGATCGCTGCATCCTCTGACCCCTCGGTCTTCACGCCCGGCCAGCGAGTTGAGGACATCGTCGAACTCGTCGACCTCGCACCGACCATCCTCGAAGCGGCAGGGCTGGACCTCACGGACTACCCGCACCTCGACGGGCGGTCACTCCGGGCCACGGCCGCGGGCGAGCACGAGCCCCGTGAGTTCGCGTTGCACGAGATCGGGCACATCCACGGCTACCGTGCCGGGCTCCGGAGCAAGGACTGGGCGTTCTCGATGCGTACCCGTCCGGACAACCCTCGGCTCGGGCGGAACATGCGTTGGGCGACGCACATGACCGACCCGCGTCGGCTGGAGATGCAGTTATTCGATCTCAACGCCGACCCGGGCGAACACCGCAATCTCGCTGACGACCCAGCCTACGCCGAACAGGTCGAGCGTCTCAAGGCCGAGTTGATCAAGCGGGTCCTCGGCGACGACCGCCGCGAGTACAACTGGAAGGCCGACCACCAGAAGTACTGGGGCACACCCCACGAAGCGTGGATGAACCACCTCTGGCCCTTCGCGACGGACTGATCTGAACACACCGGGGCGAATAACACGCCCGGTGGTTCGCCGAGAGGGTTTGTGTCCCGCCGCTACTTTGGAGCAAACTGATGAAACGCACCCCTTTTGGTTATGTCGGACAACCCCTGCTCGCTGTTGTCGTAAGCGCCGTTGTTGCATGGAGCGGGGTTGCGCAGGCTAATCCGCCAATGCTGCAGACCGCGTCGCGCTACGCGGTGGTCCACCCGGATGAAACGGTCCGGATCGAGTGGCCGCAGGGCGGGTCGATCCAGCTTCTCGATGATGCGAATCGCGTAGCCGAGACCTTTGAGGTCCCCGCAGGCGGTGGGGAGCTGGGGCCGTTCCCCGTGGGGTATCACCGGCTCCGCGGCGGGGGGGCGACGCTGGGTTTGTCGGTGGTCCGGCCGCGTGAGGCGTATGTTGCAGGGCCGTCGGGTGTGGCGATCGATACCGAGTTCAGCCGACACCGCCACGCCTTGTTCCCTGGGGCCTACGCCGAGTTCGCAGCGGTGATTGCCGACACGGGGCTGACCACGATCCGCGACCGGTACTCGCACAAGCACATCGAACCGCAGCGTGGGCAGGCCGACTGGTCCGACATGGTCCGGGCCCACGACGCCTTGATCGCCAACGGGATCACGTCGCTGCAAGTCGCGCACAACACCCCGCCCTGGTCACGGGCCGATCTGCGCGACAAGGCGGTCCCCGATGACCTGGACGTGTACCGGCGATTCGCCACCGATGTCGCGGACAAGCTCCACGGCTCGGCCGTGGCGCACGAGCCGTGGAACGAACCCGACCATCAGTTCTTCGACGAGTTGCCCGACACGCTGATGGCCTTGCACAAGACGGCGTACCTCACGCACAAGCAGCGCGACCCGTCGGTGCGGATCACGACGCCGTCGTTTACGAACATGTCGTCGCAGCACCCGGTGAAAGGGCGGTTCTTCCGGCTGCTCTTCGAGTCGGGGCTGGCCCACTACAGCGATGTGTTCAACATGCATCAGTACGGCGACACCACGGATTACCCCGCGGCGCACGCCCGGTTTCGTGCGATCCTGGAAGCACATGATGCGGCCGGGCTGCCGATCTGGAAGACCGAGTTCAATCACGCGCTCCGGCCAGCCGCGGGCCGAGAGACGCCGACGTTTGCCCAGCACCTGGCTCACGCACGCTTCGTTTCACGGGCGTACCCGGCCATGCTCAGCGGGGGTATTGATCGGGCCTACCTGTTCTTCTTCGATTACGCCTTCAAGTCCGGGCAGATATGGTTCGGCACGTTCGATAACGGTGACCCGCGCGGCACGCCCCGCCGTCGGCCGGTCGGCACCCCGATGCCGACGGTGTCGGCGTTGTCCAACGTGCGATACGCGCTCGGCCGGGCGGATTACGTGGGTGGGCTGACCGGGCTTGGCGAGGGTGTGCGGGCCGAGGTGTTCGATCGTGGCGACGGGAGCCGGGCGGTTGCGGTGTGGCGTACGCCGAAGCGGGCGTGGGACCTCGACCCCGAGCCGATCACGGTCGAACTGCCGATCGCGGTCGGTGAGATTGCCGAAGCGTTAGATTTCCTCGGCCGGCCGATCGAGCCGGGCGAATCACGCCCGGCGTTTGCGGTGGATGACGGCGTCGTCTTTGTGATCCTCAAGCCGACGGCCTCGTTGCCAGACCTCATCGAACCGGAAGCACGGGTTGTTCCGCCAGCCACCGCGATGGAGGCGTACGCCTTCCCAGGGATCGTGCTCCGGCCGCGGGTCGACTTCGACCGTGTGCAGCGCAGCGAGTGGGCGTACCTGGTCCCTGCCGAGGGGCTGCGTGGTGTCCTGGACGTCCACAACTACGGCACGACCGTATTCGCCGGCACGCTTACGGCTGAAGGCGCGTCGGCGTACACCGTGGAACTGACCGGCGACCCGGTGTTGCAGTTGGAACCGGGCGAGCGGGCCGAGGTGCCGTTTGTGGTGCGGTACACGCGCCGGGAGGCGTCGTGGGATGTGGTGCGTTTCGTTGGACGTATCGGTGAGACAGAAGCGACGTCGCCATCTGTGCTCGGCGTCTTGCCGGACCCGCGGGATTTTGATGCGACAGACACCTTGGCCTTGGACCGGCCGGTCGCGGACTGGGTCGCCGAAGGGCACCGCAGCGGGAGCTTCACGCTCCAGCCCGGCAGCGAAGGCGGTGTCCGCATGGAGGCCCGGTATCAGCCCGCAGGGGCCGGGGCGTGGAACCAGGTCTTCACCCGTTTCAATGAACCACTGGACCTGTCGGCGTACAACGCGTTCAGGTTCGAGTACCGGACGCGGCGGGGCAGTCGGCGCGCAGACATCCAGCCCGGAGCGCCCGCGGATGCCGAGCAAGCGCCACCGCAGTCGATGAACATCGGCGTCCGCGACGGTTCGGGCGGCGTGTATCGGCTGCCGACCGCATTTGCGGGCAGCTACGACTGGAAGCCGGTGACCATCATGTTCTCGCAGCTCTCGAGTGTGCCGTGGAATCCCGACCCCGCCGGCGATGGGCTGGACATGAGCCAGATCCGCGACGTTCGGGTTGGCGGTGTGGTGCGGACGACGCCTTATTTCTCGATGGAGTTCAGAAACCTCCGAGCGGTCCGCTTGCCCGAACCGGCCGACCCGCGGGCGGGCTTCTTTACCCACCCGTTGCTGCAAGGAGTATCGGCGGCCCAGGAGACCAGCGACGGGCTCGCTCCTGAGTAGGCGCGATCACGCGGGTTCGTGGCCCTCTGCGATGAACCGCGCAGCCTCCTCGGCGGTCGGGATCGACGGGATCGCACCATCGCGGGTGACGGCCAAGGCCGCAGCGCTAGTAGCCGTGGCTAACGCGTCGTCCACGGATTGTTCTGCCATCAGCGCGGCGATGAGGAAACCGGTGAAGGTATCGCCCGCCGCGGTCGTGTCTCGGACGACTGGCACTTGGCGGCCCGACGCGTTCCAAACCTGGCGTCCATCGCTGGCCATCACCCCGTTCGCGCCGCGTGTCAGCACCGCCAAGCCCGACACGCGTTGCCCGAGTTCGCGCACCACCGCTTCAGGCTGGGCGTGCTCGACGAACGCCCGTGATTCGGTTTCGTTCACCACGAGTACGGCCAGCGACTCGAGCGTCATGCCCCGCAACTCCTCAGTGATCGGCGCCGGGTTAAACGCGCAGCGGAGTCCGCGCTGCTCGGCCAGCTCGATGACCTGCTGTGCGTTGCCGGTTTCGTTTTGCGTGAGCACCCAGTCGTCGGGCGTAGCGGTAGCCAGAGCGCGGTCGAGCTGCGCGCGATCGATGCGGTGGTTCGCGCCGGGCAGCAGGAAGATGGCGTTCTCGCCGGATCGGTCGACTTGAATGATCGCGTGCCCGGTCGGCGTTTCGGGATCGGTCATCAGATGCTGGGTCCCGATGCCCTCGGCCTCCAACAGCTCCGTGAGCCAGCCGCCGTCTTGACCCACGCGGCCGATATGCTCAACACGCTGTCCGGCCCGGGCGGCGGCGACCGACTGGTTCGCCCCTTTGCCGCCCACGAAGCGTTCGCGGCGTGAGCTGGAGAGGGTCTCGCCGGGGCGGACAATGGCGGGCAGCTGGTAGACCCAGTCGATATTGATCGAGCCGATGTTGTGCAGGGTGGGCGTGGTGGGCATGGTGAGACGGGGGCGGGTTGGCGTTCAGACAGGGGGAAGTACGATAGGGGCCTGGGCGATCGGCCCGCGGGTTTTCGTGGCTTAGGATGCGGTCGTATGAGTCGGATGACGTTGACCAAGCTGGCCGAGTTGGCGGGTGTGTCGGCCAGCACGGTGTCTCATGTGCTCAACGGCAACCCGCACACACGCGTCAGCGAAGAAACCCGGCGGCGCATCTTCCGGGTCGCGCGCGAGACCAACTACCGCCCGAACCTGGCGGCCCGGAGTCTTCGCCGTGGGTATTCGGGCATCATCGCCTGCGTCCTGGCGGACATCACCAACTCGCTGGCCACGCGGCTGATCGTGCACATGGACAGCCGGCTGCGCAGCGCCGGCTTCCACACCATCATCGGGCACTCGGCGTTCAGCAACGACGAAGAGCTCGAGCTGACGCAACGCCTGATCGACCGCGGCGTGGACGCGATTGTCATCGGCGCGATCGGGCAGGCGCCCGGCAAGCCCGACCCGCTGTCGAGCCTGCCGCAGCAGGGCACTCGGCTTCTGCGGATCGACGGGCCCGAAGGCCTGGAAGACTTTGATTACGTCACCTACGACGACTGCCAAGGCGTCCGCATGGCGATCGACCACATGCTGGAGCTGGGGCATCGGCGCTTTGCGTATGTCGGGCCGTCCGACTTTGTGACGCATGACCGCACGAGACGGCGAGCGTTTATCGAACGCCTCGCCGAGGCGGGGATCACCGGCGAGGCGGCGCAGGTGGTGGAGCGCGGGCCGTACCGGGAACACGGGCGAGAGGCGGCAATGACGCTGCTCGATACACCGGGGCCACGACCGACCGCGTGGGTCGGGTTCACCGATCACGTCGCGTTGGGCTTGCTGGACGGGGCGCGTTCGCGGGGCTTGGTGGTGGGCCAAGACGTCTCGATCGTGGGCTTCGACAACACGGACCTTGTGCAGGACCCCGCGTACAGCCTGAACTCGATCTACCTCCCGGAAGAGCCTTGGGCCGAGGCGATCACCGAGGTCCTGCTCGGGCGTTTGCGGGGGACGACTAAGGATGGTGATCGGCAGCAGCGTTTGCTGATCCCCGAGTACGTGGCCCGCGGCAGCGTCGGCCCTGTACCCAGCGGCTGACCGCAAACGCGGCGGATCAATTCGGCCGGCGGTCAAACCGCAGCAATCGATCGGGTTCGTGGCGGTCGTGGCCATCCCAAGCCCTTACCAGCAGGCCACCCGACCGACGGTGGGCCGAACCGATCGGCCGTACGCGGCTTGCAACTGGCCCAGTCGCTCGTTGACCGACGGATCCTTGTCGCGTTCGCCGAGGTTGTCGAGCTCCATCGGGTCGGTGCGGTGATCAAAGCTGTCGAGCTTCCCCGTGCCCGGCCACCAGGTTGTCCGGTGCGTCTGATCGATCGTCGTCAGGCTGGTCGCAGAGGGCAGGCCGTTGGCGCTCTGGATCATCACCGGCAGGCCGCGTCCTTCTGCTACCACACGCCGGAGGTCTTCGCCCTGCACGCCCGTTGGCACGTCGATGCCCGCCAGGCCCGCAAGCGTCGGGAGCAGGTCGGTGTTGCTCGCTGGGCAAGCGATCGTGCCCGACAGACTGCCGCTGGGGTCGCGGACGATGAGCGGGGTGTGGCTGAGCACGCGTGCCGGGTAGATGGTCTTTCGGATCAGGCCGTAGTCCCCGAGGTAGTCGCCGTGGTCGGCGGTGAAGACGACGACCGTGTCGTCGGCCAAGCCTGCCGCGTCGAGTGCGTCGAGCATCCGGCCAACCGCTTCGTCGATCAGGTGCACCATCGCGTCGGTGTATTGCCGGGCCCGGCGTGAGGTCGCGGCGTCGATCAGGTCGGCCCCGCCCCGGGCGTGTGTGACCCAACGGGGCTCGTCGCCCATCGTCTCGGGGTCGGCGGCACGCTGCGGCGTGTCGTGCTGCTCGTAGGCTTCGGCCAGCTCACGCGGCGGGGTGAACGGGTGGTGGGGGTCCGGGATGCCAGCCCAGATCAGGAACGGCTCGTCCGCTCCGGCGTGCTGCGCGATGCGGTCACACACCCGGTCGGCGACCCAGGAGGTCGGATGGGTCTGGCGTGTGTGCGAACTGACATACAGGTCGCCCAGCGGTGTAGGACGCGGCGCTTCGCTGAGTTCGCGCGTGACGGTCGCTGCCATCTCGGGGTGGTGTTTTTCGAGCCAAGCCGTGTAATGCCCGCCCACCATGGGGCCGTGGTCCAGGCTGAGCTCGACGTGCTCGAAGCCGTAGTAAGGCCCGTGCCAGTCGGCCATCGCCGGGTCGGCTTGCCAGCGTTGCTTGCTTTCGGGGAAGCCGAGCGAAGCGTCGGACATCGTGGGTGTCACGTGCAGTTTGCCGAACGCCGATGTGCGGTGGCCGGCAGCGGCGAAAGCGTCGGCCAGTGTGAGCAGGTGCGAGGGGATCGGGGGCGTCTGAGCCGGGTCAGTCCAGTGATTCTGTAAGACGGCCTGGGTCTGGTCATTGATCGGTGTGTATTCCGCACGGGGCAGCGCGACGCCGTTGGTCCACACGCCGTGCACCGACGGGTAGCAGCCGGTGAGGGTGGAGGCCCGCGAGGGCATGCAGACCGGGTTCGCGGTGAAGTGCCGGGTGAACAGGGCCCCGTTTTGGGCGAGGCGATCCAGGTGCGGCGTGTGAACCGTGGGGTGCCCGGTGCACCCGAGGGAATCGAACCGCTGCTGGTCCGTGACGATGAGCAAGACATTGCGGCGAGGTGTAGGCATGGCGGTCAAGCGCGAGGATTCGGGGGCAGACGAAAAAAGGCCAAAAATAGACTTGAAACAACATTGTGTCAAAGATATCTTTTATGAGTCATATCCCGGCTTACGAAGTCTACCTTCACTCGGCTCCGTTCCCTCCACAGGACGCCCTATGCCACGCCCCTACCCGCATCGCGGCCCGACCGCCTTCACGCTCATCGAACTCCTGGTGGTGATCTCGATCATCGCTCTGCTGATCGCTATTCTCCTGCCCGCGTTGGGTGCGGCGCGGGCCGCCGCACGGACCGCCCGCTGCAGCTCGAACCTCCGGCAGATCGGTATCGCCATGGCGGCGTACCAGGCCGACCACCAAGGCGCGATCGTCCCCGCTTTCCAGTTGACGACCGTTAACGGCGACACCAACTCTTACGCGGCGGTCTTAACCAGCCTGGGTTACGGGCCCACACCCGACCGTGCGGGGGTCGGCGACCGGATCGAATCCCTCGACTCCATGTACCGCTGCCCCGAGGCACTGTCCGAAGTCGCAGCACCTTCTACCGTACCGGTCAGCCAGACCGACGATCAGGGCCGCCGCGGCTGGCGGAGCCGGGCCACGATCAACGGCTCGCTCGCCGCGCAGGTCATGACCTGGTACGGGGCCAACTCGCGGATGGGCAACGTGAACAACGCTTTCCTTCGGCAGTATCACGAGGTCTCGCCGATGTCGAGCGTCTTCCTGACCGGGACCCCCGCCAACGACCAGAGTCGCGTGATGACCATCGACAGCATCCTGTCTACATCAGAGACGGCGATGATCTACGACGGGTTGTTTGTGCTCGGCGGCCAGTTCCGCCGTGTCAGCCTCCGCCACAACGGGCAGACCAACGCCAACATCCTTCACGCCGACGGCCACGTGTTTGGCTACAGCACCAGTGATTTGTCGGATGGCCTGGGCGGCACACCCGCGTACGGGCCCCCGCCCCCGACCAACACGTTCGGCGAGCTCGAAACCTTTGCCGACGGGCCCCACTGGCGCCTCGACCAACCCTGAACCACACTGCTAGCCGCTCGCCGATTCCCCCGAACCCACCCACCGGAACCCCCACCCATGAGCGACGGTTATCGCTTCACCCCTGACCTTCAGCCCGCCGGGCAGCCCAACTTACCCTTTACGCTGCCGAGCCCGGATCGCCCCTGCCGCGTGCTGATCGACACCGACACCGCGGCCGAGGTCGATGACCAGTTCGCGCTGACCTACGCCTTGCTGTCGCCCGATCGGATCGAGCTCGAAGCGGTCACCGCGGCCCCGTTCATCGCCCCGAGGCGCGGGATCGATTCGCCCAACGCGGTGGACTACAGCCACGCCGAGATCCTCGCGGTCTACGCCGCGCTGGGCCTAGGCAACGACCAACGCCCCGCCACGGCCAAGGGGTCTCGGCAATGGATCCGGGAAGCCGACGGCCCCGTCCGTTCTGACGCGGTCGATCTGATCATCGAGCGCGCCCGTGCTGAAGAGACGGACGGCCCGCTCTACATCCTCGCCATTGCGGCACCCACCAACGTGACGTCCGCGTTGCAACTCGCCCCCGACATCCGGTCGCGGGTCGTGGTGTGCTGGCTGGGCGGACAACCAACCAACTACCCGACCGCCTGGGAATACAACGGCAAGCACGACCCGCCCGCCACGCGTGGGCTGTTCCGCAGCGGGGTCCCGCTCATGATGATCCCGGGGAAGAACGTCTCGGAACTGCTCCGCGTCACCGTGCCCGAGATGGACGCCTACGTCCGACCGCACGGCGAGATCGGCCGCTTCCTCGCCGGCCGTGTGGCGGCGTACCACCCCGAGCACCGACACCGCGGCTGGTCCAAAATCCTCTGGGACCTGGCGAACGTCGGATGGATCATTCAGCCCGAGTGGGTCCCGACGGTCTGCCGTGACCGCGTGGTCGCGGACGACGCGTTCAAGTGGCAGGCCTGTTCCGGCCCGCCAATGCTCGAGGCCGTCGATCTATATCGCGACCGCATTCTGACCGACTTCTACGCCAAGCTCGAACGGTACGCCCAGCAACGTGCTGCCCCGGCTGCGGACGCTGATCGCCGCGCGACACCGTCAGCGGCCGTGTCCTGATGCAGCAGTGGCACGACCCTGCCCGAGTCGAGTTGAGCGGGGCAGAAATCGTTGGAAATCCACGAAAAACACTTGCGGTGGGCGGTGCTTCGAGTACACTGACAAAACGTTGCGTCAAGCCGGCTCTTTTCCCATATTGATGGAGGTTCAATAGCATGCGTCGAATCCAATCGCTCTCTGTTCTCGCCGTAACCGGTTGCGGCATCCTTTGCAGCACGTCCGCCTCTGCTGCGGTGCTGCAGTTCCTGGGCTTTCAAACCGGCGGGACGGTCAACAACACCACGCAGTTCACCAACGGGCTCGATGACCAAGTCAGCGATACGCAGACCCTCACCGATACCGAGTTCAATATCCCGGTGACGATGACACTCGCCGCGGTAGAGACCGACCCCTCCGACACACGCCCCGAACAGTTTGGCGTCAATGCCACCGGTGCCGGCGTGGACCTCAACGCGGGCGGACCCGATCGGCCATTCTTCAATGAGATCGGCGAAATCTTCACCATCTCGTTCGATGCCCCGGGCGTCTTAGACGACATCCGCTCCGTGGCAGGCACCAGCAACACGGGCGATATCGTTACGGTCACCAATCTGACCACCAATGTGTCCCAGAGTGCTGAGGTCCTCGGCAACAACGGGCAGGTCCAAAGCCTCCCGTTCTCCCTCGCGTTCTCGGCCGGTGATCTGCTTCAGGTCGAAACATCGTCCACCACGAACACCACTGCCGACTGGCAGATCCGTCGTATCGACATCACGGTCATCCCCGAGCCGGGGTCACTCGGCTTGCTGGGCCTCGGTGCCCTGGCGTTGGTGGCACGCCAGCGGAACAGCGACGCGTCCTGAGCGGATCGCCTCCCGGTCTGTGCACCGGCGTATCTTGATCCGTAACCACTGAAGGATGAGATGGCTAGCGCTTTCCCCTTCCGTCCGGTCCTTCCGTTCTTCAAAGCACTCCCCGGTGCTGAAGACCGCGGGGTCACCGAGCGGACTTACGGCATCTACACGCTGGCGTTCCGCATCTTCCGAGTCGGCGCACTGAAGTTCCGAATGTGGCGTGAAGACACGGTTCTGAACTTGGACCTCGAGTGGTCCGCGAAGCATCTCCGGACACGGCGGGTCGAGACGTCGATGCGTATTCAGACAGCATGGGATGAGCCATGGCAACCGCGTTGCGTTTCGTCGGAGTCCGTGATGGTCGGTCTCGAGGACGGCGAAGCGATCACCCCTGTGTGGCGTTCGGAGCGGACGGTCTTCGAGCAGCCCATGCTGCCCGGTTGGGCGGTCCTGCCGGTGCTCGAACGCGGGCTTGCCACCAGGCTGCCGCAGCCCGGGGTTTGGCTGGATCACGGCGTGCAGGAGAAGCCCGGTTATTCGTTCAGCCCGCCCCGCACGCGTGAGCTACGCCTCCCCAAGAGCGAGCAGGCCCAACGGTTTGAAGTGGTCTGGTGGGCCGGGCGTGGCAATCCGCCGTGGTGTTTCGCGTTAGACGGAGCGGGTCGGCTCGCGATGGCGGTGTCGGGGATCGAGGCGTACGTCCGTGAATCGTGAGTCCTGCTCTTGGAGCGTGGTATGGAGATGACCCGACGCGATTTCAACCGTGCTGCATCAGTGATGGCCGCCGCGGCTGTCGTCGGGCGGACCCGCAGCGCTTCGGCGCAGCGCATTACTGGAACGGACGGCCACCCCAATGTTCTGGTGATCTTCTGCGATCAGTTGCGGTACGACTTCCTGGCCTGTACCGGCCGTGCATCGGTGCACACGCCGCATCTCGATCGGCTGTTTGCCCGCGGCACGAGCTTCGCCCGCTCGTACAGCGCCTCGGCGATCTGCACCCCCGCCCGCGGCTCCTGGCTGACCGGCATGATGCCTGCCGAGCACGGCGCGATCAGCAACAACCGTGATCTCCATCCGAGTCGACCGAACTTTGGGCAGGTCTTCCGTGAGGCGGGGTACGACACGGTGCACTGCGGTAAGTGGCACCTGGCCGAGACGTATCAGGCTGACATCCCCGGCTTCGCAACCTACCCCGTCGGCTGGGCCGGGCAGGGCGACCTCGTGGATATCGATGTCGCCCGCTTGACGTCGGCGTTCCTCGAACAGCGGCGTGACGGTGACGCACCGTTCCTCGCGGTAGCCAGCTTCATGCAGCCGCACGACATCTGCCTCTTCACCCGCGAGCACCGCGACAAGGTCGTGCCCAACGACGCCGACCTCGAGGCGATGCCCGACCTCGATGGCGACCTGCCCGCGAACCTGCGGACGCGTTTCCCCGAAGCGCCCAAGGCGATCAATCGCATGGTGCGCCCGAACGTGTTCACCGAAGCGCAGTGGCGTTGGTATCGCCACATCTATGATCGGCAGATCGAGATGCTCGACCACGATGTGGGCGTCTTGCTCGAGACGCTCAATCGCACGGGCCTTGCAGAAGACACGCTGGTCGTCTTCACGTCCGATCACGGCGAGGGGGCGGGCGACCACGGCACGACCGGCAAGTGGCACCCGTGGGAATCGTCCGTGCATGTCCCCATGCTCTTTGCGCTGCCGGGCCAGGTCCCCCAGGGGCGCGTCGATGACAAGACGCTGGTCAGCGGTATCGACCTACTGCCCACCCTCTGTGACTACGCGGGCATCGATGCCCCGGAAGGCCTGACCCACAGCCGAAGCGTCCGCCCGAGGATCGAAGACGACGATGCGCCCTGGCGTGACGCGCTGATCATCGACTACTACCAGATCGGTCGTATCGTGCTCCAAGACCGGCACAAGCTGGTGGTCTTCCCGGAGGCGCCCAACCCACTGCTGTTTGACCTCGTCGCGGACCCCGAAGAAACCCGAAATATTGCGGACGGGAACGCGCAAACCGTTGACGACCTGAACGCGGCGTTGACCCAGTGGGAGCAGGCCCTGGACCCGGTGCCACGCATGCCGATCCGTCACTACCCGAACCGCGTGGTTCCTGACCGCTGGAACCCCCACCGCGGCTGGGGTTAGGCATCACGGCCCGCTTCTCACCTCTACGCCGTTGAGCTCGACAATGACCTGATCCCGCCCGACCCCCCGAAGCCCAACACCCTTGAGGTCGGCGCCGAGAGTTGGCGATCTCACCCGGACCCGTTTGAGTAAGTCGCACTGTGACCCGCGATCCGCGATCTGTGTAGATTCCGACACGCTGAATTGATCAGGCGTTTCGGACGCCAGCCTCTCGGCGTAGCCTGGACCAGGCACGTCGAGCGGGTCTACTCGTCGGGGAGCGCGAAGTCGTCGCCAGTGTCGTGAACCCATTGGCGGAGTCGATTGAGCAGGCGCGTACGTTGACGTGCGAACGCCGGGTCGAACGCGAGGTTGGCCAACTCGTAGGGGTCTTCGTTGAGGTTGAACAGCAGCCAGTCGTGGCCGGGCATGCAGACGTATTTCCAGCCATCGCGGGTGACCACCGCACGCCAGGGTCGGTTGACGCTGTGGGCCATCTGCTTGGCGGGGACCTGCTGGAGATAGGCGGAGTCGGGCTCGGTGTTGGCATCGGGCAGGGCGGTGCCGCGCCGGCAGTGGTCGGCGTAGTTGTGGCCGAGCATCCAGTCGGGGGGGGTGATGCCGCAGAGGCCCAGGGTGGTGGGGGCGATGTCGAGGTGGTTGAGGACAGCGTCGCAGGTGCCGGTCCGCATGCGTCTGCCACCCCCGGCACGGCCGACGATGAAGGGGATGCGGACGGACTCTTCCCAGGGCGAGGACTTCTGTTGTTGGCCGTGGGAGCCGAGGCAGTCGCCGTGGTCGGCGAAGAACACGAGGTAGGTGTCGCGGTCGACATCGAGTTGGCGGAGGCGATCGCGGAGCCGACCGACGTTGTGGTCGAGGTTCTCGATCATGGCGTAGTAGCCGGCGAGGTCGACGGCGAAGCGGTCCCGGATGCGATCGACGGGCGGGACGTTCGGGCGGAATTGGATCGATGCGGGGTTCCGACCGCGGTGAAACTCGGGCGGGGCGACGTACGGGTCGTGCGGCGGCTGTACGGAGAGCACACTGAAGAACGGTTGCGCCGGGTGGTCGGTCTTTCGGGATTCGAGGTGGTTGAGCAGCAGGTCGGTGAGGGCGTCGGTCTCGTAGCCATCCAGGCGGGTGGGCGTTTCGAGGTTGGTGCCGTGGACGTCGGTGTCGTACTGGGCGTTTCGGTTTTCGTAGCCGATCCAGTGGTCGAAGCCGCCGCGGGCGTCGGGGGGGATGTAGACGTCGCCGTTGCTGCCGTGCAGGTGCCACTTGCCGAAGTAGGCGGTGTGGTAGCCGGCGTCGCGGAAGGCGTGGGCGATAGTGGGGCGTTTGGGGTCCAGAGCAGATGGGGCGCGGTCGCAGCCGTTCTGATGCGGGTACGAGCTGGTGAGCATGGCGGCGCGGAAGGGCGTGCACCACGGGGCGCCGGCGACAGCGTGCGTGAAGCTCGTGCCGTTGCGGGCGAGGTTGTCGAGGTTGGGGGTACAAACGTTGGGGTCGCCGCGGTGGCCGAGGGCCTGGGCGCGGAGCTGGTCGCAGAGGACCCAGATGACGTTGGGCGGCGGAGCGGAGTCTGGGGCAGGCATCATGAGACAGTCTTAGCAGCTTGACGCAGCGTATGTGCTTGCAGCGTCCGCGTAGATGGATTCTGAAGGCCACTGTCCGCTACGGATGGCGTACATGCAGCGGCCAGGGCTGGGGGCGTCAGACAACATGAACCCGCTAACGACAACGATGCCGGGGCAACACCGGGCGTCGCTAGAACGCTTTCAAAGACCCGGCTCGGACACGGCCCTTGCCGGCACGGTCAGTTCGACCCGGCGGTGCTTGTTCTTGTCGGTGTGTGCTTCGGCGATCTGGGCGGTCAGCCGGCCGTCGGCATGGAGCGTGAACTGCCAGAAGCCGGGCGAGCTGCGGTTTTCACGGGGCACAAACTCGGCGTATGGCTCGGTTCCACGGTTGATCTGATGGCTGTACCGCGAGCTGTGCTCGCCCGAGAGCCAGATGACGCGGTCATGCCCCTCGAGGGCTTGGGCGACCAGGGCGGGGCGATCAAAACCATCGAAGCGGGGCATCGCGTGGGGGAAGCACTCGTCCCGCGGGTTGAAGTGGTCCACGACAAAGACCCAGTCGATGGTGTCGTCCGCGTGGGCCGCGTCGAGCTCTCGCGTGAGGTAGTCGGCCCAGCCCGTGTCGTTGCACTTCAGCCCGCCGCTGTAGAGGGTGATGAAGTAGGCGTTACCCCGGCGGAAGGACCGGTTGGTGGGGCGCCCGGTTACCGCGTGGTAACGCTCAAACGAGAAGACACGGTTGAAGACGTTGTCGCGGTCTTCGTGGGCGATGATCAGTTCGTGGTTGCCTGGCACGGTCTCGATCAAGATGTCGGTCTCTTCCAGAAGCTGAGCGAGGCGCTGCCACTGCTGCTGATCGCGGGGGTTATTCACGATATCGCCAGCAATCAAGACGAAGTCCAGGTCCAACTGCTGGGCAAGCCCAGCCATGTCTCGCCAGTGCCGCGTCGTACGCTCGGCCCGACTGACATTGGTGTCGGCGGCGAGTCCGAAGCGCAGCGGCTCGGCTTCAGGCGACTGCGCCCGGGCTGAGGGTTGAGCGAGAAGCAGGCCAAGAAGCACAACGCACCGAGCCGCCGCACGGACACGCATGAAACCTCCGGAGCGATTGTTTGTTGCCGATTGACAGGGAAACGAGTGGGGGGTTGGCATGAGAAAACAGAGCAGAGATACGTGTTGGACTTAAAGGCTGTCGATAAACACGACCATACCGAAGGTCAACCAAAAGGCCGAGCGTTGTAAGTCGCATCCGTGACGAGAACCCCAGAAGACAGCTGCCTTCTGCCTTTACGCATAACGCAGGCATGTCGGGCTACGGACATCCGATGGAGCCGGACAACAAATCATCTTGACAACCCAGAAGCAGGAGATAAAGTACTTAAGCACAGCTGTTCAGCCTCTCGTCTAAAGCCAGGTCCCACATGCCTTTCCGACCCCTCATCTGCTCCATCGCCGCGCTGTTTACCGCGACCGCCTTAGCCGAAAACACCCCCATCACGGTCCAGATCGACTTGGCCACCCAGCGTTTCATCGGCCAAGAAAGCGCGTTGGACCGCGGCAAATTCCTCAATGTCCACTCGGACTACTCAGCCAATTCAGCCTTTAACCAGGCCGACGCGAAGCTCCTGGTTGAGCACTACGACGTCGGCTTCGGCCGATTCTTCAACAGCCCGTTCAACTACTACCGCGGCGGTCCGCCTTACCCCACGCGCCAGGCCCTCGAAGCCCTCGCCCCCGAGCGCCGCTGGATGAAGCTGAGCAACCCCAACGCTCAATACCACACCACCAAACGCATCGTTACCGAGCACCCCAAGAAGGTGTTCCGGCTCAATGACGACTTCGAAGAGGCCGCCCGTTTCGCCGCCGACTACTTCGAGCTCATGTACTCCGACGCCAATCGGCCCGCGTTCTACGAGCCGATGAACGAACCGTTCGTCCACGCCGGCGAGTTCGGCGACGACCAGAAACAGGTCCGGCTCAAGATGAGCCAGTTCTTCGCCGCCATCGGCAAGGAGTTCGACCGCCGCGGCGTCGAGACCCAAGTCCTCGGCTACTCCAGCGCCTGGCCCTCCATGGAACTCTGGGACTTCCGGCACTGGAACACCCGCATGAAGCTGTTCATGGATGTGGCCGGCGAACACGTCGACGGCATCTCCTTCCACCCGTACGACGGCACCAACGTCACCGGCCAGGACAACCGCCGCTCCGGCAGCAACGTCGAAGCCATCATGGACCTCATCGAAACCTACGGCTTCATCAAGTGGGGCCAGCCCAAACCCTTGGCCATCACCGAGTTCGGCGACATCCCCAAAGGGTTCGACCGCGCGTACAGCCCCGCCAGCAGTTCTGCCCACCTCAACAGCCTCAACCACCTGACCTTCGGCTTCCTTGACCGCCAGGACCGCATCCTGATCGCGATACCGTTCATCACCACCAAGAGCCCATGGTTCTATAACGACCCGAACAACAACTTTGAGCCTTACGGCGTCGATCTCTGGCGTCCTGACAAGTCATCGACCAAAAACGGAGCGGTCACCGAATTCCTGCCCACCGAGAAGTTTCTCTACTTCGATCTATGGAAAGACGTCCGAGGCGATCGGGTCGTCGCCCATGCTGACGACCCCGATCTATACACCCACGCATTCACGCACGGCAGCACCACTTACCTGTGTCTGAACAACCTGGAAAGCGACAGTCGACTCGTCCGCATCACGCACCAAGCGGCCCTGCCGGAGGGCACCACCACTCGGCTGCGTCGGCTATACGTGCCGCAGGGCGAGGGCGCGGTGTACACCGACGAGGAACGTGATCATGCGGTAACCGAGTTCAAGCTGCGTCCACACGAAGCGGCGGTCATCGAGTACAGGCTGCCCAGCCCTATCACCCGGACCCAGAAGGCGGTCACTCGTACGCACTACAGCGAGACATACCTGCAGCCTATCGAAGCGGGCAAGCCGATCGTGTTTGAGTTTGACGGTGTGCCGACCGGCGAGGGACGGGCGTATCTGCGGATGTCGCTGGGGCGGAAGCACGACGTGAGCAAGCAGCCCGCGACGGTGATTAACGGCGTGTCGCTGACGGTGCCCGACGACTGGCCGGGCTACGACCAGAAGAACCGTTCGGACTTCTTCGGGGCGATCACGATCCCTGTGCCGACCGAGGCGTTGCGTTCCGAGACGTCGGTCACGCTGACCTTCCCCGACACCGGCGGACGGGTCAGCTCATTGGTGCTGGTAACCGAACTGCGGGAGCCGGTGCGTCGGTGATCGCAGCTGTTCATCGAACCGCCGTGGTTTCCGCGGACTGGTTGTTGTGAGTTAGGCCTCATGCTGGATACGTGCAAACCATCACTGGCCACGGTGTTCGAGCCCACATGGGAGTCGCTGCGGCGTCACCAGAGTCCGCAGTGGTTGGCGGACGCAAAGTTCGGCATTTACAGCCACTGGGGCCTGAGTACGATCCGCCACCAGCCGGGCTGCGGTGACCTGACTCACGAGCAGCAGATCGAGCGGTTCACCGCCCCGCGTTTCGACCCCGAGGCATGGGCCGATCTGTACCGCACGGCGGGGGCCCGCTTTGCTGGGCCGATCATCTGGCACGGCAGCCCGTTCCTGCACTGGGACAGCGCCATCAGCACGCACAACTCGGCCCGGCTCGGGCCTGGCCGAGACATCGCCGGCGAGGTCCTCCGCGCGGTCAATGCCGCGGGGATGCGGGGCCTGGTGAGCTTCCACACGATAGATAACGGGACCTGGCCCGACCTCGCGGAAGAAGTCGTCGACCGCTACGCCCCCGACATCGTGTGGGTCGACGCCAGCTTCGGCGGGACCAAGGCCTCACAACACTTCGAGATCATTCAGGACTCGCACTTCCTCGGTGGCGAAACCGACGCTGCCGACGGGCCCAACCTCGGGCACCACCCCGCGGATCACATCGAACAGCTCGACGACCGAAGCCAACGCCGAGTGATTGCTCACCACTTCAATGCCGGCGCTGCCAGCGGCCGAGAGGTGGACTTCGTCTACAAGTCGCACGACATCCCGCCCGGCATCGGCATGCGCGATCTCGAGAACGGGCTCATGCCCAACTCGGCCTACGACACGTGGATGACCGACCTCGACCTGCACGCCCCGACCGGCTGGGAAGAGGGCTGGTTCTACACCGAAGACATGCCGCTGCGTTCGGCAGCCGACATCGTCCGCCGGTTGATGGACGTGATCAGCAAGAACGGCGTATTGCTGCTCAACGCGCCACCCGCCGCCGGCGGCGCGTTTACCGACGACGTCGCTTCGATCCTCCGGGCCATCGGCGCATGGCTCGAACGCTTCGGCGAGGCGGTCTACGACACATCGCCCTGGTACCTGCACGGCGAAGGACCGACCCGCATCGAACCCCGCCCCGGCAGCCTCGCTTGCCACCACAACGATCACTTCAACAAGACGCAGTTCGTCCCTGAAGACCTGCGTTTTACTACGCGGGAGGACACGCTCTACGTTGCGTCACTGGGCAAGCCGCACGGCACGCTGCGCGTCAAAGCCCTCGGCACGCGTTACCGGTTCGATGCCGGCCGCATCCTCGATGTCCGGCTGCTCGGCGACACCGACCGGCTGGACTGGTCACACACTCCCGTCGGCCTCGACATCCGGCTCCCCGACAACCTGCCCCTCGATGAACTCGCCAACGTCTTCGCGGTCTCGCTGGCCGCTTGATCCCAGCGGCGTCTTGCACGGCGGCCGCCCCGATTTACGTACCCCCTGTTCAAACCTACCGAGCCCCATTATGAACCTCTTGAACCCTGCTGTTTGTCGTTTCGCTGGTTTGCCGCTGCTGGCGATGGCTGTATGGGTGGCGCTGTCCGTATGCTGGACGGGTGCGGCCCGTGGTGACGAGTCGACGCTGGCCGAGGCGTTGCGTGAAGCACGGGCGGAGCATCGGCTGTTGTTCCAGTTGGCGGATCGGTATGACGCGCGGTACGCCGAGAACCTGAACATCTCCGACCCGGTGCTGCGGAACATCGTGGTGCCGGTGGACCAGAAGGCGGTGGACGGCGAGCTGCGGATTGAGGTGCACCCCGGCTTCTTAAAGGTCCGCAACTACTTCCAGGCGTTATGGATCGAGGGCGAGTCGATGGACAAGGCCAAGGCGATCGATCTGGAGCGCGATGGCGTGGCCGAGCCATTGAAGTGGGTGCGTTACGGCAACGGCATCCTGATCCGCCCTTACGCGATGGACCCGGGTGACGCCCGCCGATTCACCCTTCGGATCGATGGGGCGATCAACCCGAAGCACCTGCGGTGGCACGTCCGCGACATCTCCTCTCGCTTCGACCCGTCGCCGTATGTCGGGGTGGGCGAGAACCGGCCGCGACGCAGTATCGAAGCCACCGTCTCGACGCGCCACTTCCGGAGCATCGGCGGCATCTCCGAGCTCGACCGGACGCGGTTCTTCCGCATCTACTCGCAGCCCGGGAACGAGCGTTACCCGAACCACCTTGATGAACTGGACGCGCTGGGCTTCCAGCAGGGCCGGCAGATGTTCAAGTTCGGGCCGTCTCTGGAACATCGCCACGGCGCGACTACCGGCCCGTTCCTGCGTGAAGACCCGGACCGACCGGGTTATCACGACCCGTCGTTCTTCGCGGAGTTCAAGGCCGACAACTACCGCGACGTCCCGTCAGACCTCGAGTTTGTGATGTGCTTCGACAACTGGCCGAGCTTCATGGAGGTCGAGATTCCTGGCCACAACAACAAGCGCGGGACGCCGAAGGACTTCGACGCGGCCGCCGAGCTGGTGGTCGATTACCTCAACGATCAGATCGCCGATTCGGGCCGGACCGCCACATGGTGGGAGGTGAAGAATGAGCCGGACGTGCTGTATGAGTGGACCTATCACGGCGACCCGAACGCGGACAGCTGGGGCCTGCTCGCCGAGTTCCACAACACGGTCGCCAAGGCGGTGCACGAACGAGTCGATCCGAACATCAAGATCGGCGGACCGACCGCGGCCTACCCCGCGTTCCAGGCGGGCGACTTCGGCCGGTGGAAGCACTTCCAGCGGTTCCAGGACGAGACCGCCGAACACCTCGACTTCTTCTCCTATCACTTCTACGACCCCGCGGTCTTCGGGCCCGGCGACCCGCACGGCTACACCGACGCCCGGCTCGACATGATCCAGAGCCATATGCACACCACCGGCAACGTCCTGCCGCTGGTCGTCTCCGAGTTCGGCGTCTACGGGCAGCCCGCCCGGGCCACCGCCGAAGGCAGGAAGTGGGTCATCGTCAAGGGCATCGGGCAGTACTGGATGCGGTTCCTCGAGCGCCCCGAACAGTTCGACATCGTCGTCCCGTTCATGCTCGGCTTCATCCACTGGAACCTCAACGACGACGTCCGCGGCGTCTGGGCGACGGATGAGAACGGGAAGTTCATCCGCACGCCGTCCTACGACGTGATGCGGCTCTGGAGCGAGTTCAGCGGCAAACGCGTGCCCGTCAGTTCCCCCGAGCCCGGCCTCTTGCGGCACGCGGTGCTTGATGGCAACACCCTGTATGTCGCGCTGCACAACCTCACCGAAGACCGGCTCAACGTCGACCTCAAGCTCGACAGCGATGCCGGCGTGAAATCGATCCGGCAGAAGCGGCAGTACTACACCAAGGGCGAGCTGCGTTACGAAGACGAGGTGATCGATAGCCTTGACGCGCTGCCGGTCAACGTCTCGGAGACCACGATCGTCATCGTCGAGTTCGACAGCACACCACGGACTGCGGGCACGCTCGCCGAACGCAGCTTTTATGGGGCGGACACCGCGGTCCCCAACACGGGCAAGCCGATCGCGTTCGAGATCGACGTGCCGGAGGACGTGGCCTCCGGCGGGATCAAGGCCGCCGAGCTCCGGCTGAGCATGCACGCCAAGAACGGGAGCGAGCTGGGCAAGAGCGTCCGGGTAGAAATCAACGGCCAGGCCGTCGATCACAGCCTCGAGCGGTTCGGCGACGCCGGCTACTTCGGCTACACCCGGATCGTGCTGCCGCCCGACGCGATCGCCCAGGCCAACACGATCCGCGTGACCTTCGCCAAGCCCGGCGGCACCTTCGCCGCGGCCCGGCTCGTGGTCACCTACCCCGAAGACTGATTCTGCAGACTATCCGCGTGATCGAAGACAAATGAACGCGGCAATCGCCTTATTTTGTATACAATCACCAATTCTTTCCTGAGTCTTTCATGGGATTAATCATGCGTCAGTCTGTTTTGCCAGTGCGTCCGTGGGTTGCGTTGCGTGTGCTCGCGCTTGTGGCGCTGGGTGTGTTCTCGGCCGTTGCGTCGGCCCAGGATGTGGCGCCGGCCCGGGTCGGGGCCGACGTCGAGACCGAGCCCGGCGCAAGCCTCGATGTGTACGAATCCGATGCCAGGCTCGACCGCCTGGTCCGGCCCGTCGCGGGGCAGACGCCCAACGTGAGCGAACACGCCGAGCAGATCGTGATCGGCCCCAACGGGGTCGGCGGCCTATCCCGCCGGTATTACGCCGAGTTCACCACCACACTGCTCATCGATTCACCCGGCCGATACGAGTTCGAGCTCACCAGCGACGACGGCTCGCAGCTGATCATCGATGACCAGATCGTCATCGATAATGACGGGCTGCACGCGATGGTCACCCGGCTCGGCGCGATCAGGCTCGAAGCCGGCCCCGTGCCGTTGAAAGTCCGCTACTTCCAGAACGAGGGCGGGCAGGGCCTAGAGCTCGGCTGGCGCCCGCCCGGCGCTACGGCTCACCTGCCTATCCCGCTCGAACGGATGCGTACTCCCGCGGGGCTGACCCGCGTCGTTTCGCCAGGCGCAAAACGCTTCATCGCCGATGGCTCACCCCGGACACCCGGCGATGGCAGCCCGCTCGAGTCGGTCCACCCCATGTGGGACCTCAAAACGCTCGTGCCCGAAGACGCCCCGGAAGGCTTCGACCTCAAGATCGCCGGCATGGCCTACCTCGGCGATGGCCAACTCGCCATCGCGGTCTACGACCCCCGCAACAACGGGCAGATCATCAAGTCGCCCAACGGCAAGGTCTGGTTGCTCCGCGGTGTCGATGGCGACCCCGAAGAAGTCACCGTCAGCCTCGCCGCCGAGGGATTCATCAACCCGCTCGGGCTGCTATACCACGACGGCGGTCTCTTCGTCGCCCAGCGTGACGAAATCACCCGCCTCGATGATGCCGATGGCGACGGCGTCTTCGAGACCCGCAAGACTATCGCCTCCGGCTGGATCAGCAACAACTACCACCACTTCACCTTCGGCCCCGTCTTCCTCGACGGCTACCTCTACGCCACCCTCTCCACCTCCATCGGCATGGGCGGCCAGAAGCTGCTCAAGCACTGGAGCTTCGGCACGGTTCCCAACGCCGCCCACCGCGGCAGCGTGATGAAGATCGACCCCAAGACCGGCGACATCGAATACATCGCCGGTGGCCTCCGCACCCCCAACGGACTCTTCGTTCACGACGGCAAGCTCTTCGTCGGCGAAAACCAGGGCGCCTGGATGCCCAGCAACAAGCTCAACCACCTCCAGCCCGGACGGTTCTACGGCCACTACAACGGTAACGCCCTGACCGAGGCCTACCCCGATGGCGCCCCACCCGCCGACTTCGCCGACCAGCCGCTGACCCCGCCTGCCGTTTACCTGCCCCAAGGCGAGATCGCCAACTCGCCCACCGATGGCGTGACCATCCCGTACGGCCCCTTCGCCGGCCAGATCCTCATGAGCGATGTCAAGCACGGCGGCCTCAGACGCATCGCGCTCGAAGAAGTCGAGGGCGAACTCCAAGGCGTTGCCTTCCGCCACAGCCAGGGCTTCAACGCCGGCCTCAACCGCCTCGCCTTCGGCGAAAACGGCGAGCTCTACGTCGGCGGCATCGGCGAACGCAAGAGCTGGTCCTGGCGCGGCACCACCGCCGGGCTCCAACGCCTCGAACCGACCGGCGACACCTCCACCTTCGAATACAAGGACATCACCGCCACCCCGGACGGACTACTCATCCGGTTCACGCACCCCGTCGACCCGGACATGGCCGGCGACCTCTACAGGTACCAGGTCCAGCAGTGGCGTTACCGCCCGACGTCTGCCTACGGCGGCCCGAAGTTCGACCGCGAGAGCCTCGCCGTTTCCGCGGCTGAAGTCGCCGACGACGGGCTCTCCGTCCGGCTCACCCTCCCAGGCATGAAGTCCGGCCGCGTGATCTACCTCAACTTCAAGGCCAAGAGCTCCGCCGGCCAGCCCATCTGGTCCCCCGAGGCCTGGTACACCATGAACCGCATCCCTGGGCAGCCCGAGATGGCCCCCGAGATCCCGCTCGTCCGCATGCTCTTGTTCACCAAGACCGCCGGCCACCGCCACGCCAACATCCCCGACGGCGTCAAGGCCATCCGTATCCTCTGCAGCCGCCTCGGCATCGACCTGATTCATACCGCGGACGCCCGGCTCTTCAACGACGAAGACCTCGCCAAATTTGACCTGGTCATGTTCTTCAACACCACCGGCGACATCCTCAACGATGAACAGCAGGCCGCGTTCGAGCGGTTCATCCAGGCCGGCAACGGGTTCGTCGGCATCCACGCCGCGACCGATGCCGAATACGGTTGGCCCTGGTACACCCGGCTCGTCGGCGCCCAGTTTGCCGGTCACTCCAAAGTTGTCCCCGCCGAAATGAACGTGGTCGTCACCGACCACCCCTCGACCCGCCACCTGCCCAAGCGGTGGGCCCGGACCGACGAGTGGTTCCGGTACAAGGCCATGAACCCCGACGAGATCACCGTCCTGATCGAGATCGATGAGACCAGCTACGAAGGCGGTAACCAGGGGGAGCCTCGCCCCATCGCCTGGTACCACGAGTACGACGGGGGCCGGGCCTGGTACACCGGCGGCGGCCACACCAAGGAAGCCTTCGCCGAGCCCGACTTCATGCAGCACCTCGCCGGCGGCATCCGCTGGGCCGCGGGCATGACCGAGTACACGTCGGCGAAGAAGTGAGTGGACGCGGTTTACGTGTGACCCGTGTAGCGGGTGACGCGTAGCGTCCCGCGCTCAGTTTTGATGCGTCTCACCCGTGGATAAACACTAAGAAAAAGGCTGCCGCGTCGAAGAACGCGGCAGCCGCTAAAAGTTTGATCGCAATGTGGACAGCGGATCAGGCCCGACGCCGACGACCGACGATGGCGAGGCCACCGAGTCCAAGCAGAATGAGCGAGGCGGGTTCCGGGATGACCGTGGCTTCGAAGCTCGAGATCCGAACCGCGTCGAGTGAGAAGCCGGTGCCCGCGGCGCCGCCTTCGTTGATGTATGCCGAGAACAAGCCCGTGGGGCCTTGGCTGAAGGTCGGCGTGACGGCCGTATTGGTCGTGATGTCGACCCCGTCGACGTTCGCGGTGATGTCGAACGTCCCGTCGCCGTTGGCGAGATAAGTAATCGACACATCGAACGTGCTGCCCACCGCTACACCGGTCGAAACCTGCCCAGCCTGAGTGCTATTTAATACGTAGCTGCCGGAGGCCGTCCCGATAAGGAAGTTCCCGGTGTTACTGCTACCTCCGAGGATGTTGGCGGCTTCGTTGGCAAGGCCGAGGTTGATGATCCCGAAGCCGGTGCCGCCGAGCGTGATGCCTTCAAAGTCGACCACATAAGAGTCGCCAGCAGCTTGCGAAGTAAAGTCCGACACGGTGCCGCCGGCCGTATTGGCCCCGAAGCTCCGGCCGAGGAGCACGCGCTGGAAGCCCGTACCACCCGGACCAATGAGGAAGCCGGCACCATCTGCGTCGATGCTGTAACCGCCTTGCCCAACAATTGTGTCGGGGTTGTCACCGGTAAAGTTGACGTCACCGTCAACAAACCCGTCGGCCGTCGTGAAGGACGTCTCGAAGAGCACGTTGGCGGATGCAGCCGGGGCAGCGGCCAGCCCACAGGCCATCATCGCAGCGGTAGAGAAGAGCGTTGCTTTTTTCACGTGAGGTTGCCTCCAAATAGAGCGGGATACACACAGAACCAGAGAGGGGAATCGAGCCGTCACACTTGCGTGACAATGCTAAAGTATATAAGCTACCGTATCAAACCTCTCCCGTCAAGACAAGTTATCTATTCACCGCAAAATGATGTCACCCTTCGCCAAATAACGCACTAGACCAAGGACAGGCTCTGATTCTTTAGCCCGTTCCTTGTAAACGATCTGCGGTCAATATCGGCTCCTCTCTGCAGATCGGTCGGTTGGAGCGGACTTGAAGCAGCCTGTCCTACCGATTTTTATTGAATCAACCCGAGCATCGCCACGCCGCCCAAGGGCCAAGCCAAGCTCGTAAGAAGCCGAGACCCCATCGACCCCCACCTCCGTAGAGTGCATGACATGGAGCCCGAAAGCCCCTAAGCCTTGCAGAGCTCAGAATCCCGATATCTGCCATCAATTTGGTAGATTGTGTACATTTTTATCCCACAGAGGCTCGCTCAAAATGCCATCCGCCACCCGCCTGTGCTTAAGTACGTTTACATGCTTCGCTCTGGCCGCCCCGGCAACCGCCGAAGTGGTCTATGAAACCGACTTCGCCACGCGGTCGTACAACGGGCAGCCGTTCAAGGACGGCTCGCATCTCCGCTTCCAAGACCAATGGCTCGGCCAGGAAGGCATCCTCGTAGAGGCCGACGCGCCAGGCCAGATCGTCAGCGACGGCACGGCCTACAAACGCGTCCTTCAGGCACGCGGCGCGACCGGCGGCGTGGCGGGGAAAGACGGTAGCCAGGAGCAGGGCACAGGCTTCACCAACGGCGATGTCCTCCGCATCACCATCCAACTCCAGTACACCCTCGCGGCCGACAAACCGAACCAAGACCTCAGTCTCATCGGCTTCCGTCCGGACTTCGTCAAAGGCGGTTTCGACGCGGGCCCAACCACGGGCTTCAGGGTCGCGTTCAGCGCCTTCGGCGGCGGCTCGCTCAAGTTCTACACCAGCCCCGCACGCCTGGGCTCCCAGGCCTCCGACAACCCGTTCGCCCTGTTCGTACCCGCCAAAGACGCGGGCTTCGCCGTCGGTAATGACCTCGAGACCGACCCGCTCCAAGTGCAGTACACCGCCGAGTTTCGCGACGGAGCCTGGGCCGCCAAGACCCTCCGGGTCACCAACCTCAAGACCCGTCGCACGGTCGCCGATGCGACGCAGGACAACCCCCAAGCCCTCGAAGCGACGCCCTACGCCGGCAGCGAAGCGTTCCTGGCTTTACGGCTCAGCGGACAGGCCGGCGCGATCGGCTCCTCGGAAAGCGTTCGCTTTGAATACATCCGATCCAAAGCCGAACCCTGAATCACTGGCCCCCTTCTTCAACCCTTCGGTGACCTCTGATGAATAAACCATGCCTGGCCGGTCTCACGCTCGCGCTGATCGGCGCAAGCCCAGTAAACCCCATCACCCCGAACGCCTCCGCCGAGACCATGATCAAGGTGGAACCGACCGTCTTCCGCCAGATCGACGGCATCGGCGAACTCGACCGGCAGACGCTCTTCAACCTCGCCGATGGCGGACAGAAGTTCGATCAGCGGGTCGATCCCGACATCCTCCGGTTCCTGCTGGACGACCTGAACGTCACCTTCGGCCGACGGTTGGGGCCCGTGATGACCTACACGTATTGGGGCAATCAGGTCACCGAAGCCCCCGACCGCCCGGGCTTCGCCGACCTCGACGCGCTGGACAGCGTGATGCAGCCGAAGGCCCCCGGCTCGCTGTTCAACGAGCTCGCCAACGGCCGGCTCGACGTCGCCGCCCACGGTGCCCACAACGCCTTCCCGACATTCATGGGCCAGTACCGGACCGAGTATCTCGCGGAGCGGAACGTGAAGGACTGGCTGCCGAAGAACATCGAGGCCGCCGCCGAGCTCTCCGCCAAGGTCATGGCCGACGCCTACACCGGCTTCGATCGGCCGCGCTTCTACGAACCGGTCAACGAGCCCCACTGGAACTTCGTGAGCGATCCACACATTGCCGACTGGCATGTCCGGACCAAAGAGGTGGTGCAACAAAGCGCGCCAGACGTTCTCGTCGGCGGCCCCTGCCTGTCCGTGGCCTACTTCTACAAACGAAACTTCCAGGCCCTCAACGGCTTCGCCGACTTCTTCAAGAACACTAACGGCGAACTCGACTTCTACTCGTTTCATGTCTACGACTACATGCGCTGGGACGGCGAGAAGATCCACGGCCGGATCACCACCGGGATGCCGCTCGAAGGCGTGATCGATCTCGTGCAGGCCCACTTCGTCAAAGAGGCCGGCCGGGAGTACGACCTCGTCGTCTCCGAGCACGGCGGCTACTTCAATCACCGGCCCGAACACGGCCCGCACCCCGTCGAAGCCATCTCCGCCAAGTTCTTCCCCGACGGCACCGGCTTCGATTACGAGATGAAGCAGCGGTCCATCGCCGGGCATGTGCTGGTCAGCTCCGCGATCGCCAACACGCTTGTGTTTATGGATCACCCGCATGTCGTCAAGAAGGCGGTGCCGTTCATCCTGCTCGAATCGATGAGCTGGGATACGCGTTACTACGCCGTCTCTTATGTCGCCCACGACTTCGAGGACAAGACCCGCTGGGTCGAGTCGGATAACGTCAAATTCTTCCGGTTCTTTCGTGACCTGTCCGGGCACCGTGTCGCGGTGATGGGAACCGATCCGGACGTGCAAGTCCGAGCCTTCGCGGACGGCCAAGTTGTGCGGGTCGTGCTGAACAACCTCAGCCGAGAGCCCGAAGCGGTGGACCTGCAGCTGCCGCCGGGCGCGGCTCTGACACTACGGCGCTACACCCGGCAGTCCGACTTCACCCCGGCGTTGACCGAAGAAGCCGTCGCGTCGCTCGATGGCCTGACGCTCGACGGTCGGGAGGCGGTGATGGTGATCGCCGAGTACCCCGAGGCGATCACGCCGAAGCAGACGCTCAATGAGAAACCGTTCTACGCCGAGCAGCTGGCGGTTCCGGTTGAGCCCGGTACGCCTGCGCGTCTGGGCGTGCGGGTCACGGACCACGAGCGTGTTGTGCGGGCCGAGCTGCGGTTCGGCATCACCAAGCCCAGCGGTTCGGGCCCCGCGGTCGCGGTCATGCTCAACGGCAAGCGTATCCCCCTGCCGACCGAAGACCACGCCGAACGCCTAACGACCGAACAGGAGTACGCGACGACCCGCATCGTCCAGATCGACCCCGCACTCCTGCGGGAAAAGAACACCGTACAGGTCGCGTTCCCGGACGGGTCCACCGGCGCGGTCGGGACCGTCGTGATCCGTGCGGCCTACGAAGTGCATTGAATACAACCGCTCGGCCGCTTTTTCATCCGCCGAGCTCGATATAGATTGCGTGCTTCAACCGTATCCCTTCTCAACAAAAGCAATACCCCCATGAAAGACCGACGACCCTACGACGCCCGCTTCCGTTTTCATCTGCTGATCGGATTGACGATCCTCGTGGCTGGCTTCGTCGTGGGCCACACCCCGGCCTTCGCCGAGACCCGTCAGCCCAACGTGGTGTTCATCATCACCGACGACCAGTTCAACGACCAGCTGGGCTACCTCGAAGGCGAAGCGCTCACGCCGAACCTCGACCGCATGGCCCGCGAGGGCGTGGTGTTCCTGCGGAACTACGTCGCGTCGAGTGTGTGTTCGCCCAGCCGGTACACCGTGCTCGCCGGGCAATACGCGAGCCGGGTCAACCTGCCGTTCTTCGACCAGTCGACCACCGACGAGGGCGTCCGCCGGGTGCTCTGGAACGTCGGGTTCAGCCCCGGCCAGGACACCCTGCAGAGCGTGCTCCGCGACAACGGCTATACCACCGGCATGATCGGCAAGTGGCACATCAACGGCGTCGGCCGACACCTCCCGCCACCGCCCAAGGGCACCGACCCCAGCGACCCGAAGATCAACCGCGAACTCGCCCTCAACCACGACGCCATCGTCGCGGGCATCAAGCGCCACGGCTTCGACTGGGTCGACCACGTCTACCGCGGCAACCCCGACGATGACAAGTGGCTGGTCAACACCGGGCTCAACGTCCACAACATGGAGTGGCTGACCGAGGCGGCCCTCCGCTTCATCGACGAACACCACGAAGAGCCGTTCTTCCTGTATTTCTCGACCACCCTGAACCACTCGCCTGACCCGAACACGTCGCTGCGTGAGGGCGACCCGCGGGCATCGGGCGAGGGCCTGCTGCCCGAGCCCATCACCGGCGTGATGCCGCCGCGTAAGACGATCTACGAGCGGCTGAAGAAGGCAGGCGTCCCCGAGAAGCACGCGATGGCCCTCTGGCTGGACGACGGGATCGGCGCGATCCTCAGCAAGCTCGAGGAGCGCGGTATCGCCGACAACACGCTGGTGATCTTCTTCAACGACCACGGCATGGCCTCGAAGAGCAAGGGCACGCTCTACGAAGGCGGCCTCATCACGCCGACCCTCGCCTACTGGCCCGGCCGCTTGAAACCCACCGTCGTCGACGCCCTCACGCAAAACACCGACTTTGCGCCGACCATCCTCGATGCTGCGGGCATCACCCCGCCCACCACGATGACGCTCGACGGCTTCAGCTGGCTACCCTTGGTCGATGGCAAGGTCGACTCGATCCGCGATGCCGTCTACTCCGAGATCGGTCTGGTCCGAGCACTGTCCACGAAGGACTGGAAGTACATCGCGTTCCGCGTGCCGCCCAGCCTGAAGCGCACCCGTGCCGCCCGGCTGGTTGATCACAAGGCCTACGTCAAAGCGATGAACGAGCGGTACCCCTGGACCACCAACAACCCGCGCTACCAGCTCGACCCCGAGGCCCGCTACTACCACATGGGCATGGCCGCCGGCGGCAGCCGCTTCGAGCGCGGCCAGCACAACCCCGGTGCGGCGTGGTACGGGAACTACTTCGACCGCGACCAGCTCTACCACCTCGCGGTCGACCCGCTCGAGGGCACCAACCTCGCCAACGACCCGCAGCACGCCGCGAAGCTCGCCGAGATGCGGGCCGAGCTCCGCAGCTACCTCGAGAACGTGCCCGGCACCTTCGAGGACCTGCTCGAAGACGAGTGACCCGCAGCGTCTGATCACACCGCCGTGGATGGATAATTGGTCATGCTCAGCCGACGCGACTTTGTCCAGAGCTCGACTGCTGCGCTGGCCGGCGCGGGCTTGGGTACGCTGCCGGCCCACCGAAGGAACGCGCAACCCATGAACCCGACCGCCCACCGCCGACCCAACGTGCTGATCTTCATCGCCGACGACCAGTCGTTCCGCACGCTCAATGCCATCAATAACCCCGAAGTCGAGACGCCCAACCTCGACCGCCTCGCCGCCCGTGGCACCGCTTTTACGCACGCCCACCACCAGGGCTCGTGGACCGGTGCCGTCTGCATCGCCAGCCGCTCCATGCTTCTCACCGGGCGGATGCTCTACCACTGCGGCGGCAACACCTGCGGCGACCACCCGCTGATCGGCCAGGCCTTCGGCAGCGCCGGCTACCACACCTACTGCGTGGGCAAATGGCACAACTTCGGGAACTCACGCGAGCGCTGCTTCGTCGAGCGCGGCGAAGCCGGCCCGGGCATGTGGGGCTCGACCGAATTCGACCACCAGAAGAAAACGCCCGAGGGTGACCCCGCCCAGTCCGCCTACCTCCGCCCCGCGCCCGGCAACGTCTGGCAGCCCGACGAACGCCACCGCAAGGGACACTGGCTCGAGTGTGACCCGTCCGTTGATCCCACGGGTTACGAGCACACCTCGACGCGTTGGGCCAACCATATGATCGACTTCCTTGATCGGCAGGCGGCGTCGCCGGACCAGCCGTTCTTCGCCTACTGCGCGATGCAGGCCCCGCACGACCCCCGGCAGGCGCCGACCGACTACCTCGACCGCTACCCGATCGACCAGACGCAACTGCCGCCGAACTACTTGCCCGAGCACCCGTTCAACCAGGGCGACTACGACCTGCGTGACGAACAGCTCGCGCCCTGGCCCCGGACCGAGCACGCGGTCCGCGTTCATCGCCGGGAGTACCACGCAATCCTGACGCACATGGACATGGAGATCGGCCGGGTCCTCGACCACATGGACAAGCTCGGGCTGACCGAGAACACCATCGTCGCCCACACCGCGGACCACGGCCTCGCCGTCGGGCAGCACGGGCTAATGGGCAAGCAGAACATGTACGACCACTCGGTCCGCATCCCGCTGATCCTGGCGGGGCCGGGCATCAAGCCGGGCCAACAACACGACGGGCTGGTCTACCAGCACAGCCTCTACGCCACGCTCTGCGAACTCACCGACACGCCGATGCCCGAGACCGTGCAGTTCCCCTCACTGGCCGGAGCGCTGCGCGAGGGAGCCGCCGGGCCGCACGAGACCGTGTTCTCCAGCTACCGCCACTTCCAACGCATGTGCCGCGATGGCCGACACAAGCTGGTCCTCTACCCACACCTCGGACGCTGGCAGCTGTTCGACAACGCCGAAGACCCTTTTGAGATCAACGACCTCGCGCTCGAAACCGGTGCCAAGGAAACCCATCGGGCTGTGATCGACCGGCTCTTCGGTGAACTCAGGACTTGGCAGGACCGCGTGGGCGACCAGCTCATCGTGCAGCTCAGCGACTACGGCCTGGGCTGACCCGCAGGATCAGCGGCCCTGTTCACGCCGCTTGGCCTCAAACTCACGGGCGAATCGTGTGATCTCGGTTTCATCCGCAGAGTTGTTGTGGCCGTGGGGTGTGCGGAACCACTTGCCTTCCTTGCCGCTGCGGGTCTCGGCGTTCTTCCATGCCCGGACCCAGCGGATCGAGAACGTCGAGGGCAGGTCTTTAGGGTCGGGCCAGCCGAGCCAATTGGTCATGGTCTCGGAGTCGAAGAGCATGTACTGCGGCGTGTGCCAATGCGTGTTCGGCATACGCCGCACCGCCACGCCGTTGACGTAGTAGACGATCTGCTCGGGCGTCCACTCCAGCCCGAAGACGTGGTAATCGTCGGCGAAGCGGAAGCCAGACCGCCAGGTGCCGCCGCGATTCCATTTGTTCTTACCGTCCTCGGGGGTCTCGAAGATGTGGGCGTTCATGTGGAACTTGTCTTCGTGGCCCTCGGCCCCACCGCCGAGCTCGAACACGTCGATCTCGGTGCGTGACGCCCGGCCCTGGGCGTCGAAGAGCTTACTTGTGAACCACCAGGCGCTGGACCCCGCCGAGTCCATCGCGCGGGACTCGATCTCGAAGTAGCCGTAGAGCACGGGGTCTCGGCTGACGACCGACGCGGAGCTGTAGTTCTCGTAAACGGAGTCGCGGTACTGGATCACCCGCGGCAGGGTCGGGTCGTACCGCATGGTCAGGTGCAGCTCGCCGTCGCTGACCGCGACGTTGCTGGGCAGGAACAGCGCGGGCGGTCGGCCGTACCAACGCGGGTTGTGGTCGTGCCACTTCGTCGGGTCCAAACGATCCCCTTCGAACGCGTCGGTCATCGGGGCGTACGGCTCCCAACCGCCGGCGTTGCCCTGGTCCGACAACGGCAGGGCATCGGTAATCCGCTTTGGCGTCTCACCCAGCGGTCGGCCACGCGTCCAGTCGTCACGCGGGTCTTCGACCACGCCCCACTTCTCGCGCAGGTAGCTCTCGACCTCTTCGTACTGCGCGTCCACGAGGAACCCGCGGTCGTAAATCAGGACCTCAGCCAGATCGCCCTGCAGGTACTCGGTGCGGGACTTCTGGTTTCGGCCGATCGTGACCGGGCCGCGGTGGGCGTTCGTGGAGGTGCGCTGGAAGACGCGGGCGGCCATGGCGTCGGCGGTGCCGCGGGTGTCGAGGAACACGCCGTAACCCTTGGTGTCGTTGCTGGAAACGCCGTCGTAGATCGAGAGCAGGCGCTGCCAGCGTGCGCCGCCGGCCTGGGGCTCTTTGCGTTGGAAGACCATGAACACGGTGATCGAACCGCGGTCCTCGGCGAGGGCGGGCAGGTCGAGCCAGGTTTGGCCTTTGAACCGAAGCGCCGGTCGGCCGGGCCCGAAGGCGTCATCGACCAGCACGGGCGGCTTGCCATTGGACGAGACCTCGGCGTCTAGCGTCGCGGGGGTTCGGCTGGACCACCGGATGGGCATCCCGTCGGCATCGCGTTGCATCGTCTCGGGCTGGGACGCGTCGAGCCAGACGGCCAGGCCGTGGGTGGGCGGGCCGTTCGTTTCGGCCATGCTGGGCAGCGCCAAGGCGGCAGTGGCAAGGACGGCAAAGAGCAGGGCGGGCGCCGGGGTCTCCATGATGCGAACTCCTAAGAAGGGATGCGAAACAGGATGCAGGGTGATCGCAGCCGCAGCGGCTTACGACTCGGCGGAGTCGATGTCGGTGGCGGTATCGGAGCCTGCGGCGTCGGCGGTGCGCTTCGGCCGTTCGGGCGGGGTGGTCTCGATCTTGAGCACCAGGGCGTGCTCGGCGGAGACGCCTTCGGGCAGTTCGACCACGCAGGCCTCGGGGCGGTGTTCCCACTTCAGCGGCTGGTCATGCCCGAGCAGCGTGACGCCGTCGATGGTCCCGAGCAGCAGACGCAGGTGGCTGCCGAGCGAACGGAGGGTGACGTCGCGGCCTTCGGGGATGCCGAGCAGGGTGGCGTAGAGCGTGTCGCCGTTGCGGGTGTAGCGGACGTCTTCGGGGGTGAACCCGGCGTTGGCTTTTTCCTGGAAGGTGCCGGCCTTCACGCGTGTCGGGCCCTCGCCGAAGACGCGCCAGGGCTCGGTGCTGTAGACCGCTTCGCCGTTGACGCCGAGCCACTTGCCGATGTCGCGGAGGACCTGGGCCTGTTCGTCGGTGATGGTGCCGTCGGGCTTGGGGCCGATGTTGAGTAGCAGGCAGCCGTTCTTGCTGACGATGTCCATGAGGTCGTGGATCAGCGAGGTGGCGGACTTGTTGTCGGGGTCGGTGTTGTAGGCCCAGCCGTTGCGGGAGATGGAGGTATCGGTCTGCCAGTAGTCGGCGCGGATCTCGTCGAGCTGACCGCGTTCGATGTCCCAGACGCCGGTGCCGGGGGCGAAGTCTTCTTCCTTGTAGTTGACGACGACGGGCTTGCCCCACGTGTCGGCGGCGTTGTAGTAGTGAGCAGCGAACTTGCGGCGGTAGGGCTCGAACTCGGGCCAGCCGATGCACCAGTCGAACCAGACCAGGTCGGGCTGGTACTTGTCGACGAGCTCCGTGCTGCGTTTGAGCCAGTCTTCGAGGAAGGCCTCGTCGGCGGGGTCGTCCGGGCCGTGCGGGGTCGCGTACAGATCCTGGTACTCGGGATCGGTGGTGTCGAAGCCGTCCTCGTAGGTGTAGAACCGCCAGTTATAGGCTCGGTGGGAGGAGACGCAGAACTTCATCTCGGTCTTGCGGATGGCTTCGCCGAGGTCACCGATGAGGTCACGCTTGGGGCCGACCTTCAGCGTGGTCCAGCGGGAGCCGCTGTAGTCGTAGTGGGCGAGCCCGTCGTGGTGCTCGGCGACGGGCACGACAAACTTCGCGCCGGACGCCTCGAAGAGCTTGGCCCAGGCGTCGGGGTCCCAGTTCTCCATCTTGAAGTCGGGGATGAAGTCCTTGTAGCCGAACGTGCCCTGGTCGCCGTAGGTCTCGGCGTGGTGCTTGAAGAACTCGGTCTCCCGCTTGTACATGAACTTGGGGTACCACTCGCTCTTGTGGGCGGGGACGGAGGCGGCGCCCCAGTGGATGAAGATGCCGAACTTGGCCTGGTAGTACCAGTCGGGGAGCTCCCACTGCTTGAGCGAGTCCCAGGTGGGCTCGAAGCGTCCTGCGGCGTCGGGCGTGCCGGAGTCGGCGGGAGTCTGGGGGGTTGGGGGGGGTTGCGTAGAAACCTGTGCGGACAAGAGTAAGCCTTTCTGCAGAGAGGGACGCCCCGGTTTTTGGGGCCTCGCAAATATACTTTGGAATCCCTCGACAAGCCATGCTTAAGTAATTAAACTCCGCGTTTTTTGAGAATCCTTTGCCGCGCGGCGGACGCGTTTGCAAGCCCCCAATGGCTCACCATCACACCCCGCTCTGCATCTCCTTTAACCCCATCGGCCTGCCCCATGCGTGAAATCTTCGATCTGAATCCGGGCTGGCGCTTCCACCGCGGCGACATCGCCCTGCGAAACCACGGCGGTATCCACGCCGGCCGCTACGACGCCGCCGAGTGGATGAAAGCCGGGAACCAGGGTGTGGCCAAACCCGACTACCCCGACGAGAGCTGGGAGCCGGTCGACCTGCCCCACGACTTCGTGATCGACGGCAGGTTCACACCCGAAGCCAACCTGACGCACGGGTCGCTGCCGACCGGCGTGGGCTGGTACCGCAAGACGTTCGAGCTGCCCGAGAGCGACCGCGGCCGTCGCCTGTGGCTCGCCTTCGACGGGGTTTACCGCGACGCCCAGGTCTGGGTCAACGGCCATCTCGCCGGCCGACACCTCAGCGGGTACACGAGCTTCGGCTACGACATCAGCGACGTGTGCCACTTCGGCGGGCTCAACACGATCGCCGTGCGGGCCGACGCTCGGGAGTACGAGCTGTGGTCCTACGAGGGCGGGGGCATCTACCGCGATGTCCAGCTGATCAAGACGCATGCGACCCGGCTGGCCGAGAACCGCACACACGTCCAGGTCGAACCCTTCAGCGGGCAGCAGCCCGAAGCGGTCAACCTCGGGCTTTCGTCCCGCATCGTGAACGACACCGGCGAGCTGTGCAGCGTACGGGTGAGCTATCAGGTGATGTCGCAGGAGCCCGGCGTGTGTGCGTCCAGCGACCAGGGCGTCACGGTTGAGGCGTGGGGCGAAGCCGAGAGCGGAGCCGAGCTGGTCGTGCTCGACCCGCATCTCTGGAGCGTGGATAACCCGTACCTGTACACGCTGGTTACCACGGTCCGCCGCGACGGTGCCGTCATCGATCAGACCGAGACGCCCTTTGGCATCCGGTCGGTCCGCTTCGACGCCGAGACCGGGTTCTATCTCAACGATCAACCCCTGAAGCTCAAGGGGGTCTGCAACCACCAGGACCACGCCGGCGTCGGCGTCGCGGTCCCGCGGTCGCTCGATACCTGGCGGGTGCAGCAGGTCAAAAAGATGGGCGCCAACGCGATCCGCACCAGCCACAACCCGCCGTCGCCAGCCATGCTCGACGCCTGCGATCGGCTCGGTGTCCTCGTGCTCGATGAACATCGGCAGGTCGGGACGTCCACCGAGCACCTCGAACAGCTTGAATCACTGGTCCGCCGCGACCGCAACCACCCCTGCATCTTCGCGTGGAGCCTCGGCAACGAGGAGATGAACGTCCAGCACACCGAGGTCGGCGTCCGCCAGCTCCGACGCATGCAGGCGATCTGCCACCGCCTCGACCCGACCCGGCCGGTCACCTATGCCATGAACTGCAAGTGGCTCGACAACGCCGAGGTCCACCATCAACACGGCTTCCACCTCGACGTGTACGGCACCAACTACGTCTGCCGAGAACACTGCAACGTCGACGGCGGTATGTACGACGACTTCCACCAGCGCTACCCCGACTGGCCGCTGCTGGCGACTGAGACCGGCGGCTCCGCGTCCTACCGCGGTGTCTATCGGCCCGGCGACGCCCACCCCAACCTGAGCTTTGAAGGCTCGGCCTGGTGGACCAATCCCGACCGCAGAGGCTTGGTCAGCGCGTACGGCGAGACCTGCACACCGTGGGGCTACAGCGTCGAGCAAACCTGGATCGACTGCCACGATCGGCCGTTCGTTGCGGGCACATTCCTGTGGACCGGCTTCGACTACCGCGGCGAGACGTACCCGACCAAATACCCCGCGGTCATCACGGGCTACGGCCTGATGGACCTCTGCGGGTTCCCCAAGGACGCGTTCCATTATTACCGCGTGCACTGGAACGACGAGCCGGCGATCCACCTGTTCCCGCACTGGAACTGGGCCGGCTTGGAAGGTGAGACGATCGACGTGCGGTGTTACGCCAACTGCGACACGGTCGAGCTGCTGCTCAATGGCGAGTCGCTGGGGCGTCAGCCGATGCCGCCGCGGCGTCATGTGGCCTGGCAGGTGCCTTACCAACCGGGCAAGCTGGAGGCGATCGGTTACGACGCGTCGGGTTCGGCGGTCGTGTCCAAGACCACCGAGACGACCGGGCCGGCGGTGTCGCTCCGGCTGACACCCGAACGCACCGAACCGTTGGCCGACGGCAACGACGTGGTCACGGTCAGCGTTGCGGCGACCGACGTGGCGGGGCGGTTTGTCGCCACTGCCGATGATGCGATCGCGTTTGAGGTCGAGGGCCCCGCCACGCTGCTCGGCGTGGGCAACGGCAACCCCTGCAGCCACGAGCCCGACCGCGCCTCCAGCCGCCACCTCTATCAAGGCCTCTGCCAACTCCTGATCCGCACCGAACACACCGCCGGCGACATCCGCATCCACGCCACCAGCCCAGGCCTCGAGCCCGCCGTCGTCACCCTGCACAGCCGGCCCGCGCCGGATCACCGCTGGATAGGCCCTGCGGCGCACCGCGATCAAGCGGCACAGCCGACGGTCGACACGGGCACACCCATCGATAACGCCCTCTGAGTATCGGCTCTGTTGCCTGTGTTCAAACTTCTGCGACCGAGCTACGCTCGATCAGCTCGGGCTTGATCAGGATGCACTTCCGCGGGCTGTGAACGCTGCCCTCTTCGATGCGTTCCAAGAGCAGCGAGGTAGCCCGGCTGCCGATGTCTTCGGGGCCTTGGTGCATCGTGGTCAGCGGCGGGTCGAGGACGGTCGATAGCGGGTTGTCCGCGAAGCCGATGACCGAGAGGTCCTTGGGGATGCTCAGCCCCAGCTCGCGGGCTGCTCGGTAGACACCACGGGCGAGCAGGTCCATGGTCACAAAGATTGCGGTCGGCCTCGGCGTGAGCTGGAGCACCTGCTTCGCCGCCTCGTACCCGGTCAGCTGCTTCGACCAAGCCTGCCGCAGGCTGACACAGGTCGCGTCCGCCACCTCGTTCATGCGGTCCTCGAAGCCCTGCTGCCGGAGGGCCATACCGTCGGGGAAGCTGCCGGTCGTGAGGATCGCGGTGTTGCGGTGGCCCGCATCGAGCAGGCGTTCGGCGGCACGCCGGCCGCCGTCGATGTTGTCGGTGCCCACGAAGTCGACGTGCGGGGTTTCGGCCTGCGGCTCGATGTCGATCGCCACCACCGGGACATCGCGATCGATCGCCTCGTCGAGGTGCCGTTCCCACTGGGCCTCTTTGGCGGGGCGGAGGATCAGCCCGTCGACCCGCCGATCGATCAGCATGTGGATCTGCTCAAGGACCGAGATCGTCTCGATCGGCATGAGCAGGATCGGCACGCAGCCGGCACCCATCAGCCGGTTGTGGATGCCCGCCATGAGGCCCGTGTCGAACGGGTCGCCCGAGAGCTGAAGCAGCACGCCGATCGTGCGCGTCCGCCCGGTCTGGATACCCTCGACCAGCAGGTTCGGCCGATACCCCATCGCCTCGGCGATCTTGAGCACCCGCTGCCGCGTCGCTTTGGAGATCCGTCCGGAACTGCCCATCGCGATCGACACGGTGGCCTGGCTGACCTGGGCTTGTTCGGCGATGTCCTTGATCGTAATCGGCATGAGTCTCTGCTGCCCACTCTACTCGAAGCCCGGCCACACGCTGCGGCGAATCGAACCGTCGTCACCCGCGAACACTCAGCCCATGTCTTACAGGCCTTCCAGCCTGAACACCCACGCCGAATGCCCCGCAAGCTGTGCCGGCACCGCGATCTCCAGGCCCTCGGGCGTCGCACGCCAATCCAACGGCCCGTCGTGACCCAGCAGCGTGACCGCATCGGGCGTGCTGCCCTTCAGGCTCGAAATAACCCAGGTCGCGTTCGCCGCGGGGCGTCCCATGGCGATGGCGTAAACCGTCTGCCCCCGCGTCGTGAACCGGAAGTCCTCCGCCCCAAACTCGACGGGCTTGTTCGCGCCGAACTCGCCCTCGATAAAAGCGGCCGGCCCCTCGCCGTAACGCGTCCACGGCCGTGTCTCATAGATCGCCTCGCCGTTCACCCGCAGCCAGCCCCCGACCTGCTCCGCAATCCACCGCGTCTCGTCATCCAGCGAGCCATCGGGCCGCTGCGTGTAATTCAAGAGCAGGTTCCCGTTCTTGCTCACCACATCACACAAGATCGCGATGACCTGCTTCGGCGTCCGGTACTCGACCGTAGGGTGCCAGTACCAAGGCCCCGACGACGTGTCAGTCTGCCAAGGCCGATCCATGATCTGACCCAACACTCCGTGCTCCAGGTCTTCAACGCCCGCCCAGCCATCTCCCACTTCGCCGGTAAACGCCTCAACGCCCGGCCGACGACCCGTGACATCTTTGTAGGTGTACACCGGCGCGAACGGGCCTGCGTCTTCGCCCCGCCGGCCGTAGAAGTGGGCCAGCACATCGAGCCCCGCCTGACCGAAGATCCCGCCGTCGGTGTACATCATGTCCGGGTTGTGCTGATCGATCGCGTCGAGCATGCGGTTCTTCCAGCTCTCGACAAACGCCTTGGACGGGTTGCGCGGATAGCCGGCGTGCGTGTCGCCATGCGGCTCAAAATAGAGTTCGCGGTACGCCGGGTCGTTGCCGTCGTAAGGCACACCGGCGTAGGGCCCGGTCGTATCCGCCCCTTTGTTGGTTTGGAACCAGGTGTAGGTCCACGCGAGGTGTTCGGAGAATCCGAACGGCAGCCCCGCGTTACGCGTCGCTGCGGCGTACTCACCCAGGATGTCCCGCTTCGGGCCGTGGTTGACCGCGTTCCACGAGTGGTGCTTCGAGTCGAAGAGGTCGAAGTTGTCACAGTGCGCCACCTGCCCCATGAAATACCGAGCACCCTGCTCGGCGTAGAACCCAACCAGCTCCTCGGCATCAAACCGCTCGGCCTTCCACTTCTCGATGATGTCCTTGTAGCCGACCTTCGAGGGGTGGCCGTACACCCGGCAGTGGTGCCGATAGCTGGCGTGGTCCTGCATGTACATGAACCGGGCATACCAGTCGCCGCAACCCGGCACCGCCTGCGGGCCCCAGTGGGACCAGACCCCGAACTTGGCATCCTTAAACCAGGACGGGCACCGGAACGACTCGACCAGGGGCTGCCAAGCGGCGGGGGGGTTAAGCGTAGACGTATCCATGGGGGTCATGCTCGTGTGGGGTGTGTCTGAGCCACACAGAGGAGCGTGGCGGGTTGCGTTTAAAACAGACGCCGGTTTAACGAGACCGGCCTAGAACGAGACGGATTAGGCGAAGATTCTGGGGTAAAACGCTTGCCGGAGGGGGGAGAAGACAAAAAAATCTGCCGATTAACGACAATCCAAGATTGACTGGGGCGAATCTATGATAAAGTACTTTAGCATCTGAGTCACGTTGTTCAACGTTTTCACCTCTGCCCGGAGTATTTCATGCCGAAGTTGTCCTCTCCCGTCGCCACCACCGCTGCCCGCCCGGGCTTCACCCTCATCGAACTCCTGGTGGTGATCAGCATTATCGCCCTGCTCATCGGCATCCTCCTCCCCGCCCTCACCGCCGCCCGCCACGCGGCCCGCGTCAGCACCGACCTCACCCAGCAACGGCAGATCATGATTGGTGTGGCGGGCTATCAATCCGACGCTGACGGGCATTTCCCCTTGATCTACCTCGACTCAACCCGGCTGCCACAGGGTGCTGGTGTGTCTTTTGATGAGCACACGCTGCCTTACATAGAGCAGGTCTCCTTGTCGCTGGACGACGCTTTCAGCAATCTCTTCCTCCAACGCTCTCAGGCATTGTTATCCGACATCTGGGCGTCCCCCCTCGATACCTTCGATATTGCAGATTTCGGTGCCCCGAAACGGAGCTATGCCCTGAGCGATCGCTTTGGTGAAGGTGCAAACGCCTTCCAACAGCAGACAGGGGCAGGGCTCACCCATGCGGCAGTAGTCGATTCCATCAATGGCGGGAGGGTGACCTTCGCATCAGGCGATGACGGGTTTTCGCTGCGTAGTGAAGAGGTCACCCAAGCCTCCAATACGATCGCTGTCACGCCATACTTTCGTATCAACGGCTGGGCCGGGCTTGCATCACGAAGCACAACAAACCCGTTCGAGCTCATGTCAGACAACCGTTCTCACGATGTCTTAATCTGGAATATTAATCTTGACCTCAATCATTGGTATGGTTACGCATCAACTCCGCAAATCGGCACAAGCGCACTGGACCTGAGTGCTAACTTTGCATTCTCGGATGGACACGGCGAAAGCGTTCTGGGACGAGACACCCTTAACCCTGACAACCCCTTCGGCCCCTGGCCGCGTGGTGATGGTAACTCGCTCTGGAATGCCCTTAAATAACGGGATATGCAGCGCGTCGTACTTCCAGATTGACGCGTCCCGTCAAAGCAGGTCGCTTTTTAGCTTTTCAATACCGTCTCTATTGAGCTGTGCTTCTTCGGCTGTCTTTCGCTAAAAGAATGATGATGTCCATCCGAGAGTCGCTCGCATCTCGACCGTGGATTCCCGTTGTTGGGGCCTGCGCACTTTTAGCCTTGTCTGCTTACACCCTGTACAGCCATCTTTCAGCCGACGACCCCCTCGATTACGACGTCTTCTTTTACAACCTGTCGAGCGATGAACTGGTCAGCATGCCGAGAAGCATGCCAACCCCTTTCACGACGGAAGACGGCGCGGTATTGCTGCAAGCAACGGTCTACGAATGCAAATGCGATGGCGAAACCCAACAGAAAGTGGCCTACCTGATGAGGTTGCCGGACCGGATGAACGCCGCAAAAGTCAAGATGCAAAAGGGTGAACAGCTCACCCCCGAAGACGGCGCCGCTCTGGCCAGTACGGGGTCGATCCAGATCGCCACGGTGGAGATGGCACAGCAGGACGTCTGGGTCCCACGGAATAGCGAGAAAGGGCGTGAGATCGCACAGAGCTTCGTGTCATGCCCTGCGGGCTGCACTTATAAGCAAATAGCTCCGTGAGCCAGAGCCGCCCACCTCTGGCTTGTATCACAACGCATATTGCCGGTCCCAGCCGATGCGGCTTGCCCCCCCTCCGCCTGTGCGCGTGACGCTTGTCGCCGGTAGATCTGTGCTTTCCACGCTTTCCACGCAAGGATCGCCCGCGCAAACCCGCCACTCAAGCGTCCGTTGCGCACACCCGAACGCATCCACAGAACGCATCTCATGCACCGCCAGGGGATGACCCGAGCCGGAGGCTGTAAGGCGAGAATCTTGGGTTTCCGTCTGGTCAAACGGGGATTTTGCAGTTATTGTCGATTGTCGGCAATTAATATCGCCGCTCTCGTTTTCACGACTTCTCCACCCCTCGCCTTCTTTCGGAACCCCGCATCATGTGCACCCTCCTCACCGACTCGTGGTCTGTCGCTCTGGGCCTGACACTCGCACTGACGATCACCGGCTTCGCCCAGGCCCAGGACGCCTCCGAAATCCCCCACCAGGCCCCCGAGTCCTACCTCGGCGGCGATACCGAGACGATGCCGCTGATCGTCTTCGACCAAGACTTCACCCCCCAACCCAACCCCAAGACGACCGCGACGCTCCTCCCCGATGACCCGGCCGGCCCAGGCGTCCGCCTCGACATCCAGCCGGCACCCGGCGGCTACCCCGGCATCTCCATCCCTGCGCCCGACGGCAAGTGGGACCTCGCGGAGTGGCAGTTCATCAATATCGACATCGAGAACGTCGGCAAAACCCACCTGCATCTCGGGCTCCGGGCTGACAACCCCGGTGCTCAGAACGACGCAAGCCTCCGCACGTTCACCCTCAACGAGTTCGCCCCCGGCGAGACCAAGACCATCTCGCTGCGCCTCTACGCCACCGAGTGGGCCCTCGACCCGCCCGTCTCCATCGTCGGCATGCGTGAAACACCCGGCCAAGCCGCCATCGACCCCCGCAACGTCGTCAAGATCATCCTGTTCTCCATCAGCCCCAAGGACCCGCAGTCGCTCGTACTGCGTAACGCCCGGGCCGAGAACAAGGTCCGCCTGGTCGATGCGGCCGACTTCTTCCCGTTCGTCGACCGCTACGGCCAGTTCATCCACACCGACTGGCCCGGCAAAGCAAAGAGCGACGCCGACCTGATCGCCCAGCGTGAAGCCGAAGCCGACGAGCTTGCCTCACGGCCCGGCCCCGCCAACTTCAACCGCTTCGGCGGCTGGGCCGACGGCCCGCAGCTCGAAGCGACCGGCCACTTCCGCGTCACCAAACACAACGACCAGTGGTGGCTCGTCGATCCCGACGGCAAACTTTTCTTCTCGACCGGCCCCGACTGCGTCGATGTCCGCTTCGGCGGGGAGACCGGCATCGAACACCGCGAAAACTACTTCGCCTGGATCCCCGAACCCGACGACCCGCTCTTCCAGAACCACTCCCGCATCAACGGCGGCTGGGCCCCGCACGGCTTCTACAAAACCCGTCTGCCCTACCGCATGTTCGACTTCCACAACGCCAACCTCGAACGCAAGTATGGCGAGAACTGGCGCGAAGCCTTCGGCGACATCGCTCACAAACGCATCCGTAGCTGGGGCATGAACACCATCGCCTCCTGGGGCGATCCGCTCATCTACCGCCAGCAGAAGACCGCCTACACCACCCACGTCTGGGTCCGCGCGTCCCGCCCCATCGAGGGCTCGACCGGCTACTGGGGCCAGTTCCCCGACGTATTTGACCCGGACTACCGCGTAGCCGTCCGCGAGTCGCTCGCCAAGTACGAGCAGGAGCAGACCGACCCTTGGAATATCGGCTACTACGTCGATAACGAGGAAGCCTGGGGCAACACCACCGACCTCGCCGTCGCCACGCTCACCAGCCCCGCCGACCAGCCCGCCAAGCTCGCGTTGCTCGACGATCTCAAGGTCTTCCACCGCAACATCGAGGCGCTCAACGCCGCGTGGGGCACCAACTACACCTCTTGGGACGACCTGCTCCAACGCACCGACGCCCCGCCCGACCTCGACCGCGCCCGCCCCGATCTTGAACGCTTCTACAAACGGCTCTGCGAGACCTACTTCCGCACTGTCAAAGAAGAGCTCAAGGCCGTCGCCCCCGACAAGCTCTACCTAGGTGTCCGCTTCGCCTGGCGTAACGACATCGTGATCCGTGCCTCGGCCCTCTACTGCGATGTCGTGAGCTACAACATCTACAAGTACTCGCTCGCCAACCTCCGCCTGCCCGAAGGCATCGACCGACCGATCATCATCGGCGAGTTCGGCTTCGCGGCCGACGATGCCGGCGGCTTCGCTTCCCCCAACATCAAGGCCAACACTCAGGCCCAACGCGGCGACTTCTACAAGGCCTACGTCAAGAGCGCCCTCGACCACGGCCAGATCGTCGGCGTTCACTGGTTCCAGTACATCGACCAGTCCATCGCCGGCCGGCCCGACGGAGAGAACTTCAACGTCGGCATGGTCAGCGTCACCGACCACCCTCACGCCGGCCTGATCGAGGGCATCCGCGACATCGGCTACCGCATGTACGAGTACCGCGCCGGCGTTCAAGACTGATCCGCCAGTTCCGGGGGCACTCGTTCCCCGCTTGGCATGGCGACAGGCTCCGATGCGTAGATCAGCCGCGTGATCGCACGGACGTGTTCAACGCCGTAACGCCGATGGCCGCCGGGCGTGCGGTAGGCCGCGGGGATCAAGCCCTGCCGCTCCCACACCCGCAGCGACTCCGGCGACACGCCGAACCGCTCGGCGAGCGCGCCGATGCGCAGGATGCGAACGTGTTGAGTCATCGCTTGTTCCTCTGGGCAAGGTCAACAGTCAAATGCCCCTCCGGGACTCGAACCCGGTACCTCCTGGTTCAAAGCCAGGGATGCAACCCGTTACACCTCGGGGCAGGCGCTCTCTCCCAAACCGAATAACGCCGACGGGGGTCGAACCCGCAACCTCCGGATTGAAAGCCCGGCGATCTGCCTTTGATCTACGGCGTCGTGTAGTGAAATGAGGTGGGGCGGAGTCGAACCGCCAAAGCCTTTCAGCAACTGTGTTACAGACAGCCGGGCCTGCCTATGCCCAACCACCTCAAAGTGGGCGGTGCACAACAGTGCACCTGTTTGTTCAAGCGGAAGGCGGAGGACTCGAACCCCAAGCCGTTGCCGGCTCCACCCGTTTTCGAGACGGGGGCCGTCCCTGCGACGGGCTTCACCTTCCTATCATGCAGCCTGTCTCCAGCCGCAGCCTTTCAAACACCCCGTCCGGGTTTCGATCCCGGTCCTCCGGCTCGAGACGCCGGCGTCAGACCATCCGACTCACGGGGCAACACCACAAACAAGCGGAAGGCGGTGGTCACGATCCACAGACGCCGATGCACGGCGTTCCACCCGGTTAGCAGCCGGGGCGGCGGCCGACCCGCCGTTCACCTTCCTCAAACTCACCCACCCCAAAAAGAGCAAACCGATGAAGCACCCCAAACCGTCTCATGCAGCCGGCGGGGATCGAACCCGCGCCTCCGCCTTGGCATAGCAGCGTCTTACCACTCGACCACGGCTGCAAAACATCCCAATACCCCCATAAACCCGCCAACACGTGCGGAAGGACTCGAACCTCCACCCGACGGATTTGGAATCCGCCGCTCTACCGATTGAGCTACGCACGCACTCACATTGCCCCTACCCCCGACCGCGTCACGCCCACCAACAGCCCGGGCTGGACTCGAACCAGCAACCTTCCGCTTAACAGGCGGCTGCTCTACCGTTGAGCTACTGGGCTAATACCAAACCACCGCCCCGGCAGGACTCGAACCCGCACGCTGCCGTTTAGAAGACGGCCGCTCTTCCATTGAGCTACGGGGCATCCCACCTCCAATGAAACGGGTGGGCCACGATCCCACACACGCCCGGGTAAGAGCCGGGTGCTCTGCCGATTGAGCTACCGTTTCAAGTCACCGGATGCCGTATGTTCCGTCACTGCCGATCCGCCGGCATTAACCCGATCGAGCAACGGAGTACGCCCGTCAAAGTGCGTCGTGCCGGAATCGAACCGGCGCCTACGGATTGGAAGTCCGCCGCTCGACCAGCGTGAGCTCACGACGCATAACCCCCGGACCCCACCCACCCACCTCCGGAAGCCCTCACACCGGCATCAGACATCCGAGCCGGCGCGTTGACTCGTGTGCTGCCGCTCCAACTGACGCATCGCGTCCTTAGCGATCGGCTTGCCGGCCGACTCGACCCGCCAGCCGCCTTGCATCCGGCCATCGATCTCCAACTCGACCACAAACCCCACCACCGCCGCCCGTGCCGGGATGAAGCCCACCGTCGCCAATCGGCCATTGACCAAACGGCACTGGGCAAACTGTTCAACGCGTTTCATCGTGTGCTCCTTTCATCAAAAACAAGGTGACGGACGGGACTCGAACCCGCTTCCCGTGGGCTCACAACCCACTGCCTCGGCCACTTCGGCTTCCGCCACAATCAGAACGGCAGGACTCGAACCTGCGACCCCCCGGGCCCGGGCCGGGCGCTCTCCCAACTGAGCTACGTTCTGAAAAAAGCCCGGCGTCCCGCTCGCTGGGCGATCAAATCAATCGTGCAGTTCTGTGTTCCAATACGCCGCGTCTACGAAATGCTTCCACGAGTCGTGGCATACGGCACGGGCCTTGAACAGCATCTGCGTCGGCTCGGGCCGACGCGGCGGGCGGATCAGTCGCAGGCCCGCCTCTTCGGGCGTGCGGTCGCCCTTCATGGCGTTGACCTCGATGCTGCAGCACACCAGGTTGTCCCATGACGTCCGGCCGCCACGCGACGCGGGGATCACGTGGTCCAGGTTCAGCTCGCTGCTCGGCAGCCGCTTGCCCGTGTACTGACAGGTGTAGTCGTCACGCAGGTACACGTTCTGCCGGCTCAGCCGGAGCGTCGGGCGGGTCACCCGGTCGAACCGCCGCAGCCGAACGACCTCGGGCACCAGCACCGGCGTCTGCACCGTCCGCACGAACCGGTGCTGCTGCGCTTCGAACGCGTCCGCAAACACGCTGAGCTCGTGCCACGACGCGAAGTCGTACGACCGGTAGTCACTATCAATCGCCTCGACACGACCCACAAACAGGTCGGCCAGGGCCTCGGCCACGGTGATGATCCGCAGCGCCCGCCAGTGCTTGTTCAGCACCAGCACATCAGTCTCCAACGCGTGTGTCATGGCCGGCCTCCTTTCTGTTTCGGGCTTAGGTGTGAGGTGGGTAGGGAAGTGGAGCCGCGGGGGATCGAACCCCGATCTGCCGGGTGCAAGCCGGGCGCTCTGCCGGTTGAGCTACAGCCCCATCACGAAACAAGTCAGCAAGTGTCGCCGGGAGGAGTCGAACCTCCACTGACAGCGCTCTCGACGCTGCGCCTCTGCCGTTGGGCTACGGCGACATACCCCCCGGAAAACCCCGGAAAGCCCCGGCGGGTCCGTGCCCCGCCGGGGGCTTAGGTGATGGGTTTAGGTGTACGACGCGTGCTCCGACTCACGGATGTACCGGAGCACCGCCTCCGACCAGCCATCGATCCGGACCCACGGGCCGTAGCCCACGGCGTGCCGGTACGTGGCGACGTTGAGCAGGTAGCCGCGACCCGCGGGCGGGCCCACCGGGTCGTGCGACTGCTCATCGGTGATCACGATCAGCCGGTCGTACTGCTCCAGCTCATTGACCGTGGCCACCGCCTTGCCGAGGTACGTGCCGCCGTGCTCTTGGCCGACGATCACGTCCCGCAGCGCGAAACCGCGCCGCGGCGGCATCCGCTTCACGTCGTTGGAGAACGTGAAGACCGCACACGAACCGGACGCTTGCGCCGCCAGCATCGCCAGCGCTGCCGCCGCGTCCAGCCGGGTCAGGTCCGAATGCTTCGAGACCCGAACACCGACCATCGAGTACGACACGTCCACCAGCACGGCCGTATGACCACGCAGCATCGGCTCCGCCGACACACTGCGGAACATCGCCCGCTCCAAAGCCGGCTCGTACCGCGGGGCGTGACGCGCCGCCGCGATGAACCGCATCGGCAGCACCCGGCCGGGCCGCATCTCGTCGATCGCCCGGCGGATCAGCTTCGGCTTCACGCCTGCCTCTTCCATGTTCCGCAGGTTCCGCAAAACCGCCAACGCACCCATCCGACGCTCCGTCAGCAGCTCGGTCCACCGGTCCCGCTTCTCGCGGTCCGACTTCACCGAGCCGCCAGCGGACAACGCCACCTCCCACGTCTTCGCGGGAACCAGCGTGCCCGACGCCAAGCGACCAAACGCCTCGGTCTGCGCCGCGTCCCTCGGCTTCGCATGCGTCAAAAACAACACATCACGCAGCCGAACCGCGCCAGCACGGTCGTACTTCGCCAACTCGTACGCGTCGAACTTCGTCAGCGCCGACGCCAGGCCGGTCTTGACCTGCTTCGCCAGCGGCCGGCGACCGTCGGCCCAGTACATCGCCAGGAACTCGGCCGGCTCGTCCGCCCGGCTGATCACACGCTGCAGCGTGCGACCCACCAGACGCAGGTGCGCCGGCGACCGTGTCATCGCCACGATCACCCACAACGGAGCGTGCCGCAGCTTCATGCCGTGACGCGCCTCCACCGCCAGCTCGGCCACGACCTCCGGCTCAACCCTCGGCACCAAAGCCTCGATCCGCTTCGCAACCGATTGGCCCGACTCGTAGAAGGAGTCCTCCCACAACAGGCAGGCCAGGACCGCCCGACGCAGCTCTCGCTCCGGTGTCATTCGGACCGCCGGACCACCCTCATACGTACGCGGTCGGCCGCGCTTCAACAGCGTGTTCATCTTCATCGCGTGCCTCCTTTCGTATCGCACGACAGCCCACCACAACCCGACGCAACGCGTGGCGGACCTGGAGAGCGGATTCAATAAAAGTGGCCGGGGAACAGGCGGAAACGGTTCTTACGTGCTCTGCCGATTGAGCTACGGGCCCGTGAATCCCTATCAAGGAATCCAATGGACCCGGCAGGATTCGAACCTGCATCACGCGCGGGTCAAGCGAAGTAGCCGTGTCCTTCACCGCCGGCCAAAGCCACCGCACACCGTCAGGCATACCGAGGCAAAACAATCAGGAAGCCCACAACCACGGACACCGAAAGCCGCGATCAGGGCAATACCACCGGCAGGATTCGAACCTGCACATTCACCGGACCTGAGCCGGTTCCCTCTACCATTGGGGTACGGTGGCAATCCAAACAATCAGGCTGGCAGGACTCGAACCTGCGATCTCGTCGATCCCGACGACGCGTGATAAACCCCTTCACCACAGCCTGTCGATCCCACCGCCAAACCACATGGCCGCTTAAGCCAGACCCGCCGTTGCTATCTTGGACCCGTGCTGCCCAGACCTTTTCAGACACTCTCCAAGCCAACACGCAAGCTCAGTGCGGTCGCGTTCTTGTCTGCGGTCCTGCTGATCGACATAGGCCTCCACCTGGCTTTCTTTGCCGTGATCGATCAGGGCTTGCCGTATACACGACACTCGGGCGGGGCCGTCGCCGCGATCTCGGGTGCAGCACAGGTCCTCATGTCAACCGCGGGCCTTATTGCCTGCCTTGTCGCCCTGCGTCACGTCAAGTCCTGGGTCACCGTGCTCGTCATCGTTCGGCTAATGAGCTTGTGCCCCATCGCAGGTTTCGCCATCGGCTCCCAGGAGAACCACACCATCCTGCTCGTGTTGATGGGCTGGTCGCTTCTCTACATCTTGCTGCTGATCGTGGGCACCCACGCCGTGCCCGACCGAGACCGCAAAGCGTCCGCGGCCGAGGTATCAACCTGGACCCACTCGGTCGAACACACCCACACGTCGTGTACCGACATGCACGCGATGCTCGAAGGCTTGGAATCGCTAGGCATCGATCGCTCAGACACCGCCGTCAATCTCGAAGTGACCAAGACGCAAGACGACCGCGGCACGGTCTACACCGTCCACGACAAACAGACCGGTGTCACCCAAGTGTTTCGCCGGGCCGAAGATCTCCCACCCCAACTCCGCCGCTGGTTCAGCTAGATCACGCTCCCACTCGTGTAGCGGATGCACCGAAAGTGCCCGCTTCTAGCCACCGCAATCGCCCCGGCAAGACTCGAACTTGCAGCCCCCGGCTTCGGAGGCCGGTGCTCTTCCTTTGAGCTACGAGGCGGTTCGTATCCTCTCCGCCACAACGCATCACCCCGGCAGGGCTCGAACCTGCAGCCTCCGGATTCGTAGTCCGGCACTCTTCCTATTGAGCTACGGGGCGTCGCAAAACCCATCCAAGCCGCGGGTCGGCGTCGAACCGACAACCTGCCGTTTACAAGACGGCTGCTCTGCCCGTTGAGCTACCGCGGCACATCATCCCCACCACACCCCACCCTCTCCACCACACCTCACACAACGGCACCGACGGGTCTCGAACCCGCGACCTCTTCCGTGACAGGGAAGCGCTCTGGCCAACTGAGCTACGGCACCCCATACAGACCGGCAGAGCCGGCGCTCCGGCGGGCGTGCGCCACCACGTCACCGCGGTCTATGCCCGGCCCGTGTCAATTTACGATCCATCAACCCGGAAGGACTCGAACCTCCGACCCGTCGGTTATCGGCCGACCGCTCTTCCACTGAGCTACGGGTTGCACGCAACCTCCAGCCGTCACCCCCCGGTGCACAAGCGCACCGGGGGGGCTGAGGTTGCTTCATCGATCTGCTCTTAACTTGTCAATGAACCTTGGCACGAACCGTTCGTGCCGGCCCGGCGGTGTTAAACATCGCCGGGAATAAACCGCTGGTCCAGGATTCGAACCTGGGGCTCACGCTCTTCAGGCGGGCGCTTTACCGCTAAGCGAACCAGCGTTCGCATCTGTCGGCATCGCCCAGCCAAAGCCGGGGATACCGCAGGGAAGTCACCGCGGCTGGATTCGAACCAGCGACCACCTGTTTGTAAGACAGACGCTCTGGCCACTGAGCTACGCGGCGGGGTTGCGGTCAACGCGCACCGATCGCGCGGACGGCCTACGCCGCCGGGTCCCGGTCGGTACACGGTGTCGGGTTGTCAAAGGCAGCGACGGGGTTTAACCCGAATCTGCCGGGCTGCTTCGGCGGGGGGCTGGCCCCATCAAGCAACAGTCGGCCAGTGGTTCATCACGACGGCTGGACTCGAACCAGCAACCTGTCCCCTATGACGGGCATGCTCTGCCTTTGAGCTACATCGTGCTTGTATAGATGGATCAATCGTCATGTTGCAGTTCCTACGGATCGGTTCACGGGCCCTCAGTGCGGGCTAAACAGGCTCCGGATCGACGGAACCACATCGAGCACACGCTCTGCGTGGCTCTCGGCCTGGGCTGGTTTGTGGGTTTTCGGGGAGGCTTAGGCGGCTTGTGATAGGCCGGATCGACTGCCGGCCATGCCAAACACACTGAGCCCGGGCTCGGCGGAACCCGTGACCAGCCCGGTGCTTGGATCGCACGGCTGATGGGTTCTGCTGGGCACACCGCTGAGCCCAAACCCGCGGAGGGTCTGGGAGGGCATGCCCAAGGCACCAGGCAGCCGCGACGCACCGAACGGGCGTTCGCCATAAATCATATTGGGCTGCATGGTCTTCATAGGAGTCACCTACCTTGTGGTGATTGGGTAGACGGTGAAACATATCGGCTCATTACCGAATGAGCAACAGCTTTTGTGCTTATTTATACGACTTTTTTCTTTCTTTCGATAAGCCGAGTCAATTGAGATTCTGGAACTTTGAGCTTTGTATAGATCGTATCTATCAAGCAGCCCGCTATGCTTTGCATCCTGGTGGCATGCATGACTGATCTCAACACGGTCTACCGGACCCCGCTGAGCCTGCTCACCGACCTGTACCAGCTGACCATGGCCTACGGCTACTGGAAGCTCGGGCGAGCCGACGACGAGGCGGTGTTCCACCTGTTCTTCCGCGAGGTTCCGTTTGGCGGCGGTTACGCCATCGCTGCGGGTCTGGCCCACGCCGTCGATTTCATCCGCGGCTTCGGCTTTGCTCCCAGCGACCTGGACTACCTCGCCACCCTGAGCGGCAATGACGGCAAAACGCTGTTTGAAACTGCATTCCTCGATGAACTTGGCGAGCTGACACTCACCTGTGATATCGATGCGGTGCCCGAGGGCACGGTCGTGTTCCCGAATGAACCGATGGTCCGCGTGCGTGGTTCCATCCTTCAGGGGCAGCTTCTGGAGACGGCGCTGTTGAACCTGATCAACTTCCAGACACTCGTGGCGACGAAGGCGGCGCGGGTCTGCGTAGCGGCGGGGGATGACGCGGTGCTGGAGTTCGGGCTCCGGCGGGCGCAGGGGATTGACGGGGCGTTGGCGGCGAGCCGGGCGGCGTACATCGGGGGGTGTGCCGCGACCTCGAACGTGCTGGCGGGCAAGCTGTTTAGCATCCCGGTGAAGGGGACGCACGCCCACAGCTGGGTGATGTCGTTCGATGATGAGCCGAGCGCGTTCGACGCGTACGCCCAGGCGATGCCGAACAACTGCGTGTTTCTGGTTGATACCTACGACACGCTGCCGGGGGTGCGGCACGCGATCGAGGCGGGGCGTCGGCTGCGTTCGCGCGGGTACGCCATGGCGGGCATCCGCCTCGACTCCGGTGATCTGGCCAGCCTCAGTGTCGAAGCCCGACGCCTGCTGGATGAGGCCGGCTTCCCGGACGCTGTCATCGTGGCCTCGAACGATCTGGATGAGCACAGTATCCAGGAGTTGAAGCAGCGAGGGGCAACCATCGCAACCTGGGGTGTCGGGACCAAGCTCGCCACCGCCTACGACCAGCCCGCGCTCGGCGGGGTCTACAAGCTCGGGGCGATCCGGCGTGGCGGCGGCGAATGGACGCACCGCGTCAAGCTCTCGGAGCAGACCATCAAGACCAGCGTCCCCGGCATGCTGCAGGTCCGACGCTTCGAAGACGCCCAGGGCTACGTGGCTGACATGATCTACGACGAACTGCTCGGTGCCCCTGAATCATCCACGATCATCGACCCGGCCGACGCGACCCGCCCAGTAGCAATCCGTCACGGCTGCCAAGCCCGAGACCTGCTCACCCCGATCACGCGCGGCGGCTCGGTCTGTTTCCAAGACGAATCGCTGCAGGCCATCCGCCAGCGCGTACGAGACGGGTTAAAGAAGATGGACCCCAGCACCAAACGCCTGTTGCAACCGCAGGTCTACCCCGTCGGGCTGGAACCAGGGCTGCACTCGATCCGCGGCCGATTGATCGCCGAAGCACGCCGAGAAGCCAAGCAGAACGCGCAGGACTGATTTGACAAAGAGGGCTTTCGCCCAGCCAGAGTGCCGAGATGGTCATGCCAACAGAACGAACCGAATCGAATCCGGCATCGGTGACTGTCGTGACCGGTGACCTGCTGGACCAGCCGGTGGAGGTGATCGTGAATGCGTGGAACCGCAACATCATCCCGTGGTGGCTTCTGCTTCCACAGGGGGTGAGCGGGGCGATCAAGCGGCGGGCCGGGCGTGAACCGTTCCGAGAGCTCGGCCAGATAGGACCCATCCCGCTGGGTGGCGCGGTGGTCACCGGCCCGGGCAGGCTGCCTTTCAAGGCGATCATCCATGTGGCGGGGATCAACACGCTCTGGCGGGCCTCCGAATCATCCATCCGCCAATCGGTCACGAACGCGACACAGCTGGCGGTGGAGCAGCGTTACGCATCTATCGCTCTGCCGCTGATCGGCGCAGGCTCCGGCGGGATGAACGAAGACCGCGTGCGCTCCGTGATGCTCGAACAGCTTGCCCAAGACAAGCCCGGTCTCGACGTGCGTGTGGTGACTTATGCCAAGGAACGGACACGATGAGAGCGCTGCTGCTGGTTGATCTTCAGAACGACTTCATCCCAGGCGGCGCGTTGGCGGTGCCAGCCGGCGACGCGGTGATCGCCGTGGCGAACGGGTTGATGCCAGACTACGAGCTGGTCGTGGCGACGCAGGACTGGCACCCGCCAGACCACAAGTCGTTTGCGAGCCAGCACCCCGGCAAGGCCATCGGCGACGTCATCGCCTGGAAAGGCCTCGACCAGGTGCTGTGGCCCGATCACTGTGTGCAGGACACGCACGGCGCGAGCTTGTGCGAGGCCCTCGACACCGGCCGCATCGACGCCGTCGTGTGCAAGGGGACCGATCCCGATATCGACAGCTACAGCGGGTTCTTCGACAACGGCCCGCCGGCGACGCGACAGAGCACCGGGCTCGCCGACCTGCTCCGCGACCGCGGCGTGACCGCGGTGGATGTGATGGGCCTGGCCACTGATTACTGCGTGAGGTTCACCGCCCTCGATGCGGTGAGCGAAGGTTTTACTACCCGGCTCTTGCTGGACGGCTGCCGGGGTGTCGATCTGGAGCCGGGCAACTGCGACCGGGCCATCGACGAGATGCGGATGGTGGGGGTGACGCTGCAGTAGCCGCAAGCCGGCGCGGGTAGGGCTTCGGCCATGCGTGGGTTGGCCGCCGTCAGTTGGCCGCTGCTTTGCCGGGCAGGATCGGGGTCAGTGGCTCGTCGTCGCTCTGGAAGCCTTCGACGCCTTCGAGGAAGAAATGGATCTTGTCGATGCGGAAGCCGCCGGACCGCCCGACGATCCAGAAGTAGTGGTCGCCCTGGTCGAGATCGTAGATCGGCTTGGAGAAGTGGCCGTCGGTGCGGGCGACGGCACCGTAGTTGTCGTGGGTGGTCTGCCAAGAGAAGCCGAGGCCGCCTTGGAACTGCTCTTTGGTGATGGAGTGATAGGTCTTGCGGGTGTTGCCGTAGGGGCTGACGGGATTGAGGCCCATGACGGTCCAGCAGTCGTTCCACTTGTCGCGTTCGGGGGCGCCGCGGTGTGAGGAGCGCAGGGCCATGCGGTATCGGCCGGGCGTCTGAATACGGAGCTTGTAGGCGAGCACGCCGCGGTGCTGGTGGCTGATCTGGCCGATCCACGAAGGCATCCAGCGGATGTAGCCATTGCCGGAATAGCCGGGCTCGGTGGTGTCCAGGATCCACTCGTCGGTGAGCGGGACGCTCTCGGCCTCGATGACGAGCTTGCCGCCGACCTCGAGGAAGATGCTCTCGGTGGCGGGGGGTTCGACGACCGGATCGATCCCCGCGGGAGCAGGGGGCGTCGCTTCGGAGCCGGCGGGTACTGGAACGTTCCCGGAGCCGAACCAGTCACGGAGCTCGTCGATGGTGAGGGTCTCGTCGTCGCCGTTGATGCCGATGAGCCAGGTGACCATGCCGGCGTCCGAGACGTCGGGCTTGCCGGCAACGATGCGCTCGTATACCCAATTGAGGTTGGGATCACTGTGATCGCGGAGCCAGTGGAACTCGGCGTCGTCCTTGCCCTTGAGCCCGCCGCCGTTCTGGTCCTTGATGCGGACGTAGCCGATGTCCGGTGCGATCTCGCGGACGTTCTTGATGTTGCGTTGCCAGAGCCGGGGCTTGAAGAAGTCGTTGTAGTTGTGGTGGGAGACGAGGGTGACGTGCTGGGCGCCTTTGCCGTCGATCGACTCGAGCGCGCGATAGACCAGCTCCATCGGGCCGGCCACGATGAGGTACAGCGGGTCGTCGGCGGTGGACTTGGCGATCTGCTCGGCGAGGTGGGCGACGGCGGCGTCGGGGTCGTTCGCCGCATCGAAGAACCGGTCGGGGTCGAATCCGAAGCGGGCCTGGGCGCCCATCGCGCTGAGCCACATGCGGTTCTGGTTCGGGTTGATCCGCTTGTAGTCGAGGAAGTTGTTGAAGTCGTAGTGGACGAGCTGGTCCTGCAGGCCCGCCTTGGCGAGGACCGCGAGGGTGATCGCAGTGGCACCGACGTCGTCGGCATCGGCATCGGGGTTGCCGTCGGCGCTGATGGCGATGCGGTTGCCCTCGGCCCAGGGCGTGGTCTTGGCGTGGGTTGAGGTGCAGGCCAACAGCAGGACAGCGATGAGAAGAAGCGACGGGGGCGATACACGCATCGTGGTCTCCGAGAAGAGGGTAGAGACGTGCATTGTCGGGCCAGACTCAGCTAGATGTCAACAATCGACAATCGTGCGGTGTGGCCGGGCGAGCCGCGCTTACGGGTTGGCGGGGAACTCGTCCTGTGCGCGGTTGGAAGCACTGCCGTCGAAGAAGACGTAGTTGCGGGACGCGTTGATATGCGGCGGGTTGACGAAGTCGCCTCCCACCGAGCCGTCGAGTGCGCGTGAGCTGCCGCCGGAGATGACGGCGTCGAAATTGAAGCCGTCGATGTCGCTCATGGCCCAGATATCCGAAAGGCTGGTGACGCCGCGGTAGACATTCCGGCCGGCGGACTCGATCGCGTCGATGGCATTGGGGAAGCGGTTGGATTCGGTCCAGCCGTCGACCCCTGTGTCGTTCCGCCATGTCGGGTTGTCGGTGGGCTCCCCGAAGAACTTCCGTGGGAAGGTGCTGAACTGGTTATTCACTTTGTAGACCAGCTGGCCGCCGGTGGCGTGCTCGAAGGCGGCGTCGTTGCTGGGGCAACGCCAGATGCTCTCGCCGGCACCCACGTAGTCGGTCAGATTCCAGATGGGGTGGCTGAGGTAGGGGCTGGTGGCGAAACCCGCGACGGCGTCGGGGTGTCGGATACTGCTGAACACCGGGCCAGGCAAGCTGCCGTGCTCCTGGTCGTACAGGGTCAGGGCGATGCCGAACTGCCGGAGCTGGCTGAGGCACTGGGCTTGTCGGGCGGCGTCGCGGCCGCTCTGGAGCACGGGCAGCAGGATGCCGACGAGCAGGGCGATGATCGAGACGACCACGAGCAGCTCGATGAGCGTGAAGGCGGCGGGGGGGTTGGCTCGGGTGCCGGCGGATCGATGAGCGGCGGGTTTCGGCATGAGAATGAACAGCAACAAAAGACGTGCCACGCCCGTAACCCCGCCATCACCTCACACACCCAGGGGTAGATCGAAGCCTCTGAGTCGCCACCTGTAGGTATCGCCCTGAATGCGATGATGAATCAACATCGCGTCGTGCAGAAATCACAACGCTACGGGAAGGCACTCGCCCGCTTTTGAGGTGTCGGGGCACGCTGGCGTCTGGGTACGAGCCTTGCAGGGCCATAATGCCAGATCATCAAGGGCACTAATAAACCAAAAGTAGATACACCACGAACCGCAAGACCGATGTATTCTCGTAGTAGTAGCCATTGGCTTACCCATAAGCGAACCCAGGAGGGCAGCGTTTTGAAACCTCGATCAGCCGTCCGGTCTTTTTTGCGGGATCATTCGCCCGCTCTCTTGGTGGCGGTGGCCGTGGCCAGCTCATTGGCCGCACCTGGCCTCGCATACGGCAAGGCCGTCATCGCGTTCACCAGCTTTGAAGAGCCGGCCTTCGTCATGGGCGCGTATACCGACCCGGACACCAGCGATCACCAGCTCTCCAACCTCTCCGGCCAGCCGATCGTCGAATACATCGCCGGCACCAACGCCCCGGGAGTAGAGCTCGGATTCACCAGCTTCTTCTCGGGCAACCTCAGCACCGGGCTCTCGGACGGCGACTTCATCGGCGTCAAGCAAGGCTCAATCAACCTCGACGAGCCCTATCCGGACGGCACGCAAGGCTACCGCTTCCAGGACACCGACGGCACGCTCACCATGACGCTCGACGCCGTCGACCTCACCCCGTTCTCGGCCGACCCCACACTCGAACTGTCCTTCTTCTACTACGTCAGCGCGACCGGCTGGGAAGGGCCAGATGGCCTGCGGATCTGGGTGGAGGTCGACGGCGGACAAGAGATCAACCTGGTCAATCCCGACGATGTCGACGACCTGACCGAAGGCACCTTCATCGAAGTGACCCAGTCGCTCACGGGGTTCACCACCGCCACGTTCAACGCGCAGCTGACCTCGTCAGCGCCAGCCGAAGAGATGTGGGTCGACTTGATCCGTTTTACCGTCATCCCCGAGCCGAGCGCGTTGGTGCTGTCGGCGGTGGGTCTGGGGCTCCTGGCGACCCGTCGCCGGCCTCTTGACTAAACCCAACCGTATGATCCGTCCATGCTGATCCACCGCCGAACTCTGCTCTTGCTGACCCTGTGCCTCGGGATCTCGGTGTATTCCGCCGGAGTCTTCGCCGAGGAGATCGCGTGGGAGTTCGGCGACAAGTCGGGCACACGGTTGAACCGGGTGGTGGACAGCAACGGTCGGGCGGGCGGCTGGAGCGAGGCGTTCGAGCGGTCGCGGGTAACCGGGCGGGGCGTATACCGGCTAGGCCGGGGCAGTGGAAGCGTGAGTAACTCGTATCGTCGGCTGCGGTTTGCAAACGCCGAGCAGGTGACGGCGGTGTACGAACTGAGCGGCTGGAAGATCGAAGGCCCGACCGCGAACGAGACGCTCCGGCTGGGCCTGGTGCACACCACCCACGCCGAGCGGCCGAGGGTCTTGTGCCAGTTCAACCTGCGACGCACGGACAAGGCGGAGCTCACGCTGTCGCTCGAAGCGTTCGGCGAGGGCTCGAGCAATGAATACGAGACCGTCAAGCTGCCGGCGACGTCTGACGCGGCGCTTCGGTTAAAGCTCGTCTACGACGCGGCGTCTAACCGCTACGAAGGCCACTACGCCGTGGGCGACGGCGCATTCAAACGGCTGGGCGGGGGTTCCACCTCGCCGGAGCGGGAGCCGAACCACCTCCGGCTGGGCGCGACCGGGTCGTTCGACTCGGGCGACGGATCGGAACACGTCGCGTTCGATCGCATCGCGGTGTCAGGGCGGTAAAGAACGCTGGCAACACGCGATCGTTGCGGCGTGGGCGCGACCCTTTCGTTGTCGTAGCCGTTAATCGAAGCTCCGTGTTTCTTAGGAGTAGAAACGCAACGGCCAGAACAATTAAGTAGTTAAGCTAGTGCGTTAGCCACCCCGCCGACCGGCGCGGTGCCCCTGCGTCTGCTGTATCTGCCTCGCCTCTTCCCACATTCGTGCCTCAAGCCGATGGAGACCTCCGCCATGCTCTCGTTCCATGCCCTGAGTTCTGAGTCTTCCGGGCTTCAGCCGGCTGTGGTGTTGGCGTGCGTCGTCGCGGCGCTGACACTCGCCGTAGTGCCCCACGCCGTTTCGGGCCAGCCGCTGCCCTACTCCAACCTCGAACGCCACGCCTTCGAGCCCGACACGATCCGCCAGACCCTGCGGAACGTTAGCGCGTATCAGCTCGAGCTCTACGGCCCGACGCCGCCGACCGGGAACTGGCTGGTCGGCACCTTCTTCTCCGGCATGATCGCGGCGCACCACGCGACCGATGACCCCTGGTTCCTAGAACGGGCGCGGCAGTGGGGAGAGCAGAGCCAATGGGACATCCGTGAGCCGACCAACGCCGACGACGTCTGCCCGGGCCAGACCTATCTGGACCTTTACTTTGTCGAGCCGAGCGACGAGAAGATCGCCAGGCTGGTGGAGAAGTTGGGCCCGCTTTTGGACCGGAAGGTGCTGCATCCCGGCGAGCCGCACCGATTCCATGCAGTGGAGCGGCCGTTCGAGGGTCGTCACCTCTGGTGGTGGTGTGACGCGCTGTACATGGCCCCGCCGGTGTACGCACGCCTGGCCAAGGCGACGGGCGACCGCCGCTACCTCGAACAGATGCACGAACTGTTCTGGGATTCCACCGCGTTTCTCTATGACCCCGACGAACGGCTGTTTTACCGCGATGCACGGCGATTCCCCGGCGAGGGGCACAAGGGGCCGAAGGAGTTCTGGGGCCGCGGCAACGGCTGGGTGTTTGCGGGGCTGGCCCGGACCCTGCCGTACATCCCGGAGGACGACCCCCGGCGGGCGGACTACCTGAAGCTGTTCCGGGACATGGCGTTCCGCCTCGCCGAGCTCCAGCAGCCCGACGGGATGTGGCGTGCTTGGCTCAATCACCCGAACCACCCGGACTACCGCACGAAAGAGACCTCCGCGAGCGCGTTCTTTGTCTATGGCATGGCCAAGGGCATCAACGAGGGCTGGCTGCCCCGCGCGTACTTCCTGCCCGCCGTGGTCCGCGGCTGGACCGAGCTCTACGGCAGCATCACCCCCGAGGGCAAGCTCACCCACGCACAGCGCGTCGGTGCCGCGCCCCAGCCGGTCCGGCCGTGGGACAGCGCCGACTACGCCGTCGGCGGCACCCTGCTCGCCGGGGCCGAGGTCTTGCGTCTGGCGAAGACCGGCTTCGTGCCGACCAACCCCGACACCGACGGGTTCCTCCCCCGACTTGTCGCCGAGGACGGCGCGTTCACCTGGTACAACGACGAACGCGCGATCATGGTGGGGCGCGTCCTGCTGGTGAACTACGTCAAGCGTGACGGCCACACCGCCCTGAGCACCTTCGGCGATCCACGCCGCACCGCGTCCCCCCTCATCCGCAATGAGGTCGTCCTCAGCACCTGGGCACAGAAGGACGACCACAACAACGGGGCCCTGCTCCGGCTCAGCAACAACCGCGTCCTGGCCACCTACGGCCGTCACGGCACACACCCCAGCTTCTCGCAGCGGGTCCTCGACTTTTCCAGGGCCTACCAGCCGCCCGCGGTCAGCGAAGAACGCGACTTCAGCGTGGTGACGACCAAGCGTGGCCTGACCTATCAGAACCTCATCCGCCTCACCGCCGAGGGCGACCCCGCGTCCGGCGGACGCATCTACAACTTTTTCCGGGGCAATAACTTCAACCCCGCGTTCATCGTTTCCGACGACGAGGCCGAGACCTGGGGCGAGCCGGTGCAGCTGATCCGTGCCGGGACCAACAGCAACCGACGTCCTTACGTGAAGTACGCCGACAACGGCAAAGACCGTATTGATATCTTCTACAACGACGGTCACCCGCGCGACGTCAAGAACAACCACGTCTATCACGCCTACTACAAGTCTGGCGTGTTCTATAAAACCGACGGTACGCCCATCAAGTCTATGGAAGAACTGCGTGAATCACCGCTCGTGCCCGAAGACGGGACGCGCCTCTTCGACGGCGGGACCGACGCGGGACGCGGCTGGGTCTGGGACCTGGAGCTAAGCTCGGCGGGCAACCCGCAGGCGGCGTTCATCTCCTCACCCAGCGGCGAGATCGGGACCGACATGCGGTACTGGGTGGCGACCTGGAACGAAGACGCTTGGTACGTAGAAGAGATCGGCTTTGCCGGCAGCAACCTCTACCCCAAAGAGCAGCACTACGCCGGCGGCATCGCCCTCGACCCGTTCAACCCCGACCGCGTCGTCGTGTCCGCCGACGTCCACCCCGGCACGGGCGAGCCACTGCCGCAGCGTATCTATCAGCTGTTTAAGGGCACGCGTAGCGCCGACAGCGGCTGGGCGTGGGAGCAGCTCACGTTCGACCCGGTCAACAACCAGCTGCGCCCGTTCCTGCTCCGCGACCGCCCGAACACGCTGGTGTGGTTCGCCGGCGAATACAACACCTACACGAACTACCGAACGAAGATTCTCGTCAGCCTCGGGCTGTGACCGAGCGCTTGCAGCCGCAGCCTTACGGCTGGCTGCGCACTTCGTACATCGACGCACCCATCTCGCGGAAGGCTTCGATGGTCTCGTAGTGCGGGACGTCGGCGATGGTGACCAGCCCGATCTGGTGGTTCTCTTCATCGAGCGGCCGACCGGTGGTGGGCTGGTCGATGTATTGGAACCAGTGCGCGCCGACGAGCAGCGGGTTGGTCAGTGCCCCGCCCACGTAACGACGTACGGCATCCGCGCGTTCAGCCTGATTCGCAACCCCGACGAGCCCGCTGCCCCAGATGCCGCGGTCGGGGGCACCGAAGTGCCACTCGCCGATCAGCACGGGCTTGTCGATGTCGGCGGGGGGCTGCCACTGGGCAACGGCTTCGCGGTAGACGTTGAACGACACGACGTCGCTGTACTCGGCGCTGATGCGGGTGACCAGCGGGTTGACCTGGACTTCCTGAAAGCGGCAGCCGAGGTAGAGCTTGCCTGGGGCGTGCTTGCGGACGGCATCGCGGGCGGCGGCGAAGTAGATGCGCATGGTCTGCTCGCTGAAGCCGAGCATGTCGCGGGTAACGGTCTCGCCGGCGGGGATGTCTTTGGATTCGCCGAAGGCTTCCCAAGAGGCGTAGCTCGTGCCCCAAGCAGCGTTGAGGGCGGCGATGTCGGGGCCGTGCTGTTTCTGGAGGTAATCGACGAAGGCTTTGGCGTGGGGTGTGTCGGCAGGTGCGAGGATGGCGAGCTCAGCCATCTTGGTCTCGTTGCCCCACGGCAGCTCGTTATCAACAAACACGCCGATGAGCATGGGGTCGTCACGGTGCCCGCGGAGGAAGCGGGTGGCGTAGTTGTCGAGGTTCTCCTTGAAGCCTTCGTGGTAGACATCGGGGAACCACTTGGGCAGGTTCGGGCCCCAGACCTTGATGCGGGGCGACTTGTAAAAAATCCAGTGCGTGTAGGGCATCGGCGGGTTTTCGATGACCGGGCCCTTGGCCCAGTTGCCGATGGTGTTGAAGCCCCAACTCGGCAGGCGTTCGTGGGCGAGGTCGGCGAATGACCGCTCCCAGTTGTTGCCGAACTTCCGGATGAGGTTGGCGTTGTAGTAGAAGAACAGCTCCTGGTCTTTGCCCGCGTTGGGGCCGCGGGCGGTCTTGGTGACGGTGCGTTGGTTGGCAAAGCGGGGGTCTTCGAGAGGCGTGGGGTCGAACCAACCGTCGCGGCCGGGGCCGATGCGGGTCGAACCGCCGGGCTGAACCACGTCGACGCCCAGCGACCAGAACAGCTTGCCCTGCGGCGTGACCAGCCACCACCGGCCGTCACGCTTGGTGGTCCGCCAGGTGCCGTCGGCCTCGAGCGTTGGCCCGTCGGCCCAGCCGCCGAGCTCATCCCACGCGCTGGGCGGCGGGTTATCCGTGAGGTCTTGCCGCTCGGCCTCGATCGCCGCGGCAAACTCCTCCACGCTGTGCACCTTGGTGGGCCAGTCGGCGTGGCGGTACTGCCCGAACTGGTCGAGGATCGGGAAGAAGTCGTCGGGTGCGGGCAGGTCGGCAGGGGGGATGAAGGTGCCGCTGCCGCGGATGTTGTCGACGCGGAAGGTCTGCGGCCGGGCGGGGGTGAGCCCGAAGAACTGGATCGAGAAGACGTGAGAAGGATCGATCGCGTTCTGACCGCGGTTGCCGAGCGGGCTGACGTCCATGCCTTCGAGGTCGTCGAAGAACTCGTAGCCCTCGGGCGCGGGCCGGCTCAGCGGGATGCGGACGGTCACGGTGTCGTTGGGGTCGAGGGAGAAGCTGTTGCCGACTTTGCCGGTGTGCGACCCGCGGCTGTCGAGGCGGGCGGCGATCTTGATTGACTCGGGCGAAAGATTGGTGACGTCGGCGAGCAAGTGCGTGTGCGCGGAGAGGTCCCATCGGCCGCGGAACCGGACGTTGGGCCACTTCCACTCGGTGCCGAGCGTGACGACCATGGCGTGCCCGTCATCGGTGGCGACGACCTCGGCGGTGGCGTCGCGGGTCTCGAAGGTCAGCGACTTGTCATCGGGGCCGGCCTCGAAGTCAGCGATGAGCGTGTCGGCGGCGAACGCCTGAGCCGAAAGGGCGGTGGCGATCAGCGTCAGGACGAGGGTGTAGAGCGATGAACGCTGGGGCATGGCGGGATTCCGTGAGGGGGGGGTAAGGCGGGGTATTGAGGGGCTTATCTGTCGGGGCGAACATTACGGTTGCGGAGTTCGCCGATAGGCAGACGTTCGGCATGCCCGTCGAGGAACACGGCGTTCGCGGCGGTGTCGCCGCCGTGCCGCCACCGGACCAAGCTGTTGGTCGTACCATCGGCTCGCTCGACATTGGGGCCATCACTACCGAAGATCGGGTCATCAATATCAATAGCGGTCGCGTCGTAGAAGGCGATCGGACTGTTCCTCGAGACCGGGGCGATCGAGTTGCTCAGGCGTTCACCCGCACGGCCATAGTTACCGCTGGTCTCGCTGAGGTTGATGGCCTGCGTTCCGTCGGCCGCAAAGAGGATGTCGGATGCACGCAGCGCCTGGTCGAGCCGGTAAGGCACCTCGAAGCTGCCGTCGGAGTTGTTGTAGCTGAGCAGGACCGACACGCGGCGGGGGGAACTGTAGTGCCACGCGCCGCCGGCGACCGAAGATCCACCGCTGGTGATGGTCGCTTCTGGGCAACGGAAGACATCACCAATATCACCCTGGGCGGATACCTGACGTTCCTTGACATAGCCGTCGAGCCGATTCCATTGGGTGCCGGTGAAGTTATTGGGATCAACGTTGCTGATGTACGAAGCGGTCGCGCCAGAGGGCGCGATAAAGAGGTCGAATTCGTTGGCGTAGGCCCCAAGCGCGACGCCGATCTGACGCTGGTTGCTGAGGCAGACCGACGCGCGGGCGGCGTCGCGTGCAGCAGACAAAGCGGGCAGGAGGATCGCGATCAGCAGCGCGATGATGCTGATCACGACCAGCAGCTCGATCAGGGTGAAGGCGTGCTTCCGCGGGCTCTGGGGGCGTGGCATGGCGGATTCCGAGGCAGATATGTCAGGAAACAGAGTCGTGATCAGGGCCGGCGGTCGCCGGCGGCTACCCATCGTCCCGAAGCATAGGCTTTTTGCAATGATTGTGCAACGATATTGCAATCAATATCATCTCGGCTATGATTACGTAGCCCATAGCCCAGTCTCGGCCTGGTCTGGCCGCATCCCGTCTCGCTCCAGGAGGAACCCATGCCCCGATTCGCACTCGCTACCGCCCTCGGCGTCACCACCCTCGCGTCCACCGCCTCAGCCTCCGCCGCCGTCATCCTCGATCTCTCACGGGATGGGCTTACCGGCAACACCTCCACCGGCGAAATCCTCAACGTCAACAACAACACCACCACCGACATCACCTCGGCCACTTTCGACGACGGCCTCGGCGGAACCGCCACCGTCACCCTTGTCGTGGCTGGCGAACCCGGCACCAGCAACCGCCCCAACCTCCGGCTCAACGACCAAGGCATCGGCATCGACTCGGGCCTGCCCAACAACGCCGACACCACCTTCGCCCTCGACGAAACGCCCTCCACCGCCCTCCAGGAGAGTTTCATCTTCAGCTTCGACACCGGGCTCACCGTGACGCAGATCGGCCTCTTCGGGTTTGGGATCGACTCCGACGATCAAGCCAAGCTCGAGACGCTTGCCATCGCCGCGGCCGGGCAGCCCCAAGTCACCGTTGCCAGCAACGACGCCCAGGTCACCGCCAACCAGACCGTCGCCGACGACAACGGGATCGCGGTGATCACCCTCGACAACCCGATCGTGCTCGGCCCCAACGAGACGCTCACCCTCTTCGTCGTCGATGACGGCGACAACACCTTCAACGGCACGGGCCGATCCAGCGTGCTGCTCCAGTCGCTGACCGTGGTGGTGCCCGAGCCCGGGTCGATGGCCCTGCTGGTCTGCGGCATCGCCTGCCTGGGCCTGCGTCGCCGTTAAGGCAGCCGAAGCTCGCCGAGGCGCGACAAGGGCGAGCCGCTGGGAACGGGATACGTGGATCGGACCCGGCGGGTATGGTTCTGCCGGCGGGGCGCGAGACTTAACCTGACGAGACCGCTGCGATGGCCAATGTCAAACAGATCGCCGACCACCTGCAGGTCTCCTCCGCCACGGTGTCCCGGGTGCTCAACAGCCGGCCGGGGATCGCACAGGCGACACGCAAGCGCGTACTCGACGCGGCCGCCGAGCTCGGCGTCGACCGCAGCGTGGGGCTCAAGTCCAGCCGCTACATCGCGTTCATCCACCCGCTCGGACAGTTCCTCGGGAACATCGGCGAGTTCCATGCCGCGCTGTTTGGCGGCATCGGCCGGGCCCTCGGCCAGCAGCAGTACGACATGGCCCTGCTCGACCCCTACCGCGACAAGCGGCCCGACGAGTCGTACACCCAGTACTTCTATCGCAAGGATGTGCAGGGCGTGATCATCCAGGTCCGCCCCAACAACCAGCATGTCGTGAACGCGATCGCCGACGAAGGCTTCCCGATGATCCAGGTCTCCGGCACCAGCGATCACCCCCGCGCCAGCTGGATCGTGGTGGACTCGGCGTCGGCGTACGAGCAGGCGGTCGAGCACCTCTACCACCTCGGGCACCGGCGGATCGCGATGTGCGAACGCGACATCCCCGACCACGACCACCTGGAGCGGATCGAAGGCTTCGAGCGCGGCTGCCGACGGCTGGGGCTGAGTCTCGAGCCGGGGCTGCGCTTCCGAGTGCCATCAAACCCCCGCGGCGGGGGCAACGTCATCCGGAGGATCCTGACGCTGCCCGAGCCGCCCACCGCGGTCGTCTTCGCCAGCGGCCGACCCACACGCGGGGCGATGCGGATGTGCGTCGAACTCGGCATCCGCGTTCCCGAAGACCTCTCGATCATCGGGTTCGATGACGCCGACCGGCGGTTCGAGACCATGCCGGCCTACACCGCGGTGTCGCAGGACGCCGAGTCGCTGGGGGACCAGGCCGCCAACGCACTGACCACTCTCCTGGCCAATCCCCGGCAGGACCCCATACGGACCACGCTGCCCGCCAACTTCGAGGTCCTCGAGTCCACCGCACCCCCACCCGCACCACCCGCACCGCTGCCCGCGACGCCGTCCTCGTAAGCAGCGACCGCGGGGTGGGCAACCCAGCCAAGTCCAAAGCCAAGCCTCAACCATCTAGTGGTTCATTGCAGCTATCCCTTTCCGACCGATCCGGAGGTCGCTGAGGTCACCCAGCTCAGCCGTTCGACCGTCTGACGTGCGCTCAGCCAGCTGCAGCGAGAGGGCTGGCTGATCCGCGAGCCCGGACGCGGCACGTTCGTCGGGCCCAGTGCCGAGCTCGGTCACACGTCGGGCCACACGCTCCGGCGCGACCTGACCCGTTTGGCGATCCTCATCAACAACATCGCAGACCTCTCGCACGACTGGTTCACCCCGGCGTTGTTGGCCGGGATCGAATCGGTGGCCGACAAGTTCGGCGTCCGCTGCGAGCTGGTCGGACAGCGCGAGTGCGATGTCGAGACTTTTGTCCGCCGGCTCTCGCGCAGCCGACCGGATGTGCTCTCCATCATGTCGTTCGGGGCGCGGCCCGGGTTGTTGGCCCGCGAGCTATCAGCCCTAAGCATCCCCGTGGTCCGCGTCGACCGGCAGTACGTGTGGAACGACGCCCCCTGCATCATGGCCGACAACACCCAGGCGGTCCGGCTCGCCCTCGACCACCTCAAAGAAGCCGGCCACGAACGCATCGGGCTGCTCATCCGTGACCAGGGCATCCCATGGGTTGTCGAACGCCTGCGTGCGTTCATGTCGGGGCTGCACACCGACCGCGGCGGGCTGGGTAACGAGATGGTGCACTGGGTCTTATCCGACGAGAACGACCCGAACCGGCTCCAGACCGCGACCGCTCACGATGAAGTCGCCCGCTTCAAGGCATATCTCCTACGCGCCAAACCCACCGCTATCGTCTGTGGCAGCTCACCGCTCAGCCGGCTGCTGAGTCTGGCGATCGCCGAGCTCGGGCTGTCCGTCCCCGACGACCTGTCGGTCGTGACCTTCGACCAGAACCCGCTGGTCGACGCCTGGTTTGGCCCGGTGCAGCTGCCGCTCGAAGAGATGGGCCGAACCCTGGCGGACTGGTCCACACGGGCCGCCCGCGGCGAGACGCTGCCCGAGACGGCGGTGCTCGACTTCGACTTCTCCGACGGCCACAGCGTGGCCCCACCCAAGGCTTGACCGATCTCGCGGCGTTCTGGCCGCCCGCTCTGGTGTCATCTTCCTCCCGAAAGGCATCGCCATGATTTACACGCCACCCCGTCTCACCACCCGGCCCACCTCGGCGTTCACGCTCATCGAACTGCTCGTGGTCATCTCGATTATCGCGCTGCTCATCGCCATCCTGCTGCCCGCCCTGACCTCGGCCCGCGAAGCGGCACGTACCGCCCTCCGCAGCTCCAACCTGCGGCAGATCGGCATCGCCCTGGCGTCCTACACCCAGGAGTTCGGCGACACATACCCCTACGGCGGAATCCTCGTCGCCGGCGGCACCGACTGGCCCACCCTCACCGCGGCGTACGTCAACGGCAAATCCCGCGAGACCTTCGGCCCCGAGAACGACATGCACCTCTGCCCTCGGCACAGGTCGACGGCGGCCGTTTCCACTACTCCAGCCACCCGGTCGTGATGCCGGTCCTCCTGCCGACCGATCCCATGGCCGACCCAGGCCAAGAGACGAGCACGCCGCGGACGCCCTACCAGACCATCAACCTGACCCAGCCCTCCGAAACCATCCTGGTGATGGACGGCGCACAGGCACAGAGCACCGGGGATACCTCACAGGTCGCCACCCAGATCGAGAACACGGCCGGCAACGGCTACCTCGACTTCTTGCCGAGCCTGCGTGACGACGGCTGGAACCTCAACTGGCAGCCCAAGGCGATGAGCAGCGACCGCGCCCCGTTCAACAGCAACCACGCCAACGGCGGCAGCCCCCAGGACCTGCCCGCCATCAACGCGTCGGCCGACCCCAACGCGTCGAGCCGTAACGGCTACGTCCTGCACGACAACGGGCTAACGGCTTAGCGCTCGAGCAGAATGACCGCGGGGGCATCAGCCTTGAGCGTGAACGTCAGCCCCTCGGCAGCGAGCGCCCCGGCGTCGATGCTCTGGGGCAGGGCAGCAGCGTCCTGTTCGCTGATACCCACAGCAGCGGCGACCCGGTAGGTGCCGTCGTCGAGCGTGACGCGGAGCTGGATCGTCTTGTCGAAGCTGTCGCGGTTGAGCAGCAGCAACGCGTGTCGGCCGTCGGCGTCGTGGCTTCGCCGGGAGAGCAGGACGTTGGGCGCGAGCTCGTCGGTGCGGGTGTCGGTGACCTCGGCGGTCCGCCACGCGTCGGGCACGCGGTCGTGGCCTTTCTGCTGTGCGGCATCGGCGAGGATCGCCCACATCACCTTGGCGAGGGTGTAGCCCGTGATGTCCGCGGCCTGGAAGTAGACGAAGCCGTCACCCACCGCGTGCCGTGTGACGATGGGCTTGCCCTCAACGTCACGGACCACCACAGCCACGTCGGCGCTCAGCGCGAGCTGGCGTGCGGGCATCACAGCCTTCGCTGCGCCGCGGATCGGGATCGCCTGCGCGAGCGGACCGAGGTCGAGTTCACCGGCAGGGCGGTCGGACGCACCGCCGGGCTCAAACCCGAGGAGGTTCAGCGTGTCGAGTTCGTGGTCGTAGAGCGTGCGGTCAAAGGTCTTCTCGCCGACGATAAGCACGCCACCACGGCGGACGAATCGGTCGAGGGCTGCGGGCAGGCCGGGCTCGGCGTGGGTCACGCTGGCGAGGACGGCCACGTCGTAGCCGGCCAGCGCGTCCTCTTCGAGGACGTGGTGCACCGGGGCCATGGCCATATTCCAGTGGCTGTATTTCAATGCGGCGTAGTACGCCCCGCGCTTGTCGAGCCGATTGGGTTCCAGCACGCGTCGGCGGGCGTCGTCCCAGCTGAACACGTAGGCGATCTTCGCGTCCGGGCCCCACGGCTTGGGCAAGACCTTGCCGGCGATGGGCTGGATTGACTCGGTGAAGTCGAATATCCCGCGGAGCGATTCGGTGCGCCGGGCGGCGGGGTTCAGCGCGGTATACGGAAACCGCTCGGCCAACATCTCGACCTTGTTCCGGCCCTCGCTCCAGGACCAGCCCCGCTTGGCCCAGTTGAAGATCGACACGCCGTCATGCCCGGTGATCACCGCCTCCCAGAGCTTGTTGAACGTGTCGTCCCGGCCCTGGCCTTCGAGGCTGAACTCGTTGTCGATGATCATCTTGTTGTCCGCCACCGCGAGCAGCATGTCGTTTGACCACGGGGCGTCGGCCATCGGGGTCTGGAGCGTCGAGGCTGTCGGGCTACCAGCACCACTGCCGGTCGTCCAGCTACCGCCGCCGGTCGGGGTGATCACGACGCTCTCCGCCTCGACGAGGCGGTACTTCCAGATCGCCTCGTGCGGCGTGAGCATGTAGATGCCCATCGGCTGCACCCCGACGAGCGTGTCGGGCAGGATGCTGTTGACCAGCTCGGCGCCGTCTTCGGTCAGCTCCTGGAACCGCTCGACGAGGTACTCCTCGTAGTCGAACCATCGGCCGGGGTACGCGGGCTGGAAGTGGGTGTCCTGGCGGTGGGCGGCGTCGGCGAAGGACGTGAAGTCGGTCTTCCAGAGCTCGTTCATCTCCGCGACGCTGTCGAAGCGTTGGCCGAGCCAGGCTTCAAACTCGGCGAGGTGGTCGACGGTCTGCGCGAGGTAGGCGGGCTCGTTCATGAGCTCGAAGGTCATCACGTTCGCGCCGGCATCGGCGTAGCGCTGGGCATACAGCCGCCACATGTCCAGCCAGAGCTGCCGGCCCGGCCCGATGATCCGCCAGTACACCCAGTGGTGCCGCCCTTGGGTCAGGACCTCTTCGGGCAACAGCTTGTCAACCGCGGGCTTGCCCAGGCTCCACGGCCAGCACACCACATCGACATGCAGCGGCACCTTGACCCGGTCCACCATCTCGTCCAGCGGCGGGACCAGCCCGAGCCGGAGCGATGAGTTCTCGCTGAGCGTGTCGAAGCCGACCTCGAGCTGCCGGTACCACGGCTCGGGCGGCATGGTCACCGACAGGGAGTTGAACCCGAGGCGAGAGAGGCGTTCGCCGTTGAGCAGGTCGTTGTAGAGCCAGTCGTGCGACTCGGCGGAGAACAGCCCGAGCGGCGGGGGGGCCTGCGCCTTGGACGGCCCGCCCCAGAGGTCGAACTCGGAAACTTCGCGGGTGTACGGGTTGAGCATGAACACGCGCTGCCCGTCGGCCCCAACGAACTTGCCGTCCTCCACGCGGATCGGGTTCAGGTCGGTGCGCAGGGCATCGGGCAGGTCGGAGGCTTCGGGCCATTCGACATCAGGCTGCAGCACGGGCGTGTTGCGTTGATCGATGAACCACTGCGGCAGCTCGTCGAAGCGGACGAAGGCGATCTCGTCGAGCCCGAAGGCGAGCTCGGTCTGCCGCTGGACCTGGAACTTGAACCCATCGACCACCTCACCGACCTTCAGCGCCCGGATGCTGCTGAGCGGGAACATGATCTCCTGCCAGGTGCCGGGGTCTTCGTCGAGGCCACGGCCGCGTTGGATGTGGATGGGCCGAACGATTTCACGGCGGAGCTGGCTGGTCCCGTTCATCAGGAACAGCTGGAAGGCGAGCTCGCCGTTGGGTTCGCCGTAGCGGTTGACGGTGCGGTTGGCGCGGATGCGGATGAAGCCCTTGTCGTACCAGTCCTGGGTGATGGTGAGCGGCTTGCCGTTGACGAAGCGCATGCCGCTCCAGGGTTTGGCGAGCCAGTCGCTATTGAGGGCGAGGTACTTGCCGCTGGCGGTGACGCCGCCGATGCGTTCTTCGAGCTTGATGTTCCACGCCAACGGCTCGTGACCGTTGGGGAACCCGTCGCGGTAGATGTCGTAGGTCTCGACCGGCGTGGCGTGCATGGCGTGGCTCCATGGCATGCACAGCACAGCCAGGACCAGTGCAAGGTGTTGGCTGAGGATGCGGGTTGCTCGGTTCATGGGGAGTCTCCTACGAGGCGATCGGGTCGACCTCGGTTTGAGCGTGTGCTTTAAAAGGATCAGGCAAGTAACTCGAAGTAGTCAAGGTCGAGCAGGAAGCCGCTGCCGGGGCCGGTGAAGGTCAGGTAGACGTCGTGCGTGCCGTGGATGCCGAAGAGGCTGCTGCTGCGGGTCTCCCAGGCGTTCCAGCCGCCGGTGTTGGAGTAGGTCACGCTGCCCGCGACGATGCCGGTGGGCGAGCCGATGCGGAGCTCGATGGTGCCGCCCTGGGTGGCGCTGGCGGCGCGGGTGCGGAAGGTGGTGAAAGCGGCGCTGCCGAAGTCGACGTTCTGAAAGACGAGGTAGTCGCCGGTGTTGATGAACCCGACCTTGCTGCCATTGACGACCTGCGTGCCGACGGCCTGGTCGGCGAGCTCGGCTTCGAGGCGGAGGCCGCTGTCGTTCGATCCGCCATCGTCGCTGGGGTTGCCGCTGAGGACGAGTTCGATCTCGTCGAGCCGGGTGCCGGACTCGCGCATCTTGAACTCGAGAACGTGCCGGCCGGCGGATAGGTCGAGGGTCAGCGTTTGGCCGGTGTTCTTGTTGGTGACGGTGTCCCAAGCCCAGCCGCTGCCGGTGGTGCTGGCGAGCCAAGGCGTCCACGCCCCGCCGTTGACGCGGACGAAGAACGAGTTGTCGCCGTTGGGCGTCTGCAGCCGGGCACGGAACGTCACGTCCTGCCCGGGCTGATCGAGGGTGAAGAAGAACTTGGCGACGGGGGCGTCGCCGGAGGCGGACCAGTTGTTGCCCGCGCTGGTGGGGACGGCGATGTAACGCCCGCCGTTGGCTACCGCGTCGAAGCCGACGTCGAAGCTGTGGCCGCCGCTCTCGCCCAGCATCATGTGCTCGGCCTGCAGCCCGATGGTCGTGCGGTTCAGCTCGGCGACAAAGAAGCCTCGGCCACCCGACCCGGCGATGACCCGGCTGCCGTCCGGCGCGAACGCGACCGTGCGGAACCGCATCGCTGGCAGGTTGGCCGACTCCTGCCGCCAGGTCTGCCCCCCGTCTTCGGTGAACCACAGGAAGGTCCCGCCGTTGATCTCGACAAACGGGTCCTGCCCGGTGGCGACCACGACATGCTGACTGTTGGTCGGATCGACGGCCACATCGCGAGCCCAGCGGTCCGCACCGTTGGGCAGGCTAAGGGTCTGCCAGTTGGAGCCGTCGAACTTGTACAGCCCATTGGACTGGTTGCCGATGGACGCGGCCCAGACGACGTTGGGGGTGTTGGGATCGACGGCCAGGTTGACCCGACCGTCCGGCCCAGCGAAGCCCGACCCACCGACGCGGGTGAACAGGCCGCCGCCGTTGGTGGTCTTGTAGACGCCGTTGTCGGTCGAGACGTAGAAGTGGTTGTCCTGGCCGGGGACCGGGGCGATGTCGTCGATGGTGGTGCCGTCCACACTCTGAATCGACCAGGTCACGTTCGCGGGGTTGGTCGCCAGCGCATTGGAAGATCGATAAAGCGTGCCGTCGACCACGGCCCAGACGATGTTGGGGGACGAGGGGTTGGCGTAGACCGCGGTGGCGATGCTGCCGGTGGTGACCGGCGGGTTGATGAGTTCCCACGTCGAGCCGTTGTCGGTGCTGCGGTAGATACCGCCGACCTTCGGCGCGTTGGCGTTGCCGCCCTGACTGGTGCCAACGGTGGCGGTGTAGATCCAGGGCTTGGCGGGGTCGGAGACGATGCCGGAAATACGCACGCCGTTGCCCGCGGTGGGCAGTCCGTTGCTTCGGCGTTGCCAGGTCGCGCCGGGGCCGTCGCCGGTGCTGTGGTAGATGCCGTCATCGCTGACCGCGGCGAGCAGGACGTCGCTCGAGCCAGCCTCGTAAGCCACCGCGGTGATGTTGCCGAGCAGGTCGGGCATGTCGATGTCGACCCAGTTCAGCCCGCCGTTGGTGCTCCGCCAGACCTTGCCGTAGTTGACGAGCTGGGTGTTGATCGCGGCGCCTTCTTTAAGCTCGCGGTGGTCGCCGTCGAAAGCGAGCAGGGTCTGATGGGTGCTGTCGCTGGGGTCGTAGAGGACCTTCTCGACCGCGGCGTCGTAGCCGAAGCCGCCGGCGGGAGGCATGCCCAGGCGTCGGGATTCCCAGGTACGTCCGCCGTCGATCGAGCGGTACGGCCCGCTGAGCGTTGCCGCCCAGACCTCGCTGGTGTTGGTCGGGTGGAAGGTGAAGTCGCTGTGTTCAAGCGAGTCGAAACCGGTCGCGGTTTCCCACGTCTGCCCGGCATCGAACGAGACCGCCGAGCCCAGCACATCGCCCGAGACCAGCAGGTGGTCCGAGTCGTAGGGGCTGACAGCGATCGCGTCGGATCGGCCGCCGTTGCCGAGCTCACCGAGCGGCTGCCACTGCAGCGTCGGTGAGAACAGCTGACGCGGCTCGAGCTCGGCGAAGTGTGCTTCACCGCTGCGGGTATTCGAGTGATGGGCCATGACGCGACACCTCGGTGATCGGGAGGGGAGATGGGCGTGAGCGATAGCCGGACGGTGGGCCGAGCCGTGATGAGCCGGGCCGCCGATCCCTAAGCACAGGAGAAGCCGAAGCAACGGCAGCGCGACCGATCAAGACCGCGCTGCACGGAGGCGGGATTAATCACAACGCCGCGCGAGCATGCAGAGCATGCCGACACTCAGCAGGCCGAGGGACGCCGGCTCGGGGATGACCGACGCGAGGTCCGCGGTGTTGGCGAGGAGGAAGTTGTCGTACGTGATGTTCAGGTCGTTGTTGGTGCTGCCCGACTGCTGGATACCGAAGAACGTGCGAGCCCCGAAGTTGAAGCCCAGCGTGCCGAGGGTGGCCTGATCGATGGTCGTGCTGATCGTGATCTCGGGGAGTCCATTGGGGTTGTCCGAGGAGTCGGGTGTGAAGATGCCGGTGAGGACGAGATCGCCGTTGAGGGGCGTGACGTCGACGGCGAGGATGAAGTCGCGTCGGTAAACGCGAGGCCCACATCGCCGCCAGATGCGGTCTGATCTATGAAGGCGGTCGATTAACCGGTACCGAGTGCCCCGCCGGTGGTTTCTGATGCCGTGAAGTCGATGGTGAAGGCGATCGCCGACAGATTGCCCAATCCGCCTTGGAGAAAAAGACCCCGCGTGTTATGCGTGAAGGCGCTGGTCGCCGTACTGCTGCTGAAGCCGTTCCAGCTCGGTGATCAATCCGCGTTGCACGTCGGCATACGCCGGGTCGCCGTAGACATTGCGGAGTTCACGGGGGTCGCGCTCAAGATCGAACAGCTCCCAATACGGCTCGATCACGGGCTCGGGCGAACAGAACGGCGCGTCGGCGGGGTTGGCGTAGAAGAACACGAGCTTGTGTGTCGCGGTGCGGACGCCGTAGTGGGCGGCGACGTGGTGGCCGCCGTGATTCCAGTAGCGGTAGTAGATGGACTGCTGCCAGTCGTCCGGGGTGTTGCCCCGCAGCGGGTCGGCGGCGCTTCGGCCCTGCATGGCGCCCGGGATCGGCACGCCGGCGAACTCGAGCAGCGTCGGCGCGAAGTCCGTGTTGGTGAGCATGGCCTCGGTCCGCGAGCCCGGCGGAATATGGCCGGGGTAGCGGACCATCATCGGCATCCGCAGGGACTCTTCGTAGATGAAGCGTTTGTCGTACCAGCCGTGATCGCCAAGGAAAAAGCCCTGGTCCGAGCTGTAGATGACGAGGGTGTCTTCGACCAGGCCCTGGGCGTCGAGCTCGTCGAGCAGTTGGCCGACCGACGCGTCGATGCTCGCCACGCAGCGGAGGTAGTCCTTGATGTAACGCTGATAACACCACCGCGCGTGCGCCTCGTCCGACAGCCCTGCGGGCGGCTGGGCCTTGAGATCACGCTCGTTCATGTCCCGGGCGACCCGCATCTTGGCGGCCTCGGCAGCGGGGCGGGTCGCGTAGTCGTCCCAGAACGTCTCGGGCAGGGGGATGTCTTCGTCCTCGTAGAGGTGGGCGTACTTCTCGCCGGGCTCCCACGGGCGGTGCGGAGCTTTGTGATTCACGCAGAGGAAGAACGGGCGCGACGTGTCGCGTTCCCGCAGGAACGCCAACGACAGGTCGGTGATGATGTCGCTGACGTAGCCGGTGTGATGCACCTCGCCGTCGGGCGTGTGGAACAGCGGGTCGTGGTAGTCGCCCTGCCCGGGCAGGACCGCCCAACGGTCGAAGCCGGCGGGGTCGGCGGGGACGGTTGGGGCGTTGGCACTGGGGCTGACAAGATTTCGGCCGTGGGCACAGTTGCCCTGGCCCAGCCCGAGGTGCCACTTGCCGAAGATGCCTGTCTCGTAACCCGCGGACTGCAACAGCTTCTGGACCTGGGGGTCGTGGCGGTTGTCCAGGCACTCCCAGGTGGTGACGCCGTTGACGTGGCCGTACTGCCCGGTCAGGACGGTGGCCCGGCTGGGCGTGCAGATCGAGTTGGTGCAGAAGCAGCGGTCGACACGGACACCACCCTCGGCGATGCGGTCGATGTGGGGGGTCTGGTTGATGGTGCTGCCGCAGGCGCTGATGGCGTGGGCGGCGTGGTCGTCGCTGAAGAAGAAGAGGATGTTTGGTCGGGCGGTCATAGAAGCAGGATGCTACAGCGTGGGGCAACAGAAAAAAGATACAGCAATTTGTATCTTATTAACTGCCCCCAGCCCGCACGGCGGCACCAGGCTCCCCCAGTAGGCCACCTCACTCCCCAAAAGGACTCTCCCCGGTGCTCTTCCAGTCACCCGATCTCAAGCTCTTCCCCGACCGACTCGAAGACGCGCACGGGACACTGTATCTCGACGAGCTGCCCGATCGTGAGCCGACTCACCCGGCCCGCCTCATCGCCGAGGCCCCGGCGATCGTCGAGAAGCTCTGGCGTGCCGCGCTGTACGACGCCGAGTCGAACCTCTGCGTGACCGACACGGGCCGCTACTTCACCGCCGGGGGCCGGGGCAAGGGGTGGATGGGGATGTCGTTCACCCGCGACCAGGGCTTCGCGGGGATCCTCGGCCTCGACCGGTTGTTCCCCGAGGCGATGTGGGACGCGCTGAGGCTCACCGTCGAGCAGCGGCTGGCGGTGGGCATGAAAATCGACCGCGAGGAGTACCACCCGAGCCTGCCGTTCGAGGACACCGGGCTCAGCTATCAGGCTTTCAAGCAGACCTACGGCACCAACTCCTTCGCGCGACGGACCGACGATGTGCTCTGGCTGTGGTGGGCGGCGGACCTGCTGAGCCAGCCGGGGCTCGATACCGATGCGAACTGGTCGTGGGTGTACGAGACAGGCCGGCGGTGCTTCGCGGAGCTCTACGCCCCGTTCTTCGACGACACGGCCGGCCTCTACCGCGGCCAGTCGAGCTTCTTCGACATCGGGCACAACGGCTATCCCGACCGCTTCGGACCCCTGCACAGCCTCGAAGCCAAGGTGAACTGCCTCAACAGCTTCGCGGCCTCCACCAACTGCCTGTTCTACAAGGGCCTGTCCGTGATGGCGGATGCCGCACGCCGTGCCGGCCGGGCCGAGGACAGCGCCGCGTGGTCTGGCCGGGCCGAGTCTCTGCGGGACGCGATCCACCGCCAATTCTTGCGCCCCGACGGCACGCTGGCCTACCTCATTGATCCCGAAGGCCAACGCGAAGACCGGCAGCACGCTCTCGCCACCGCGTTCGCCGTCCTGCTCGGCGTCGTGGACGGTGAAGCCGCCCAACAAGCGATCGCCCACTACCCGGTGCACTGGTGGGGCGTCCCGATGCTCCACCCCTTCTACGACAACGACGCGTGCTACCACAACAAAAGCGCCTGGGCGTTCACCGATGGGTTCTTCCTGCGGGCACGCGAGATCGCGCTGGGGACCGACGAGGCCTGGCGGGGCATCGCGCTGGCCGCCCGCAGCTGCCGGGGCGACACCTTCCACGAATGGTTCCCAGCCACCACGAAACAGGCCCAGGGCCAGCCCGCCCAGCTCTGGACGATCGGGGCGTATGTGGGGCACTGCTACGCGGCCGGTCTGGTGGCGGGAGCGGCCGAGGGCCAAGCCATCCCGACAAGCTCTGGGGAAGTCTGAGTTGACAAAAGGTACAGGAAGCTGTATCTTTTTGGCGTGCTCAAGTTCGAACGCATCGCGAATCTGCTCGAAAGCCGTGTCGAAAGCGGCGTTTATGCGTTGCGTGAGCTGCCGGGCGAAGAACGTCTGGCCGAGGAGATGGGGGTCAGCCGCCGGACCTCGCGGCGGGCGTTGCTGGCGCTGGAGCAGAAGGGGCTGCTCAAACGTCTTGCCAACGGCAGGCTCAAGCCGGTCACGCTGGTCGAGGAAAGCGCGGACCCCGTGGTCTGCGTGCTGTACCCCGCTTGGCGTGACATCGCCGGCAGCCTGATGTTCACCGCCCTACACCACGCCGCCCGCGCCGCCAAGGTCAGCCTCTGGCCGCGTCAGTACACCGGCTGGGAAGACCCCGAAGTCACACGGCTGCTGTCCCGATCCGTCGGCGATCGCCCGGACCTCCGGGGCGTGGTCCTCTTCGCCCCGGCGGAGACGATGTCGCCGCTCATCCGTCGGCAGATCGCCGACTTCGGGGCACACCTGCTCATGGTCGGCCGGGACCTGACCGCCGACGGGGTCGTGAGCCTGATGGGTGCACCGGCGGGCGCGACCCGCCGGGTTGCGGAACACCTGCTGCAGGAAAGCGGCGGCCCGGTCGATTGCTTCAACACCCAGCCGCTCGACGAGATCATCACCGGCCGGCTCGCGTCGTTCCGCCAGCTCACCGAAGAGGCGGGCCGGCTCGGGGGCATCGTCAACGACCCGGTCTCGAACTACGGCGACCCCATCGCGCACGCACGCACCGTGGGGCGCCGCTACCTCAGCGAGCTCGGCCCCGATCAGGACCGGGCCATCCTCTGCCTCACCGAGGCCGCCGCCGTCGGGCTCCTGCGCGCCGCCCACGACCTCCGGCTCGAAGTCGGCGACCGGCTCAAGATCGCCGCGGTCAACGACACCGGGCTCTGCCAGAACCTCTTCCCGTCCGTCACCAGCGTCCGACCCCGCGACACCACCCAGGATTTCGAAGCCTGCCTGTGCTGGATGCGCGACCGCACCGCGTGGTCCGACCCGCACCTGCTCGCCGGAGATCACATCGACCTGTTCATCGGCGAATCCACCGCCGGCCCCTAACGCGATCCGCGCGCACGATTCCTTTTCTATCCAGGAGGTCCCCCATGTTCCGTCTCAAAGCCCTTGCCGCCACACCCGTACTCGTCTGCGTGACCTCGGCCCAGGCGGCCCTGATCACCACACCGTTTACCGACACGATGGACAACGGCGACAACTTCTTCACCCCCACACGTGCGAGCGTGATCGACAACACCGACGGCACGGTGACAATCGAACGGCTCGAAGCGGGTGACGCCTTCGTCCGCTACAGCCCGGGCGGCACCTTCTCCGACTTCTTCGCGATCGGTGCCGCCACCAACCGGGTCGAGATCGACTTCACCGACTTCAACCTCGGCGGCATCCAGGTCCGCATCGACTTCGGCTCGGGAAGCCCCTCGGGCGTGACCGCGGTCAGCTCGTTGACCACCCCCGGCACGTTCGTGATCCCCGACGTCGAGCAGCTGGCCATCGATAACGGGCGAGCCGACGCAACCCAATACCGGCTGTTCTTCCGCATCACCGGCGGCGCGCTGCCCACCAACGCCAGCGGCGGAACCATCGACGAGATCCGCGTCATCCCGGAGCCGGCCTCGGCCTTACTGCTCGGTGCGGGCGGCCTGCTCATGCTGCGACACCGCCGCCGCCGCTGACCGCCGCACCGACACCACCCGTGCCCCGGCAACTCAACGTCCGCCCGCCAGGCTTGCCTCATCTGATCCGCTCCACAACCCGATCGACCGCTTCTTAAAGGAGGACCCCTCATGCCCAAACCCATTCTCGCCTGCCTGACCCCGCTGCTCTTCGCCCTGCCGGCAAACGCCGCGCAGCTCATCGATTTCGATGGCGACCTGATCCCCGACGCCGGCACCGCCCTCCGCACCGAGGACGTCAACAACGCCACCCAACGCGGCTTCTTCTTCGACGACTCGGCCGCCGGGCAGTTCTTCGACAGCAGCTACAACCAGGCCGAAGTCTCCGGCGGCGCCCTCCTGGGGCCCGGCGGCGACGGCCTGATGGCGGCCGAGTTCGGCGTCACGCTCGACGCCACCAACAACCGCTTCAACATCAACACCAACGGCCGCACCACCCCCGGCAGCTCGGGGCCCTCAACCAACACCGTCATCGATGCGTTCCTCGTGTTCCGCAAGGACCAGTTCCTCAACGGCGGCGACGCGCTCGCCGTGGCCTTCGACAGCACCACGACCATCACCACCAACGCGAGCGCCCTGGGGCGGATTCAACGCGTCGCCATCAAGCAGGGCGGGCAGTGGTACCTCTCCGAAGCAAGCACCAGCAGCGGCACGCTGACGCTCACCGACTTCGACAACAACAGCGCGGCCGGCAAGGGCTGGGCGGCGATCAACCCGACCGCCAGCGACTTCAACGTCATCGACGACGGCCCAACCCTCACCTACTCAGCCCTCGACTTCACCGATGTCGAGGCGGTCGCCGCGGTGCTCCGCGCCAGCCGCGGCGGGTCTGGCAACTTTGCCCGCCTCAACGACTTCACCGTCGACGGCGCCACACTCATCCCCGAGCCGGCATCCGCGCTGCTCGTCGTCGCAGGCGGGGCATTGCTGCTCGGCCGGCGCAGCCGAGCTTCGGCATAAGCCCGTGGACTCAGCCTCCCGTGTTTCTCGATGAAAGGTGTCATGTCATGACGAGCCAACGACAACCCCGCGCCTTCACCCTCATCGAGCTGCTCGTCGTGATCTCGATCATCGCGCTGCTCATCGCCATCCTGCTGCCGGTACTTAGTGCAGCTCGGGCCTCGGCGCGGCAGATACAGTGCCAGTCCAACATGCGTCAGTTGCTGATACTCAATCAGCTCTATGCCAACGACAACGATCAACGGATCACGGGCTGGAACACCGACAGCGTTGCCTTCAACGGCCAGCCCGCCGGAGACTTCGACTGGACCGTCCAACTCTCGGCCTACCGTGGCGATCCGTGGTCAATCTACGATACCGGTAACGAGGCGTTCGACGACTGGATGTGCCCCGAAGGCGTGGCCGACTGGGAGTCTTCCAATCCGTTCTGGCGAGATCGACGACCGACCACTTATACGGTCTCGTACTTCGCAGCAACACCCGATTCGATCGGCAGCCACAACTATCAGCCCACTAACGATACGGTCTGGTTCCCGTCGATCGACTTCTATGAAGCCTCGAGTTTCATTATGTTCGCGGACAATCTGCCCGACCAGGACTTGTCGACCAACGAGGGATGGCAGTGGTACTTCGCAGCTCGTTCGCGTTTCTATGCCCCGTCGCTTACGCCAACCGGAAACGAGCCTGCCGTCGCGTTCCGGCACCTGGACGATAGCCCGGTTTCCGCACGAACCGGCTCAGCCTCGGCGGCGTTCCTTGATGGACACGCCGAGTCGCTACGGCCACGCGAATTCGCTGAACGCAACCTGAGCGACGAAAACGCTCGACGCATATTCGACTACCACCGCAGCCAAGGCGGCGGCTTTGGTGCCCCTTCAGGGTTCCAACCCCTGCCTTTCTGAGCCGCCGGAACGAAACAGAGATCGACCTTTTTAGCACCGTGACCTGGGCTATGCCCACCTTCCCACCGATGGAGCATCCGCGTTGAAATTTGAACACGCTATCCGGCTTGCCTTACTCCTATTAGTCGGCCTTGCCCATACATCGTTACACGCGGCTACGAGTGACCCGGCAGACAACGCCGAGCGCTTCGTCGGCGGCACCGGCGTGACCGAGGTCACCGCGGCGGACGGGGCGGTCACGGTCCGCAAGTCGGCGCAGGGCGACGCGTTCGTGCGTTGGGGCGGGCCCAAGGCCAAGCCGCTGCCGATGGACGCCGCACACAACGCGGTGGCAGTGACGTTCTCGGCGTTCCCGGATCAAGGCAGCGTGGCCGGGCGGATCGCGTTCTTTGGGGCCGGCGGTAAGTACCTCGGCACCAAGCCGTGGCTGCCCCGCACAAGCAAGCCCGGGCGGTATCTGCTCGACGACATCCGCGTGTTCGCCCAGCGCGAGAGCGTACCCGAGCCCACGCACTGGCAGCTGTTCCTCCGCGTGACGACGGGCCCGCCCGGTGGGTTCACGATCGACCGCATCGAGGTCGACGCCGCGCTGACCGAGTCGGCAGCCAACCCCGAAGACACCGCAGCCCCCGGCGATGCCCTGGACAGCGTGTCGGTCATCGCCATGACGACCGAGCCGATCCCCGTCATCTACGAAGACCAAGAAAAGGCTGCGTCGCTACGGCTCACCTCAGCGTTCAGCGCGGACCTCGAACTCAAGGTCTCGGCAGACATAATCGACTACGACGGGCAGGTCGTCGGATCGACCGCGCAGCGTATAACACTCCCGAAAGGCGAAGCCCTCGACATCGCGCTGCCTGCGCAAGAACTGACCCGCGGCTTCTACTACATCGACTACACCCTGAGCAGCGACGGGCGTGAACGCAACGGCCAGACCCGGCTCGCGGTCCTGCCCCGTGTCGAACGCCCCACGCCCGGCGAGGGCATCCACTACCACCTCGCCACCGGGCACCGCGTGCACGTCAGCGACCACTTCGACAAGGCGATGTCGCTCCTTGAAGCAGGGGGGTTCCGGGGCGTACGTTTCCACTGGAAGTGGGAGCAAGCCGAGCGCCATCAAGGGCGTTGGAACTTTGAGCCGATGGACTTGGCGGTGCAGCGGCTGCGGGACCGCGGCGTCGTGATCCAGCACATCCTGGCGTACAACACGCCGTGGGAAGCGCCCGACATCTTTGCGGCCGGCGGCGATTGGCGGATGACCCCGCCCGACCCGACACGCTTCGCCGAGTATGTCCGGCGGACGGTCGAGCGCTACCACAACGACATCAAGTATTGGGAGATCTGGAACGAGCCGGACCTCACCAACTTCTGGCGCGGGGACGCCGAGCAATACATCGAACTGCTGCGAGTCTCTCACGACATCATCAAGTCGATCGACCCGGAAGCCGTGGTGCTGACCGGCGGCTTCGCCACGCTCACGCCGCACGGCGGACGCAAGCACCCCCACCTGCAACGCGACGTGCTCCGCGACGCCTACGACAGCTTCGACGTCCACGCGTTCCATCAGCACGGCCGCCCCGAAATCTTCACCCGCATAGTCGAGGGCCCGCTCAAGAAAGTCCGCAGCGTGATGCCTTCGCAGAAGCCGCTGTGGTTCAACGAGACCGCGACCACCACGGGCCGGCTGCCCCGCGTCGAGGGGGAACGACAACAGGCCGAGACTGCGATCAAGAAGCTGGCCATCTCGCTGTCGCATGGGGCAATCGGGTACACCTGGTACAACCTCCGCGAGTCGATCTATCCCAGCGGGCGGATCCGGTCGTGGGGGGTCGTCACGAACGACTTCGAGCCCAAGCCCGTGCTGGTGGCGTTCAACACGTGGATCCGAGAGGTGGGTGACCGGCCGTTCGCGGGCCGCCTGGACGTCGGCGAAGACAACTACGTGCACCTCTGGGGCAGCGGCGAGCGCCGCGTGATCACCGCGTGGAGCCTGACCGATCGGGCCACGCGCAGCATCCAGACGGTCCGCGTCAACGAAGGTGCGACCGTGACACTGATCGACGCGATCGGACGCGAACAGGCATTGCCCGTACGAGAAGGGCGGTTCGTGCTGCCGGTGGACAAGACGCCGGTGTTTGTCAGGCTTGAGCAGCTGACCACTGACCCCGCGCTGGAGCCGGCCGTGCTGCGTGTGCCTGGGCCGGTCGTGGTCTACGGACAGACCAACAGCGACATCGTCGCCGAAGCGGCGAACCCCTGGGACCGCCCGTTGACCGTGACCGCCGGCTCGGGGACCAACGCCTCCCAGATCGTGCTCGGGCCCGGTGAACAGCGACAGGTCCGGCTACCCGTCGTGCTCGCCGCCGACGCCGACCGACGCTTCGGCGACTCGATCGGCTACGCCCTGAACGTCCGGATCGATAAGGGCTGGGAAGAAACACTCGACCTGCCGCTGGTTGCCGGGGCACTCATCCCGGCGGGGGCCTGGGACCAACGCGACCCCGATTTCGATCTCGACGACCGCAACGGCGGCGAGGTCGTTAACCGCTTCGACTACGCCCCAGCCCACCGGCACTTCGTCTGGCAGGGCCCGAAAGACGTTAGCGCCAAGGCCTGGCTGACCCACGAAGACGGTGCCATCCGTCTGCGTATCGATGTCCGCGATGACGCCCACGCCCAGGCCTTCGACGCCGAGAACCTCTGGCAAGGTGACAGCGTGCAGATCGGCTTGGCGGCCGCCAATGCCGAAGACTTCCACGAAATAGGCATCGCTACAACCGCCGACGGGCGTGTGCTCGTCCACGCCTGGCGGGGCGATATGCTCGGCCCGCTCACCGACCTGCTCAAGCCCAAAGTGAGCGACCTCGAAGAGGGCAAACGCTACGAGCTCCGCCTCCCGCTCAAAGCCCTCGGCCTGACCCCGCAAGACCTGCGACGCGGCATCCGCTTCAACCTCGTGGTCAACGACAACGACGGCGAAGCCCGCGAGGGCTGGTGCCACATCGCTCCCGGCTTGGCCGAGGACAAGGCCCTCGATCGCTTCCCGCTGATCCGCTTCGAATAGTCCAACGCATCCCTAGGTATCAACACCACATTCGTGACCCACGTTTCCATCTGCAGGTCATCGGTTTGATCTGACTGCAATCCATCAACGCTTCGTTTCGTTCTCTTCGCGTCTCTTCAACTCATCGATCACCTCTAACAGGAAACCTGTATGCGCGATCACTCTGCCCTCGTTTTCGAACCCCTCGAACCCCGCTGGCTGCTGTCCTCCACCGCGATCGACGATCTGTTCGGTAGCAACCTCGGGGGCAACACCACCGCCGCCAATCGACAGGCTCGGCTCGCATTGATGCAGAGCGAGGGCATCCAGAAGGCCCGCCTCGGGTTGCTGCCCGGCAAGTACTGGAATACCGGGACGTCGAGCCCGACGCCGCAGGCGATCGACGACATCGTGCTCGACATGCACGCCGCGAACGTCGAGCCCGTGCTGCTCTTTGAGTATTACGACGACTACTACAATCGCGATATCCGCGACTTCGACTGGTACGCCATCGGCAGCCAGTTCGCCGAACGCTTCAAGCCCGGCAGCAGTTGGCTGCAGAGTCAGGGCATCACCGGCTGGGGCATCAACATCTACACCGCGATCAACGAGCCCGACCTCGAACTCGAGCTGGACAACGAACAGGAAAACACGGCCGACCCAGGCGACACGGACAACAAGATCCCCTTCAACGACTATCACTGGGCGCTGGAGAACCTGGCCGACGGGGTCCACGCCAGCCACGCGTCCGCGGAGGTGTTGCCGGGCGGGTACGCCGGGGCGATCTTCAGTGGCAACCCGACCATGAAGGGCTATCTGAGCGCGGTCGCCGACCTGCTCAACGACGGCACGCTTGCCGGTGTAGACACGCACCGCTACCAGCCGGATGGCAAGTTCCCGCGGTTCGCACACGACGAGTTCTTCGCCATCAAGTCGGCCAACAACATCACCGCCGACATCAAGTTCTATGTCAGTGAATTCAACCGCAATTTAAGCACGCTCAACCCCGCGGGGATGTTCATCGACACGCTCGACATGTTCAACGTGCCGGCCACCGAGGCGGGGGGCGATGGCTCGGCAGCGCGGGTGGGCTACGTGATGCCCTGGTCGCTGCACGCGACCGACAGCCAGATTCATTGGGGTTTGGCCAGTTCGCTCGATCCGTGGACGCCCAATGCCGAAGGTGAGGCGTTCTTGCTGGCTCAAGACCTGCTGGCGGGCACGAGCTACGCGTCGCTGGAGCCGACACGTAACGGCCTGCTCAAAACCGCGGGCTCGGGCAAGACGGTCTGGGTCTGGTTCAACATCAAGTCCGACGGCAACCGGCCCGCCTACGCCACAAACGAGGCGACCGGTTCCGAACTGGTTCTCATGGACCTACCGCCAGACGCGACGAGCCTCAGCATCTACCGCTACGACGGCTATCAGTCCTCGGGCAACCACACGGCGTATCAGACCGTGTCGGTCACGCCCGGGCAGGACTGGGTCAAGCTGACCAACCTGCCCGCGGAGGAGGTGATCGTGATCGTCGCCAACAGCGAGACGGCCCCGGTCGCGCCCACGGGGTGGAAGATCGACTTCGAGCACCGCTCGTCCGGTGCAATCGCAACCGAAACAGCCAATGGCTTTACACCGGTGACCGACGACTTCGCGTACGGCCGGGTGCTGCGTGCGGGGTGGTCTTCGGGCTACTCGATCTACAGCCGAGACCTCTCGGGGACGGGCCTGACCGGCGACTCGAACCGTTCCAGCCGGGACGAGACGTTCATGGCCGACCTCGCGCCGGGGTCGTACCACGTGACGCTCCACATGGAGTCCGGCCGATCGCTGGCGGGGATCAACGCCGAGGGGCAACAGGTCTTCGGCCAGATCACCACGACGAGCACACCGCTGGAGTTCGACGTGACGGTCAACGACGGTCGGCTCGACCTCGAGTTCATAAAGGACGGGTGGTGGGGCATCCACGGCCTGGAGATCACCGCCAACGCACCCAACCTGGGCATCTTCGAGTCGACCCGAGACATCGGCGTGGTTGCGGCGGCAGGTTCCGCGGACTCCAGCGGCGGCGTCTACACCCTCACCGGCAGCGGACGCGACATCTGGAACACCAGCGACGAATTCCGCTACCTCTACGACGCCCGCAGCGGCGACGGCACCATCACCGCCCGCGTCGACGCGCTGACCAACACCCATGCCGCCGCGAAGGCCGGCGTGATGATCCGCGACAGCCCGGCCGCCAATGCGAAATTCGTCGACGTCATGGTACTGCCCGATGGCCGGGTCTCGATGCGGTACCGCGGCGCGACGGGCGGCAGCGCGCAGGCTATCGGCGGGACGCCCCACGGCCCGACCGGTCTGGCGAGATGGGTCCGGCTCACAAAACTCGGCGACGACTACACCGGCGAGTACAGCACCGACGGTCTGTCGTGGAACACCATCGACTCGGTGAACCTCAACATCGGCGGCGCGCCCGAACGCTGGGGCCTTGCGGTGACCAGCCACAACGACGGGGTGCTCGCCACCGCACAGTTCAGCGAAGTCAGCATTGGCGACGTGGCCCTGCCCGGCTTGCTGGACTTCAGCAGCACGAGCTTCAGCTCCTACTCCGGCTCGCAGGACGGCAGCGGTGGCCACGCCAGCAGCCTGTCTGTCGAGGACGGTGGAGCGACCGTCCACCTCACCGGCAACGCATGGAAGAAGACCGCGCTGAACTACAGCGTCACCGCCTCGACCGTGCTCAGCTTCGAGGTCAACGCCACGGACACCGGCGAGCTGATCGGGATCGGGCTCGACAGCGACAACAACCACACCAACCGCGACACCCTCTTCGTCCTCGGCGGCAGCCAGAGCGTGCCCAACGACATGATCGACTATCCAGGCAACTATCAGGCCGGCGACGGATGGGTGACCTTCACGATCGACATCGGGGCGTTCTACATCGGCTCGATGTCGTGGCTGACCTTCCTGGCCGATGACGACGCGGACGGCTCGGCCGATGTCCGTTTCCGAAACATCCGGGTTTACGAGGCCTGATCGCGGCACAGCAATCCGCAGTGCCGGCAACACCACGATCTATACAGACGGCAGGTAGCTGGCGGCTGCCCACACTGCCAGCGCACACGCACCCGCCAGCCCCAGCGCGCTCCATTGCACGAGGCCAGCCCGCGCGGATGGGGCGTACAGCCTCGGCATCAAAGACTGAAAAACACCCGCCGAGGCAACCGCCCCCACGAAACACACAACACCGAACCAGACCATCTGCCCGTACTCACCGAACGGCGAAACGGACAGAATCACCGGCAACACGACCAACGCCCACGCCAAGAGGCTCATCCATACCACATCACTCAAACGCTGCAACACCGAACGCTCCGCTGGCGGCCTCCAGGAATACGCCACCCCAACGATGGCGAAGTGGGCCGCAAACCCGGCCGTATAACACAGGAGCCACACGTCGCCCGGCCGTAGCGTGTTGAGGATCAGACACGCAATGCCCACCGCCAGGGTCGAAAGCAAAGCCCCAACAGAGTGCAGTGCCGGGTGCTCTGCCGCGGGCCAACGGATGCTGTGGAACAGAAACAACGCCAACGGCGGCAGCAGCCACGCCCATCCCCCCTGCATCAGCGCGGCATAGCCGAACAACGCCGCCAAGATCAGCGCCGTGTCATCCATCGACGAACGCCGCCGCCAGGCCAGCGTCAGCCCCGCCATCGTCACCACCGCGATCGCCCGCAGCCCCAGGTCGGTCGCCGAGGCATCCAGATACATCTCCAGCGCCAGAAACGTCCCCAACGGCACCAGCACGTTGTCCAACCCCCGCCACGAGACCGACTCCAGCAGCATCACCAGCACCCCGATCGTCACCCCCAGCAGCAGACACACCAGGCGATCCGTGTCTGTGATCAGCAGCACCGGCACGTGAACACTCATGAAAGTCACCACGAAAAACGCCAGCGAGCCTTCGACGCTTTTCGTGCCGTCCCGCGTCTGGTAGTGCACCGAGCCGTAGCGTGTCCCGATCAGGGCCGCCGTCGCGTCGGCAAGAGTCAGGACCAGGATCGGCACGCCGAACAGCAGCGCATCACCATCCGCTATCAGCCACAACACCCCGACCGAAACCGGGAAACACAGGTCGCCCAGGCTGGACCGCCCCACACCCCCGAGCACCCCGCCAAACAACCGCCGAAGCCACCGCGACACCCGCAGCAACACCAACCCCACCAGCGATAACCCGACCAGCACCAGCACCGGCCAGTCCTCCGTAAATAACCACGGGAACCCCACCACCGTCAGCCCCATCGCCACGTGCAGCATCTTCCGGATCAGCTCCGCCGGCACACGCCCCGATCGGCTTAGCAGGCTCAGCCCCCCAAACAGCAACGCCAGCTCAGCAAGCACCAGCGCCATCTTGCCGAGCGTCCACATCACCGGATCGCCTCCACGACAAACCGGCTGTAGAAGAACGCCTTGTCCTCCAGGTGCAGTCGGTCCGCGAGGTCGACGAGCGGCTCCAATTCGTCCGCCATCGTGTCGGGCCGGCTCCGCGGCACCAGCATGTTCCAGTACGCCAGCCGGCCCCCGCTCCGCCCGTGACGCACGCACCGCCGAAGCATCGCCTCCGCGTTCGCCTCCGACATGTACTCAAACACATCGCTGAGGTTGAACCGATCGATCGCACCGGTGGGCATCCCGTCCATCGCGTCTTCCAGCGTCCCCCGCACCACCTCCACCCGGCCCACCCGCTCACGGATCGCATCAAACGACTCCGCACGCAGCAACATCGGTAGCGCCTCCCCGTGCGTCCCCGTCAAGATCCAGTGCAGGTAAGGATTCGCCGACGGGTCCAGCTCCGCCAACGCGTGCTCCGCCCTCCCAAAGATCCGCTCCGCTACCGACCCCTCCACATAGCGGAAAAACGCCGGGTCTCGCCCCAGCCGGCCCATCACGAACCGCGAAAAGAACAGCCGGAACATCAACCGCCAACGCCGGTTGTTCCAACGCTTGTCATAAAACGCTCGCCGGCCCGCGGCATCCCGTGCCGTCAACAACCCCCGCACCGCCGACCGCCGATGCACCCACGGCAACACCCGCCGACGAAACAACGCGAAATACCCCTCAAACTTCCCACCCGTTCCAATCCCTGCTTCCACCACGCCCGGCCGCGCATCCCAGAACGCCGCCGTCTCCCCATCCAACTCGGTACGACACCGTTGGTACAACCCCACCCGCTGATCACTCGGGCGTGACCCGATCAACTCCAACAACTCAACGTGCTCCAACACCCGGTACGCCGCGATCCGCAGCCGCAAACACGCCAGCTGCGCCAGGTTCAGGTCCACCGCAATCACCCGCTCCGGGTCCCGCGTCAGCATCGCCAACGCGTTGTCCCCCGCCGACGCGATCGACAAGCACGTATCGCCCGGCTGCACGTCCAACCCTGCGAGCAGCACATCCGCGTCTTCCCAGACCTGCGCGTATCGGATCGCCGAGAAGTCCGCGTGTTCACTTGCTTCCGTGGCCATCGCCCGCCTCCCCTTCCTCCAGCACCACCACTGTTCCCCGCTGCCCATCCATCTCCACCACCTGCCCGTCCACCAGCCGGTGCGTCAACCCCTGGATCGACACGATGCTCGGCACCCCCAACTCCCGCGACACGATCGCCGAGTGCGACAGCAAACTCCCGTACTCCACCAACACCCCCGCCGCCGCCGGGAACAGCATGATCCACCCCGGGTCCGTCCGCTCCGCCACCACTATCGTCCCCGGCTCCAACTCAATCCCCCGCGGGTCACGCACCACCCGCACCGGCCCCCGCACCACACCTGGGCACGCCCCAATCCCACGCAGCCCACCCGCCCCACCCGCTTCCTCCTCAGCGTCCACCACTTTGCTGGCCTCGAACGCGTTACCAATCGGCAGCGCCCCCCGCGTCTCGAACCGATCCGCCGGCACCGCACCCTCCCGATACCCCTCAAACTCGGACCGGCGCAGCCGCACCAAACCCGCGAGGTCTGCCGTCGTCGCCGTCCCATCCACAAACCCCATCAGCTCATCGAGCTCCAGATAAAACACATCCCGCCGCTCTTCCAACACCCCCTCCGCCGCCAGCCGGGCCCCCATCTCCAGACAGATCCGACGCACCCGGCCAAACAGCCGCGTCCGCTCAAACCGCAGGTTCTCCCGGTCACGCACCCGCCTCCGCGCATTCCGCAGCACCCACCCAAACACCACCCGACGCACCGGCCGCCAACGCAGCGCCACGGACACCTCCGCTTCCGCGTCCGACCGCATCTTCTCCTCCACCTCCGCCGCACCCGCCGCATGGTCCTCCTCCACCCCACGCCTCGCCGTGAACCCGATCGACCGCACCAACGGCGTCGGGTCATCCAACAACGTCATCGACTCCAGCTTCAACTCTTCTAGGCACCGATCCCCGAACTTCTCCCGGTACGCTTCGAACGCCGACCAAAGCGCCGCATGCCCGCGCATCGCCGACAACGCCTCGCTCATCGGTGCGGCGCACAACCGATCGACCAGTCCGCGATCGCCCGCCGCCAACCCCGCCATCTCCCGGATCCGCTGCGCCGGCTCCGCACTCACAATCCCGCCCTCCGCACACAACAGATGGTTATGCAGCTGCCCTTCTTCCTTCTCGATCCACTTCCCCGACAGCGACCGCAAGACCCCGAAGAAAATCATCGCCAGAAAGTCATTGACCAGCGGCGCATCCCAACGCGTGATCAACGCCCGCTCCAGCCGGCTATACGACAACGCCAACTCATCCAACCGCTGCTCTTCCAACGAGACCTCTGGCTCCGCCAACGCCATTTCCAGCCTTTCATAAAAGCGCCGGATCTTCCCCGGCAGCCGAAAGTGCTCCAACCCCAATGCCAGCCCCACTCGCACTAACCGCAACCCATCCCGCAGCCGACCCACCCCCCGCGACGCGTCCGCCTCCTGAACCAACTCCTCGGGCAGCGCCTCCCGCACCCCCATCATCTGCTCCATGAACCCCCGGTTCACTGCAAACCCCGGCAACAACGACAGCACCCGATACCAACTCAGCAGGTTGTAATACACCCGCCCCCGGATCAACCCCAGCATCCGCGCAAACGTCGGACCCTCAGCGTCCACCACCGACCGCTTCACCCGCAGCAGCAAACAGAACTCCCGGTACACCCCCTCATACGCCCGCCGCGCAAAAGTGAACGTCAACGGCGTCGTCACCCCGCTGTAGCTCTCCGCAATATTCGCGTTGTCCCACACCAGCCGACGCCCCGCCGGATCAAGCACCCCCCGCAGTGACGTGATCGGCCGAGACTGCAACAGCTTCAGCTCGCCGCCCACCACCGCCCACTCAATGTCCTGCGGCACCCCGAAGTGCCGGCCACACCGCCTGACCAACTCCGCCACCTCCACCACCCGCGCATCCTTCAGCACCGGCTCTTCCCGCGCCGCACCCTCCACCGCCGCCGACCGCACGCCCGTCTCCGACCCGCTGTCCGGCACATCCCGCATCGCCTTGGTCACCAACTCTTGCTCTAACACCTGGCCACCTCGATCCACCCGCCACGTATCCGCACTCGCCTCGCCGCCCACCAACGCCGTCCCCAACCCCCACACCGCCGAGACCACCGCCACCCCCCGCTCACCCGACACCGGGTCCGCCCCGAACGCCACCCCCGACGCCTCCGCCTCCACAAACCCCTGCACCAACACCGCCGGCGGCACCGGCACGATCTCCAGCCCCCGCTCCACCCGATACGCCAACACCCGCTCCGTAAACGCGCTCCGCCACACCGCCTCCACCCGCTCCGCCAACCGCTCCCGCGGCACCGCCAGATAGCTCTCGAACTGCCCCGCAAACGAGTGCCCCGCCCCGTCCTCCTCCGTCGCACTCGACCGCACCGCCAGCAACCCGCCCCCCAAACCTACCCGTTCCAACGCCGCTTCAAGCTCGACCATCACGCGATCACTCACCCGCACCGCTGCCACCGCTCCCGCCAACCGCTCCGCATCACTACCCCCTCCCAACACCTCACGCTGCTCATCATGAAGACTCACCGCGAACGCCGTCGGCGTCACCGCCACCCACGCCGGGATCGGCAGACCCGCTCCCCCCAGCTCCGACAACGCCCCCGCCTTCCCGCCCAGCTCGGCCCGCGTCGCCGTCTCGCCCATCGTGATCACACATCGCTCATCCATTGCCAAACCCCCGTGTCACCAATGGCGCCACCCCCAGCACAAGATAGAGCGCCAGCGTCCACACCCCCGACAGGTGCTCCACCCGCTTGCCCATCCCTTGGGCCTGCGCCCTCAAGAAACCCGACACCAACACCACCGCCACCCCGCCCGTCACGCCGAACACCGCGACCGTCGGCCAAACAAACCCGATATGCCACGCCGCCACCACCGCACACCCCCATGTGCACACGATCGCCGCCCCCCACGCCGTCACCGCCGCCCGCGGGCCCCACACAACCGAATACGTCTTCACCCCTTCCTCCTCATCGCTCGGGCTCCGGATCTTCCGCCCGATCTCGATCACGATCCCGTTGAAAAAACTCGCCAGCAGAAACCACACCAACCCGGACGGCGGTCGCCCCACCTCAATCAGCCAATCCGTGCTCGTCGCATAAAGATCGATCAACGGCATGATCGCCATATGACTCAATAGATAAACCACCGGTCGGCCGTTCAACCACCGCCGAACGAAAAACTCCTTGCTCATCAGCGCGAGGTACACCCACGTCACCCCCAGCAACACGATCAACCGCGCATCCAGCCACCACGCCAACGCCAACTGAACCACCCCCGCCATCACAAACACCACCCCCAGCTCCCGCAGCGACACCAGCCCGCGGGGCACCGGGCGGTACGGCCGATACCGCGCATCCTCCTCGAAGTCCTTGAACTCGTCCGCGATCCGCAGCTGCAAGAAGAACAGAAAGCAGCTCACAAACGCCACCACAATCGCCGGCCACGCCGGCATCCCATGCTCTCCCCGCAGCATCCCCGAGAACGCCACCGCCGAAAACGAGAACGCCCCGATCAGCACGCCGTGCCCCACCACCGGGAACCGCTCACGCTGGTACGTCCACCATTTACCCCCCATTGCCTGCCTCCCCACGTGCCAACGACCGGTGCGCCTCCGTGAACTCGCCCGCCGCCAACGCCCCCACAATCGACAACTCCCCCGCCAACACCAACGCCGCGCACACCTCCGCCAACGCGTTGGCCGGCGACTCCTCCGGCAACCCCAACAACTCCAGACACGCCTGTGCCGAGGGCAGCCCCGTCCCGCCACCCACCGCACCCACAATCATGTTCGGCAGCGTGATGCTCGCGTACAGCCCGCCGTCCTCCGATTCCTCCAGACGTGTCACCCCCACCGCCGCCTCCGCCACGCACGCCGCGTCCTGACCACACGCGATGAACACCGCCGCCAGCGCGTTCGCGTAGTGCCCCTGCACCCCCAGCGTCCCGCTCATCATCCCCCCGATCGACGACATCCGGTAGTACTCGACAATGCGCTTCGGCGTCGTGTGAAAGTATGCCGACACACACTTCGCCGACACCGTCGCCTCCGCCACCACCTTCTTCCCCCGAACCCCCAGGAACGACTGCGGCGTCGCCTTCTTGTCCCCGCTCATGTTGCACTCGACAAACCAATACGCCGGCTCGTACGGGCTGTTCGCCACGATCCACCGGCACGCCGCCTCCGTCGCGATCGTCACCATGTTCTGGCCCGCCGCCTCCCCCACCTCGTACTCCAGCAACAGGTACACGTGGTTGCCCTGCAGCGACACCCTCAGGTCCATCAGCTTCCCGTACCGCGTCGTCGCTTCTGCCGCGCTGCGGATCGCGTCCATCTGCTGCGTCAGCCAACCCACAAACAGCCCCGCCGTCGCCAGGTCTTCAAACGCAAACGCCGGCGCCCGGCCGACCCCCTCGTTTACCACCGCCGCCCGAACCCCACCGCCCCGCGCCATCGCCTGCGCCCCCCGCGTACACGACGCCACCAGCGCCGCCTCCGTCGTCGCCATCGGCACGTAGTAATCCCCCCGCGCAAACAGGCCCTGCACCCGCAGCGGCCCCGCCACCCCCAACGGCACCTTCGCCGTCCCGATGAAGTTCTCGATGTTCCGGCTAAACCGCTCCGCGTGCTCGACCGCCTGCGGGTCCAGCAACACCCGCTTGCCCTCCTCCGATCGCCCCACCACCGACCACCGCCGATCCACCGCCGCCGGCTCGATCCGCGTCGACGTCGTCAGCCGCGGCGACAACGCCGCATCCATCGGCTCCAAGCACTCCGCCAACGCCTCCTCCGGGCGCCCCGACAGCAGCCGCTTGAAATACTTCGCAATCCTGCCCTGGTCAGTCGGCATGCGTGGTCTCCGTCGTATCCCCCGCTAAGCCCAACGCCTCCAGCCGACGCAGCAGCTCCGGCATCCGCACCTTCGCATTATGCCGGCCATCCACCGGCAGCTCCGCCAGCACCACCACCCGATCGATCACCCCGGCGAACCGCTCGCCCAACTCCCGCTCCACCGACGCCTCACCCGCATCGCCCGTCAGCTCCACCGTCAACAGCCGCCGACCATTGAGCGCTGCCACCGCCGCCAGCTTAACGCCCTCCACCTGCCGCGCCCCACACTCGATCGCAAACGGATACACCGTCCCCCGCCCGTCACGCATCACCGCCGACGCCCGGCCGAGCAACCACAGCCGACCCTCGCTATCCCGCGTCGCCATGTCCCCCGTCTTGTGCCAGACCCGATCACCCACCCGCACCTTTGTTTCCGCGTCGTCCGCCGGATCAACATACCCCTTGAGCACATGCTCCCCTGTCACCAACACCTCGCCCGGCTCACCCACCCCACACCGCGCCGACGCCAACGCCGCCTCACTCACCGATGGCCCCGCCAGCCGGTCCGTATCCACCACCGCCAACTCCACCTCCGGCACCGGTGCCCCCACCAACAAACCCCGACCCGCCTGCATCTCCGCCAGGTCGTCGGCATCCATCTCATCAAAGCCATAGTGCGCGATCGGCTCGGCTTCCGTCGATCCATACACCACCACCGGGCGGCCGCCCGGCATTAACCGATCCAACCGCGCCAAGAGGTCCGGGAACACCGGCGCACCGCCGGTGTAGACCTGCTCAAGCGGTTCCAGCGTCTGCCCCGTCTGCTCACAGTGGTCAGCCAGCCGAGCGTAAAACGCCGGCGACCCCGCCGACCGCGTCACGCCGTGCCGCTTGATCTGATCCAGCACCGGGCCCGGCTCGACCTGCCCCGGCCGACGCAAATCCGCGTCCGCCAGCACCGTCGTCACCCCCGCCGCCAGGTTAGCCAGCACAAACACCGGCAGCGTCGCCAGATCAACCTGGCTGGGTCGCAAATCAATCGCCTTCTCCAACGCCGACTGCTGCGCCGACAACAACCCATGCGTCCGCACCGCCGCCTTCGGGCTCGCCGTGCTCCCGCTGGTAAACGTCAACAGCGCCGGAGTCTCCGCCTCACACGACACCACATCGCCACCCCCCTCGGCAACTCCACGCCCAAACACCGGCGGGTACATCACGCTCCGCACCCGCCGAAGCCCCCCGAACCACAGCCGCAGCAGCTGCGCCTTCCACGGCCCGAGCAGCGCCGCCGGCGGGGCGACTTCACAGCAACGCCGCACGTGAGCCCGTCCCGCCGACGGGTCCAAAAACTCCGTGACATACCCGCCCCGAAGCAACGCCGACAACGCCACGTACAGATCGATCGATACGCCGATCATGACCAACACCCGGTCGCCACGCTTAAGGCCTTTGTTGTTCAAACGGGCCGACAACGCCGCCGCCCGCCGATCCAGCTCACCGAACGTCACAACCCGCTCACCCTGCTTGGCTGCCTCAATGATCGCCACCGCGTCCGGCTGCGCCGCCGCCCACTTCACCAGCCGGTCCGCCACGTTCATCTTGCGACCCGTTTATAGAACAGCGTGTACCGCCGGAAGGTCGGCCCATAAAACCCCGAAAGATTCTTCGACTTGTTCGTTTCGTGCATCAACGCGTGGATCGCCCCGCGAAAGCCAAGCCCGTGTGCCGCCAGGTGACACCGCTCCAGAAGCACCCCGCCCAGCCCCGCGATCGCACGCCCCCGACGCACCGCCAACGTCTTCACCACCACCGTGTCGATCGGCTCCCCCCGCTGGGCCTGTAGCGCATCGGGCACCGCGAACACATACCCCTTTAAGACCCCGTCTTGCCTTGCCATCAACACCAGCTCCGGCACCAGCCGCCCCCGCAACGGCTCATACATCCCCAAAAACGCCTCCCGGCTGATCGGCGTATACATCAGGTTGTCCGCGAACGCCTCCACGCTCAGCTCGTACACCTCGCCGAGCTCCGCTTCAAAACGATCGGGGTCGAACGGCTCGATCCGCATACCTTGCTCTTGAAGCCGACGCTCGAGACGCTCGTACTTCGGCTGCCGCCGCGTCAGGTCCTCCACCCCAGAAGAGAAGTACTCTGCGGCCGGCACAAACCCCGCACCACGGAAATACCCCGGCCACGCCTCGGGGTGATCCGGCTCCATCAAGAACGCTGGGCGACTACCCCGCTCCGTAATCAAGCGGTACGGGTTCCAGGTACTGCCGTCCATCGGACCAACCGCTAACGCCGCCCCACGGGCCTTGATCCATCGCACCGCCTCATCCAGCAACGCATCGCTCGCCTCCCGGCTGCTCACCGCGTAATGACCGATCAACCCAGTCGTTTCGCCCCACAGTTCGGGCGTACCGTCACACCACAGCGAACAACGCCCCACCAACCGGTCCGACCCGTCAAGCACCACCAGTTGTTCTTCAGGCCCCGTAGCGGCGAGCACCGCATCCCCAATCAACGAGACACCCGGTCCGTCCTGCGAAAGAATCGATGCTGTCTGTGAGCGGGGGAGTACGCGTAACACTGCAAAAACAAGAATACCAATACCACCTCGCTTTCATCTACAGCCTAGATCTGCATAAGCCTTGGGCCGCAACTCCACAGGATGATCAACTCAGCGTTGATGCTGTTTACACGTCGGGTCTTCCACGCGACGCCGGCGCTTCAGATCGCAGAGCACGGCGAGATAAGGCACAGCACACAAGGACCATCAGCCTGCCGAAGTGCCGAGAAACCGATACGTGTTTCGATACTTTGGGCGGCGGCAAGATCATCAGCTACTCTCGGTATCATCGCCCGTACATCGGCATGGAGAAGTTGTGCAAGACCCAGGCGTTATGTTTCGGATAAGGCCCGAGTGCAGCACGGATAGGCCCGCAAGCGAGCGGCTTTTGCCTCGCCGGTCATCCGGCGAGACACGCTTGATGGCTTGCGAAGAAAGCACAGACACGCTCCTCGGTGTATTGGCGGCGGGACAACCAGGCCAAACTGCGGGAGCGACGCCGCTACCGATATCGATCGGGCTGCGCGAAGATATGAAGTCCTCAAATACAAGAGTTGATGGCATCGCAGGGGGGTTATTGCAGGCTGCGGACCGGCTTGCGATACGGTCCGGGTGCCGGGGCTTGCAGTCGTCGGACATGTTCGTAGAAGGCGGCGAGGAGGATCGGCGCTGGCGGGGGTGGGGGTTTGTCGAGTCCGAGCGTACGCAGCAGGGGGAGGCGTTGTTTACCGACTTCCGGAACGCGACGAAGCCGTTGGCGGATCGGCTCGAGGCACGTGGCCGACGCCCGGCTGGGTCACGCATCGTATCGCTCAAGGAGGCGCCACCGGCGGCCGTTGCCAACCTGTTGGCGGACGCGATGGATGTTCCTCGGGACAGGCTTTATGCCTTGATCGTGCGGACGGGACCGGACTCGATGCTGAGCCGTTTCTCGGCCGTGGCGTTGGGTGACTCGGTGGTGTTGGGGGCACTCCTGGTCACCGAGGAGCCGGATGGCTGGCCGTGCATCGGGGCGATCGGGGTGGATGAATCCGCACGGAGCGGATGGGTGAACGTGGCGGTTCGGGCGGCGGTCGCCGAGCGGGTAATCGCCGCGGGGATCGAGTGGGGGCGGTGGCATGTGTGGGACCGCTACCGCGACACGGTGAACTTCATGAAGCGGCTTCCGTCGCTTCGGCGTTGTGATCTGGTGCGTCTGGTGCGGATACCGCAGCCGGCATGAACGGTCAGGCGACTGGCCGCGGGTCCGGGAGAAGGGCTCCGGCACTTTGCTCGGCCATCCGTTGCCGCCGATCGTTGCGGAGGCGTTCGGCCTCGTGGCGGTGCCGCTTGGCTGTTTCGGCGTCCCCGTCACCCATCAGCTGAGCAAGCCGGTCGTGCAACTCCGGATCGTCCGGCACCGCAGCGATCCCCTCTGTGAGAACGACTCGCGCCTGCTCGATGTTCCCCTGGGCGACCAGCGCGTTGGCCCAGTGGAAATACGCGCCCGCCATCCTCGGGGCAACACCGACGATGGCCTCGCAGGCGTTGGCGGCACCGGCGTAGTCGCGCAGGCCAAGCCGTGCCCGCGCGTACCCGTATCGAGCGGTCATGTCGTCGGGCGATGCCGAGAGCGCCAAGCCGAAACGATCCGCCGCCTCGGCGTAACGCCGCAGTGCCAGGAATCCCTCCCCCAACAGGTTCTCGAAGCCTGGGCCCTCGCTGCGCGAGGCCGCAGCGCGGTCGAAGCGGTCCCCCGCCGGTTCCAGCTCTCGTTCTCGGAGGTGCAGCACGCCGTGCGCGAGGTGGAGCAATGGGGTGTTCCAGCCGCGCTGCTCGGCCTCTTCAATAAGTGCAGCCAGTGCGTCGTAGTGCCCGGCGTGCAACAGCGCCAACCCGAGGAGCCCTGCAACACCAAGGTCGCCGGGCATCTGCTCGCGGAGTTCGTGCAAGCACTCGATCGCCGGGCCGGTCTGACCGCAGCCCAGGAGCGACGAGGCGAGGCGTGTGGTGTTGCCCTGGTAGACCTGCATCGGCTCGGGTAGGGGGCGGTGCTGCGGGAAGCGGGTTTGGCCAACAGCCCACTTCTCGGGGGACGGTAATGCGTGATCCCACGACAGACAGGTGGGTCGATCGGGCGTGGCCTTGTCGAGGCGGACGCCACGCTCAAGGTCCAGCGGCCGGCCGGACAGATCAAGCGCGTGCGGTAGCCCCAGTCGATGGAGCACCGTCGGGACGACGTCACTGATGTGCGCATCGAGCGGTTCTCCCCCGGCCGCCGGACGGACCCCCGGACCACAGGCCGCGAGGAAGCCGTGGCTCCGGCTGCCCAGCCCGGGACCATAGGGCGAGGCAACGAGCACGGTGACCTCCGAGTCCGCCAAAGCCAGTAGGTGCCCGAGCATCTCGTCGTGCAGCCGAAGGCTCGTCTCCTGCACGGCGTGATACGGGCTGCCGCGCTCATCGGCGGCGACACGCTGAGCTAGTCGAAGTCCCGGGAAATTGATGACGGCCAGCTGCGGCTTTTCGTTTGCCAGAACGGGCGTGGCGATGGCTTGAACCGTTGCCGACTGCGCGATCGCGTCGGCGATCCGAGCGAGGCTGTTGTCGAGTTCCTGATCGATCTGATCGGGCTGCGCAACAAAGCTCCGCAGCGTGTCGGCGCTGACCTGCTGGGGATGCACCCGCGTCGACGTAAGCAGTTTGGCAAGGCTGTCCGGCCAGAGCGGGTCATTCCACCACCCGCCTCCTTCGCCGGCCAGCGGGCCGACGGAGCGGACCGCTGCATCGGGAACCGATGTCCCTTGGAGCGGTTCGCGGGTCGTGGTGTAGGGGTAGGCGATCACCGACGCGGACAGACCCACGGCCTCCGCGATGTGCCACAACGCGGGGGTCTTTCGGTGCTGTCCATCGGTCACCTCGGCGAGGCCAGATTTTGGGTTGAGCGAGAAAGGCCCACACTGCCGGTGATGCAGGGCATGCCGGCCCGTCGCCAGCGTCGCACAGCTCATCACGGGGTGCGCCGGCGCAGGCACACGCAATCGCATCAGCCGCCCCGACCGACACAGACTTTCAAGATTCGGCACCAATCCTGCACCGAGAGCAGACCTCACCAACGTGAGATCAACCCCCGGCCAGGTCAGGAGCCAAATCGAAGTCAATACAGACCGTCTCTCGTCCAGGGATACGCTTGTAGATCACGCGGCCGAGCGGCGGCGCCTTGCCCCCGGACGCCGGCCGAGCAGCCCCGCGGCAAGCGCGAAGAGCGTAAACGTGCCGGGCTCAGGAATGGCGAAGATGGTGATCGGGGTATTCGGGGTGGTTTCCCAGGCGAAGCCGACCAGGCTTGCGGTGTACTGGTTGATCTCGCCGACGGTGGCTCCGCCGCCGGTGAACGGCGGGACGGTTTCAACGAAGCCAATGGAGAAGAAGCCGTAGTGCGTTTCGCCGGCGAGCTCGAAGGAGACGCCGAGGTAGCCGACGCCGTCTTCGAAGTCAGAGAAGGTGCCCTGCGACGCCCGGCCCACGATGTATCCGGTCTGGTCACCGGTGATGGCGAGGGTGCTTACGTCTCGGAATGTGAAATCGGGCCCGACCGTGTCGCCCACGACAAGGGGAAGCACTTCACGCGCATCGGCAAACGGCGGAGGATTACCCGCCTTGAGGTCCTGTTCTTCGAGGCCGGTGTTTTCTTCGCTGCGGTTCACCACCTGTGCGTTGCTGAATCCGGTCCCCGCGAGGATCTGGACAACGCCGTTGACATCGGTGCTGCTGGCACCCACGAGCGGGTTGTCGTCGAAGGTGTGAATGAACTGAAACTCGGACGTGCCATTGTTGTCAAAGTCGATCTGGATGCCGTTGTCTTCGAGCTTGAAGAACAGCTCTTCAGTGACAATCGCGGCGTTGGCGGAAACGCCGGCAGCCGTGGCGGCACCCCCCGTGACCGCCACGGCCGCTCGGGTTAATGCCGAGGTGCGAGGTTTCGCGTCCGTCTTCTCCATACTCTCCATGTTCATCTGTTTTCTCCGTGGATGGTCGGCGTCAGTTGCCGGGTTACTGGATAATCAATACTCAAAATCTGTCGTAAAAACGTGGGTCTTCGCCGTCTGAATCAAAAAAGCTCCAGAGTGTTTTGCGATAAAACGTCCCACTTCCGGGATTGACAGCAAGCCGATCAATAAGTTCAGGGGTCGGCCTTAAGTAAGACACATGCCCATCGCCATACAGCACGTTCGATCCGTCATCGCCGTGGGAATACGTAATGCTGAAATTAATGGGCATCATGAAACACCACTGAACCGCCTGACTACTGCTGAGTGCTGTTGCATCATCGGGGAGCAGATGCTGGAAGGAGGAGAGGTACGATGGGTTTTGCTTGAACAGCGTGAAATCCTTCGCTTCAACCCAGCTCTCTCGCCACTGATGCGTACCCAGACCGGACTGTATGTCGGTGGCTGTACCGGTCGTCTTGAGAGCTTCAACTCCCTCAACGAAACGCTGTGCCCCTACATCAGGGTCATCCACATCAGCGACGCTATCGAAAGTCGCCGAACCGACGGCGCCTGTGATCTTGCCCGGTGATGTGCACCAAAGTTCTCTGGCTTCGTTGAGATAACCACCGGTAATCAGCCGGCCCCCATTTACTACCTGATCATTGGCAAAAGCCCAATAGCCCAGTGTCTCATCGAACAATTGAGGTATACCTGTAGTGATCACTTGGGGCGTACTTTCCCCGCCATTGAACCGAGCCTCGTTGGGCACCTGATTGTCAAAGTCTTGAGCGTAGGCAGCCCGTGCGATACCGGCTTGCCTGTGGAGGCTGCCGCAGGTCGCACGGGTCGCGGCCTCTCGGCCATTGCCAAGCACCGGGAGCAATATCCCAACAAGCAAGGCAATGATCGAGATCACGACCAGAAGCTCGATCAGGGTAAATGCAGGATATTTTAGATGGGGTTTCGGATGGATCACGGGATCAAAGCGGCTAGGTGTGCACGAACGCAGGCCAGTGCGTTGCACAACACCCATATTAGCCCTCTTTCCGCTCTGAACAATTCCAAAAATAAAATTTCTGGAAAAAATATGCCGGGCGAGTTCTCTATAGTGGTGACCGGTTGATTCGGGCCCGCCGCCATTCACACATCCGTTCCGGTTTCACCATGCCTTCCACCCAACTCCGCCAATCACCCACCCGGACTCCCATCCGACGCCCCGAACGCGTTGATTTGCTTGGCCGCCCCTTTGACGTCGCATCGCGGCAGGTGATCAGCCAGCTCCAGGACTCGGTGCGGGCCGCCATTGACGCGCTCCCCGGGCCGCAGATCCTGCACGCCACGGACCTGGCCCGAACGGCTCGGATCGACAACAAGCTCGCCTGGAAGATGCACTCATTGGCCCAACTGCGAGACCCGTTTGAGGCGGGCCAGTTTGTTCCCGGGCGTCACGGTGTCAAGCTCTTTCTGGAAGGCTGCAGGCGGGCTGGGGTCAAGGCATCCAGCTGCGACCGGGTCGATCGGCACCTCGACGCTTTCATGGGTTTGATCAAGGTGCACGCGGGGAACCGCCGAGCGTTCGACATGCTGCTGGCGGGCCAGTCCTCAACGGACTCCGTTCGCCGGGAACTCGCCCACCGCAAAACGGCGTTTGAAGCCCAGAGCTACCTCTACGGCGTGATGACCAGGCTCCACCTGCAGACCTACATCCTGCTGCCCACCCACGACGAAGACCGCCTCGACCTGATCGATCTGCACGCCAACGTCGACCTGCAGCGGTTCCGGCCCGACGTCCCGTGGCGGATCTCGCGGATGTTCCGGGTCAACGAAGAAGAAGGCCGGATGGAAGAGGGGACGGGGCAGCCGATCGACCCCGACCACCCCGCCGACCCAACGCTGCCGGGCCTGCCGCTGATCCCGAAGTTTTGCTCCCAACCCCTGCCGGTCTGCGAACGCTTAACCAGCGCGGGCGGCGACGTGGTCTATCAACTCAAGGCGGGCCCGGTCGGGCGCACCTCGACCAACACCTGCGTGACCGGCGAGTACATGCCGCTGCAACACGCCAAGACCGTAAGCGGGAACCAAGGCAAGACGAAGTTCTTCGTGGCGACGCGGCTCCGCACGCCATGTGAAGCCATGGCCCTGGACCTGGTCTTGCCGACCGCGTGGGTCACCCCGCGCTTCAGCCCGCAACCCCTGCTCTACAGCGACCTGTTTGGCAAGGAAAACGCCGACCGCTTCGAGTGCGATCGGTTGCCGCTCACCGAGACCGTTGAACGCCTGGCCCTCACCGACGAGGCTGTGGCGTTTGACACGATGCCCCGCTATCGCGAGATGCTCGAGTTTGCGATCCAGCCGCATGGCCTAAGCCTGGACGACCTGACGATCTTCCGCCTGCACATCCCTTACCCCACCATCCCGAGCAACGCCTACCTGCAGTACGACCTCCGCGACCTGGACTGCTCACTGCACCCTTAGAGCACGTTCACCTCAACCGTAGCACCCTCGGTTGTATTTGACGAGCGTGCGGTTTGAGCGAGACCGCTCGATCATGCGCTGCTATTCGATGGCCTTGCGGCAACGGGTGTTCGACATGACCGATCCGGGGCAGGTCACACGACGGGTGGCCCAGGCGTTGTCAGCCAGCCAGTTGTAGGTGCGTCGGGTCAAGCCGCGTCGACGGGAGCAAGACGAACATGACCCGGCTGCGGGGTCGGGCAGGCTCGGTGGCCGCCCGCTGCGGGTCTTGGCGTCGGGCTCGGTTCGGACCCGATCACGGGGCGTGATGAGGTCTTGCTGATCGTGCGTGGTGATGTCGTTAGAGGCCTGCTTTCAACAGGACTCATCATTATCGCTGACCCCTTCAAAAGGCACAGCCTGACAAACGCAGCCCGACAAGCGCTTAACGCGCGTCAAAACTTGATGCAACATATATGGTTCGCTGGTCTCTACACATGTCGGCGGCCGACGGGTGCGCGCTTCATCAGCGACGCATCACCCGAACGGGCAGTGGGTGTCGCAACAGGTGAGAAATGTGCTGATATGGCTGGACGAGCAGAGGTCGGAGGCGAGTCATTTGATCTATGACCAGGACACGAAGTTCGCGCCAGGCTTCGATCAGCGGCTACATGCCGCCGGCGTCCGCGTTGTATATCTGGCGTAAATGCCGGATGCCTACAGTGTAGAACTGGCGGGGTTTGACCGAGTTTCGAGCAGACACTCTTGTTCGCCGCGACTTAAAAGGGATCCACCCTTTCCTCTGTACCTCGGCAGTGTCAGCACTTTTCAGCGTCTTCTCATCGCGTAGGCTGGTTTGGGAGGATTTTGAAGAGGAGACCGGCCATGCGTCCCAACATCTTGATCGTGATGACCGACCACCAGCGGTGGGACACGGTGCTGCCCGACGGGCGCTGCATGACGCCGAACGTTCAGCGGCTTGCCGGCGCAGGCGTATCCTTCACGCGGACCTACTGCCCTGCGCCGCACTGCTGCCCGGCACGGGCGAGCTTCCACAGTGCGCTCTATCCGAGCCGGCATGGCGTGTGGAACAATATCTGCAACGCGCAGCGCCTCTCCCCCGGTATCCGCGCCGGCACCCGGCTGTGGTCGAGCGACCTCCGCGACGCCGGCTACGACATGCACTTCCTCGGCAAGTGGCACGTTGATACCCGCACTTCACCGGCGGACCACGGCTGGACGGAACACGCCGTCACCGCGACCGGGTCCGACGTGATGGGCCTCGACTGGGCAGCGCTCGAGCGTCTGGCGCAGAGCTCACCACCAGCCGAACGCCCGTGGGGCTGCCTGCACTACCCGGGCTACGGGCGGGAGATGCATCGGAACTTCTACGCGATCACCGAAGAGCAGTCGGCCGAATCGGGCGACCAGCGGAAGGCCGATCAGGCTTCGGCACTCATCCACGAATGCGGCGGGGGAGATCAGCCCTGGGCGATGTTCGTCGGGCTCAGCGGGCCGCACGACCCGTACCACGCGCCGCAGCGCTGGCTTGACCGCTACGACCTCGACGATGTCCCTCTGCCGCCGAGCTACTCCGACACGATGCACGACAAGCCGAACCTGTACCGCCGGATGCGCGAGCAGGTCTTCGGCCAGTGGGGGGAGCGTGAAACCCGCGACGCGATCCGCCACTACCTCGCGCACTGCAGCTGGCTCGACGAGATGTTCGGCCAGATGCTCGACGCGCTCGACGCGACCGGCGCGGCCGACGACACCCTCGTCCTCTACTGCTCCGACCATGGCGACTACTGCGGGGACCACGGCCTGTTCTCCAAGGGCATCCCCAATTTCGACGGCGCTTACCGCGTGCCCGGCGTCATCCGGTGGCCCAAAGCCGTTGCCCGCCCCGGGCGATCCATCGACGCGATGGTCAGCCTCTGCGACTTCGGCCCCACGTTCCTCGAAGCCGCCGGCCTGGCTGTGCCTGACGGGCTCAGCGGGCGAAGCCTGATGCCCTGGCTCGCCGATGACGCACCCGACGACTGGCGACGCTCGCTCCTGCTGCAGTGCAACGGCGTCGAGAACTACGTGACGCAGCGTTCAATCCGGACGGCGGACTGGCACTACACCTACAACGCCTTCGACTTCGACGAACTCTACAACCTTGGCCAAGACCCACACGAGACGGTGAACCTTGCGAGGGACCCTGCTCACCGCGGTGAGGTCGAGCGGCTCTGCCGCGAGATGTGGGCCTTGTGCCACGCCGAAGAAGATTCACCCGGGAGTTCGTATGTGACCGTGGCCTTGTCGCCTTCCGGGCCTGCCAGCATCTTCCGAGACGCGTGATCCGGGGGTTGCGGGAGCGTGAGCGGACGGGCGTTCGCTCCGCCTGATTGATCGAATATGTATCTTTTGAAAAATATGTATAGCAATACAAATTCAACATTATCAATTATTTACTGAAAACAATGATCTTAATCATCCCGATCAGAACCTCATTTTGCCTTGTTTTAGGCGGCTGGATGAGTATTCTTTGGGCTGACTCCCGTGTTTCTTGCTGGTGTCTCAAGCCCTCTTCTGGTTAAACCGTATGTCTCCCGCCCTGCAGCTCAACCGACCCTTCCCCGCCAAAGGAGCCTCACAGGTCCTGCGGGAGCGTCTCGAGCTGTTCCTCCGCGAGTCTGCCACGCCGGGTGATCGGTTTCTGACCGATGCGGCGGTCGTCAAGCTGTCCCAGCTGAGCCGTTCGACGGTGCGTCGGGCGATGGACGAATTGCAGAGGGAGGGGTTGATCGAACGCGAGATCGGACGCGGCACGTTCGTCGGGCCGGCCGTCCTGCTGGACCGAGCCAACCAAGGCGGCATCGCCATGCCCGAGCGTAGCCGCGGCAGCGTCCGGCTCGCCGTGGTCGTGTTCTGGAACCACCCGCACCTCTCGGACTGGTACACCCCGCAGATCCTCCGCGGCATCGACTCCGCCGCTGAAAGTGAACGACTCACCGTTGAGCTCATGGGCCAACGCGACACCAACGTTGATGCGGTGGTCCGCCGCCTTCAGCGTGACAAGCCCGACGCGCTGGCGTGTCTGTTGGGCGCCCAGGAACAGCTGCCCTTGATCAGCGAGGCCCGGCGCTTGGACATCCCCGTGCTGCTGGCCGGCACCGACGCGATGGAGCCCACGATGCCGACCGTGGCCGAGGACAACCGCCAAGGCATCACGCTCGCGGTCGAGCACTTGCTTGCGCAGGGCCACACCCGCATCGGTCTGGCACTCCCCGCCCGGCCGGCTCGGTGGGTCTTCGACCGCGCCGCCGCCTACCGCTCCGTGCTCCGCGAGCGCGGCGGTCTCCGGGATGAAAACCTCGTGCACTGGCACGAACTCGACGCTCCGCTCGACGCGTCCGCCGACGCATACGACGAATACCTCGATCGTGCGAAGCCTACCGCCGTAATCCTCGGCAACCGCACGGTCGCCCACGCCGCGGAGCTCTCGTTCAACCGCCGTGGCATCTCTGTCCCCGACGACCTGTCCGTCATCAAGTTCGACGAAGACCCCGATGCCCCGCAGCCGATCGCCGGTACGCCCAGCACCTGTATCGGCCTGCCGCTCGAAGCCATGGGCCGTGAGCTGGCCCGCATGGCCCGCCTCCAGGCCGACGGCGTCAAACTCGAACAAGAAACCCGTTTGCCCTGTTCCCTGATCCAAGGCGAGTCGGTCGCACACCTCGCGTGACCACACTCAAACGCCCTCACCGTTTCCCGTCTCACTTGTCGCTCTCGACCCAATTGGAGGAACCACCCGATGCGAAAACCCAGCCCCCTCACCGCTCTGACCCTCGGCCTCGCCGGCTCGGCGTTCGTCGCTCACACTGCAACCGCCGAAGTCATCAACATCGACTTCCAGGCGTTCTCCGACATTGCCGCCGGTAACACGTTCAATGCGCTCGGTGCCGCTCCAGACGCCCCGGGTAACACGACTTGGAACAGTGTGCAGTTTGACGACATCACAGTGGCTATCCCCCTGGTGAATTCTGGCGGTGGCGCCACCGACGTCGAGCTGGTCTCCCACACCACCACCAACAACATGTTCGGTGGCACCAACGCCAGCGGAGCCCAGGTCGCTAACGGCAGTGATGCCGTCCCTCTGCACGACGCACACGACCTGCTCCGCGAGTACATCGTGCAGTTCGGCAACAGCGTCGCCACGCTTACGATCGGCGGCCTCAGCAGCGACTTCACCTACGACTTCTACCTGTACGGCGGCGGGCCCAACGTGGGCGACGACATCAGCTTCACCATCGGCAGCGACACCCAAAACACGACCGGCGTCGTCACGGCGACCACGGCCCTGACCCTCGGCGAAGACTTCGTCGTCTTCACCGGCATCGCACCCGATGGCGACGGAGAGATCGCGGTCGAGTGGCAGAACATCCCCGGCGGGGCCGGCAACTTCTACGGCCTCCAGATCGTGGGCACCCCCATCCCTGAGCCCGCCTCCCTCGCCTTGCTGGGCCTCGGCGGCGCACTGCTTGTTTCTCGCCGTCGGTCGGCTTGATTGATCCGCTATCAAGCACGTCTACCGTCTCTTCTGTCTCATCCTCCTCGGCCGGAGCCCGCCATGCGTCAACGAGCCTTCACGCTGATCGAGTTGCTGGTCGTGATCTCCATCATCGCGCTGCTGATCGCTCTACTGCTGCCCGCCCTGTCTGCAGCACGCGAGACCGCACGGGGTGCTCAGTGCCTGTCAAGCCTCCGGCAGATCGGCGTCGGGCTCACGGGCTATACCCTCGAGAACAACGAGACCTATCCGGTCGGTCAGAGCTTCACCGCCGACCCCACGGTCGATACCGACTGGCCCATCCTCATTGCAGACTACATCAATAACGACGGCGATACGACGCAGTCCAGCGGCGGTCGATCCGTCGTCACGCTCTGTCCCAGCGCCGCGATCGATGCCGGCCGCTTCCACTACGGGGCACACCCCGCCGTCATGCCACGCGTCCAGCTTGCCAATGACGCCATGGCGTCGGTCCCCAACAGCCGATCGCCCGTGCCCTACCGTATCGACGAGGTCCGCCGGCCCAGCGAAGTCTTCGGCATTGTCGACCTGCCCCAGAACACCGACGACTCCACCAGTTCGCTTGGCAACAGCCAGCCCACCGCCAACCCCCAGCTCAACGGCGGGGCCGTCCGTTACGGTGTCTTCTTCAGCAGTCTCCGATACGAACACTGGCGAGACACCAACCCCGTGCTCCTCGACCAGGCGATCGATTTCGGCCCTAATACCGACGACCCCACCCCCGCCAACGCCCAACCCCGCTGGCGTCACGGCGGCAACCGTGTGGCCAACTGGCTGTTCCTCGACGGACACGCCGAATCAGCCAGTGACGGCATGATCCTTGGCAAAAACCTGTTTGTCGCCGAACGCTTCTGAATCACTCGACCTTGTGGAGACCCTGATGCTCAACCGCACCCGATGTGTCATCCCTGCGCTCGCCCTGACCTGCTGGGCACTCACCAATCCGCTTGTGTACGCCGAGACGCAGCCCGAGCCGCTCGTCTGGCAGCCCCTCAACGAGCCCGGCAACGGCGGACGCATGACATCCGTCCAGGTCAGCCCGCACGACCCCAACCGCATGCTCGCCGCCGGCGACATGCTCAGTGCCGCACTCAGCACCGACGGCGGCCGGACCTGGCAGAGCACCTTCGGCTTCCGCTCCTATGAACAGGGCGACAGCACCTGGCACCCCACCAACCCCAACACCGTCTGGCTCGGCACCATGTCCGGCCCCTACGTCTCCCACGACGGCGGCACCACCTGGCACGAACGCCGCGGCGGCATGCCCCCGCTCCACGACTTCAACTACAGCGCGCCCATCGAACGCGTCCTTTTTGATCCCAATAACCCCGACCGGCTCATCGCATTCGGCGGGTCAAGCCGCGGCTGGCACAGCTGGAAACGAGGCAAAGGCTCACGCTTCGGCGTGATCTGGCAGAGCACCGATGCGGGCGAAAACTGGACCGCGTTGAGCACCGTGCTGCACGACGGCGGGTATGCCGAGGACGTCTCTCAAGAAGGCGCCGTCCTGACCGCCGGTGCATTCGCCGCCGGTTCGTCTTCGCGCCTCTACATGGCTGGTAACGCCATCGGGGTCCAGCTCAGCGAAGACGGTGGCAACACGTGGGCCGACCGCACCGAAGGCCTGCCCCACCCCACCGTCCACCGCCTCGTCACCCACCCGACCGACCCCGACACGCTCTACGTATCACTGCTACAGGGCCCTTCCATTGATGGCGTCCACCCCCCCGGCGGCGTCTTCAGATCCAACGACGCCGGTCAGACATGGACCGCCCTCAACACCGGCCTCACCCAGGTCAGCCACGCCAACCCCAATCAGGCCTCCGCCTACTACGCCCTCGCCATTGCCCCCACCGACCCTGACGTCCTTTACACCAGCGACCGCAGTTATCGCATCGGGGTGATCTACCGCAGCACCAACGGCGGCGAATCCTGGACACCCGTCGCCACCAAAAAGCACGTCGGCACCGGACTCGGCCATCTCAACGCCGACATGGACACCCTTGACCACTCCGAGCTCGTCGTTATCAAGCCCGCCGCTTACCGCCCCGGGCTCGGCAAAGAGTTCATGGCCATCGACCCCAATAACCCCAACATCGCGCTCGGTATCAGCTCTTCCGAACTCACGCTCACCCGCGACGGCGGCAAGTCCTTTGAGGTCCCGATGGCCGTGCTCGTCGAGGAAGACACACCCTTCGGCATGGCTTGGCGTGGCGCGGGCTATAGCGGCCTCGTCAGCAAGAAGGTCCTCTTCGATCCGCAGACCCCCGGCCGAGCCATCATTCAAGGCATGGACCAGGCCCGTATCTGGCTCAGCAACGACGATCTGCAGACCTGGACCTATCACGGCGAAGGCCGAGGCCCCTGGGGCGGCGGCCAGAACGCCGTCTTCGCATCCGACGGCACCATCTACGCCACCTTCGGCCAGTACAAGTTCTTCGAGCTCGCCCGCAGCCGAGACCGCGGCAAGACCTGGACCGTCTTCAACGGTCCCGACCACGGCCTGCCCGAGTTCAACACCGTCGAACGCCCACGCGGCCTCCATGTCCACCCCACTGATTCCAACCTCGTCTACAGCGTCATCGGCGACAAGCTCTACCGGACCACTGATGGCGGCGAGCAGTGGGCTGTCATCTTTGAAGACGCCAAGCTCGGCTGGATTGCCCCTGACCCGTCAAACCCCGACGCCTTCTACGTCACCAGCTACGAGGGCGTGTTCCACACCACGGATGGCGAGAACTTCATCAACATCGGTGGCCCCGACCAAGGCGGCCGTGCCGTGGTCGACGACTCCGGCCGGCTCTATGTCGTGTCTTGGCGTCGCGGCGACACTGCCGGGCTCTGGCGCTACCACAACGGCACATGGGACCGCATCTGGGATCAGCGTTACGTCAAGGCCATCGCCGTCGACCCCCACGACAACAACCGCCTCGCTGTTGGCACCGCCGACCACCCCTACCACGACGCCACCCACGCCACCGGCCTTTACCTCAGCGACGACGCCGGTAAGACCTGGCACCCCGCCAACAACGGGCTGCCTATGCGTCGCGTCAACACCGTCGGCTTCGACCCGCACACCCCCGGACGACTGATCGCAGGCACCGGTGGCCGCGGCTTCTGGAAAACCCACTGGCCCCTCGGCATGCCCGCCGCCCCCCCGGCCCCCATGCAGGACGCCGACCACACCGAAGACTTCGACAAGAAGAACGACAACATCACCTACTCGGTCAAGACCGACGAGGGCGGCTGGACCTTTGCCGACGGCCTCGCCACCGTCACTCAGAATGGCCCCTTCGGCAGCTCCGCCGCCGCGACCCTCCACCTCGACAACGCCGCCGCTTTTACCGCCTCCACGACACTCCAGCTCGAGCACACCGACTACTCCAACGGCCGCGTCGAGCTCGTCGCCCAAAGCCCCCGCGCCGACCTCGGCGGCGCGTGGCAACCCTCCGGCTTCAGCGTCGCCATCCGTACCGAATACGGCCCACCCAAGTACTTCCTCGAGCTCTACCACGGTAAGGACAAGCTCGCCGGCGTACTCATCCCCACCAATCCCAGCGCCATCGACAGCGTCCAGCTCTGGCTCGAAGCCCAGCCCGGACCTAACGGCTCCATCAACCTGACCGGCCGGCTCGTCGGGCTCGCCGAGGGCGACGTCGAAGTCTCCGCCGACACCGACGCCGTCCCCACCCAGTTCAAGAAGGCCTACTTCGGCATCCGCACCGCTGTGATGTCCAAGAACAAGTTTGCTGTCGCGATCGACCGGCTTGCGATCGATCTCGACTAAGGACCCCTCACCCCGACCCCCCATGCGCCCACCCGTCACCAGCCACCCGACCCCCACCCAGAGCACGCCCGACCGCGAAGCCCGCGCTCAGCGCGTCCACGCCCTGACGCCCAACCCGCCCCGCGGCTGGAACAGCTTCGATTGCTACGGCTGCTCCGCCAACCAGCGCGTCGCCGCCGCCAACCTCGAAGCCTTTGCGCAGAAACTCCTCCCCGCTGGTTATGACACTTTCGTCATCGACGCCGGCTGGTTCGGCGAATACCACATCCCCGAGGGATGGGACTTCACCAACGAAAAACACGCCGCCCGCGTCCGGGTCGATCGCCACGGCCGATTCCTTCCGTCCAACGTGTCGTTCCCAAACGGCCTCCAACCGCTCATCGACCGCGCTCACGAACTCGGCATCAAGTTCGGCATCCACCTCATGCGTGGTGTCCCCCGCGCCGCTGTCGAACAGCAACTCCCCATCCTCGGTACCCCCGGCCTCACCGCTGCTGACATCGCCAACACCGACGATACCTGTCCTTGGTGCCACTACATGTACGGCGTCGACGTCGACCGCCCCGGCGCGCAGGCCTACTACGACAGTGTCTTCCAGCTCTTCGCCTCCTGGGGCATCGACTTCATCAAGGTCGATGATGTGATCCACAAGCCCCGCGAGATTGAAGCAATCACCACCGCAATTGACCGCTGCGGCCGGGACATCGTGCTCAGCCTCTCGCCCGGTGGCGAGATGAGCGTCGACCACATGGCCACCTACCGGCAGGCCAACCTCTTCCGCGTCACCGCCGACATCTGGGACCGCCGCAATGACCTCGACCGCAGCTTTGCCGGCTGGGAGTCCATCCAAGACCTGCCCCTCGACGGTGTCTGGCCCGACCTCGACATGATCCCCTTCGGGCACCTCATGGTCTGGAACCCAGACCGCGGCGACGACGCAAGCGCCAACCTCGCCGGCTGGGGCACCGCCCGGCACGACGGCTTCACCCACGCTCAACGCCGGACCTTCATCACCCAGCGCGCCCTCGCCGCCTCCCCGCTCTTCTTCGGTGGCGAACTCACCATGACCGACGACGACATCCTCCGCCTCGTCACCCACCCCGGCATGCTCGAGTGCCAGGCCAACGGCGTCGTCGGCCGGCTCGCCTACCGACAAGACCATATCGATGTGTGGGTCACCCCCGACCGCCACGCCCCCGACCGCGGCTGGTTCGGCGTCTTCAACCGCAACCCGCAGCCCTGGCAGGGCCGAGTCCCCCTCGAACCCCTCGGCCCGCTGCACCGCTCGGCCAAGCTCCACGACCTCTGGCGTAACACCCCACTTACACCCGAAGGCGATCACCTGTCGCTCACGCTCGACGCCGACGACGTCCTCTTCGTTCGCATCGACGACACCGGCAACACCCCACCCACCCGCTAAACCAACACCGGCGGACCGACCGCCCACAACCCAAAGGTCAGCCCATGCGTCTGCAAGCCATCTGCGCGCTAGCCCTTGTCCTCTGCGCAGCTCCACTCCTGCACGCCCAGCCCGACGCCTCCTCCGTCAGCGCCTGGCAACCCCTGCTCGAGCCCAGCGTCGGCGGACGCATCACCGGCATCTCCGTCAGCCCCCACGACTCGTCCCGCGTGCTCGTCGGCGGCGACGTCCTCGGCGTCGGGCTCAGCACCGACGGCGGCGACACCTGGGGATCCACCTTCGGATTCCTTAACTGGCAGACTTCCCAGTTCACCTGGCACCCCACCGACCCCAACACCGTCTGGGCCGCCACCCTCGGCGGGCCCTACGTCAGCCGCGACGCCGGCCGAAACTGGGCCCCCAGCCGCACCGGCCTCCCCGCCACCAACCCCTTCGGCTACTCCGCCCCCATCGAGACCATCCTCTTCGACCCCAACAACTCCGACATCCTTGTCGCCGTGGGCGGCAGCAGCCGACGCCAGGACAACATCAGCAGCGACGCCCTCCTCGGGGCCGTCTGGGTCAGCGCGAACGGCGGCGACTCCTGGAGCTACCGCACCACTATCCAAGGCAACGGCTCCACCAACGCCCAGCCCAACACCCCCGGCGAGAACATCGTCGGCGCCGCCTTCCTTGCCGGCCAGTCCAACACAATCCTGCTGGGCGTCGAGGGCCGCGGCGTCCTCCGCAGCTTCGACCTTGCGGGCGGCACCTTCGCCGCTTCCAACGCGGGCCTGCCCCACAACAACGTAGAACGCGTCGTCGCCGACCCGTCCAACTCCAACCGCGCCTACGTCTCGCTCACCCCATTTGACAACGGCACCACACTCCTCCCCGGCGGTGTCTACGTCACCGAAGACGCCGGCCTCTCCTGGTCTCCCGTCAACAACGGCCTCGACCAGAACGTCGGCAACACCCTCCAGCAGACCTCTGGCTACCGCGCCTTCGCCGGCGACGCCACCGACGCCTCATTCCTTGTCGCAGGCGACGACCGCTTCGGGTCCAACGGCATCTACACCTCCCAAAACGGCGGCGACACCTGGCAGCTCGCCCTCGACCGCACCACGCTGCCGCTGCCGTATCCCTCCGACATCGAGATGGAGGTCGCTACCGTCGCGCCGAGCGACCCCGACGTCATCTTCCTCGGCGGCTCCGCCAACTTCATCCGCTCACAGGACGGCGGCGAGACCTGGGACGACGCCGGCTCGATCAACCTCGGCAACGGCGCCTTCCGCGGCCGGGGGTACTCCGGCCTCATCGCCACCCAAGCCACCTTCAACCCCTGGGACCCCGACCACATCCTGCTCCAGGGCTTCGACGCCGCCCGTGTGATCCAGACCAAGGACGGCGGCGAGAGCTGGACCTTCGAGACCGGCGGTGACCGCGACTTCCAGGGCGGCCGAGACGCCAGCTTCGCCTCTGTGAATGTGGCTTATGCCTCGCTTGGCTTCCAGAACGCCTACGAGGGCGTCGGCCGCACCACCGACGGCGGCGAGACCTGGGAAGTGCTCGGCGGTGCCGCCGTTGGCCTCCCGGAGATCGGCGCCAGCAACACCGACGCCGGCGGCATCATCGCCTCCACCACCACCGCCGGCCATGTCTGGACCATCGCCGACAACGACGTCTACCGCACCACCAACGGCGGCGACAACTGGTCAATCGTCGCCCCCAATATCGGCGATGGCTGGTTCGCCTTCTCCCCCGACGAGTCCATCCTCTATGTCTCTGGCGAAGACGCCGTCTACAGCTCGACCGACGGCGAAACCTTCACCTCCATCGGCGGGCCCGGCGAGTCCGGCCGCCTCGCCGTCAGCTCCGACGGCACCCTCTACCTCGCCTCCCACTCCGCGACCGGACGCCCCGGCAACGGCCTCTGGGCCTTCACCGAAACCGACGGCTGGAACCCCATCCTCGACCCCGACACCCTCACCGGCCCGCTCCTCGACGTCGCCGAATACATCCGTGGCGTCGATGTCCACCCGCTCGACCCCGACATCCTCGTCATCACCACCGACGACCCGCCGTTCCGCGACATCAGCCTCGCCAGCGGCGTGCTCATCACCTTCGACGGCGGCGAGAACTGGTCCTTCATCAACGACAACCTCCCGCTGCTCCGCGGTGCAGTTGTCACCTTCAACCCGCACAACCCCAACGAGCTTCTCTTCGGCAGCACCGGCCGGGGCTTCTACACCGCCACCATCCCCGAGCCCAACCCGCTCACGCTCATCACCGTGTTCGGCATTCTGATGCTTATCGCCCGTCGTCGGAATCGGGACTCGGCCACAGCGCACTGAGCATCACACCCACCCGCTCGCACGCCGCCCCACGCCGCGTCGTGTACACGTGACTCCCGCACGCCAACGGCAGCGGCAACGCGTGTGGGGACGGCATGTCGCGCCACGAACCACGCAGCTTGTGCGACGCCACCCGCGTCATGCCCGTGTAGAAGTTCACCTTCACGATCCCATCACCCGCGAGGCTCCCGACGTTCGAGCCAAGGCTGCTCGTGCCGTGCAATGCGAGTCTCGGCCCGACACGGTCGCGGATGGCTTGAGCCCGGTCGGCGTGGTAGGTCGCCCGGTCCGCGGTCGCCCGGTGCTCGGTCCCAAGGTTGGGCACGATCAGGTCGACGCCCGTCGCCTCCACGTAACGCGCCGCCCGGTCGGGGTCGGTCAGCATGTCGGCCACCTTCAGCCCACGCTCCGTGATCTCCGCCTCGCTCAGGATCTTGTCCGGGCAGCCCTCCACTACTACACGCTCCGACGCGGCTTCGACGAACGCTGCGGTCTCCGCGACGTTACGGTCCCAGTCCCACGCGCTGCCGTCGAACATCAGGATGCCCAGCCCGTCCTGCACCGCCGGCGACCGCATCAGCTCCAGGTCCGCCGAATCCGGTGCCCAGCCGTGATCAAGGAACGGGATCACCGCCACCCGCTCGTACAGACCGGGCCGGTCCGCAAACACGCCGATCCACCGCAGCCAGGTCGCCATCGTCTCGGTGAGCGGGGCATCATCACCGCGTTGGAGCCGACGCAGCTGCGCGTGGTCGGGGTACGACGCCGTGATGCCCAGCCCGATCACAAATCGTGAAAGCTCGCGCTGTTCGGCAAACCCCTCCGCTGCCGACAGCACCGCCTCGATCTCGTCCGGCGTCTCCGCGTTGGGCATCAGCAGCGGGGCACGCAACTCGCCCACCGCATCGAGGGCGGCGAGCACATCGGGTCGTTCGGTGATGATCTGCATGGTCAGGCTCTGGGACTTCGGCGATGAGGTGTATGGTGTGATCCAGCATGGTGACGTTGAAGGAAGTGGCGAAGGCGGCGGGGGTGCACTACTCGACCGCGAGCTCGGTGCTCAACGCGGCCAGGGGCAACACCCGCGTCAGCCCCAAGACCTGCGAGCGGGTACGCGATGCGGCGAAGCGGCTCGGCTATACCCCGAACCAAACGGCGCAGGTGTTGCGGACCCGGCGTACCCGCACGATCGGCTTCGTGGCCGGGGACCTGCGGAACCCGTTCTTCGCCGAGCTTGCGGTCGCACTCGAGAGCGAGCTGCGCGATGCGGGTTACCGATTGCTCCTGGCTAGCCACGCCGACCTGCCGCTCGACGACGCGGTCGACCGCCTGCTCGGCCCGGGCGTCGACAGCCTCCTCGCCTGGAGCGAGGGCGACGCGGCAGGGGGGCTGTCCCACCCGACCCACAACCCGTGCATCCTCACCGCGGGGTCCGACGCGCAGTGGCGGCACCGCGTCGAGATCGACCTCGAGCCCGGACTGATCGAAGCGGTCGCACACCTCCGAGCCACCGGCGTGCAACGGCTGATCTACTACGCCCCCGACGCCGAACGCGACCGCTCCGCGGTGGCCCGGCGTGTCGAACTGCTGACCCGACTGACCCTGCCCACCGGAATCGACCTCGAGCTGCTCCGCTACACCGGCGGCGCGTGGGACCTGCTCTCCGCCAAACGCGGAGCGGAAACACACGACTCGGGCGACTCCGCCCACACGGTGACGCTGGGCTTCAATGACGTGGCCGCGATGGGCTGGCGGATGACGCACAGCGACGGGCAGGTGGTGGGCCACGACGGCACGCGGGCCTTCCGTGCGATGGCCCAGAACCAGCCGGCGATCGACCTGCAGATCGAGGCGGTGGCGTCGGCCGCGGCCCGCCTCGCGGTGGCCCTGGCCGAGCAGGAGGCCGGGACGGAACAGGAGCCGGCCGGGGTGCGGATCGCGTCGCGGTGGCGGTTGGGGGGCTGAAGCAGTGGGATTGGGGTGAGCCATGGGGTGAACAGAAAAGAATTGACCAAACGTTTGGTTATTGTATCATTGGTGACCCATGCCGCAATCGAATCACGCTGCGGCCCATGACATCCTTGCGGTCGGCCTCATGGCCGTCGACGTCCTCATCCGACTCCCGCACGTCGTCGTCCACGGCGACAAGCAGTTTGTCGACGACCTGATCATCCAGGGCGGGGCCCCGGTCGGCACCGGCATCGCGGCCGCCTCCCGCCTCGGGCTCGACGCCGCGGTCGTCGCCAAGCTCGGCGACAACACCCTCAGCGAGATCGCCCGGGAGCAGTTCCGCGCCTCCGGCGTCGGCCTCGACCTGCTCATCCACGACCCCGACGCCCGGCCCGCCGTCGCGCTGGTCCAGATCGACCCCGTCGATGCCGCCCGCACCGTCTTCATCCAGATGGACCACTACGGCTACGTCCGCCCCGATGAGCTCCCGGCCGACGCCATCCGTGCGAGCCGCTGCATACTCGTCGACAGCTACGACCTCGACGCGACCGAAGCCGCACTCCGCATCGCCGCCGACTCGCCCTGCCAGACCGTGCTCGACTTCGAGTCCGGCGACGCCGGGCGTATGCGGGGCCTGCTCGAGCTCGGCGACCACGCGATCCTCCCCCTCGCCAGCGCCTCCCACCTCGCCGGTGTCAGCAAGCCCGGCGATGCCCTCCAGGCCCTGTCGAAACACACCCCCGGCAACCTGCTCACCACCGACGGCACCGACGGGAGCTGGGCACTCATCGACGGGTCCATCCACCACCAACCCGCCTTCAACGTCAAGGCCATCGACACCACCGGCTGCGGCGACGCCTACCACGCCGGCTACATCGTCGGGCTCCATCACGGCCTAAGCATCCAGCACCGCATGGAGCTCGGTGCCTGGCTCGCCGCCATCGTCGCTACCCGCGTCGGCGGACGCACCGCGCTGCCCCGTGTCGGCAAGCTCGGCCAACACCTCCGCAAAGACCTCTCCCCGGAACTCACCGCATTCATCAAGGAGCATGACCTGTGACCACCCTTGCCCCATCCCGCCCACCCGTGAACGTCCCCGGCACCGACCTGCCCGCACACGGCACCGCCAGCGCAGCGATGGCCGAGCTGCTGCCCACCCCATCCACCCCGACCGCGACCAAGATCGCGTTCGTCGGCGTCGGTCTCAAGATGCACTTCGTTTGGGCCGACGCATGCAAGGCGTACTGGGAAGCAGTTGACGTGTTCAAGAGCACGGTGAAGGGCACGCCGATCGAGGTGGTTGCTCCCGAAGAACCCTTCGAAGACCCCGGCGATGTGCTCGCCGCGGTCGATCAGCTCTTCGCCGAGGGTGTGCGTGGCATCGTCTTGTTCCACGGCTCATACACCGCCGGGGAGATCGCCTCGCAGCTTGCGCGTTGGCTGGTCGATCACCCGATGCCGCTGCTGAGCTGGGCGTTCCCCGAATCGACCGGTGGCCGGCTTACCGCGAACAGCCTCTGCTGCCAGAACTTCGTGCTCAACGCGATGAAGCGGCTGGACATCACGTACCAGTGGATGTTCCAGCCGATCGATTCGCCCGTCGCCTCTGCCGAGCTCGGCCGATTCGCCCGCAGCGTCCGCGCTCGGGCACGCCTGATCCAGGGCAAGGCACTCATGGTTGGGGCGGGTCGTGTCCCCGGGTTCTACGACGCGGAGTGCGACGAGTTGGCGGTGATGAAGCGGTTCGGGCTGCGTTACGACCGGCTAGACCTGATGGAGGTGATGAAGCACGGGGAGCACTTCGACGCCGGCGGGGTGGCGAAGGTGCGTCAGGCGTTGACCGCCGAGCCGGGCTGCGGGTTCAACAACGTGCCCGATGAGCAGGCCGATGACACGATCCGTCTGGCTCTGGCCACGCTCGACCTCGCCGCCGCGGGCGGACACATCGGTTGCTCGATCCGCTGCTGGCCCACGCTGTGGGACCACTACAGCTGCGCCGCCGACGGTGCGCTAACGCTCATCAACGATCAGGGCCTGCCCGCCGCCGACGAGAACGACATGCTCGGGCTGCTGTCCATGCTCTCGATGCACCTGCTGCACGAAGGCCACACGCTGCCGACGCTGATGGACATCTCCCTGCTGGATGCCGAACGCAACCGCCTGGGCTTCTGGCATTGCGGCGGCTCGGCGACCCGCTTGGTCCGGGCCGGCACTGCGTACGAGACGCGGCGTCACTCGATCATGGAGAACGCCGACGAGGAGACGGCCGTCGGGCTGCTCGTTGAAGCCCTGCTCGCAACCGGCCCCGTCACCGTCACCCGATACCTCTCGCCCGATGGTGCGAAAGCCTTCACGTTCGAGGGCGACATCCGCGAATCGCCCATGGCCTTCCGCGGGTCCTACGCCGAGTGCGAGCCCGCCGACGCCACCGCCGACCAAGTCATGGGCACAATCCTCGACCACGGCATGGACCACCACTGGATCATCGGTCGCGGCCGGTTCGCCGAAGACCTGGCCCTGCTCAACCACTGGCTCGGCGTCACGCCCCTGCAAGTCTCCAACCCCGGCGATTGCCGTGGGCTGTCTCATCACTGAACCCCGAATCCCTTGTGACCACGACCACCACCGCCATCAAGACCCTGCGCTTCGGCGTCATCGGTGCCGGCCTGATGGGCCGAGAGTTTGCCAGCGCCGCCGCGCGTTGGTGCCATCTGCTGGACCAGAACGTTCGGCCCGAGATCGTTGCAGTCTGCGATCCCAACCCGCAGGCGGTCGCGTGGTTCGAGCAGGCCGTGCCAACCGTTACGTTCACGACCGATGACTACAAACAGCTCATCGCCCGGGACGATGTCGACGCGATCTACTGCGCGGTGCCGCACCACCTGCACTCCCAGCTCTACACCGACATCATCGCCAGCGGCAAGCACCTGCTCGGCGAAAAACCCTTCGGCATCGACCAGCCCACCAACCGCCAGATCCTCGAGACGATCGCGGCGAACCCCGGCGTGACCGTGAGCTGTTCCAGCGAGATGCCCTTCTTCCCCGGTGCGATGCGCGTGGCCGACGCGGTGCGTTCTGGGAGTATCGGCCGCATCCTCGGGGTCGAGGCGGGCTTCTGGCACAGCTCCGACCTCAACCCGCTCAAGCCGATCAACTGGAAACGCCGCGTTGCGACCTGCGGCGAATACGGCTGCCTCGGCGATCTCGGCATGCACGTCGCGCACCTGCCGCTGCGATTTGGCTGGAAGCCCAGAAAGATCTCCGCCGTGCTCAGCAAGGTGGTGAAAGAACGTCCCGACGGGCAGGGGGGTTCCGCCCCTTGCGAGACCTGGGACAACGCCACCCTCTTCGGCCGGGTCCAGCTCCCCGATCAGGACTTCCCGCTCACACTCTCGACCAATCGCATCGCCCCGGGCCACGGCAACACTTGGTTCATCTCCGTCCTCGGCACCGAGCAGAGCATCGCCTTCAGCACCAACAACCCCAAGGCCCTGCGCACCCTCGACTACACCCCCGGCGGCCCACAGTCCTGGGCCACCACCGACACGCCCTACGCCTCCGCCTACCCCGCCATCACCGGCGCGATCTTCGAGTTCGGCTTCTCCGACGCCATCCAGCAGATGTGGGCCGCCTTCTGCGACGAAGCCGCCAACGGCCGTGACGCCATGAATCAGCCGCTCTACTGCGCGACCCCCCAAGAGGCCGCCGACTCCCACGCCCTGTTCACCGCTGCCCTCGAATCACACCAGCTCGACACCGCCGTCGAGGTCGCCTGGAACTAACAACACCCCATCCGGCTGTCTCCCCGTAAACCCGAAAGGAACCCGCGTGTCCTGCACCCCCCGACTCAACCGTATGTTCGCCGGTGACGGCATGTGCTTCGATGTCGCTGTCGATCACGGCTTCTTCAACGAGGCCGCGTTCCTCACCGGCATCGAAGACATGCACCAGACCGTCCGCACGCTCATCGACGCAAGCCCCGACGCGATCCAGCTCTCGGTCGGCCAGGCCCGCCACCTTCAGGATCAGCCCGGCGACAAGCCCGCCCTCGTCCTCCGCACCGACGTCGCCAACGTCTACGGACCTGACAGCCCCAGCCGGCTCTTCAGCTATTGCATCGAAGACGCCGTAGGTCAGGCGCTCCGCCTCGACGCCGCGTGCCTCTGCGTCAACCTCTTCCTGCTCGAAGACGCTCCGGAGGTTCACGAGCAGTGCGTCCGCAACGTCTCTGCGTTGAAGGCGGAGGCCGTGAAGGTCGGCATGCCCTTGATGGTCGAACCGCTGGTGTTCAGCAAAAAGGGCGACGGCTACGGGGGCAACGGCGACATCGACCTGATCATGCCGCTAGTGCGTCAGGCCGTCGAGCTCGGGGCAGATGTGATCAAGGCCGACCCCACGGATGATGTCGAGCAGTACCACCGCGTGATCGAGGTCGCCTCGGGCATCCCGCTGCTCGTCCGAGGCGGTGGACGCGTGCCCGACCGTGAACTGCTGGAGCGCACCGCCCAGATCATGCAGCAGGGCGCCCACGGCATCGTCTACGGCCGGAACGTCATCCAGCACGACAGCCCCACCGGCATCACCAACGCCCTCATGTCGGTCGTCCACGACGGCGCGAGCATGGACCACGCGATGGGCCTGTTATCCCAGCCATGACTCGAGAAACGACCGTAGCGGTGCAACGAACAGCTCGACTTCGAGCAGCCCATGGGAGAACGGCAACATCGAGAGCTTCAACGGCAAGCTGGCGGACGAGCTGCTGGAACCAGAGGTGTTCGAGACCCTGTACAAAGCGAAGGTGTTGATCGAGCGTTGGCGGCTTCAATACAACACGGTCAGGCCCTAGCCGCCCCGGTTACGGGGGTTGAGATCGATGTCGTCAGTTTTCAGCCACAGCAGTTCTTCCCTGCGGAGGCCGGCGTAAATCAGCACGGCGACCATCGCCTGCAGTTGTGGCCTTGAACGCAGGGCATGCAGCTGCTGGTCGATGTCCTCCAAAGACAGGAAGCGGATCTGTGGGGCATGCTCTCGGTACCGTTCGACCTCGGCAGCCGGATTGACCTTGCCGGGGGTGAGTACACCTCCCTCACGCATGGACCAGTTGAAAAGGCGGACCATGATCTCGCGGTAGCGGTTCGCCGTCTCGGGGGCCAATCCACGCCAGCGGACCTGGGCACTGATGAACTGGCTGATCTGGGCGGTTGTGATCTGCTCGAAGCAAGAGGCGTCGATCACCGGCGACTTGTAGCGTTGGTCGGGTTTCACGGCCTGGCCGTCGATAATCACGGGCTACTTGCGGGCTTTCGGGCTCAGGCGGCCGGCGGTGCATTTCAGGCCGTCACAGCACAGCCCGAACATCTCGCGGAGGTAGTAGATGTCGGTCTGGGCGCTCTTAGCGGTCTTGACGGTGCGGATATGGCTCACGTAGCGATCAAGCACCACCGGGATGGGGGTACCTATATGCTTGAAAAGGCCGCTTGCTGCCTAAAACGCACAGAAGGTTTTGTGACGCATCTCGGTCGCGGCCTGGAGCGCCGCGATCTGACACGCATTCCAGAGCGGCGTCAGCAGTCCGGTACAGGCCATCCTGCCTGTGACTTCCGCGGTAACGGCCAGATTGACTTGCCCGAAGGTGTCGATGTTGATGGCGACGTTCAGCCTACCCAATGATTCGTGCTGGGTGAGCTTGACGGTATGAGACAGGGTGGGACCTGTTTCGAGTGGGGGCGAGAAATTAAAACGGAGTTCGATGTGCTCAAGACCTGATGTGTCAATGAGGAGTTTCCCGCGTGCGGGCAGGGGGGTCTGCTGCGCGATAATAGTCTCACTGGTGACCTGTCCGGTTTCATGATCAGCGGTGCTAAGGCCAATCGTGACCGGGCAACGCCCCCGTGGAACCTTCGGGAATGTTTTTCGTGCTGTGTCGGCGATCGAGAGAGCGCCAAGGGCAGCGGCTTCGGCAACCGGCTGGTCAAAGACGAGCAGCGGCAGCTTCGCGTTGCGTAAGGCCTCTGCAAGGAGCGGCTCGGGCTCATCCAGGATGACCACGGTCGACTCACTCGGCTCGAGTGCACGAAGCATGCTGAGCAGAGGTTCGATTACCGGTTTGAGGGACTGGCTTGTTGCGAATCGGCTTCGGTCGAGACCCACGATCGAGCCGTTCAGACTGACGGTTACGGGAGAGGCTGGGTCCAAGGCTTTGGCGAATTGGGTCAGGATCCAGCGGGGGTTGCGCAGGATGTCTGCGGGGCTGGCAGGGCTGTCGATGAGGCTGTGGCTGACGATCGCCTGTGCGAGAGGCTCCAACTCGATCTGTGCCTGGTGAGTTTCTGATGCGGCGCGTGATTCGCCAAGCTGTAATCGAGTACCTCCGATTGTGAATCCTTGCCGGCTGAGGATGACGAGGTCACGATTCCCGGTGAGGCTCATCCAAGAGCGGATGGAGTCGCCGAGTTCGATGACACCAGTGATATTCGGCTGAACTGCAGCGATGGCCCCGAGTGGTAACGGATCGTCTGCGAAGCTGGTGGCGATGAACAATCTCATCTTGACCATTCGCATACAAGCCAGGACCTGTTCGACAATGCCCGCGATCACGGCCGACCAGTGATCGGCACGTCCCGGATCGGGCACATAAGGCTCGAACTGGTGCTGGTGCGTCGTGTCTTGTGCGATCTGTTGGGCGCGATCGAAGACATGGGTGATGCCCGGGTCATCCAAGAGGAGCAGTGGCTGACTCTTGGAGCCGAGCGGTGAGATGGCCAATGGGCGTGCCGGCTGCTGCGGCTCGACGATCGCGGCGGCGATCGAGCTATCCGTGATGGCAACGGCAATGGCATTCATCGGGTCGCGGCCGCATCGGTCAGGTTGCGGAGCTCGGCGCTGACGTGCTCCTGAGCCTTGGCCGCAGCGTCTCGCAAGGCTTGGCTTACCGTCCTCGCTGGGGCAACCATGGCTTCGGCCTTCCGCAGTGATTGATCGAGCTCGCGTGTGATGGACCGAAGACGTGTCAATTCCATACGTTCGAGGTCTTCCATGTCGCGGTCAACAATATCGAGGTGCTGCTCCACGCGGCGCGACAGGTCCATCATCGCCACGCGAGCTGCGGTGCTGCTACCCCGGCTGCGTTCACGCAGGGCACGGTCCATACGGGTACGGATATCTTTCCGGTACTTCTCAAGCTCCTTGTCGATCCGCTCGTTGACGTCGAGCTTCCAGGTCCAGAACGTGGCTATCACAGCCCCGACAAACACAAGCAGCATCACCAGCGCGACCCAGAGGTTGTCACGGCGGATGCCAACGGTTCCCGCCACGATCGAGAAGATCATCAGGATCGAGAAGACCGTCCGGCGTCCTTCCTTGAGCCGGGCAAAAAACCCTTTTGCCGGCAGTTCAAAGCTCATCCGGTTGTCTGAAGAGATCGGCGTGTAGTCGGATGTCTTGAAGGGCTCAAGCTCAAACGGGTGGAGCTCGATCCCGCTATTGGGCTGCTCGGCGACCTCCGCTGCGAGCCGGTGGTTCAGATCTGAGATCATCTCATGCACACGTTGTTCCACCTGACGATCGATGTGTTGGACAGCGTCGGCCTCGATCTCGCCGAGCTTCGAGGCGGTGCTCGGCGTGAGCGTGGCCATACGTTTACTCCTGCCGGATTTGATCAGCAGGTTGTCTTCACGCAGCGCGTTGACGGCGGACTCGAATTCGTAAAATGCCGGATCATCGATCGTATAGGTGTTGGTCGTGTAATCCGACAGCAGCATCTCGATACGCTGTACCTCTTTGCTCAAGATTGATTTGATCGACGCGATCAGCCGCTTACGTGCCTGCCGTACACCGGTTTCGAAAGACATGCGGTCGGTGAAATTGCGGATGCGTGCACGCCGGGCGGCGAGGATGTCGGCGTATCGTTCGATTCTGGTGCTGCTGTCGTTGGCCAGTCGTGCCCCACCCCAAGTCTTGTAGACCGCATGCGCGGGCGAATCCTTGCCGAGCAACGCTTCGACAGTCTGCGGGAGGTCTTCGGATTGCAGGCCGTGAGCCCCGATAAGCCGGTGAGCCTCGTTGAAGGAAGCGGTACCCGACCAAACCGCAGCAGCCCGAGCGGTGATCTGCTCGGCGAACGACGGCTGCACCGATCCGTCGCCGGGCAAAAGAACAATCGCGTGGGTAACAGTCCAAGCGGGCAGAGGCGGGGTTTCGGCCAATGGGGTCATGGCGAGATACATCAGGCCACGCACCGGCTTTTCGGGGATAGCACGGACACTCAGGTACGGACTGCCGTCGTGGGCCAGGCAGTGCCGCTCCCACTCGGGTTGTGTGATCTGCGTGTCGCGTGACCAGAGTTCCCTGATGACTTGTTTCGGGGGGGGCGGATCGACGCCGAGCGCGATCTGGTAATAACGGAGGTCCGGGGGAGCGTGGGTCTGAAAAACGGGATGATCCGGTCCGATCAGGTGTGTGAGTGTCGGGAAAATCTCTGCCGGCTTGGTTGCGACGATCAAAACGATGGGGTGTGGAGGGATTGTCAGCAGCGGCCCAGGATCGGGGAAGTGTTCGGCGTCCGCGATTTCTGAGACGGCGTGCCGCCATGCAATCATCGAGTTGTCGAGATCATGGACCGGATCGGGCACATCGTTCTCCAGAGGCGGTCCGCTAGTGCTGGTTGAGTAGCTTTAGGAGAGCGAGCGATTCCTCGCTCTTACTGATGCGGGCGGCATCTATCGGGGTGATACCGAACTTGTTCTTCACATGGATTTCAGCTCCGGCGTCAACTAAGGCCCGGATCGCCTGGGTCGCGTTCTTGCGTGCAGCAGCGTGCAGCGGCGTATCCAAACCGGGTCCCGCTACCCGAGGGTTGGCACCGGCATCAATCAGTTTCTGGATCAACTCCTCGGCATCCGCTTCAGCGGCAGTGACCAGGATCGGCACGCGGTCTTTCGGTAAATCTCCCAACTCGCCGTGCACCGCGACCAAAGCGTCTATATAAGCCGTTTTGTTTGCCGCGACGGCTTGGTGAGCAGAGGCAATCCCAGCAGCGTTCTCGATGGACGTTAGGTTAGGGTTATCACCTGCAACCCTGAGCTTCTTCGCTAGCTTGGCGTTGCCGTTCATCACTGCGAAGTCGATCAGCGTGGAGCCGTCTTCCCTGCTGATCGTTATCGACGCCTCGGCTTCGAGCAGCGCGGTGGCGATGGCGTGGTCGTTTGCCTGAATGGCCAAGAGCAGCGGTGTCCTGCCGTCCAGCGTGCGTGTGTTGATATTGGCACCTTCCCGGATCAGGTCTAGAGCAAGCCGGCTCTGTCCGGATTCGATCGCGACGAGCAGTAGGGTCTCGCCTTTACCGTTGGTGATATCCAGCGACCCGTCACCGGCAATGTAGACCGAGGTTGCGATCTGATCCCCGTTGCGGACGGCTTCAATGATCGGGACCCGGCCCGCATCGTCGGCTGTGGCTAGTACTGTTGCACGGCCTGACATATCGCGCTTGTACCCGGCCGCTGCAGTGGCCGCCAAGGTGGCCAAGGCTTGGTAGTCCCGGATCGCGATGCGTTGGTCGGCACGCTGTTCCGCGTGATTCGCAATGTTCAAGAGGGCGTCGGCCTCAGACAAGGCAGGAGCCAGGTCGATCGTGGCCGGTGGGGTCTGGGCCAGATTCTTGAGCTTATTGTACTGATCCATGGCCTTGGCCTTGGTCTGTGCGAGGCTTGCGATCTGGCTGTTGGCATGCGCAGCCAAGAGGTGTTCATTGGCAAACGCCAGCATCTCCGAGGTTGCGACACCGAGCGAATACGGTGTCTCGGGGTCGGGTTGCTGCATTAACTCAGTGGCACGCCGGGCGGTGTCGCTGCTCTCGCTGATGATCGGCATAATCCGGTTCTCAATCAGCTGTAATGCGGCGGTATGTTTGGCCTGTGATTCGATGATCTGTACTGCTTCAGCGAGTTCAGCTAATGGGCTTACCGCGGCCTGCAACTCATCAAGCATCGCATTGAGCCGTTCGTCGTCGAGCTGCCCCTCATCGGGGATGGCTTGCTGGTACGCGGCAAACGCAGTCTCGAACTGCATGATCCGGTTCTCACGATCATCCCACAGAGGGAGGCTCTCGAGATTGGCCGCTGCGTACAAACGCCAGTCGCGTTGATGTTCGTACTGGATCTGGGCGGAGGGGGAAGTGAGCTCGATCGGGGCAGAAAGCTCGGTCGCCTGTTGCCTAAACCGCTCAGCGGCACGGATCCGCTTGATGGCAGCTTGACCGTCGATCTGCTCGGTATTGATCTTCTCAACGAGTTGCTTGGGCGTGAGGTCTTCTTTTTCCGCGGATGGCGCTGACGTTGTCCAATTCGTGGAGAAGAAGAAACCCGCCACGATGATCGCCGCCAGCCCGATTGCAGCTGCGCTGCGCACCCAAGGCATGCTTGAGGGTTTAGCTTGAAGTGCTTTGGAGAATGACTGGACATCACGGAACCGTTTGTCGGGGTCGGGCGATAACGCCTTCATAACCGCCTTGGAGATCGTCGACGGGATCCCATTGCGCAGTGAGGACGGCGGCACGGTCGCTCCTTTAGGCGACCGGCCGACAAGCATCTCGTAGGCCACGCATGCCAGCGAGTACTGGTCGTGCAGCGGAGAGGGCTGTGTGTCTTCGCCGACTTCGGGTGCGCGGTAGCCCAGCGAGGAGTAGGCGTTGGAGGGTATGGAGCCGGGGTCAGCGATCGATCGGGCCAGGCCGAAGTCGAGCAGTTTCGGCGTGTGGTCATCGCAGACAAAGATGTTTTCCGGCTTGATGTCGCGGTGACAGACCGTGCGGTGAGCGTATTCCAGTGCGCTGCCCAGTGGACCAATGATGGTGTGGAACTCGTTGATGGAATACGGCCGGGCGGTGCGTTGCCGCTTAGCCATATCGGCGCGGAGGGTCGTACCGGTCAGCAGCTCCATCGTGACGTAGACGAAAGGGCCGGATTCATCAACGTCGTACGCATTGACAATATTGGGGTGGCTCAACTCTGTCGCGATGCGTCCTTCGGCCAAGAGCCTGCGACGGGCGCGCTCGTCACTCGACGAAAGGGGCAGAAGGATCTTGATCGCCACATCGCGTTCGCGGACCGAGTCGGTCGCCCGGAAGACGGCACCATTCCCACCGAACCCGACCCGCTCACGGATGATGTAGCGGTCGGCGAAGCGTTCACCCGACTCGAAAAACAGCTTGGCTCCGGGCATCGCGGGGGCGCGGTCCGAGCTGTCGGCCCGCCCGGGGAGCGAGGCGGGCGTGTCGTCTTCGGGGTTGAGATCGGTCGAGTGTTGCGGATCGCTCATGCCATGAAGTTCCCGAGGTTGGCGGAACTGCTTGCTGAGGAAGCTGCCGAAGCCGCCGAGGAGGCGGCCTGTGCCGCAGCTTCGGCTTGAGCGGCCGCGGATTCTGCACGGTCGGCGGCCGCTTGGGCGCGGTTGGCATGTTGCTCGGCTTCCTGTGCCGAGCGTTCCGCTTGCGTCGCCGATTCGGACGCCTCCCGTGCCGAGTCGGTCGCCGCCTGGGCTTGGGCAGCGGCTTCCTGTGCCTCGGCTTCGGCGTCTTGGCGGGCCTGCGCTGCCATCCGCAATTCTTCTTCCGCTTGCGATCGGAGTTGCACGATTTCGGCAACCAACCGATCCGCTTCCTGCCTCGCCTGCGCAGTGGCATCGCGCTCGCTGTCGGCCGATCCGCGGGCCTGGGTCGCCAGCATTTGCTGGCTGGATGATTCTTCCGCCGCCTCCGTCGAAGCGTCTTTCTGCGCCTCTGATTCGACCGCAGAGCCCGTCGCATCTTGCATCTGGCTCCGCGATTCCGTCGCGGCTTGCTCCGAGTTCTGTTTGCTTTCTTCGGATTGCTCTGCCGATTGCGACGAGGCTTCCGCCGATTGATCGGAGTCCTGTGCGGACTGATCCGAGTCGTCAGCGCGCCCCTCAGCATCGGTCGAGGCCTCGGTCGCCTTGTCGCGTTCGGTCTCCGTTGCCCCGGCTAACGCTTGAGCGGAGATCGCGGCCTTCTCGGATAAACCGGCGGAGGTGATCGACTGGGCTGCGCCGGTATCCGATTGCATGGCCGAGGAAGCCGACTGATTGGCTGACGTACTCGACTCTTCAGCCGAGCCCGCCGAATCGATTGCCGACGCATCGGATTCATCGGAAGAGATCGCTGCGTCGGCCGCAGATCCTTCGGAATTGGAAGCGGAAGCTTCGGATGCTGTTTCCGCGTTGGCGGACGCTTCTGCGGAGACTTCTGCGTTGGCGGCGGAGTCGGCGGTGGCTTCTTCATTGGCTTGGGACTTATCCGCCGATTCGGCGGAAGCCTCGGCCGAGGCTTCCGATTCGACCGAGGACTCTTCGGATTTCAAAGAACTGTCCTTGGACGCGTCTTCGTTCTCGAGCGTGCCCTCCCTGGCTTCAATGCTTTCTTGCTCGGCGTCGGCTGCATTCTGTCTCGACTGCTCACCCGCTTGTTCCGCCGCCGCGAGGTTCTCTTTGGATTGCTCGCCCGCCTGCTCGGCGGTGGCGAGGCTGTCTTTGGACTGTAAGCCTTCCGCTTCTGCGGTGGCGAGGCTCTCTTTCGAGGTCTCACCCTCCAACTCAGCAGCGGCCAAGTTGTTCAGGGAGAGTTCTCCTTCCTGCTCGGCAGACCTGAGGTTCTCTTTCGACAGATCGCCTTCTTGCTCAGCGGTGGCGAGATTGTCTTTCGCGGCCTGCCCTTCCTGCTCTGCTGTGGCGAGGCTGTCTCGGGACTGTTGACCCTCTTGTTCTGCGGTGGCGAGGCTGTCTTTAAACGCTTGGCCTTCCTGATCCGCCGATGCGAGGTTGTCTTTCGAGGTCTGTCCTTCTTGTTCCGCAGTAGCGAGGTTGTCCTTGGACTGCTGGCCTTGCTGTTCCGCCGATGCCAGATTGTCTTTCGAGACCTGGCCTTCCTGTTCGGCTCGGACGAGGTTGTCGCTGGATTGCTGGCCCTCCTGCTCGGCGGTGGCGAGATTGTCTTTGGAGGTTTGGCCTTCCTGTTCAGCTGTCGTCAAGCTGTCTTTGGACTGCTGTCCCTCCTGTTCCGCGGTGGCGAGGTTCTCTTTCGACTGCTGCCCCTCTTGTTCGGCGGCGCTGAGGTTGTCTTTGAATTGCTGGCCTTCCTGTTCTGCGGTCGCCAGGTTCTCTTTTGAGGCTTGGCCCTCCTGCTCGGAGGTGGCGAGGTTATCCCTCGAAGCCTGGCCTTCCTGTTCCGCCGCTGCGAGCTGATCTTTGGACTGCTGCCCTTGCTGCTCCGCGTGGGCAAGGTTGTCTCGGGATTGATTGCCTTCCTGTTCTGCACGAGCGAGATTGTCTTTGGACGTATCAATTTGTTGCTCGGCTTCCTGAGTTCTCGCTTCGCTTTCGTTGATTCTTTCAGCAGCGCTCTGGGAAGTTGAAACCGAATCCTCCGCCTGATCTGCGTTGCTACGCATCTGCTCCAGGTTTTGGGCGGATTCGTCCCGGTTCGTCGCGATCGTCTCTAGGCCAGCATTGGCCTGATCCATCTTGCCTTGGATGTCGGTGCTGGACTGGTCGATCTCGCCGACACTTTGCTGGGCTTGCTCGTTGGCCTGATCGATTTGAGAGAGCCGGTCCTGGCCGGACTGGTTGCTGATGCTCAGTTCGTCGAGCTGCTGTTGGCCCTCGTGGACCATCTGCTGCAGGTCTTGCAAGGGCTGCCCAGCGTTCCGGCTGCCCGGGGTCACAGGTCCGCCATCGGGATATTGGGTCTGCTCGATCGCCTTGTCGCGGTCCTGGAACCGACCGCTGGTGTTGATATCGTTTTCAAACCGGTCTTCGGCGTTGTTGTACCGGGTGAGGTCGTCGGCCGTGGTGCCCTGCGGGAGGTGGCCTTGCTCAATGGCATGATCAAGGAGCATGCGTTGATAGTTATTGTCTTGGTCCACCACGTTGATGAACCCGTCTTTATCGTTGGGATCAACCCAAGCCCGGGAGGCTGAGCTGGGAGGATCGGCTGAAACTTCGGATGCTGCTGCGGGAGCTTGGGTCGATGAGTCGGCGTTCGACGCGGGGCCAGGGGTGTATAATTGCTCAGGCGCAGGTGGTGGGTTGATTAACTGTTGGAGACGGTCTTGAGGCTGTTCGGCTGGGGTGTAATTGGGGGGCTGGACTGCAGAGTCATCAAGTTTGCCCCCTTCAGGCATAGGCTTCAGAGGAATAATGTTATTATTTTTGTCAAATCCGTAGGCACTGGCGTTACCCGATTCTCTGAGATTACTCAAGCCACCTGAGGTCATACTCGCCGGCGGGTCATTACGATCGAGTTGGATTAAGCCTTTGCTTTGCGCTTGTTCTAAAAATCTGTCGGCTTCTGCATCGGTAGGCCTGTCGTATCGTTTTGACTCAATTTGAACGCCTCCACCATACCCGAGCGCGCCTCCTACTTTGTACTTAACGCCGTCTTCAAGACTGGCTTCGACTGTCACCTCGGCCTTAACACCGGCTCCGCCATCAAGACACGCTCCGCCCTGTAGACCATTAAACTTACCTCTGCCATCATCCTCGAAGCTGAGAGTGGTTGAGAGGCATCCTTGCACTTCGGCCAGCATTACCTTTGCATTAACACCGCCACTTACATTGATTTCTGATAGTGACGCCTCAGCCTTTGCCAGTGCTCCTGCACTCATTGTGGATGCATTGAATCGTGCTGTAAAAGCATCGCCTTCGATATCGACTTTGGTAAACTGATACTCATATGAACCTCCCTCTATCGATCCTCCAGCATGAGCATTGCCGCCAAGATTCCAGTTAGTGTCACGGAATCTGCCGCTACTCGTTTTGTCTAACCAATCGTCGGTACCCCTCTGCCTCTCGGAAGCTATAGCGGCCTGATCTATCCGTCGCCCGGCCGAAATATCGGCACTGGCATCAGCGGATAGGTCTCCAGTACCCGCGCGTGCTCGGTGTGAAATAATGCCGATCGATCCATTCTCATAGCGACGCAACTCAAAGCTCGATCTTGCATAAAGTGATGAGGAGTCGGAATGAAAGCTCATGTTCTTTTTAAGCTCCATGACAACTCTGGCTCGCTGGTGGCCTGTCAAGTCGTCCAGATCGACCCGCGTATAGCCGGGGCCGAGAGTGGTTTCTGAGGGCCGGGAAAAATCGCTTGGCTTCATAACGGAATGTCCCTCGTCGGAATTGACGGCGTGAGCGAAAAAAAGAAAAATATTGGCTTGCAGGCTAGGGCCTTAGGAGTATACTGCCGCCTGGTTGCCTGTGAAATACTTGGTAGTTGAAAATTTTGGTCTGGGATTATCACTCATGTGAAGTGGTGATCCATTACTACATCTAGTTCGAGGGTCTTTTGATGGCGAGAGATAAAACCAGCTCATTTCTATCGTGCGCGGTACTTCTGATGGTTGTAATGACCCAGGGCGGCTGCTCTTTCGGCCCACCTCCCGCCCCAAATGAGTTGGTTTCGCCAAGGCCGATCCCGAATAACTCGGGAAAGTTCATGGCACCTTACACCAAGGATGATGTCCTGACCCCTTGGGTGACCAAGGCTATTAACACGTCGGCTGCAGCGAGTATTGGGGGGACGGTCGGGGCCATGGCCGGCCAGCAAGCCCTTAACCAGATCCCGTTTGTGGGTGGGATTGTCGGGAATATGGCCGGCAACGCGATCGGTCGCGAGATTGCGATCAAGGCTGCGGGCGGCATGAGCTATATCGAAGAGAGTTCCGACCAGTCTTTTGCAACGATTGATGATCTGGCGGTCTGGATGTACGTGAACCACAGCACGCATGAAGACTATCAATCGGCTTTTAAGGCTACTTCAGGAATCTATCCCGACCTTAACAAGCGATACATCAAAGCACTCAAGTCCGCTCCCCGCAAGCTGGCCTTGGGCGACGATGACTAGGCATGACATGGACCAACGCTGTGGCAAAACCTGGGGGCAAGAGCAAGCATTGGTGCCTGTAGACCTCGAATATGCACCCGCGGTAGCAGCGAAGAATTCGACCATTGCATTTGGTCAAGCCCTGGGCCGTTACACTGCGAAAATTACGTGGCATGCTCGGTGAGCGGGCGAGGAGTCGTCGCTTGCGAAAGCCATTGGTTACTGTCTTGTGTCCGAGCCTTTGTAAGCTTGCCGCTGTTTCGATCGGACCCGTTATGAAAAACCGCCCGTCTCGATGTCTTACCAGGTTGTTCTTGACACTGATGCCTGCATTTCTAGTTGCCGGCTGCCACACGACCTATGACGGTCGGCCCAACACCAACCCTTTAGGTACGAAGAGCAACTATCGGAGTACAGACAATTCTGCGGTCAGCACGGTCAATACACAAGCACGTGATATCGAGACGATCGCGTCACAGATGGCAGCCTCTATGCTTCGGCACCCGGCAGTCGGTGGTGCCGCAGCCCCGCCTCGGATCATCCTGGACAGCAAATACATCACGAATGCGTCGGGTGAGACGGTCGACGTCGGAATGATTGCTGACGCGTTGCGGACCAGGGTTCTGCGGGCGGCCAACGGCCGTTTGATCTTGGTCTCGGAGCGTAATCTCGCCGCGGTTAATGAGGCGCGGACGAAGAAGCGTGAAGGTGGCTACGACAGCGGGTCTTTAGGTATGTCACGCAACCGTCTGGCTGCTGACTACCGCTTGACCGGTCGGATCACCGACCTGCGGCAGGCGAATCAGGGCGGCGGTGTCTCGAACTACGTGAGGTACAACTTCGAACTGCTGGATCTCGAAACCGGCGGCATCTTGTGGGGCGATGAGTACACGTTTCTCAAGGAAGGCCAGAACTCCATCCTCTACCGCTAGGCGTAAAAACCGGAAACACATAGATGATATCTAGGGTATGGATTGGTGTTTGTCTTGTTTCGGGTGCGCTGAGCACTGGCTGTGTCCCGCGTGACGTGGTGTTCGAGAAACAAGAAGTCACAGAACAGATGCTGGCCCAGCAGATGTCTGGGGCCCCCCTGTACACCAGAGCTCGTACAGAGAAGCTGCTCGCCGAGGGCCAGCGCAACGAAAGTCTGCATCGGATGCACCTGGGGCTGTTGGCCTTCGAGAGGGGGGACGATGCTTATGCGAAGGAGCAGCTGGACCGAGTCTTGGCGTTCATCGAGGTGATCCATACAGGCGACGCGAGCCTCGAGCGTGACCTCAGACGCAAGCGGATCACCGAGGTCGCCAAGGACTTTCGGGGTGAGCCGTACGAGCGTTCGATGGCGTATTGGTACCGCGGCCTGATTGAGCTGACTGAAGGCAACCCAAATGGGGCGCGGCCGTATTTTGTTTCGGCGCTCTACCAGGACGCGGTGGCCGAGTCTGAAGATGCACGCTCGGACTTTGCGTCGCTGCTGTACCTACAAGGTTGGTGTTCAAAACTGATTGGTGACGACCAGCGAGCAGCCCAAGCTTTCGAGGCCGCCCAGGCCCTTCGGCCGGAGCTTGTACCACCGGCCGCGGATCACAACGCGCTGATCATTGCCGAGCTAGGTCGGGCACCGCGAAAGGTACGCGACGGGTTGGGCGGGGGAAAACTGAAGTTCAGACGTGGCCGTGATTTCGCGGATGACTCGGCTTCCGCGCTGCTGCCTGACGGTACGCACGGGATGCTGCTGGGTGCGGATATCTTCCGCCAGTCGGTGACGCGGGGTACCCGTGAGATCGATTACATCCTGACGGGTCAGAGCATCGAGTTCGCTCAGGTGTCACAGTTTGCGTCGGGGACCAGTCGTGTTGCGGAAGGCATCTCGCTGGCCAACCCGTTCTTGGGCTCATCAACGATCGGAGGCTCGATCGCTGGTGGATTCGCAGCGGCGACGCTGATTTCCAGTGCCTCGCAGATCAACAATACCCCGCTGGCCGACAATCGTTATTGGGACAACCTGCCCGACCGAGTGATGTTGTACACCGCAAAGCTGTCTGAATCAGACGATGTTTATATTAATGTTCTCGATAAAACAGGTGAAGTGATCTCTGACCGGAATCCCGTGCTGCGTAAAGAGTGGGCGAAGGGCCATGGCCTCTATTGGTTTAAGTCGCATTCTACCGGGAGTGATGGCAAAGGCTCGTGAGGCTTTGTGCCGCTCTAGCATTAATTTGGAGTCCAATTATGACCGTTGCTCGAATATTGACATCATCCTTGTTTTGCACGGTGGTGCTTGCGGTCACGGTTGGTTGCCAGAACCGGTATGTCCAATATGAAGGAGGAACCGAAGGAGTACGGCGTCCGACCACCACGGGTCAGGTCCTTGAGTTCAATTCGGTGCAGATTATCGACCGCCGGCTTCAGGACTGGCGTGGCGCAGAGCGTGGCCGACAGAGCCGGATTCTTGTGCAGGCGCACAACGCAAGCCTGACCGCGACCAACACCGTCCGCGCCTGGGCGACCCTACAAAACCGTACAACCGGGCCGTTGGCAATCCAGGTCCGAACGACTTTCTTCCGTCGCGACCAGTCTCCGCTGGAGCCGCCGACCGCTTGGGAACAAGTCTTTCTTGATCCCAGTGGTGGTATAGCTGCTTATGAAGCCTTCAGCCTCAATACCGTCGAGGACGTCGGCTTCTATTACATCGAAGTGAAAGGGCTCTGATGATCCGCTTCGTCCTCTGGCGTAACGCCCAAAGGCTCCTGGGCGTTTCGTGCCTGGCGCTGGTTCTGATGGGATGTGAGGCCACGTACATGGATGGCGAGACGCCACGCGGCAGCGTTCCTCCTCCGCCTCCACCTCCGCCGACGCCTTCCGACCAAAGCCATACGTTCAACCCGTTTTCTAAGGATGGTGTGTCGCAAGCAGATCACTGGTATCGACCGGGTTTGTCCAGGCTTGGTCGGTCTAACCCGATCCCGACGATCCCACAAGATCCTGCCCACACTGCTTAGTTAAAGGTGCACACGATGGCGATTTCCAAGTTTGATGTGTTCTTGGCGGGCGCGTTCTTCCTAACCGCTACTCTGCTGAGTGCCGGGTGCGCCTCGACTCAGCCCCCACCGCCAAGCCAGTCGCCGCAGTTCGCGCAAGGCATTAAGAGCCCGCCGCCTGGAAGCCACCATCAATCGGCCCCGCCGATCACCAGGCCCGCAACGAGGCCTCCTTCAGGCGTCTCGCCCACCCAGCCCCCGACGCGGACCGAAGTGGGGCAGGACGAATCGCCAGCGAAACCGCAGGATCAGCGTGTTGTTACAAGGCACGGCTTCGACCGCGATCATTTCGAATCGAGCGCTGCGAAGACTATTGGTGAGTTTTCAGAACTTTACCGAGCAAACAACCGTCCCCGGATGGTTGTGTTTCTCGGCCGAGAGTTGGACGGTGAGGTCCGTGAATGGGTGATCAAAGAGAAATTTGTTACGCCTGAAGGAGAGACCTACACCGCCAAAAACAATCCAGTCAGTCTTCTGCCCGAATTTACCTTACATGCCCGAAGCCAGCTGGAGAAAGGCTTTGGCGATCGGATGCGTTCTGCCGGCGCACAGATGATTGATCTGCGCGTCATCATGCGCAATCAAGCAGCAGGAGGCGATTTGCAAGGTAAGTCGGATGGTTCGTTATCGACCAAGCAGGTTGAAGCACTCGCCAGTGCCAATGGTGCCGAAATCATGATTGAGCTCTTGATGGAGAAACGGCAAGATAAAGATTACGTGCTGATGGCCCGCGCGACAGAGACTCAGACGGGTCTTTCACTGGGCCAGACCGATTGGATCCAAGCGGCTGACTATATTCAGAGCGAAAGAGTGGACCTAACCACGTATCGAGCAGGTCCTGACGGCTGGGAGCCTATAACACGAACGACGCACAACGTGTTAAACCCTATTACACTTCAAGAATTTGCAAGCTACCTTGCCGTCGATCTGATGAAACAAGTCGCCAGTAGCTGGCAATAGCAGCGCAAGGCCTGAGAGCGTGTACGAGAAGTGCCAGTTGAGCCGCGGAAGGGGTTATGACACGGATGTCTTACCCGTCAGACCTGACCGATGAGCAGTGGACGCTCATAGAGCCGTTGATCCCTAAGCCGCTGCCCGGCGGCCGGCCCCGCCGCACCGACATGCGTCGGATCATTAACGCCATCCTTTACATCAACCGCTCCGGCAACGCTTGGCGGATGCTGCCCCGCGACTTCGGGCTGCGGTCGAGCGTCTACCACTACTTTCGTACGTTCCACGACGACGGCACCTGGCAACGCATCCATGACAAGCTCCGGGCGAAGGTCCGACGCAATGTCGGTCGTATGCCTACGCCTTCGGCAGGGTCGCTCGACTCGCAGACGGTCAAGACCGATGCGCCACGCAAAGAGGAGCCCACGGCTACGACGCGGGAAAGAAGACCCTTGGCCGCAAGCGTTTCCTGGTCGTCGATACGCTCGGCCTGATCCTGGGCGTGGTGGTCACGGGGACCGACACGCCCGAACACTGCGGCGGTAAGGACGTGCTGATCAGCATCCTCGGCTTATACCACCGTCTCAAGAGACTTGGGCCGACGGGGCGTACTCGGGCGACGGCTTCGCGTGGATCGCCGAGCGTTGGGGGCGAGAGGTCGAGGTGATCAAGCGGAGTGACGACGCCAAGGGCTTCGAGGTCGTGCCCAGGCGATGGGTCGCCGAACGCTAGAGCGGTTTGCGCCCTGACGTCCCGGCGGGTACAACGCGGTATTCTGGCATGGAGGCCGTGGATGAGCGTGTACGGGATGGACCTGCGACGGAAGATCGTGGCGGCGTTAGATCGGGGCGAGACGGTCACGTCGGTCGCGCGACGCTTCGAGGCCGATCAGAAGACGGTGCGGGTCGTGTCGACGCCGGGCGGCACAGGGGCGGCTGGAGCCTGAGCGTGGCGGGCACCGCGGGCCGACGAAGCTCACCGAGGCCGACCTGGTCACGCTGCGTGAGGCGTTGGCGTGCGAGCCGGGGCTGACATTGCGGGAGCTGCGGGGCAGGCTGAGCGTGCCGGTGGCGTTATCGACCGTGAGCCGGGCGCTTGACCGGCTGGGGCTGACGCTCAAAAAACAGTCGCTGATCGCCTCGGAGCAGCGGCGGCCGGACGTGGTGGAGCGTCGCATGAACTCCGGCATCGCCCGGCGGTTTATCGATCCCGCGTCGCTGGTGTTCCTCGACGGATCGGAGGGTACAGAGCAACATGACCCGGCTCTACGGCCGATCGCCACGCCCCCGGAAGAAGGCCAACGCCGCACCGACCACACGCCCCGTTCCGGGGGCAGCCATTGGAAGACGGCCACGCTGATCTCGGCGATCCGCGTGAATGGGGTAGTCCGGTAAGTCACCGCGGTGTTAGACGGCCCGATGAACCGCCCGACCTTCGAGGGCTACGCCGCGGAATGCCTGGCCCCGACGCTCCGGCCCGGCGACGTGGTGGTGATGCATAACCTCTCGAGCCAGAAGTCCGCGGCGGTGACCGACGCGATCGAGTCGGCCTGGGCCGAGGTGTGGTTCCTGCCGGCCTACAGCCCTGACCTCAACCCGATCGAGAAGCTCTGGAGCAAGGTCAAGGCGGGGACGCGACGCCTGCGGCCGCGGTCGTTGCTCTGCATCGCCGACACCCTCGCGGGCCTGCTCCAAACCGTCACCGCAAAAGAGTGCCGAAACCACTTCGCCTCATGCGGGTACGGGACGTCGTGATGGAAAACGCTCTAAAGGCATCATTCAGCGAGAGCGAATGCTCGGGGGGCTACTCAATCACTACCACCGAAAAGCCGCGTGAATCCAGAGCGAATTACGCGAGGAACGACATGTGGGCCCACCCCCCGAAAATAGCCCGCGCCAGACATCCGCAATCAAGAACCTATGCCCGGGGTACGATTCGGCCGTGACCAACAGAGCACTGTTGGCGCATTCAATGACCGCTCGGCAAAAGACGACATCCCGAACCGCTCTCGCGTATGCCCCGAGCTTTGCCGAACGGCATGCGGGCGAGCGGAGGTATTAGGCCAGGACAGGAGTCAGGCGGGGAGAAGTTGTGCGGTGATGGTCGTGCCGCCGATCGTATCGCTATACGTGCCGACTGGATTGGAGGGGTCCGAGTCTGACTTGGGCAATGCGAAGGCGGGCGTTGGGTAGGGCGAGACGCCTCCGGAATTGATCACGGTCAATGAGTACCCAGTACCCCCAGGGTTTTGCAGCGTCGCGGAGGAGAACGCCCCGGTGGTACCGAAGTAGAACACGGTGGTTCCGATTCTGTTGAGGTCTTGGCCGACGGAGGCCGGCGTGCCTGCAGTGAATGAAGCTTTTAGGCTTGCGGGAAGAGACATTCGTCACCCTTTCAGAAATAATTTTGGGAATAAGCCCTAAGGCTGATATCCTAACCATTTCTGCGTTGAGGAGAAGGATGAAACAGTTTTATCTTGCTCTCGTGATGTTCGCCTGGTCTGCCGGCGCACCTGCGTATGCCGTGGAGTCCATCTTCATCACGGGATCGGCGATCGATATCGGAAGTCTGCCGGGCGCGGCGCCATCCGCCGCCCTGCTGTACTTTGCCACGGACAGCGCCGACATCTTCTTGGACCTAAGGCCCGACGAGTCATTCGTAGCCCTCGCCTTGCAAGCACTGAACGATACCCCCGGCACGTGGTCGGGTATGTTGCTTGAGCTCGATGGCGGGACGTTTGCTACCGCACCGGCTTCACTGCTTGGTGGGCCAAGTGCATCGCTGCTCTCTGCAGACACGGCCCTGCTCAACGACACCGCGATGCCCGGCGGGGCGTTCTTTTTGAGCGTCAGCATTGCAGCGAGCCAGGACCCCGTCGTGCTGACGTCTACCCCGCTGGCGATCCCTGAGCCGACGACCCTCGCCGTATTCGTGCCGGTCATGGCAGCATTGCTAGGTCGCCGAATGGGTCGCGGTTGAACAACCAGAGTGGCCGGCCGAGCGTGTCGGTCGCGACTTGCAGCACGTCGCGTTTCTCGGCCTCGACATGCCCGTCACCATAGGCAACGTTGGCCGTATCGTCGGAGTGGATGAATCCGATACGCCAGTCCGTGCCGTAGGCGACGCCGAAGTACTTAAAAAGGGCTGGTGGTGTCAGCGTTGCGATCGCTGCCGCGTCGGCAAAGAGGGGATAAGTTGAGGGGCTTACCAGCCTGCCCCACGGTTGCCCTTCGTTATCACCAGCGGGCTTATCGACTCGCCATAAAGGGTTCACGGCATAACTCGTGAGTACCGGAGGTAGATCGCCGAAGGCTTTCGGTGCAATCGGGCATCCGATGGTGGGGCCGTTTGGATTGATGGCCAAGCCCGCAGCTTTCACCAACAGGCCGTCCCATTGGTTCACGCTAACCGAAAAGGTGTGTGGCACCACCCCACCGTTATCTAGGATCACGGCTTCCCACGCGATCCCCATCTGTCGCAGGTTGTTTTGGCAAGACACACTCCACGCCGCTTCCTTCGCCTGGCTGAAGATCGGGAACAGGATTGACGCCAGCAGAGCGATGATCGCCAACACCACCAAGACCTCGACCAGCGTGAAGGCCCGCTTCACGGCTGCCAAGTCGTGACCCCTTGGGCGGTGAGGACCGAGAATGTGTGAGACTGCGGCAACCATCGCAGCCCCATAATAGGACGGCTGGGCATCTGCCGAGCACTCACGCTGGCGTGGATTTCCATGGTCTCGGCGTCGATCAGCGCAAGCTCGTCGGCAGCGACCGCCATAGCATGCCCCTTGGCATCGACCAGGACGCGCATCGCACGATGCGTCACGCCTACCTTGGTGGTCGAGGTGACCCGCGTGCCATCGAGATGGACAACGGTCCCGTCATTGAGGCCCAAAACCATCGTGGAACGGTCCGGCGTCGCGTCAAGCGCGATGGGCCGTTGGCCTTCTTGGAGTGATACCGTGCCATAGGCCTGCCCGGAAAACAGGTCTATGACTTCGGCAGAGCTCCCTAAAGTGCGGGTCACCACCGCAAGACCACCCTGCGACGCTGCGCCGACCAGTCCCTCGATGCCGCTTAGCGGTTTGGGGGTATCGCCCGGGCGTGCCATGTACCACTGGTTGTCGATGTCTCGCCAGCAGACGCGATCCGCATCCAGTGGTACCAAGATGGACGCCCCGGCGGTCCTAATTTGCCCCGGATCGTCCTCTTGATGATTGAGCCGCTGGCGATGGATGATGCCTTGGGCATCAAGCACGTATAGCGTTGACTCGTCATGTGATAGCGCCAACTGCAAGACCGGGTCGGTGCCAAGGTGTACGGCCCGGGCTGGCGATGACGCATCGGGCGGGAAGACCGTGACGCGGTAAGGCGTGTCCGCGAGGTAGACATTGCCTGACCGGTGTGCGATGACCGGCGACGTGTGCGTCTCCGGCAACGGCTCATCGGTGCGCTGCATGCCTTCAGCGAGATCCGCACTACGGCTGACAAGTAGATTGGCTGGCGGGGCCGTCGAGGGTGATGGCGGACCGCTGAAGAACCAGTAAGTGCCGACCAAGCCGTAGATAACAGTTAAAGACAACGCGCAGCCGGCTGCCCAAAGAATCCAGTTGCGATGCGTGTCGTGCTGCTGCGACTGTGCCATCGTGAAGTCCCCGGTTGGCTTCTGGGCTCATGAGCCCAGAATGCGATGCATGAAAATTGTGCCCAACGCCATCAACAGGCAGGGGGCAGTGACTATCCACAGATCACTTTATCGTAGCAGCAACTATTCTGCATCAAAAATCTTGAATCGGTCGTTACCGGGTGCGTGTGCGGCCATGCGCTGGGGCCAGATTTGCCTGATTTTCAAAGAAAATCGCAGGAACGACTACGCGGCGAGAAGCGCGGTACCTTGGGCGATTTTCGGCACAAGAAAATGCATGGCCAGTTTTTACAGTTCGCAGAGGGCAACGCCGGCAAAGGCTTCCATGTAGATGTCCTTGAGCGATACCGGCTGCCGCGGGCCATCCTCGACGAGTTCAAATGCCTTCGAGGAGAGTATGGGTCTATATCCAAGATGGTGAGCGACCAGGAAGATGGTCAGGAGCAATGCCGAGGGACACATGCTCCACTCTGAATCCTCGCTCTGAACGGTTGTCCAGTCAAAGTCTCCTCCATAGGTGCTCGGCGCAGGCTTTCCTGCAAGATCGATCGACCCCTCAACGCAAAAAAGTCGGACGAGCTGCTCGAGCGAATGCACGTACGCATCGTCTGCAGAGCCAGTACTGTCACCCCGTGAGCCAACTATCCTTCGTACTGCCGCGGCTGTCACCAGCAAGCTCTCTCCCTCGTTGATCGTCTGCACCCAGAGGTCTTCCCAGCCGGCCGCATCCATATGCGCATCGCGCCGTTCCGCGGCCATGCTGTACTTGAGAAAGCCATCGATCGCTGCCGGCACGTTCTTGAGTTGCCCTTCGAAGCTGGCCCCAAGCACGGCCAGAGTCCGAAGACGGTCGATCCAGAGCGAGCTCTCAATAATGCTGAACTTCTCGCTCAAGAGCTGATCACGCTCTTGCCGAAGCTCATAGAGGTCAACCCCTTGCTGGATGAAGCCTTGGAGTTCGTGGATGTCCCACGGCTTCCTGATGTAGCGCAGGACTTGCCCGGCATTGACCGCCTCAATCGCGGAATTGAGATCGGCATAAGCCGTCGTTAGCATCCGGACGATTTGCGGGTGTTCGTCTCGGGCATAGGCCAGTAATTCGGTGCCAACCTCGCCCGGCATCCGCTGGTCGGTTAGCAGCACCGCGATCCGTTCCCCAAATTTCTGCAGGGTGTCCTTCGCTTGTCCCACACTGCTAGCGGTGTGAACTACATACTCGTTCTCAAACGTCTTGCGGAAATACTTGAGTGCTTGGGCCTCATCATCGACGTACAGGATTGCGGTTGGGTTTGTCGTATGGCTTGTCACGCTGCATAGCTCCCATTTCAGATCCGGAGGCGTTCAGGTGGAATAGCATCGTGGTGCCTTCTCCGGGTGTACTTTGTATCTCTAGTGCGCCGCCGTGTGAACGAATAATAGTATTGCAGACGCTAAGCCCCAGACCTAATCCCTGACCTACATCACGCGTCGTAAAGAAAGGCTCGGATGCCCGTTCGATCACATCACGGCTCATGCCGACGCCGTTGTCTTCGACGGCTAGGAAGACCTGATCGTCCTGTTGGCCAGCCCGAATAGAGATCGTAGGGTGTCGCGTATCGTCTACCTCACGGCACGCTCGGGCGGCATTCGTAAGCAGGTTGACCAAAACCTGGGTGATCTGGCCGGCGGAGCCCATGGCTTCGAGCCCATCCGGAACCTCTGTCTCGATACTGATCCCATCCAATGCCGGCCCCGCGATTCGTAAGCCTGTGCGCACGACCTGATGGATTTGAATCTGTCGCTGTTCGCCAAGCCGATCCGGATGTGCGAACGTCTGTACATCACCAATGATGTTCTGGATACGACGCATCCCGTCATCAATATCGTCGAGCGTTTCTGTGATCTCGGCGACGTTGGGCTGACCAACGACTCCCTGTTTTGCGCATTGAAGCGCGGTCAAGGTGTAGTTGAGTGGGTTATTGATTTCGTGAAGTAGCCCGGCAGCCATGACACCCAGAGCTTGCATCTTGTCGTTCTGGATCAACTCGGAACGCGCTTGTCTCAGATCGTCCAAAGCCTGCTGCAGTTCGTCGCCCCGCTGACGCAGTCGTCGCTCAAGTTCAGCGATCGATGCCAGATTGTGGATCCTGACACGGACTTCGGCACCCCGGAAGGGTTTGGTCAGAAAATCGTCAAACCCGGACCGAAGTGCCCTGAGCTTGAGGTCTTCTCCATCACGTGCTGTCAGCATGATCGTTCTGAGTTCAGGCTGAGAGCCGTTGGACTTCAATCGTTCGCACAGCTCGTAGCCGCCCATCTCGGGCATCATCATGTCGATCATTGCTACAGCAGGCCGATGCTCGATGGCGATCTCCAAAGCCTCCTTGCCGTTTGAGGCATGAACGACCTTGAAGTGCCCATTAAGCAGTGAAACGATAGAGCGCAGCATATCCGGTTCATCGTCCACCACAAGCACGACCGGATGGGAGTCATCCTTGTTCGAACTCGAGTAACCGCAGGGTAGGCGTTCCCCGGTGCTGCGCGGTACCCCTGAACCACTCGCGCCCACGATTGAGTTTTCTTTGCTGTTCCACACCGCTACCTTGGAAAACGAAGACAATAATGCCTCTCGACCGTACTGCTCGAGCGGCCCTGGGAGTTGACTTCTGGCAAGGTCAGGACCTTGCTGCCTTCCTGTGTTTGTTGTGATTGTCGTATCCGGTGTTGGCTTAGCGGTTGCGTCTCGCCATAAGGGAAGCGACACACGAAAGCAGGACCCTTTACCCAGTTTGCTGGTCACCGTGATGGCTCCGTGGAGCTCTTCGACCAGTTCTTTTACAAGCGATAGCCCAAGGCCTGCACCCTGGAATCCACGCTTTGCTGTGCGATCCAACTGGCGGAAACGATCAAAAATCAGGTCGATCTGCTCGGCCGCGATGCCTTGCCCGGTGTCCTCGACTTCAAGGATCGCCTCGCCTTCTTCGCGCTGGGCCTGGATGGTGATTCTTCCTCCAGCGGGTGTAAACTTAATCGCATTCGTGATCAGGTTGATGCCGATTCGTTCGATGCTTGACACATCGGCTTGAATCCAGAGACCTTCCTTGGAGCCTTCGTAGGCAAGTATCAGTTCGTGTCGAGCGGCGGCGATTTGGAATGACTTGGTCAGCCCCGAGACCGTGGCGGCCAGATCAATCCGTTCATGGGTTGAGGACTGGTCGGGGCCCTCAGTTTGACGGGAATCGATGCGAGCAAGTTCCAGCAGTTGGTCGATCAGACGAAACAAACGCAGGGCGTGATGCCTGGCTATCCCAAGATCGGCTCGATCTCTCTGTGGGTCGTCAGCAGTAGATCGTTCCAAAACCTGATCAATCGGCGAGAGGATTAGCGCCAGCGGCGTCCGAAGCTCGTGGCTGATATTGGCGATGAACTCGGACTTCAGCCTGTCGAGTTCAGCGAGTCGCCGATTCTGCCCGCTCATCTCATAGCGATGCCGTACTTCGTTTATCCGCCGGTTGCGGTAAAGGTGACATGACGTCACAACGATGATAGATATCAGCGCGATCGAAACAAGGTTGCTCAGCAATTGTCCGGATATGCCAGCATTTTTTTCATGCGCGAAGCATGCGACTAAATAGATGGCGGTCACTAACAGGCACACGGCAGCCGCCTTGGCGCGCGTGTAAGGCATCGGGAGACAACCGATGATAATGAGGAGATTGAGCCCAGCGTAGTATGGGGAGTGCACGCCCTCGGATGAGTAGATCATCCACGCGATGGCTATCGCTGGGAGCATGACCCAGGCGGAGCTCAAAAACGCCAGGCATCTTTGTCCCAGCGGGAGAAACAGGAGCCCTAAGATCAAGGCTAGTGCCAGGTTCGTCATTACGCGGGCTACAAAAAAAGAGCCCGCGAGATCGGGGTAGACCAGAAAGTCCAGCGTGCTGCCCGAGGGCATAAGCACCATGGTGAGGATGCAGCCCAACTTGGCGTGACGCAAGCGCAGAGCCCGATCGCTCTGCTCGTATTCGTCCCAGAAGTCGGGGGGAGGCACACTCATGCTCATGAGGCAGCATCCTGCTTAAAAGCCCCCAAGAAAACCTTGGCACCGGTTACTCCGACGAAGAGCGAGCTACATGGCGATTGCGCGGAGAACTCCATCATCTGTCGGTGTTTCGGCAGATCGAATCTAACTCTAAAAAGTACGCAATGGACTGGCGACAAGCGTGGCAAAGGTTTACGTTCGTATTGGCCCATATCTCACATGCTCCGCTGCGATGGCAAATAACAAACGTGACTAGGCACCCGGTTTCGGTAGCCGCAGGCATGATCAGTCAATCGTGATTAAGTCTTTCCTGGGCAGCCATCGTGCGGTGCCGATAGCGAGTTGGCGTCGCACCCACTAGCCGCGAGAAGGTGGCCGAGAAGTGGCCGTGACTCTGAAAGCCGGTCATCTCCGCGACTGTACTAATCGGGGCAAAGCACGTTCGCAGCAACCACCGAGCGACCATCATCTGCTTAAGAAGCTGGTACTGCTTTGGGCTTACACCAACGGCTCGAGAGAAGACACGCTGAAAGTGGAACGTGCTCATGCCTTCTAGCCTGGCGGATGTTTCGAGCTTGAAAACACTGGAGAATCCAAGATCTAAACGCCCCACGCTTCGGGCAATCCGCTCGTCTTCGAGCAGCCCAGCCCTGCAAAGCTCTGGCGTATCGCAGGGGCGCAGTGTCAGGTGCCATCGCGTTGATTCCACGCTCCGCAAAACACGTGTCCGGCGGACTGCGATCCAGAGCGGCTCCCCATCGACCACGGTACACAAGTCGTAGCTGACATCATCTGCGACGTCACTGAACCGCTGTCTAAAAATCGGGAAAACCGTGGATTTCAATCGATCAAGCCAATGCCGTGAGGCTTGAAGACGCTTTCTCATCCCAAAATCGGTTGAAATCGCATTCAGATTGGCACCCAACAACACTTGGCATATACCAAACTCGGAAGGATTCAAAAACTGACACTGCCAGGTTTGTACTGCGAGCCTCGCCTGGGAAATGGAGCCCTCCGAAAAGGATGCACCATCAGTAACCAAAGCCAATGTCCATGCATCTGAGTGATCCCATTGCGCCAAAGTACCCACAGTGCAAAACCGGAACCCCTGATCGAATGAACTGTCCTGCCATCCAGCGGGGACTTGATGGACTACAGCGTCGCCATTACGTGTAGCCTGGCCGCACCAGAGTTCTCTCAGGTATTTTGATCTCATCAAAGCGGCCATGAGATCGGCGTGACCCGGCGAAACCGCAAGAACGTGGTCAGGCGTAACATCAGGTGCACCCAGCCATAGTCCCAGAACGCCAGTTGATGCCCCAAAGCTCCTGGCTTTGGGGCTGTTATGAATCGAACGCTCCCAGGGCGTGGTGTGCAGTCGAGGAGTGCACGAAGAAGTAGACATGGTGTGGCGTGACTTAGAAGTCGGCACGTTGGGCTGCCGTTACTTTGGACTCAGATATCTACACAGTTTACAACAATTTATACCAACTAAAGCAATTCGCCAATGAGATGGCGTCCCTCCGAACGTCAGCCGCCCTGTCACGGCCTGAAAATAACTCGACAATTCACTAACAGTGGCCCCCAAGGCATCGGTGGCTCCCTAGAGCCGACTCGGATGGGTAGCCTGATGCATAGATGTCTTCATATCCGGTATAGCTCAGCCCATTGCTGCCTTGACTGGCCTCAAGGCTACCCTCTGGAGCGGCATCGCTACTTTGGCAGGACGCTTCCAAGTATTTTTTATTTATTGCGTTAAAGACATTTAAGTGCTAATTCGAACACATCCTGCCAAGTCGCCGGCTCTTCTTTGAGCAAAGCCTAGTTCCGAGTCTTGTATGCGTGCCAGGCCTGACTAAATCGTGCTAAGGCGGTGTCAATGCCGGCACGGGAAGTCCGAAGATTGCAGACCTACGGGGTGCGACCCTACAGGCAATCGTCTCCTAGTAGCGGGGTCGGGATTTGAACCTCCGGCCTCCGGTCAGAGCATCGAAGTGCCCATCAGGCTAACCCAAGGCCAGAGAGCGGCCTACAGCACAGCGGAATCGCTTGGGCTGGTATAGGGCGTGTATATGGCTCGCCCGCACATCACTGGCTCTCATCTACCACGGTATGAGAGGCTAGTTCCGCGCTTCCAGTCGGTATGCCGCCACCCCCTACCGCAGCCGCAGCGGTACTTGGCCATCCAATCGACTGGCGCACGGGCAGCCCATATTCCAGCACTGCTCTTCCTGCGTGACAGGTCTCCTGAATGGCTGTAGCTTCATGTCTGAGCGGTAGCTACGTTCACCAGCGACAGGTCCAACGCGTCCTGCAAAGCCTCACGGATCGCCACGGGAAGCTGGTCCGATGCGTTGCGGTAGGCCGCCAACAGCTGGTACGGGAAGACACGGGCCTTCCGGATCAGCTCGGCGTCCCGCAGCCGGGCCGCGATCAGGCGCACCATCTCACGGTCCTCGAACACGCCGTGCCGGAGGAAGGTGTTCAGGTTCATCCGCGTGGTTTGCCAAGGGGCCTGCTGCGCGATGGCCTTCCATTCCCGAGGCTGCAGCTCCACTGCGGTCAGCATCTGGAACGGCACATCGGGCGTCTTCAGGTGCCGACGGTTCTTGGACCGCTTGTAGGCCTCATACTTCGTCACCAACTCGGGCAACGCCTGCTCATCGATGGGCCGACCGATCAGGTGACCGAAGAGGGCCGCCCGCTGCTCCGTGTCGGGCTTGGGGTGGACCATCTTGATCACGTCCGCCAGCGACGGGTCATTGCCGACCGAGCCGATGAACAGCTGCTCATCGGTCCGCTGCTCCAGCCATTGCGGGACCATCCGCTTGGGCAGCGAGCCCAGCGACTTCCGACCGACGACGCCGGATCGCACAATCTGCACGAAGTTCCGCAGCATCTTGGGCGAGTCGATCACCCGGTCGAAGACCTCGGCCATCAGGCCGGGCGACCGCACCGACAACACCGCCACCAGCAACGCGGGCAGGTCCTTCATGAAGCCCTGACGCCGGGCATACAGCGCGGCGCGGGCGATGAACTCCGGTTCGACCCGCTGAGTCAGCTCCAAGATCGCCTTGAGCTGGTCTTGCGCGTCGGTGTAGTACGCGTCGTTCAGGCAGCCGGTCGCGGCGTACTGGGCCAAGGCGTGCTCCGCACCGAACCGGTAGGCGGTGCCGCCGGCCTCGTTGACCGCATCGGTGCGGGCCAGCGCTTGGCCGCGGAACGATTGAAAAATGTTCTTGTTTGCCATGGGTCGTGCTCCTTTCACATGCCCGCCATCACGCGGCGGGCCAACGGGAAGCACTAGAACATCAGGCGTGCCAGAATAGCGGCGAAAACCTCTATGTCCTTCTTTAGTTCAATTTTGGTAGTGATTAGAAGAAAAATATTTTTACTTAGGCACACGACACAAGCACATCCTAAACACAGCATGTTGATATGAGAATCTCTTAACTTATAATTATAGATACGACCAAGCAGGTCACCATCGGATTGCTCGGCCCCTCGCTGGACCGCGGCTTCGGCCCCGACCGCTGGTCTTCCTGGCGGCCTACCGTCTCCCTCTGCCAGCACGAAGACCGCGTCATCGACCGCCTCGATTTACTCTTCCAGCAGCGTTACAACCCCCTGGCCCAGCAAGTCACCGACGACCTCGCCACGGTCTCACCGGAAACCGAGGTCCGCCACCACCACATCGAGTTCGACGACCCTTGGGACTTCGAGGCCGTCTTCGGCGCCCTCTACGACTTTGCCGCCGGCTACGCCTTCGACCCCGACGCTGAGGACTACCTCGTCCACATCACGACCGGCACCCACGTCGCTCAGATCTGCCTTTTTCTGCTCACCGAGTCTCGCCACCTCCCGGGCCGGCTGGTCCAGACCTCGCCTCCCAAGCGTAAGGCTTCCCCTTCGCCCGGCGACTTCAAAATCATCGATCTCAACCTTTCACGCAATGACCGTATCGCTCAACGCTTCGAGACTGAGCAGCTCCAAAGCCTCGACGTCCTCAAGTCGGGCATCGCCACCCGCGACCCGGTCTTCAACCGCACCATCGAGCAGATCGAACACGTCGCCATCCATAGCCAGGACCCCATCCTCCTAACCGGTCCTACCGGCGCGGGCAAGAGCCAGCTCGCCCGCCGGATCTACGAACTCAAGCACCAACGCCGGCAGGTCGAGGGACCCATGGTTGAGGTTAACTGCGCTACCATCCGCGGCGATACCGCGATGTCTACGCTCTTCGGTCACAAAAAGGGGGCGTTCGCTGGCGCTGCCGCTGCCCGACCAGGACTGCTCGCCGAAGCCAACGAAGGGCTGCTGTTCCTCGACGAGATTGGCGAACTCCAGCCTGACGAACAGGCCATGCTCCTCCGCGCCATCGAGGACAAGCGGTTCTTGCCTGTCGGTGCGGATCACGAGGTCACCAGCGATTTTCAACTGATCTGCGGCACCAACCGCAACCTCTCGACCGAGGTCGCTGCGGGACACTTCTGTGAAGACCTACTCGCTCGTATCAACCTTTGGCAGTTCCGCCTGCCCGGCCTTACCGAGCGCCGACACGACATCGAGCCTAACGTCGAATACGAGCTAGCCCAGATCACTCACCGCACCGGCAAGCGCGTCCGCTTCAACCGAGAAGCCGCCGAACGCTTTATGCGGTTCGCCACTTCCCCAGAGGCCACCTGGCCGGGCAACTTCCGCGACCTGAGTGCTGCAATCCGCCGCATGGCCACGCTTTCAACCAGCGGCCGGATCACCCTCGAGCTGGTGGACCAGGAGCTCGAGCGCCTAAACCATGCTTGGCAGGCCAGTCGCGGCTTCACCCCCGTAGAGGACCCGCTAGACGGCCTGTTGTCCCAGGACGACCAAGCAAAGATTGATCTTTTTGATTTGGAGTAACTGCGGTGCGTGGCGCAGGTTTGTCGTGACAGCGCGAGCCTTTCCGACGCCAGCCGCCGTCTTTTTGCGGTCTCGCGTAGCAAGCGTCGCTCGACCAATGACGCCGATCGACTGCGGAAGTACCTCGATCGCTTTGGGCTTTCGTGGAGTGACTTTCATCCGCCGCTTTGAAACGTGTACGTTGTATCGCCCTATCAAACTCGACGGCAACAGTTTCGTCGGTTTCGTGGTTTCGTCGAAGGCAGTCGTATTCGCCGCTGTGCAGTACCGAGATCGTCGAGCCCAGGTACGCCCTATACACGCCCTGTCTCGAAATCGACGTCCCACCCAATAAAACAGGCCAGCCGTAAGTGGCTGACCTGAAGTGCCTTGCGGCAATAGCGGGGGCAGGATTCGATTTGACTGCATCCACTCGATCACTCACCTACTACTACAGGTAGCGTGAAGCTAAGTACTGCACGATGTTCGACGAACAAAGATCACTACAACGTTCAAATCTCTAAGTCTAGGACGGCCAACTATCGATCTCTACCATCGAAGATCAGGACGAAAAAACGACCCACTTTTTGGACTTGCCCATAAGCCTTGATCAGCTAGAAGCTAATAACCGCCAAGACACATCACCTCCGCCTCAAAGCACGTTTCTGAGCGCACAAGCCCGAACCCCTGGCCCCAGGTGACAGAACCGCATGACACGTAAGCCAGCACTGAGGTGAGTTGGAACTCAACCGCGAGCTACCCCCCGATGACTATTCACACAATTTTCATCGCGTCAGCCCGAATGGGGCTTGGCGCAGGACCACCAAGAGAGTAATTTTGAGCATGTGCCCGGGTAGGGCGTTAAAGACGATGCTTGCTGCTTTAAAGCGCTTAGGGTACATTTTATTTTTCTTCTGGGCAGTATGTAGAACGCAATCAACTGGGTTTTCAGGGATCAACGCACCTTGCTAGTGAGGGCGCGATGGTGATCGCGGTTCGCGTTCCGCATCTGTCATGGACAAGGACGGCGGGGGTTGGGGGCGACGCTTAGTCCTTGCGGTAACCTCGGGTTAGTGACGGCATCCAAGTGAACCACCGGGGTTCATCGGGTGTACCGAGCGACGCAGCGTCTTGTGCTTTCGAGTGCCAGAGACAGCGTCAGAATTTTCTAGGGACCAAATTTTCGAGGGCAGATCATGCCAGGACCAGATGAGGGCAACACTTCACAGACCTCTAAGAACGGTGAGCAGCACGACTGCTCAGGGTCGTGCAAGTGCCCCAAAGACCCTTGCCCGGAAGGCTGCTGTGACAAAGACTGCCCGCCGCCAGATAGCCAGAAGAGCTGTAACTCGGATGCATCGGACTGCAGCGACGACCCGATCAGCTTCGCGTACGGGCACATCCGGCATAGCGACACGGGCCTGAGTTTTGGTGTCCCCGGCATGACGCACGGGCGGGCCTACCGCAACCGCTTCTTCTCGCTCGCCAGGGAACAGACGCCGCCGCTGGAGCCGATATCCCGATCGCCGGTCGGCAACAACTGGGACGTCACCGAGTGGTCTTATCTCACACGCCGGATCAAAGACGGCAACACCTCGATCATGGCCCGTGTGGGCGGGAGCACGGTCTGGTTCGATCAGGCGTCCGGCGCGAGTGTGTTCACGGCCCGGTTCTTCGCCGAGGACACCTACGCCATCACGCACGACGCGGGGAACCAGCGTTACACCGTGACGCAGCAGACCGGCCAAGGCGTCAGCACCTGGGTGTTCCAGGACTTCACCAATAACCCGCCAGACAATGTAAATCCCAACCCGTGGGGAGCGTTGATCTCGAAGACGGATACCGATGGCTATACCACCACCGTCACGTCATACACCGGCTCTTACATCGACAAGCTACAGTGCGTCCGTGGCACGAGCACATTCGAGTTCGACTACGACTACCTATCGAGCGGGGTGAACGCGGGCTACCTGGAGCACGTCACCGCGACGGAGGACAGCGGCTCGGGGGCGCAGCCGATCCGCCGGATGCGTTACGAGTTCTATGACGGGGTAACCGAGACGGATTACGGCCTTCAGGGCGATCTCAAAGCGGCCATCCTCCAGCAGCCCGACGGGAGTGGTGGCTGGGAAGACATCGAGGTGACGTACTACCGGTACTACACGCAGAGCTTCCAGCAGGAAGCGGGGGGGTTCCCGCACGGCCTGCGGTATGTGGTGGAACCGTCGACGTACGCCGAATTGATTGAAGCGGGTCAGGACCCGTTGGCGGGTGCCCCTTCCGGGGGCGGTGAAGACTTGGTCCCGTATTACGCGGACATAGCGTTCACCTATGACGGACAACGCCGTGTCATTGCGGAAGTCACACGCAACTGCTCGGCTTGCGGCAGCGGTGGGGGGACGGGGCAGAACGGCACTACGCTTACCCGTAGCCTCAACCCCAACTACCCAACGGGGACGACCAGCGATGTCCGGCCGAACTTCTGGATGTGGAAGGTCGTGGAGGATTCGGGCCGAGGCTACTTCAAGACCATCTACACGAATCGCTCCGGCCAGCCGATCTTGACCGTCAAGAAGGACAAGTCTTCGACGCGTGAGTGGTCGATCTATCAGCGCTTCGACGACCGTAACCGCATCGTGCTGATCGCCGAACCATCGGCGGTATTGGGCTACGACGAGTCGCTGCCCGACCTCGTGGGCAACTTCAGCCCGACGGGCTACACCTACCTGAAGCCCGACGACGGGCTGATCCGCACGAACACGTTCTACGCCTCGACAACCGCGACGCCGACGACGGCGGGCGGGGTGACCGGCTACATCGAGTTCGAGCGGCTCCAGAAGGGTACGGCGGGCACACCGATCAACCAGTCGAAGAAAACCTACATGGAATCGGGCAATACCAGCGGCGATACCACCTACGTCCCGGCATCGGTGACCACCTACCCCGATGCGGACGCTTCCGGGGGGGCGGGACGCGAGATCGTGACGTCGATGGCCTACACCTGGTACGCCGACCGCGCCCAGGTCCAGGAGAAGACGACAAGCCTGCCCGCTATTCCGGGGGCACAGAACGGCGACGGCACGTCGGCCACCACCAAGGAGTACTTCGACGCCAACGGCCGGCTGACCTGGCGGATGGACGAGCGTGGCATCATCGACCAGATGGAGTACGACGACGCCCGCAGCCTGCTCATCAAGCAGACCCGTGACGTGTCCACAGTCCCTAACCCTCCGGGTTGGACCCCGACTTCCGGGGGTCATGAGGATCAGGTGACGGAGTACCGCTACGACAACCTCGGGCGGATGACACTCGAGCTCGGCCCGGAACACGAAGCCGATGTCAACGGCACCCCCACCACGCTCCGCACGATCACCAACCGGCTGTACATCCAATCACCCGTCAGTGCCCAGTCCCTGAACAGCCCCCAGGTCGATGACGAGACCTGGGACGCTCAGGGCTACGCGACGGGTCCAGCTGGTAGTGAATCCTTCACGCTGATCGATCCGGTCCAGATCACACTCCACGACAAGAAGGGTCGCACCACCAATCAGATCCGTTCGAAGCGCTCCACGGGCACGGGGCTGTTAAGCGACACGGATGCCTTCTTCCGGGGGGACTGGTCGGCGTGGTCCACCATGCGGTACAGCCTGCAGGGCCAGCTCGTGGATCAGAAGGACTACCACAGCATCCCCGCCCAGTCGCCCGACCTCGGCCTCGGCGGGATCCACTCAGACCTCGGCACCGAGGGCACCAACTTCTACACCAGCCTCACCGGCTACGACCGCCAGTCCAACCTGCCACTGCGTTCGGTCTCCCCCACCGGCACCATCACCCGCACCGTCTACGACGGCATCGAACGCCCCGTCGCCACCTACACCGGCACCGACGACACGCCCGACCCCATCCCCGGCATCACCGGCCACTGGCCCCTCGACGCCGGCTCCGGCACCACCGCAGACGACACCTCCGGCTCGACCCCACCCAACAACGGCACCATCAACGGCGCCACCTGGACCCAAGGGCCCGTCTGCCCCGCCAACGGCCAAATCACCAACGCCTTGTCTTTCGACGGCACCAACGACTCCGTGACCACCCCCTACGCGGGCATCGGCGGCGCCCTGGCGCGTACCGTCTCCTTCTGGATCAAGACCAACCAGACGACTTGGGGGACTGCCATCCACTGGGGCGTGAGTGGCCAGGACGGCAAGAAGTGGCAGATCGTCCTCAACCAGAGTGATGGCACCGTTGGTGGCATCCGGATTGGCGTCGCGGCCGGGTACAAAATATCCACCAAAGCCGTCAATGACGGTACCTGGCACCACGTCGCAGCGGTGCTCGATCCTGCTCAGGGCACCAACGTCACCGACACCGAGATCTACATCGACGGCATACGCGAACAAGCCAGCGGCGAACTCGCGCAAGCGATCGACACCGACACCTCGACCAACACCGTACGGCTCGGCATCGACGAGCTGGGCAGCGCCGCCTTAAACGGCTCCCTCTGCGACGTGCGCATCTACGACCGCGCCTTGAGCGCCGCCGAGGTCCGGGAGATCGCCTCCTACGCCCAGTACCGCCGCACATGGCGTCAATGGACGCCGGGTTCCTCCAGCCCCACGACCGACGGCACCAACCTCAAGCTTATTGCTTCCATGCAGTACGACGACGGCAACGGCGGCGGCCTCTCGAACCTCACCTCCACCACCGCGCACCTCGACAGCGACCCCTCCCGCATTACACGCCACCTGTATGACTTCCGGGGGCGACGCGTCATCACTGACGGCGAAGAGACCCTCTACACCACCACCACCTACGACAACCTCTCCCGCGTCACCCAGACCACCTCCCGCAACACCACCGCCGCCGGCAAGCTCGAAGCCCAGACCGATACCGCCTACGACGACCGCAACCGCGTCTACCGCACCACCGTCCACGGCATCGACCCCACCGACGGCTCCCTCTCTGGCCAGCTGGTTGGCAACAACACCTACGACCCCGCCGGCAACCTCATCCACCAGACTAACCCCGGCGACTCCGCCGCCTACTCCAAGTTCGAGTACGACAACCTCAACCGGCAGACCCGCGCCCTGCTCGCCTACGAGAACAGCTCGTCGGTCGAGATCGTGGTTGAAGATGCGCTGACCACCATCAACGAAGCCGACTTGCCCATCACGCTCACCCAGAAGCAGATCGACACCGGCACCCACGGCGCTTCCGGGGGGCCGACGTACCGCGACAGCTACACCTTCCAATACTTCGACCCGCTCACCCGCCAGATCGCCGTCGCCGACTACGGCGCCCCCGGAAGTACGCCCACCCGCCCGGCCTCTATCCCCACGCGTTCCAACGACATCCTGGTCACCACGATGGAATACGACGACGCGGGCCGCAACCACGAGACCACCGACCCCAAGGCCTTGGTGACGCTCCGCGAGTACGACGCCCTCGATCGCGAAACCGCCCTCATCGAGAATTACGTCTCGCCCGGCACGCCTACTGACTCGACCAACCGCACGACCCAGACGACCTACACCGCCGACGGACAGGCCGCCACATTGACGGCGGTGATGCCCGGAAGCACACCGAACCAGGTCACGACCTATCACTACGGCGTAGATATCCCTTCCGGGGGCGGGACGTCCAAGATCGCCGACAACTCCCTGCTCTCGCGCATCGAATACCCCGAATCCCCTTCCGGGGGGGGGTGTATCTTCGCGTACAACCGCCAAGCCGAGGTCTTCTGCAAGTACGACCGCAACGGCACCAAGCACCTCTACAGCTACGACAAGCTCGGCCGGCCCACCCAGGACAAGGTCACCGTCTTCGGCACCCTGGGCCCGTCCAACCCCGGCATCCACGAAGGCATCAAGCGCCTCACCACCCAGTACAACTCCCGCGGACTCGTCGCCTCCAGCCGCTCCCACATCAGCATGGGCGACGACCCCAATCACGGCGTCACCAACGAGGTCCGCTTCGCCTACGACGCCTTCAATAACCTCAAAACCTCCTGGCAGCAGCCCGACTCGGCCGTGGACGAGGCCACCTCCCAGAAGGTGCAGTACACCCACGCCCAGGGCACCGCCGGAACCGGGGTCACCAACACGACCCGGCTCGAGTCGATGACCTACCCCGACGGCCGGCAGCTCGTCACCGACTACCTCACCGACTCCAACCACGACAAGCTCGGCCGACCCCGCTTCCTCCGCACCAACGGCCCCTCTTCTCAGACCATCGCCGATTACGGCTACCTCGGCCGATCCTTCGTCACTCAGGTCGGGCTCCCCAACACGACCGACTTCGTCGCCATGCGTCTCTGGGACTTCCAGAACCCCGGCAGCTACCCCGGCCTCGACCGCTTCAACCGCGTCACCGACCAGCACTGGGCCACCACCCAAACCTCACCCGTCACGAAATCTAGGCACAAATACGGATACGACCGCAACAGCAACCGCCTGTACCGTGAAGATGTGGTCGCCAAATCCCTCTCCACACCGAAATACTTCGATGAGTTCTACACCATCGACGGCCTCAACCGCCTTAGTCAATACGAACGCGGCGAATTCACACCCACATCTGGCCCTCCGTACACCGGCACCACCAATGGTTCGCTGGAGGAAGTCTGGCAGCTCGACCCCCTCGGCAACTGGAAAAACTACGATCGTTCCGCCTCGACCGACCTTATTCAGGTCCGGACCCACAACACCGAAAACCAGATCACCGCCATCGACAATGGGCAAACCCCCGACTGGGCGACGCCCCAATACGACGGGGAAGGCAATACCACCGCGTTCCCGCGGCCGGACGACCCGACGCAGGCCTTCACCGCGCAGTACGACGCCTGGAACCGGCTGGTCTGGATCAAGACCGATGAGGGGGCCAACCCGCCTAAACGTGTCGCCTTCTACTGCTACGACGCCCTGGGGCGACGCATCACCGAAGCCGCTTACAACACGACCACGCTGAAACTGACCCACAGCGACACCGTCTACTACTCCCAACACTGGCAACGGCTCGAAACCCACCGACAGACCGCCGGGGCTTCGTCCTCACAGCTCTACCAGCAGATGGTCTACCACGCGCCCGCTGTTGCCTACGTCGATCAGCTCTGCGAGCAGCAGACGGATACCACTTCCGGGGGCGGCAATGGGGTGCTGGATGAGACCCTCTACTTCCTCCAGGACGACCTCTACAACGTCACCGCCGTCATCGACGACTCCGCCGAAGTCCAGCAACGCTACGCCTACACGCCTTACGGCTCGCGTGAGATCCTCGACGCCAACTACGATCCCGACACCACACCGCTCACGCCGTACAGCCAGCAAGGGCTTGCTATTGATCCGGCTACCGCACTATTCGAGAACAGAGCAAGGGTGCGCTCCACCGTACTGGGGAGGTTCTTGCAGGAAGACGCTGAAGGATATATTGATGGAATGAATTTGTTTGCCTCGTACCACATAATGCATGGCAAACTAGACCCAAGCGGGTTGGCTGCAGCCCAAGTTACAGCAAAAGTGGGTGGGCCGGACAAATGCAGGCACTTAGTGCAGACATGCATAGACACACATATCGGCAATTATTTTTGGAATTACTGGTCTGAACGAGAGCGAGTTAACTGGATGTGGGCCACAGGAGCGTGGAACGCGCAAGGCCGAACGAGAGCGGCCGAAACACTAATGAAACAATTCAAAGACAAGACACTGGATTTGATTGAAAAATGCTGCGATGTTCTTGATAAGCATGAAGACTGCGAAGATTGTAAATGCAATATTATTCCGGGACGCCTAGAAATCGGTCCAAAACTACCATGGGAATTGCAAAAAGGGCTTTTTGGCATTAAAAGACATGAAGCATTTCAGCCTGAACACCCAGAGGTAAAAATAGAAGACACCGAATGGTACTACAAAGATGCATAATAAAAAAAATATTTGCCCGGCTACAGTATTTTTGCTCCCGCTTTGTTTTGTGATGTTTGGCTGCTCCACATACAGCATGGATTGTACTTGCCAAAAAAGCAAAAATTCCATATCTGTAGATTCTCTTGAAGCCAAATCAATCACGATAAGAGATAGCGACGGGGTGGCACGCGTACATATTTTCAATTCTGGTAATAGTAATTTTTCAGGGGTATATTTTTCAGACAAAAGCGGCCGTTTAGTCCGGAGCATATCTGTTTTTAATGATGGATCGGCGCAAGACTTATGGGTCTCAAAAAAGAATACGGCAGGCAATCCATCTTTAATGGTCGATTTGGGTGAAGAGGGAGATTTAAATATATCTAATGAAAATAACAATATCTTATCAATCCCAGATTAGAGTAAATGATAAGTAATGGCTAGCGAAGAAAAGGTGCCGGGATTGCTCTGTCACGACCTTTGGCTTAGTATCTGATGATCGTGATATTGTGGGTGAGGACTTTGAGACGCATTTCTATCTCTCGGCGGTGAGTTGTTCGGGTACGCAGGCAGTCGCCGAGGTTTCGCTTAAGAATGCTCATCACCGTCTCGGCCTGGGCGCGCTGGGCATAACGCTTACCCGCCTGGCCGCCCCGCAGTTGCCGCTGCATCTGACTTGGGTAACTACCATTGGCGGGCTTCCGGCCGTACCGACCCGTGACGGTCTTCAACCGTTAAATCGCTGAAGTACCGTCGCCCGTAAGCCGGTGACTACGAAGCGTTTGATCGGGTTTTGCAAGAGACGCTGCTACGCGTTCCGGCTATCGACATGTTTACCTACACGCTCATGCCTTAACACTGGCACCTGTTGCTCTGCCCTCTGGGCGACAGCGATCTTACCCAGTTCATGCGGCTGCTCACGGTGACCCACACGCAGCGTTGGCACGCCCATTACCACACGGCGGGCATAAGGCCAGCCTATCAGGGGTTTCGTCGGTTCCGCGGTTTCGTCAGAGGCAGTCGTATTCACCGCTGCGTGATACCGAGATCGTCGAGCCCAGGCACGCCCTATACACGCCCTGTCTCGAAATTGAAGCCTCGCCTAATAAAACAGGCCAGCCGTAAGTGGCTGGCCTGACGTGCCTTGCGGCAATAGCGGGGGCAGGATTCGAACCTGCGACCTCCGGGTTATGAGCCCGACGAGCTACCAGACTGCTCTACCCCGCAATCGGTTTTGGATCGATGAGTGTAATCGCTGGATGCGGGCTGTCAAGCGGTGAGGTGCTGGGCTTGGAGCTGGGCACGGACGCAGAGCTCGGCGGCCTTGAGGGTGTGGCCCTGGGTCATGGCGGTTTCGGTGCCGTCGAGGCAGTCGCGGACGAGTTGGCCGAAGAACTTGTAGCCGACCTGGCCGCGTAGGCTCATGCGTTCTTCGCCGTCGTTGGTCATGAGGATGAGCTGGTCGGGGCCGTTGTCGGTAGTGACATCGACGTATTTGCGGAGCTCGATGTAGCCGTCGGTGCCGATGATGAAGGTTCGGCCGTCGCCGAAGGCTTTGACGGATTCGGGGGTAAACCAGTCGACGCGGAAGAACATGGTGGCGCCGTTGTCGCCGATGAGGGTGCAGTCGCCGTAGTCTTCGAGTTCGGGGAAGTCGGGGTGGTTGTAGTTGGCGACTTTGGCGGCCTGGACGGTGGCGTCTTTGCAGCCGGCGTAGGTGAGGAACTGTTCGATCTGGTGGGAGCCGATGTCGCAGAGGATGCCGGCGTATTGCTCGTGTTTGTAGAACCAGTCGGGGCGGGAGGCGGGGTCGCCGAGGCGGTGGGGGCCGAAGCCGGTGATGTGGATGACGCGTCCGATGGCACCTTGTTCGACGAGGGTGGTGGCGTGCATGGCCGACTCGACGTGGAGCCGTTCGGAGAAATAGCACATGTACTTCTTGCCGGTACGGGCGATGGCGGCCTTGACGTCTTCGAGCTGTTCGAGGGAGGTCAGGGGGGTCTTGTCAGTGAAGTAGTGCTTGCCGGCGTCCATGCACTGGATGCCGAGGGGGGCGCGTTCGTTGGGGATGGCGGCGGCGGCACAGAGCTGGATGTCGGGGTCATCGAGGATGACTTGCAGGTCGTCGACGACTGTGGCTCCGAATTTTTCGGCGGCGGCTTCGGCTTTGGCGCGGTCGAGCTTGTCGTAGGTGTATTTGAGGGTGGCGCCGGCTTCGGTGAGGCCGTTGATCTGGCCGTTGATGTGGCCGTGGTCGAAGGCGATGGCGGCGAAGTTGAATTCACCGGGGCCGACGACGGGGTCGGGTTTACCGGTGGGGGCGTAGTTCATGCCGTCGTTGGCGGGCATGGCGGGTCTCCGGGGCTGGGGGGTTGGGGCTGACAAGGGAACAGGACCGCAGAGCGTACCGTTAAACGGGGGCAAAGAGGGGCGAGAGGTTTGTCGACAATCCAGAGCGTACGGACCGCTCGCCGCAGCCCGCTCTGGTAAACAAGGCCGGTATGATCGCGCCATGGCCAACACACCGCTCAACATCCTGTACCTGCATTCCCACGACACGGGCCGATACATCGCCCCATACGGCCACGCGGTCTCGACGCCGAACCTGCAACGCTTCGCCGAGTCCGGTGTGCTCTTCCGGCATGCGTTCTGCGCGAACCCGACCTGCTCCCCCAGCCGGGCCTGCCTGCTGACGGGCCAGTACGCCCACACCAACGGCATGATGGGCCTCGCCCATCGGGGCGGCCAACTCTCCGAGCCTCGGCACACCCTGCCTCACCACTTGCGGTCACAGGGCTATCAGACCGTCCTCGCAGGCTTCCAACACATCCGTAGCGCCGATAGCCCGCTCACCTCGGCCGACTTCGGCTACAGCCTCGACCTCAGTGCTTCACGCCAGCCGAAGAAGCCGGGCGCAATCGGCAGAGACGAAGCCACCGTCGAGTCTGCCTGCAAGTTTCTGGAGGCGCAGAAGCCCGACGATCCGCCGTTCTTCCTGGACGCCGGCTACTTCACGACGCACCGCCTCGGCAAGGACACCTCGACCGATCCGCCCGTCCAATGGCACAACGAGGGCGATGCACCCTTTGGAGATGCACGATACGCCGCCGTCCCGCCGACTCTCCCCGACACACCCGACTGCCGACGCGACTTCGCCGACTACGCCCACGCCGCCGAACGTCTCGACAGCCTTCACGGCCAAGTCCTCGACGCGCTGGATGCCCAAGGCCTCGCCGACCGTACGCTCGTCATCATCACCACCGACCACGGCCTCGCCTTCCCAGGGATGAAGTGCAGCCTCACCGCACACGGCACCGGTGTCCTTTTACTGATGCGTGGCCCGGGCATCGACGGCGGCCGGGTCATGCAGGGCCTGGTCAGCCAGGTCGATCTGTTCCCGACCGTCTGCGAGGCCGCCGGCCTGCCGATGCCCGATCATCTCCAGGGCCACAGCCTCGTGCCCATGCTCGAGGGTGACGACGACACCGCCTCGGCCCGCGACGCTGTCTTCACTGAGGTCAACTACCACGCCGCTTACCAGCCCATGCGCAGTGTCCGCACCGATCGCTACAGCTACATCCGCCGGCTCGAAGACGCCCCGCGTGTGGTCCGCCCGAACATCGACAACTCGCCCAGCAAGTCCGAACTCCACCACGCCGACCTGCTCAGCAAGCCGTACCCCGTCGAGGAGCTTTTCGACCTCTACCGCGATCCCACCGAGGCGTGCAACCGTGTCGATGACCCCGACTATGCCGAGGCGTTGAATGACATGCGGGGCCGGCTTGATCGGTGGATGCAAGACACCGACGACCCGGCCCTCGCCGGCCCCATCAACGTCCCAAGCATCACCGTGACTCCCGCCGACGGTTACACCCCGTAACCCCTTCTCCGACGCCCGACCGACCCCGACCGGCTCTCCCCCAGCAGGCCCGCTATGCACCAACTCCGCTACCGACAAGTCCACCTCGATTTCCACACCTCGCCCCACATCACCGGCATCGGCGAGGCCTTCGACGAAAAGCAGTGGCAGGACACGCTCAAACGCGGACACGTCGACTCCGTCACCCTCTTCGCCACCTGCCACCACGGTTACGCCTACTACGACACCAAGGTCGGCGAGCGGCACCCGCACCTGAACTTCGACCTGCTCCGACGCCAGTTCGACGCCACCAAAGCGATCGGCGTCAACGCCCCGATCTACCTCACGGCCGGCGTCAACAACTGGGCCGCCGAGGAACACCCCGAGTGGCGCGAGATGGGGCCCGATGGCCGGCTCACCGGCTGGTCGCGCTCCAACCTCGACGCCGGGTTCTTCCGGATGTGCTTCAACACGCCCTACCGCGATCTGCTCTGCGATCAGATCACCGAGGTCGTCACGCTGTTCCCCGACTGCGACGGCATCTTCCTCGACATCATCAGCCAGACCGGTTGCGTCTGTCACTACTGCATCGCCTCGATGCACGAAGCCGGGCTCGATCCGACGAAGCCCGAAGACCGCCAGAAGTCTGCCGAGATGAACCTCCTGAAGTACTACAAGGCGACCACCGCCGCCGCCCGCGTGCACAACCCGAACATGCCGATCTTTCATAACTCCGGGCATATCGAGCCGGGCAACCGCGACATCCTTCAATACTTCAGCCACCTCGAGCTCGAGTCGCTGCCCACCGGCGGCTGGGGCTACGACCACTTCCCCATGTCCGCCCGCTACGTCGCGCAGCTCCCGCACGACGCGCTGGGCATGACCGGCAAGTTCCACACCACCTGGGGCGAGTTCGGCGGCTACAAACACCCCAACGCCCTCCGCTACGAGTGCGCCGCCATGGTCGCCCACAACACCAAGTGCTCCGTTGGCGATCAGCTCCACCCCTCCGGCAAGCTCGATGAATCCACCTACGACCTGATCGGCGCTGCCTACGCCGAGGTCGAAGCCAAAGAGCCCTACATCAAAGACGCGGTCAATGTCGCCGACATCGGGCTGCTCTCCAGCGCAGCGATGAACCCCGACGCCGGCCGTGAAGCCTTCCCCGACACGGGTGCCGGCCGGCTGCTGCTTGAAGGCCAGTACCTCTTTGACGTCCTCGACGCCGAGATGGACTTCTCGCCCTACCGCCTGCTCATTCTGCCCGACGACATCGCCATCGACCCGACCCTCAAGGCCAAGCTCGACGCCTACCTTGAGCAGGGCGGCCGACTCCTGCTCTCCGGCACCTCGGGCCTCAACGCGGACCAGACCGCAAGCGTCTTCGACCTCGGCGCCGACCTGCTCGGCCCATCGTCTTACCAGCCCGACTTCATTCTGCCCATCCCCGAGCTCCGCCCCGACTTTGTCCAGTCGCCGCTGGTCATGTACTCCCCGCCCACCCGCCTCCGCGCCATCGCCGGCACCCCGCTCGGCGACGTCTACGCCTCCTACTTCAACCGCTCCTACAAACACTTCTGCTCACACCAGCACGCCCCCTACCAGACCGAGCCCTCCGGCGACCACCTCGGCGTCACCCACGGCCCGATCACCTACCTCGCCCACCCCGTCTTCACCCTCTACGCCGCCTACGGTGCCGTCGCCTACCGACACCTCATCAGTAACGCGATCGACCTCGCCCTCGGCACCACCGACCAGCCCCGCACCGTCACCACCAACCTCCCCTCCACCGCACGCCTCACCCTCACCCACCAGCCAAACGAGTCCCGCTACGTCCTCCACCTCCTGTATGCCAACACCGTCCAACGCGGCGCGCAGCTCGAACTCTCCGGCGGCACCACTCGGGCCACGCAGCCCATCTCCATCATCGAAGAGCTCAACCCACTACATGACACCACGATCGAGCTCCACCACCTCCCCCTCGCCGGCTCCGCCCACGCCGTCACCGCCAATCAATCCGTCCCCACCGAAACCCTCCCCGAGGGCGGCTTCCGCTTCACCCTCGACCGCTTCGCCTGCCACGAAATCATCGCCCTACCAACCACCTGACACACGCTGCGATTTTCACAGCCGCGACGCGACGCGTCGCCGGGCGTGCCCCCGTTCGGTCAATACACAATCGACGCGTGGATGTTCTCGTACGGCTCGAGCTTCTCCCGCCCCGGCAAGAACGCCAGCTCAATCAGCACCGTGATCCCCATGATCTCGCCGCCCATCTCGTTGATCAGATCGCAGCACGCCTTCATTGTCCCGCCTGTTGCCAGCAGGTCGTCCACCATCAACACCTTCTGGCCCGGCTGTACAGCGTCCTCGTGCACCTCCAGCGTGTCGCTGCCATACTCCAACTCATAACTGGCCGACAGCGTCTTCGCCGGCAGCTTCCCCGGCTTACGGATCGGCACAAACCCCGCCGACAACGCCTGGGCGATCGCCGTCCCGAAGATAAACCCCCGCGACTCCGCCCCGCACACCAGCTCCACCCCTTTGCCCCTGAACGGATTAGCCATCTGCTCCACCGCCATCGCCAGCCCACCTGGGCTCGCCAGCAGCGGCGTGATGTCTTTAAACACAATGCCCGGCTTCGGGTAATCGGGCACGTCGCGGATCAGCGTTTGGATGTCCATAAATGAGAGGCCGTAGGTGGTAGGTGGTAGGTTGTAGGAAAACCGACACGGTTTCCGATGGATCAAGGGCTCAGCCCCACATCCCTACAACCTACCACCTACGGCCTACAACCTCACCCATGGACACCTTCGTCATCAACGGCGGCCGACCCCTCCGCGGCAACGTCCGCATAAACGGCTCCAAAAACGCCGCGCTGCCACTCATGGCCGCGGCCCTCCTCACCGACCACCCACTCACCCTCGAGGGCGTCCCCGACCTCGCCGACACCCGCAACATGTCGCGCCTTTTGAAGCGGCTCGGCATCGACGTCACCCACACCCCCCCGGAAGATCAACAGCCCAGCCAACTCCACCTCAATCCACACGACCCCACCCCTACCGCCGCCCCTTACGACATCGTCCGCACCATGCGGGCCGGCATCTGCGTCCTCGGCCCCATGCTCGCCAAACGCCGTGCCGCCCGCGTCTCCATGCCCGGCGGCTGCGCCATCGGCGACCGACCCGTCGACCTCCACCTCCGCGGCCTCCGCGCCCTCGGTGCTGAGATCCACCTCGAAGCCGGCGACATCGTTGCGACCACCCCCCGCGGCGGACAAGACCCCCTCCAAGCCGCCCACGTCTTCCTCGGCGGGCCCAACGGCTCGACCGTCCTCGGCACCGCCAACGTCCTCTCCGCCGCCACCCTTGCCAAGGGCACCACCATCATCGAGGCCGCCGCCTGCGAACCCGAGATCGTCGACCTCGCCAACCTCCTCCGGGCCATGGGCGCCAACATCACCGGCGACGGCTCGCCCTGCATCATCGTGGAAGGCATCGACGAACTCACCGGTGCGGACGCCTATCCCGTGATGCCCGACCGTATCGAAGCCGGCACCTACGTCATGGCCGCCGCCATCACCAACGGCGAAGTCACCCTCAACAACTTCCCGCTCGACTCGCTCACCGCCGCCCTCGACCGACTCACCCACATCGGCGTCACCGTCGAACCCGAAACCAACACCGACGCCAGCCCGACCAACTACCCCACCGTCCGCGTCCTCTCCCCCCGACGACTCAACCCCACCCAGGTCACCACACAACCCCACCCCGGCTTCCCCACCGACCTCCAGGCCCAGATCATGGCCCTGCTCACCCTCGCCGACGGCAACGCCATCATCACCGAGAAGATCTTCCCCGACCGCTTCCTCCACGTCGCCGAGCTGCTCCGCATGGGTGCCAACATCACCCGCGTCGGCCCCTCCGCCATGGTCACCGGCACCCGCGAGCTCGTCGGCGCCCCCGTCATGGCCTCCGACCTCCGCGCCTCCGCCGGCCTCGTCCTCGCCGGCCTCGCCGCCCAAGGCACCACCACCATCAACCGCGTCTACCACCTCGACCGCGGCTACCACAAAATGGAACGCACCCTCCAATCCCTCGGCGCCGACATCCAACGCGTCGATGACAAAAACCTGTAGCTAAACAGGCCCCAATAGCTGCGGGCACACCTGCCCGCAGCCACGCACCACACCACAACCGTTAAGCTCCACCTCCGTGGAACAACCCAGCCCCACGACCGAAATTCCGGCAACCTCTCCTCCCACCGACTACCTCTACGCCCTTGCCGAGCTGCACCCGATCGACACGGGCCGGCTCCTCGCCCTCCGCGAACCCGGCGAGATCCGGGCCCTCCTCGACGCGCTGCCACAGCGCACCGCCGCCAAGGTCCTCAGCGGGATGCCCCCCAAGCTCGCCGCCGAACTGATCCTGAACGACCAGCCATTCGACGAAACCGAGGCTGTCCGCTGGCTAACGCTGCTCGAACCGGTTGCCGCCAGCGACCTCCTGGACACCCTCCCCGAAGCCGACCGCCTCAAATGGCTGGAGCTCGTCGGCAGGACCGCTGCCGATCGCATCGCCGACGCATCGCACTACCCGCCCAACACCGCCGGCGGCATGATGCACCGACAGATCACCGCCCTCACCGACGACCTCACCGTCGAGGACGCCATCGAACTGCTCCGGCAAACCCCCCGCGAACAGGTCCACTACCTCTACGTCGTCGACGCCAAGCGCAAACTCCTCGGCGTCCTGCCCCTCCGCTCACTCCTGCTCGGCCGTGCCCAGCAGCCCATCAAAGAACTGGTCCCGACCACCCTCATCAGCGTCCCCGCCGACGCCGGCCGCGACCGTGTCATCGACCTCTTCGAGGAACGCCGGCTCTTGTCGCTCCCCGTTGTCGATGAACGCGGCCGACTCTTGGGCGTCGTCACCAGCCAGGACGCCGTGATCGAGAGCGAAAAAGCCGGCCTCGAAACCCTGCAGAAAACCGTCGGCGTCTCCGCCGGCGAAAACGCCCTCTCCCCCGTCCGCGACGTCGTCCGCTTCCGCCTCCCCTGGCTCGGCGTCAACCTCATCACCGCCTTCGCCGCGGCCGCTGTTGTCGGACTCTTCGAAAACATCATCGCCCAGGTCACGGCACTCGCCGTCCTCCTGCCCATCGTCTCCGGGCAGGGCGGCAACGGCGGCGCCCAGTCCCTGGCCATCATCATCCGCGGCCTCGCCCTCCGCGAGATCCTCCCCGGCATGACCAAACGCCTCATCGCCAAGGAGGTCGCCGCCGGCTGTATCAACGGCATCGTCATCGCCATCGTCTGCGCCGCCGCCGTCCTCCTCTGGTCCCGCAGCCCCGGCCTCGCCCTCGTGATCGGCCTCGCCATGATCGTCAACATGACCGCCGCCGCACTTGCCGGCACCGTCATCCCCCTCATCCTCGAAGCCCTCGGCAAAGACCCCGCCCAGGCCTCCTCCATCATTCTCACCACCGTCACCGACATCATCGGCTTCGCCGCCTTCCTCGGCTTCGCCGTCCTCTTCGCCTCCATCCTCTAAACCCCACCACAACCGACGCCGCGTAGCGGGTGACGCGAAGCGTCCCGCTCCTCACCAGTAGCTACTGGCACACCTGCCCGCAGCCGCGCCGCCATATCCTGTGCCCCATGCCCTCCCGCTACCGGGTCTTCCAGATCGTCGAGACCGCCCGCACCGGAGATCGCTCAAGCCGGATTTTTGATCTCGCACTGATCTGCATCATCCTTGTCAACGTCGTCGCCTTTATCGCCTCTACCGTCGAGTCCATCAACCAGCGTTTCGGTTGGGGGCTTGGAGCGATCGAGGCGGTTTCTGTCACGCTGTTTGTCCTCGAATACCTCACCCGGCTCTGGGCATGCTCCGCTTCCCTGAAGTACCGCAAGCCTGTCGTCGGCCGACTGCGTTACGCGCTGCGGCCCATCATGCTTATCGACCTACTCGCCATCATGCCCACGCTCCTGGTCGGCCTCACCGGGCTCGACGGCCGAGCCCTCCGCGCGATCCGCCTGGTCCGCGTCTTCCGCCTCCTCCGGCTCAGCCGGTACTCCGACTCGCTCGACATGACCCTGCGGGTCTTCCAACGCAAGCTCCCCGACCTCCTCGGCGTCTTCCTCGTGCTGCTCATCCTTCTCGTTTTGTTCTCTTCACTCATGTACTTCGCCGAGAACGAGGCCCAGCCCGAGGCTTTCTCCAGCATCCCCGCCACCATGTGGTGGGGCGCCATCACGCTCACCACCGTCGGCTACGGCGACATCAGCCCCATCACACCACTGGGCAAAATCATCGCCACGTTTGTCGCCTTCATCGGCATCGGCATGTTCGCGCTGCCCGCCGGCATCCTCGCCGCCGGCTACTCCGAAGAGATGGAACGCCTCCGCATCCGACGCCGCCACCGCCGAGAAGCCCGGCTCAAACGCAACGCGATCCGCAACGCCCGCAGCAAACCCAAACCGTGAAACGCCCCGTTTAGCGGCGGGATTTATCCCGCACGTCCACTTCACAACACCGCCTGATCATGCTGCGCCAAATCCTCGCCCGGCTTCGCCGTCGCCAGGTGCAGCACCGCCCGGTACTCCGTCGCCGTACCCGCCGCCAAGCACCGCTGCCGCGTCTCCGACTCGCTAAACGCCTCCGCGAACATGCCCAACAATTCAATCTGCGCCGCCGGCTGATCGTCCGGTGTCAGGATCAGACACACATGCCGGGCCAGCTCCCCGTCCGGGCTGTCGAAATCGATCCCCTCCCGACACCGCGCCATCACCAGCAGCGGCTTACTCAGCCCAGGCAACCGGGCGTGTGGCACCGCCAACCCGTGCGGCAGTGCCGTGTGCATCGCTGACTCCCGCGCCCACACCGCGTTGTAGATCGGCTCGGCGTCCAAAGGCACCAGCTCCGACGCCCACTCCGACATCTCCCGCAACAAGTCCGTTAACGTCCGCGCTTTGGGGTCCAGCAGGATGTGACGGTCCGACAACATCTCGTGCAGCCGACGCTTCCCGCCCGTCCGCAGCACCTTCTGCATCACCGGCCCCGAGAGCAGCGACGTCCCGAGCGCCATGATCACGATCGCCACCAGCAGTTCATCCGTGATCAGCCCCGCCTGCCGCGCGAGATTGCCCAGGATGATCCCCACCGCCCCCTGCGCCGCCATCCCAAACCCCACCGCCCACGACTCCCGCGTTGTTAGCCGCGCTAGCTTCGCCCCCGCAAAGCACCCAAGAACCTTCCCAGTCAACGCCACCCCCAGCACGATCCCCACGATCATCGGATCGAACGCATCGACAAAGTTGATCCGCAGCCCGATCGACGCAAAGAACACCGGCGCGAAGATATTGGTCACAAACTGCGAGATTGTGTCCCGCGTCCGCTCCCTCAGGTGATACGAATCCCCGATCGCCACCCCCGCAACGAACGCCCCGAAGATCGAATGAATCCCCAGGTGCTCCGTCAACGCCGCACACAACAGCGCCACCACAAACACAAACGCCATCACCCCGCCCGGCCACGACCAGTTCGCCTGGATGTAGGGCATCAGCCGGTGTAAAAGCCAACGCCCCACCGTCAGCATCAGCACCAGAAACAGCAGCGTCGCCCCGATCGTGGTCAGCACCCCGTACCCCTCGGCCGACGCCGCCTCCACCCCCGCGGGCAGCAGCGCCAGCACCACCGCAAACCCGATCCAGCCGACCAGATCGTTGAGCATCGCCGAGCTGATCACCAGCATCCCCAGATCGGATTTTGCGAGATTAAGGTCCATCAGGATCTTTGCAATCACCGGAAGGGCGGTGATCGATAACGCCAGCCCCACAAACACCGCAAACGCCGTCGGCGACGCCGACGCCCGCTCGCCCGTGCCCAGCGCATCGCCCAGCACGGACGCCAACGAGAACCCTGCGATAAACGGGATCGCCGTTCCCAACGCTGCCACCAGCAGCATCGCCCGACCTTGACGCCAAACCGTCGAGAGGTCCACCTCCAACCCCACCACCAGCAGCAGCAGCGTTGCCGACATCAGGATGAACCCCTCCTCCGCGATCCGCAGCGGCGAGCCCCCGTCCGTCGGGAACAGCCACTCGTAACCCCCTGGGCTCATCGCTCCGAGCACCGTCGGCCCCAGCAGCACCCCCGCCAGGATCTCCCCCAACACCGCCGGCTGACCCAGCCCCCGGCTCACCTCGCCCAACAACCGCGCCAACCCCAGCAGCGCCGCCAACGCCAGCAGCAGCCGCGTGATCTCGTTGACCTGGAGTGGAGTCGCACCATTGCTCCCCGCCCCCAGCGTCAGCATCCAGTCCATCATCACGCTATTCCGTCGAACCGAACCACACCAGACAGGGCCCGCCGCCGCAGAGTGTACCTTGTCCGCTTTACGCTCCGACCTTCACGCTTACCCCGAACCTAGCCATGCCCAAGATTATCGCCCTCGACGGCTTCTGCCTCACCCCCGCCACCACCACCGACACCCCGGCCGGCGAACCCGTCTGGGACACGCTCGCCCAACTCGGCAACCTCACCGTCTACCCCCGCACCTCTCCAGAAGACGTGATCGCCCGTTGCCAGGACGCCGAGCTGATCCTGACCAACAAGGTCCCCTTCACCGCCGACACCCTCGCCCAACTCCCCAACCTGAAATACCTCGGCGTCACCGCAACCGGCGTCAACATCATCGACCTCGACGCCGCCAAGGACCAAGGCATCACCGTCACCAATGTTCCTGCGTACTCCACCGCCTCCGTCGCCCAGCACGTCTTCGCGCTCATCCTCTCGCTCAACGCCGCGCTGTCCGAGACCGGCCAAGCCGTCCGCGATGGCAAGTGGGCCGCCGGCCCCGACTTCTCTTTCACCCTCAAGCCTTGGCGCGAGCTCGAAGGCCAAACCCTCGGCATCGTCGGCATGGGCACCATCGGCCAAGCCGTCGCCCGCCTCGGCGTCGCCTTCGGGATGAACATCGCCGCCCACTCCCGCACCGAAAAACCCCTCGACTTCCCCGTCACCTGGATGCCGGTTGATGAACTCTTCCAAACCGCCGACGTCGTCAGCCTCCACTGTGCCCTGACCCCCGACACACAACACCTCGCGAACGCCGAGCGTTTCGCCTCCATGAAGCCCAACGCGATCTTCATCAACACCGGCCGCGGTCCCCTTGTTGACGAGCCCGCTCTCGCCGACGCCCTCGCCCAAGGCAAGCCCGCCGCCGCCGGCCTCGACGTCCTCTCTCAAGAACCCCCCGCCGCCGACAACCCCCTGCTCACCGCACCGAACTGCCTCATCACCCCCCACCTCGCCTGGGCCTCGGTGGAAGCGCGGCACCGCTGCATGGCCACCGTCACGGATAACGTCGCCCAGTACCTCCAAGGCCAACCCGTCAACGTCGTTGCCTGAGCCCCGATGCCACCCATCCCCGCCGACTTCGACGCGTCCCACACGCTCCTGCTCTTCGGCGGCAGCTTCGACCCCCCGCACCGTGCACACGCCGAGCTCCCACCCCGCGTCGCTCAGCACCTCGGCGCCGATGCCGTGGTCTATATCCCGGCTCGACGCCCGCCGCACAAACCCGACCGCGTCCTCGCTGACGACCATCACCGCCTCGCCATGCTCCGGCTCGCGCTTACGCACGGCAAATGCCCCGTCCCCCGCCTCGTCTGGCCTGGCGAGCTCGATCGCACCGGCCCCAGCTACACCGTCGACACCCTCGAACAACTCCACGCCGAAACTCCCGCCACGCTCCGCCTGCTCATCGGCACCGACCAGGCCCGCGTGTTCGAAACCTGGCGTGACCACGACCGCATCCTCGCCCTCGCCGAGCCCGCCGTGATGATCCGCCCCCCCGACACGATCGACAGCCTCGCCGCAGAACTGCCCGCCGGCTGGAGCCCTCGGCTGATCCCGCCCGACGTCGCCCCCCACACCGACATCAGCTCCACTTCCGTCCGCGAACGCCTCCGCCAAGGCCAGCCCATCGACGATCTCGTCCCCCAGCCCGTCGCCGACTACATCGCCAAGCACCATCTCTACGATTGGCCGGAATAGCCCACAGCACGCGTCTGTTGCCATCGACGACCCGCTTCCCCCCACCGGAGCCCCGTATGTCCCGCCCCACCCTGCGCCGCGCCACCACCTGGCTCGCTCTGTCCGCCACGGCCGTCCTCGTCGTCCTCAGCCTCAGCCACGCGGTCGCCCACGATGCTGGCGCTGCCAACGACGCACCCGCTGCCGCCGTACAAGCCCCCACCGACAACGCCCAGCTCGACGCCTGGCTCCGCGCCCTCGTTGAGCAGCCCGACCACATCCAGGGCGGCAACGGCGTCTGGCAGTTCACCTACGCCGACGAGGCCGTAGTGATGATGACCGACGAACGCGCCAACCGGATGCGCATCATGACCGCCGTCGGCCCCGCCCACGAACTCCCCGACGATGAACTCATCGTCCTGATGGCCGCCAACTTCGACCGCGCCCTCGACGCCCGGTACTGCCTCGGCCGCGGCCAGCTGTGGTCCGCCTTCATCCACCCGCTCGGCGACCTCTCTGCACCCACCTTCGCCGACGCCCTCAACCAGGTCGTCACCCTCAAGAAAAACTACGGCACCACCTACTCCAGCACCGGCATGCTCTTCGGCCAACCCGCCCCACCCGCCGACCCCGACAACCCGCAGAACGCCATCTGACCGCCGGGCCGTTAACGCTCGGTCTGGCTCATCGACTGCGCATCGCTGTGGTTCACTTGGTTGTAGTACGCCAGGTTCGCGGCGCTCGACCCCTGGTCCGGGATGCGGATGTGGAACGCACCCGTCGCGCGGTTGTACCAGTAGATATGGCTGCCCGCGACCTTGTTCTGCAGGTACACCTTGTCCGCAATGTCCTGCACAATCAACGATGTCCCGCCGTTGGGGTCGTACGGGTTCGGCGGCAGCGTGCCCTCCATAAACCAGTCGCCATCGATGTCTGTCGGGTAGCTGCCGTGCTTGGCGTAGTGCTCCGAGATCTTGAGCTGCACGTTCCGCGTGATCGCCGAGACGGCGTTGGTCGTCGCCTGCTCGTTCGCATTGGCAAACCGCGGCAGGACGAGCGCCGCCAGGATCCCCAGGATCGCCACCACCACCGTCAACTCAATCAACGAAAAACCCCGGCGCATCACACCTGCAGACATCGTGCTCTTCCTTTCGGAACCCAGCTGGACCCGAAACCCACACGCCCCTCTGGCGTGCGAATCCCTTCCACAAGCAGGGAGGATCGGATACGAAACCTGATAAGTCAGCGAACCGGTAACGGATTTAAAGACTTGTGATAGCCCCCAGCCTTGCCCGACCGACATAACCATTACGTCCTGAAAACCCTGCCCCCGTTCAGCTACACCGTGTTCCGACATTTTGCGGCCCGACCCCACACCGACGATGATGCAAGCATGACCCCGGCACGACGCGAGCCGGTCCCCGTGTCGGCACTCGATGTCGTCGAACTCGGCTGGGCCCTCCAACAAGACGACGCCAAGCCCCGCACCGCCGTCCTCGAACGCGACCGACTCGCTGCGCAACAACTCCCCGCCGACCTCCCCCCCGAATCCCACACCGCCCGCCTCCTCGCCTGGCTCCGCATCACTCGTGACCCCGACCGCGCCCAGCTCCGACGACGCACCGCCGCCGGCCTCTCCGCCGTCACCGCAGGACTCGTCCTCATCGGACTCGCCCTCGGCTACACCTCCGCCCTCGCCGTCTTCGCCTACGACGGCAACCAGCCCGTCAACGTCGTCCGCGCCCTGCTCGTCTATGGCCTGGCCAACCTCGTACTCCTCGCCCTCACGATCCTCTTCGTCCTCCCCCACCAGTCCAGCCCCCGTCACCAGAACAACACCGAGCCCAAAGAAAACTTCCTCACCGGGCTCCGCGACGCTCTGCTCTGGATCAGTCCCGGCCGGCTCGGCACGCTCCTGCTCCGCGTCCTCCCCGGCGACCTCAAGCACACCGCCCAACACCTCCAAACCCACCACCGCGTCTACGGCCACGCCCAGGCCTTGCAGATCATCACCTGGTCCCAAACCCTCGGCACCGCCTTCCACGCCGCCGCACTCGCCGGCTTCCTCCAGCTCGTCCTCTTCACCGACCTCGCCTTCGGCTGGGCCACCACCCTCGGCGTCGGCCCCGAATCCTTCCATTCCCTCACCGCCTGGATCGCAATCCCCTGGTCCTGGCTCGGCTTCGGCAACCCGTCGTGGAGCCTCGTCCAAAACAGCCGCTTCTTCCGCGGACAACCCTTCGAGGCCGACGGCCTCCAGGCTTGGTGGCCCTTCGTCCTGATGGTCATGCTCACCTACGGCATCCTCCCCCGCATCGCCGCCCGCATCGTCGCCGGCCGATTCCTCAACCGCGCCTTCGCCGCCGCCCTCCGCTGGACCCCCGGAGCCGGCGAAGTCCTCGCCCGACTCGCCGCCGCCTCCGCCTCCGGACAAGCCCCCACCCCCGAAGCCCCACCCACGCCCACGCCCACAGCCACCCTCCCAGCCTCAACCCCACCCCCTCAAGCCTCACCCCTCAAGCCTCAACCCTCCACCCACTCCATCGGCTGGGCCGGCCTCCCCGCCGACCACGCCGCCGGCGGCACCCAATCCCTCGACCAAGACCGCGCGACCATCCAGGCCTTGGCCGACACCGTCGCCAACGCCGACACCCCGCCGATCATCACCCTCCGCGTCAAGGCCTACGAGCCCCCCGTGCTCGAAATCCTCGACTTCCTCACCGATCTCCGCGAAGCCCTCGGCGACGCCATCCCCATCCACACCGAACTCGTCGGCCAACCCCATCCCACCGCGACCCAAACCCAGGTCTGGCAGCAACGCCTCGCCACCCTCAACGACCCCTGGCTCCGCGTCACCCCCGGAAGTTCACCCGCGGAGCCCACCGATGCCTGAGCCTCCACCCGCCCCCCAACCCGCCACGCGCTCCGCTCCCCGCTTCGTCGTTGTTGGCCACCCCAACAAGGGCAAGTCCTCCCTCGTTGCCACCCTCGCCGGCGACGCCTCGGTCCGCATCGCCCCCGAGCCCGGCACCACCGCCAAAGCCCGCGAATTCCCGATGCGTCTGGGCTCCGGAGAGTCGGCCCAAACCCTCTACACCCTCATCGACACCCCCGGCTTCCAACGCGCCCGCCGCTGCCTCGCCTGGCTCGAACAACACAGCACCGGCCCCGCCGACCGCGCCGACACCGTCCGCCGTTTCGTCGCGGCCCACCAAGGCACTAACAACTTCCCCGACGAGGTCGAACTCCTCGCCCCCATCGTCAACACCGACGCTCCCGCCGGCGTGCTCTACGTCGTCGATGGCTCCACGCCCTACGGCCCCGAATACGAAGCCGAGATGGAAATCCTCCGCTGGACCGGCCAGCCCAGCATGGCCGTCATCAACCCCATCGGCACCGCCGACCACACCGACGACTGGAAGGCGGCGCTCGATCAGTTCTTCAAGATCGCCCGGGTCCTCAACGCCGTCGCCGCCCGCTTCCCGCAACAGCTCGACCTGCTCCGCGCGTTCGGCCAGCTCCGCGACGACTGGCGGCAACCCCTCGACGACGCCGTCAGCGTCCTCCAACAGCGCCGCACCGCCCAACGCCGGGCCGCCGCCGGCCTCATCGCCCAGTCCCTCGCCGACATGCTCCAGGCCCGGGCCACCCGCAAGATCGACCCCGACAAACCCGAAGACCCCGCACTCCGGGACGCCCTGCAGAACGAGCTGATGGGCAAGCTCCGTAAGGCCGAGCGGCGCTGCCATGCCGCGGTCGAAGAGGCGTACGACCACCCCGGGCTCGACCGCGAAGAGGCCGACCTCTCCCCCGATACGACTCAGGCGATCGGGCTCGACTTGTTCAGCCAGGAAGCCTGGCTGCTGTTCGGGCTCAAGCCCAAACACCTGATCCTCGCGGGCATGGCCGGCGGTGCTGCGACCGGTGGTATTGTCGACGCCCACTTCCTGGGCTCGTCGCTGCTCGCCGGCACCGTCCTCGGAGCCGCCGCGGGTGGGGCCGCCGGCTGGTGGTCTGCCGGCAAGGTCGCCAAGCTCCCCATGACCACGCAGCGCCTCCTCGGCGGCGGCACCGAGCTCCGCTGCGGACCCATCACCCAGCCCAACTTCCCGTTTGTCCTGCTCAACCGCGCCCTGCTCCATCACGCCGCCGTCGCCCAACGCACCCACGCCATGCGCGGCTCCCTCGTCATCAACACCGACGCCGATGCCGGCCAGCTCAACGCTCTCAACGACGACCAACGCAAACAGGCCGCCACCCTCTTCAAAACCCTCCGCAAAAACAACACCCCCGAAACCCTCACCGCCCTCACCGAGCTCCTCGACACACTCCTCACCGACTGACGTCAACGCTCCGCATAGCGCTGTGTAGCGGGTGCACCGAAGGTGCCCGCGGGTCACTCCGTGTCTGCCAACGTACCCCGCGCCTACATCCGCTTCGAGTGCCGCATGATCTCGCCCTCAGCCATATACAGCACGTCCTTCGCGATGTTGCACGCGTGGTCCGCGATCCGCTCCAGCTGACGCGACACGCTCGACAAGTGCATGTACTGATCCGTCAAAGACGGGTACTGCACCATCGCGTCGGCGACCGACTTGTACATCTCCCGGTTGATGTCATCGACCTCGTCGTCCAACGCCCGCACCTCCCGCGCCCGCTCCGCATCGATATTCACCAGCGCATCCAGGCTCTTCCGAAGCATGTCCAGCGTCAGCGACGACATCCGATCAAAGTCGAACGGCATCACCGGCACCTCCGGCGACAGCGTCAGCGTCTTGCTGTGGTCCGCAATGCTCGCCGCGTGGTCCCCGATCCGCTCCAGGTCGTGCGTCATCTTCAGCACCGCCACCACAAACCGCAGATCAAACGCCACCGGCTGGTGCAACGCCAGCGTGTGCAGGCACTCCTCCTCCACCTCGATCTCCGCCTCGTCCACCGCCTGGTCCCCCATGATCACCCGGTCCGCCAACTCCGGGTCCCGCTGATTCACCGCCTCGATCGCGTCCGCCAACGCCTCCTCACACATCGCCCCCAGGCTCAAAAGCATCTTCTTGAGCTTGCTGATCTGCCGCTGTAAATGAACCGCCATGACGTGTTTCCTTCTGTTTGATCCCTGAATAACACCCTATGCCGAAGATTCCGTTGATGCCGAGCCCATGCCCGAAACACCCGCCGGCAGCTCCGCGGTCAGCAGATGCACCCGGAACGTCGAGCCCTCCCCCGGCAACGAATCGACCGACACCCGGCCGCCCATCGTCTCCGCCACGTGCTTCACGATCGACAAGCCCAGCCCCGTCCCCCCCAACTCCCGCGACCGCGCCCGGTCCGTCCGGTAGAACCGCTCGAACACCCGTGCCAAGTGCCTCGGCTCAATGCCCCGGCCTTCGTCGATCACCGATACCACGATCTCCTCCGCCAGCCGATCCACCCGCACCCGCACCCGCGTCTCCGGCGGGCTGTACTTCACCGCGTTATCAATCAGGTTCACCAACGCCTGCTCCAGCAGCATCGCGTTGATCAACGCCCCCACCCGCCCTTCTTCTGCTGTGACAGACTCGTACACCAGCGCGATCGACTTCTCTTTCGCCTTCGCCTGACACGTCTCCATCGCCGCCTGCGCGACGCTACCCACCCGGCTCATCGGCTGCACCTCCACTTCCGCCAACAGCTCCCCCTGCTGGTTTTCCAGCCGGGCCAACGACAACAGGTCTTCCACGATCGCGTCCAGCCGGTCCGCCTGCCGCTTGATCATCGCCATGAATGTCTCGCCCTGCTCCCTCGGCAGCTCCGGGTCGTCGAGCATCGTCTCCACCGCCGCTTTGATCGCCGACACCGGCGTCTTCACCTCGTGCGACACGTTGGCCACGAAGTCCCGTCGCACCGACTCCAGCCGACGCAGAGCCGTCACGTCGTGAAGCACCACCAGCACCCCCTGCCGGGCCCCGTCCGCGTCCCGCAGCGACGCGGTCTGCACCTGTACATACCGGTCCGCCGGCGTCACCCCGTCCTCCCCGCTTTCCCCCGCACGCAGCGTCGTCTCGCCCTGTACCCCCGACCCCTTCTCCAGCGTCTGCCGTACCAACGCCTGCAGCGTCGTGTTCCTGACCACCTCCGCCAACAGCCGCCCAATGATCTGGCCACCCCCCACCCCGCCCACTCCCCCCACGCCCAGCAGCCCGCTCGCCGCCCGGTTCACCGACAAGACCCGCTCCTCCAGATCGATCGCCAACACCCCCTCTTGCATCGAGCTCAAGACCGCGCCCAGCTCGTTCCGCTGCTGCACCACCGTCGAGAGCCGATCGTCGAGCTGCCGAGCCATCCGGTTAAGCGACGCCGCCAGCTCCCCCAGGTGGAACGGCCCCTGCGTGTCCACCCGCACTGACAAATCCCCCCGCGCCATCCGGCGTGCCGCATCCATCAACGCCTCCACCAGCCCCCGCACCCGACGCACCTGCCACCACGCCACCCCCAACCCCAACACACCCACCGCCAGCGCGACCCACGGCCACGCCTGCCCAAAACCAACCTGTCCCAGCGGCGTCGTCATATAGCTTCACATCGCTAACAATCGGGTCCAACACACACGATACCGCCCGAACGCCAGGATACGCAGGGTGCAATACCAAACCCGCCGATTCCCCGACCTCGTGCACCCGGCTTCAGTCCTTGAACCGATACCCCACGCCGCGCACCGTCTCGATGTTCTTCCCTGTCAGCCCCAGCTTCCGACGCAGCGACACGACCTGCACATCGACGCTGCGGTCCGTCACCGCCGCGAACCCTTCGTGGATCGCCTCGATGATCTGCTGACGGGTGAACACCCGTGCCGGCTTGCTCGCCAACAGGGCCAGCAGCTTGAACTCCGTCGCCGTCAGCTCCACCCGATCGCCGCCGGCGTGCACCTCGTGACGCTCCCGGTCCACCGTGACGCCCCCGGCCTCGATGATCCCGCCCTCCGCCCCGTCGATCTCGCGTTCCGCACGACGCAGCACCGCCTGAATCCGGGCCATCAGCACCCGCGGGCTGAACGGCTTGGTGATGTAGTCGTCCGCCCCGATCTCCAGGCCCCGCACGATGTCCGACTCCTCGCCCTTGGCCGTCAGCATGATCACCGGGATACCCGCCGTATGCGGCCGGCCCTTGATCGTCCGGCAAACCTCCAGGCCGTCCATCCCCGGCAGCATCAGGTCCAACAACACCAGGTCCGGCGCGTCCGCCCGCACCGCCTTGAGCCCGTCCTCTCCGGTGGCCGCCGTCCGCACCGCGTACCCCTCACGCGCCAGGTTGTAACGCAGCAATTCGAGCAGGTCCTGCTCATCCTCCACGATCAAGATCGACAGTTCGCTCGGCACCGCGTGTTATCCCTTCGTCTGCAGAAACCCGCCGGTCAGCGAAGCCGAAGAATAGCACGCACGCGCGGGCAGCAAACACAAACCTTGCGGCCCTAACCAAAGACTCACGGAGCCCCGCCCGATTGAACACTGCCCTCAGGCAGCGCCAAACACCCCATAAAAAAAGCGGCCCGGTCGAAACCGGGCCGCTGCGGAGTCTGGCTTTGCTTCAGGCGTCGATGCTTAGAAGAGCACCTGGAGCTGCAGGCGGACCACGAAGATGCTGTCGTCTTCGGCGTTCTCGTTGCCGCCGGAGAAGCCGAGGCCGCTGCTGAACGCGTCGTTACCGAAGTCGAAGTTGTCATCGACACCAGCGGGCGAGAGGTCGCCAGCGAACACCCAGACGACATCACCGGTCAGCTTGACCTTGTGCTTCTCGATGAAGTAGTTGAGGCCGAAGGTGAGGGCCTGGAGGTTCTCGGTGCCAGCGAAGTCCGGGTCGATGAAGTCGTAGCGGACGAACGGCTGGATCTTCTCGGTGACCATGTAGCCGGCCTGCACGAGGAAGGCCATCGGGTCGCGGTCGCCGGTGCCGGAGTCGATCGTGGCTCCGTCATCGACAATCACCGAGCCGCCGATGTAGGCGGCCATCACGCTGAAGCCACTGCTCTCGAACAGCGCGTCGATCGTCCAGGCGATGTAGTCGGCTTCGGCCTCCGACGAGTTGTCGGGGTTGTTGCCGTCACCGGACTGGAAGTGGACCGCGAGCCCGATGAACAGGCCCGCGTCTTCGTCGCTGAGCCAGGCCACGAAGTCCTTCATCTGGCCCCAGTCGCCGAAGACCTTGAAGTCCACACGGCCGGTGATGGCGATCTCGACCGGGTCACCGGAGCCGGCGTCGCCGTTGGTCCCGTCGGAAAACTCTTCGTCGAGACCATCGCTGAGCGAGATCATGACCTTGAAGCTCTCGGCGCCGTACGACACCTGGATCTGCTCGGAGCGGTCCAACGTGAAGAACTCGGTCGAGATCGACCGGTCGACCGCCAGCTGCCGGCTCGAGGAAAGTAGCTCCTCGCGGAGGAACGGCAGCTTGAACTTCCCGACCTTGATCGTCACCTCGCCGAGCTTGCGCTCGATGACGAAGTCTTCGATCCCGACGCTGCCGTCTTCACGGTCGCCGGAGAACACGATCTCGTAGCCCCAGTCGTCGTAGACGTTGCCCTCGATCTTCAGCTTCGTTCGGCGGAGCTGGAAACCCGAGTCGGTGTCGTCACCGCTGGTCGAGTCGGTCTGGGCTTCGAGCACGTAACGGAACTGCAGCTGACCGCCGAAGGTCATGCTGAATGCGCCATCGCCGCTCTGCAGAAAGAACTTCTTCTTCCACCCGGCGGTCATGTCGTCGGCCAGCAGCGACGCACGCGTGTCGGCGTCCTGCAGGGTCTCGGCAATCAGGGACTTGACTTCCTGGGCCTGACGCTCGCTGAGCCACGTCTGGTTCTGCTGACGCTCCAGCTCGGCCACCCGGGCCTTGAGTTCCGCCAACTCATCGGCGGAGCTCACCATCGGGGTCATCGCCCCCGCTGCGACGGCCGCACACACGGCCCGTTTGATCCACTTGCTTCGCATCAATGGTCTCCTTGGATGAGATGCAAAAAGAAATCGCCTGGCGACGTCGCCAGCGGCGCGGAGAGTACGGGGAAACTGTGCATGACCGGTTATCTTCTTGTTAAGAGACGGTTAGCCGTGTTCGTGAGCCCAAACAGAAGAGCCCGCCGCCGCACCGTCCCACTATCGAGCCGTCCACAACCACGCCCTAAATAAAATCAACACTGCTCACAATCCTCGCCAAAACGGCCCATAACAGCCCGCGATCGCACCCAGCGAGGCCCTGATCGGTATTCAATCCCCCGCCACACCCTCCGGCTCGTCACCCGCTAACCCGTCCTCCAGCCGGTCCGGATCGATCTCCCGCAGATACCCCCACGTGTACAGACCCGTGTCGTGCCCGTCCGAGAACCGCACCCGCAGCGCATAGTTCCCCACCAACTCCATCGACTCCGCCCGCAGCGACGCGGCCCCACCCCGGTCCTTCAACACCGCCAACGGCCCCGCCTCCAACGCCTCACGCTCCTGACGCGCCTCCGCCGACGGCGAATGACGACGCAAATAAAGCACCGGGTACACCGACACCCGGCCGTCCGACCACCGCACCGTCAACGCCCGGTCGCGCTTCAGGTCCAGATGCACCGGCCAAACCGACTCGGCTCTTTCTTCGCCTAACCCCTCGACCGATCCACTCATGCCTCAAGCCTTTCGCCGTCCCGCTCCAAGCCGTGCCCGCAGTACTTGCAGAACTTCGCATCCGCGTCGTGCCCCTCCCGTCCACAGCCCCGGCAGTGCTGCGTCGATAGCTTCGCGTCCCGCAGGTTCCGCACCCGGCTGATCTCCGCCGACAGGATGCCCGTCGGCACAATGATCATCGAATAACCAAACAGGATCAGCACCGCCGAGATCATCTTCCCCAACGGCGTCACCGGCACGATGTCCCCAAACCCCACCGTGCTCATCGTGACAATCGCCCAGTACATCGACTCGGGGATCGACGTAAACCCGTTCTCCGGCCCCTCCACCAGGTGCATCACCGCGCCCATGATCGTCACCGCCGTCAACACCACCAACAGGAACACAATGATCTTCGTCCGAGCCGCCAACAGCGCATCCCGCAGCGCCTGCGCCTCCGTGACAAACCGCGCCAGCTTGAATACCCGGAACACCCGCAGCAGCCGCAGCGCCCGCACCACCAACAACTCGTGCGCGCCCGGGATAAACAAGCTCAAGTAAGTCGGCAGGATCGCCAACAGGTCCACCACCCCAAAGAAACTCCGCGCGTAAAGCACGGGCCGACGCACACACCACAACCGCAGCACATACTCGACGGTAAACAGCCCGGTGAACACCCACTCGATCACCCGCAGTGCCGTGCCGTGTCGCTCTGCAATCGACGGCACGGTCTCAAGCATCACCGCCAACACGCTCAACAGGATCGCCGCAAGCAATACGACATCGAACCACTTACCCGCCGGTGTGTCGGCCTCAAAAATAATGCGGTGCAGACGGACTCGCCACGATTCTAAAGGCGTCTGTGCCGATGGTTCAGGGTTGCCTTCCACCGACAAAGTGTATAGATTTGTCGCCCCGCAAGCGGGCCTAGCCCGACTCACGGATTGCTGTTACGCTATATGCGTCCACCGGGGCGTTTGTTTATTCTCTCTCCACCCCAAGCCCCACAGAAAGCCTGCCCTGCCATGCCCGATATCAAGTCCGTCCTCAACGAAGAAATCCGTCGACTGGCCCGTAAAGAAATCAAGGCCCACTTCGCGTCCGTAAAAGACACCAGCAAGTCGCAGAAGGCCGAGATCAGCGAACTCAAGAAGACCGTCCGCACCCTCGAGAAGCAGGTCGAGCGCCTGTCCAAGCAGAAACCCGTCAGCATCGCCGCATCGGCCAGCGCGTCTGACGACGACGACAAGCAGACCCGGTTCTCCCCCGTCTGGCTCAAGAAGCACCGCGAGAAGCTCGGCATCTCCGCCGCCGACTACGCCAAGCTCGTCGGCTCGTCCGCGCTGAGCATCTACAAGTGGGAGAAGGGCGAATCCAACCCCCGACGCGCCCAGCGCGAAGCTCTCGCCGCCGTCCGCGGCCTCGGCATCCGCGAAGTCCAGCAGCGTCTCGACGAGATCGACCAGGAAGGCTGAGCCGCAGCAAATACATCGTCAGCCAGACTTCACGCAGGTCTTGAGCCGAGCGTCTATAAGAAGTCTTAGTTTTTGAACGCCACGCTTGGTCTATCGGCGGAGGCTGTTATATTCGATAGAGAGCCCCAAAAGTGAGCTTCAAGGCTTCCTCAGCCTCGCCTGACCCCCACCCCCTTCAGGTTTGCTCGCCACGACTCACGGACGATGTCTAGCCGGCTCTACTCAACCCCACGCACCTTGCTCTCCACAACATCACGGCCAGCCGCTCCTGCTCACCCTGCTAACGCCGGACCTCGCATCATGCTTCAACGCGATCACCAAGCTCGCACCCCGAATTCCAAAGCCGTCAATACTCCATCCCGAAAACCGCAGAAGGCTCCCGATGTCGTCGGCAGCCTCCCCGACGCCACCCTCGAACCCCCCGCGACCCCGCCGCTCCGCTGGGAGAAGATCTACGAAGCACGGCAGCGTCTCGAACAAGGCGAATACCAGAACCCCGCCGACCTCGAAGAAGTCGCCGACTGGCTCGACAGCGTCTTCGGCGATCAGCGCGGTGTCGGCTAGAGCAGAGTTCCAAAACGTGTAGCGGGAGACGCGAAGTGTCCTGCTCCGAAACCGTGAGCACCTTCGGTGCACCCGCTAAACACGAACGAAACACGCGCTACCGCCCACCACCCCCATCACCCCTCACACAACACCCCGCGGTCAGGCCCGCAGCGCCCGCACTGCTGCGGACACGTCCTTCCCGTCCACCACCGCGCCCTGCCCTTTGAGGTGCTTCATCGCGGCACCCATTGCGGCCCCGTCGTTCCCCGCCGACCGCACCGCGTCCGCCACCGGCTCCAGCGCCGCGGTGATCTGCTCCACGCTCAGCGTCTTCGGCAGCAGCTCGACCAGCACCGCCCGCTCGGCTGAGACCTTCTCCTTCAGCTCGTCCGCCACCCCGTCCGTCCCCAGCGTCTCGTCCATCGACTTGACCATCCGTTTGACCACCGCCAGCTCCTCCGCCTCCTTTAACGGCTGGGCCGACCGCGATGCCGCCGTCTGGAGATCGCCCAGCACCACCCGCAGCACGTCCCGCTCCAGCGTGTTCCCCGACTTCATCGCCGCCTTGACCCGCTCCTTCAGTTCCGCTTCCAGACTCATGGCCGGCTCCTTTCGTGCAAACCGCAGAGTCTAACCCGCCAGCGGTTATAGTGATCGGCTCGCTTACTCACTCAAACCCCCACCCCCACCCCCACCGGGAATCGACCATGCAGCTCCAGCAAGCCGTCCAGCTCGTCCAGGCCAAGTTCGCCGCCGAATCTCAGGGCCAGACCGAGGGCGATGCCCACGACGCCTACCACAACGCCTTCGATCAGTTCCCGCTGGTCATGGAGATCGCGGTCTCGGCCTTCGCCGACCTGATCATCCAGCAGAATTACGAGGCCCGCAAAACCGCCGCGGCCCAGGGCGAGGGCGGTACCAACGGCCAGGTCGGGCCCGACACCCTCCCGCCCCGCAACTGATTCATTGCATTGACGCCGCCGCCGGCAGGCGTCGCATCACTCCTCGATGATCGCGTAGTACCTGCCGCTGGCGATCCGGCGGAACTTCCCCGTCGTGACATCGCCGTCGTCGATCACCGCGTCGATCTCGGCCATGTACGCGTCGTCCCGCGTGGCCCCGGTCCCGTCGAACACCACGCCGATGCCCGACGTGATGCCGCCGGCGTCTTCAAACTCGGTGTCCCACTGCCCGCCGATCGTCGGGCCCTGCGCCCACTTGTCCGGGTCGACGTAGGCGTCAAAGCCCGTGGGGATAGTCCCCGTCGCAGCGTCTTCGAGGTAGCCGCCGTTCTCTTGGCGGTACAACTCAGCCGACCGAACGAACTGCTTGAGCGTGGTGACGAACGCCGACCGCTGGGCGTTGTCGCTGGCGTTGGTGAACTGCGGGATCACGATCGCCGCGAGGATCCCCAGGATCACCACGACGATCAGGATCTCGACCAGCGTGAAGCCCGCCCGACACGACGCCCCACGCCCCGACCGAGCACCGGCTGTCCAGAGGTTTGCGTTCATCCGGGGATTGACCAATCCATCGGCCCGAACCCCAAGACGATCTGGCCGGCGAACGCGTCCCCGCGTCCCAGGATGCGGGTCGTAACGGCTGGCCAAGCCGGATAAACCGGAGGCCGCAGCATCAAAAAGCCCGCCTGGGAACGACCAGGCGGGCTGAGCAGGGTTTAAGACCTGATCCGGAGCGGCAGGGGGGTTAGCCCTTCGCGACGGCGTAGTTCGCCGCCACCGCCGACCAGTTAATGACCTCGAAGAAGGCCTTGATGTAGTCCGGGCGGCGGTTGCGGTACATCAGGTAGTAGGCGTGTTCCCAGACGTCGAGGCCCAGGATCGGGTGATGCCCAGCGCCGTGGCCCCCGAACGCGGCGGGCATGAAGGTGGTGTCCTGGTTGGCGGTCTTGGTCACGTGCAGCTTGCCGGAGGGCTCAACGCAGAGCCAAGCCCAGCCCGAGCCGAACTGGGTAGCCCCGGCATCCGCGAACGCGCTCTGGAAGGCCTCCATCCCGCCAAGATCACTGTCGATCGCCGCCGCGAGGTCGCCCTCGGGGGCACCTCCGGTCCCCGGAGCCGCCATCGTGGCCCAGAACAGGCTGTGGTTGAAGTAGCCGCCGCCGTTGTTCCGGACCGCCGCCTGCTTCTCGGCCGGCAGCTTATCGAGGTGGGTCAGCACCTCCTCAATGGACTTCTCCGCCCATTCCGTGCCCGCCAGGGCGTCGTTGAGCTTGGCGGTGTAGGCCGCGTGGTGCTTGTCATGGTGGAGCTCCATCGTCTCCTTATTGATCACCGGCTCCAGGGCGTCATAGGCGTAAGGCAAATCGGGCAGGTCAAAAGCCATCGGGGTCTCCGCAGGATCAAGAAAACTTGCAGGGGGTGCGACCGCCCCATTGGCCATCGCAGACGGCACTGTAGGAGCAAGGCCCCCCGCTTTCAACGCCAAACCGTTCATGCCAAACCGTTCACCCGCCGCCAAAACGTTCTCCCCCAGTCTCTCCAAAGGCTTATTCAGCAACCCCAAACCCGGCCTTGCCGCCAGATGAACGAATTTTTTGGAAGAAATCTAAGTTGGATCCAAAACATTAGGGGTTGCCCTAGCGTATTAAGTTTGTAGGATGAGCTTGGATGTGGACGATTTGACCGTTATGAACGCTTGTTCGTTCCTTGCTCACAGAATCGTCCAGTAAGGCATGGCCGCCGACTGAAACCCCCAGGACCGGAGTTGACATGACCCTTTTGATCGACCCGCACTCGCCGCTTGCTCAGGCCCAACAGACCCAACGGGTCCGCACCCGCCCGGCCAGCAAACCGCTCTCCGACGCGGACCAGGCTCAGCTCCGTGAGCTGCTCGACGACGAGCGCTACGACTTCATGGATGCCGATGAGTTTCACCAAGACGACGACGCGGCCTATCAAGAGCTCTTCACCGACGCCGAGGAAGTCCCCAAGCCCGAGACCAGCTGGTATCACCCGGTGATGGACTCTTACAAGAAGGCCACCGAGGCTGTGGGCCGATCCAACAAGGCCACCGTAGTGCTGACCGCCGCCCAGGAGCGGGTCATCTTCAAGCAGTTCAACTACTGTCGCTACCGCGCTTGCCGTCTGCGTGAGCAGCTGCGTCAGGAAGCCGAGCTTGACGCCGACCTGGCCCGCGAGATGCTCAAGTGGTTCCGCCGCGGCGAGTTCATCCGCGACCAGATTGCCAACACCAATCTCGCCCTCGTCCTGGCCATGGCCAAGCGGACGCGGATGTCCGAGGTCGACTTCGCCGACCTGATCTCCGAGGGCAACATGGCTCTGCTCCGAGCCGTGGACAAGTTCGACGCCACGCGTGGCTTCAAGTTCTCGACCTACGCCTGCCGGGCCATCCTCAAAGCCTTCTCGCGTCAGGGCATCAAGCTCTCGAAGCACCGTGCCATGTTCCCCACCGACTTCGACCCCAAGCTCGAGCGGTCCAACTTCGTGCAGTCCCGCCGCGAGGAACACGAAGAAGACTGCGTCGACGAGGTCAGCCGGATCTTCAACGACAACATCGCAGAGCTCTCGGACATCGAGAAGGCGGTCATCGACCATCGGTTCGGGCTCTCCGAAGAGAAAAAGCTCGACGACGCTAGCCCACTCACGCTCGAGCAGGTCGGCAAGCTCATCGGCGTCACCAAAGAACGGGTCCGCCAGATCCAGAACAAGGCTCTCGACAAACTGCGCCTAAAGCTCGAGGACGACTTCCTGAAGTAATCGCCTCCCCCGGCCCACCCCCAGAGGACTGGTGACCGACCCGCGAAAAACATCACCCATAAGCGTCCCCGAGTAACCCCGCCCCGGCTCATCCCGGGGCGGTTTGTTTTGGGGCAGCGCATCAATGCCGTGACACACAGCGGGCCGGAGCGTGTCGCCCCGGCCAGTCGCCCCACCACCCTCAACCCCAGCCCTGCCCACACGCCCCGGTTCAACGCGTCGGTACATTGAGCGGATGTCCGGCCAAAGTGCTGCTCACGACCCGCTGCTCCACGCCGCGCTCGAACCGCCGGCAGATGCCCACAACGCGAAGCTCGAAACGGTCAACGGCCAACCGGAAGCGTCCTTCAAATCACGGCACGCACCGCTCTGGGCCAAGGCCGGCGTGGGTGCGTTTCTTCTGTTGATCCCCCTAACCGGGCTCGTAGGGTTGTTTGAAGGCTGGATCGCCGCTGGACGATGGGGGATGGTCTCAGGTGTGGGGGTAGCAATCGTGTTCTTATTCCTCGCAGGGTTTGTCTGGATGTTTATTTCGCTCCCGCTAGCGATCTATTCAACCACGATTAAATACACCCGAGAAGCAGTGGTTTTAATTGAGAATAAGGGGTACCAGACTCGGATACCGATCAAGGACCTCCTAGCGGTTCGTCTTGGGCGTGAAGAAAAACGCCAGTTTGACGTGTCCTTCAAGCCGGGAGGAAAGATGCAGTGGCAATGGATACGACGGACGTATCTGGAACTGCTGACCCGTGACGGAGGCTCCGTAAGGGCGATGTTGGTGTGGGGCGAGCAGGACACAGAGTGGGCGGTGGACTTGGCCAGCACAGTCTTGGGCCTGCCGCGCGCGGCAGATCACAGCGGGCCAATCACAAAAGACCCAACTATTGCTTCAGCGTCATCCAGCCTGTGGCGTCTGCGAGACTGGTGGGTGTTGACAGTCCTGGTGGTGGCTACTCATGTGGGCTTCATCATATGGGGAGGCCAGACAGCCTACCGGGCGTGGCAGCTCTCCGACTGGGTGCCAGTAAGAGGTGAAATCACCTGGCTAGACAAGCCAGACGAGCAAGATCATAAGCTGCGTTTGGAGTACCGCTATTCAGTAGACGATCAGGATTACCAGAGCCAGCGTCTGGCGTACTGGTTCGTGACAGACATCGAGGGGAAGTTGGAACGCAACGCCGAGGCCGGGGACGCGGTGACGGTCTACGTCGACCCCGGCTCGCCGGACCGCTCGGTGCTGGAAAAACGCCTGCCCACTTTGACCCGGGTCCTGATGACGGCACTCGCGGTCATCCCGTTTGCGGGCTGGGTGTGGCTGTGGTGGGTCTGGCCCGTCGCGGAGGACGCGGCGCTGGCGGAGCGTTACCGGATCCCGCCGAAACGCCGCGACCGTTAGCGGTTGGGCAGACGGGAGGCGTGCGCGATAGACGACGGCGTTGGCAAGCGTTCTGCGAACCGGCACGACCGCCCGCTTTGGGTCCGCGATGGGTTACATAACGGCGTTCAGCCTGGTTCGTGCGGTCGATACCGGTGTATGCGTGTGAAACCTCGGGCTAAACAGGACGCGCAGCTGCGTGGGCTCGGCGGTATGCCGGACCTCGGCGATCCTGTTGTGAGCAGCCCGCGTGTGGTGAGTGGGGAGGCGGCGTTGGTGTGGGGGGCGGAGCATCTGGAGCGGGTCATCGATGCGGTGTGTGGAGCACGGGTGTCGGTGGCGGTGATGACGGCGGACGTGAAGGGGATGCTGGTGCCGGTGAAGCGGGTGCCGGCCCGGGTGATGGGGGCGGTGCGGGCGTCCGAGTGCGAGCGGCGGAAGGCGAGGCAGAGAGGTGGGGGGCGGTTTGGTAGGGGGGATGCGGTGGCGATGCTGGAGGTGATGGGGGGGTTGGCCCGGCTGGGGGTGGAGGTGCGGGTGTTGCACGGGGGTGTGCCGAGCCGGGCGGCGGGGGGGGTGATGTCGGTGTCGGCCGCGAGCGCAAAAACCGCACAGGCTGAGAGTGCCGTGGGTGGGGCGGGTGGGGGGGTGGTGATGCGGCGATGTGTGCGGCAGCACGCGAAGCTGGTGGTGGTGGATGCGGCGGCGGCGTACATCGGGTCGGCCAACCTGACGGGGGCAGGACTGGGCGCGAAGGCAGAGCGGAACCGGAACTTCGAGATGGGGGTATGGACCACCGACGCGGCGATGGTGGACTCGGCGTTGGAAAAGTTTAACGCAGTGTGGGAGGGCGAATTCTGCGACGGCTGCGGCCGGCGAGAGGTTTGCCCGGTGCCGCTGGAAGAGGTGAGGCTGGCGGGTTGAGGTGCGTGCCGACGCTACGGCACGATGAGGCGGGGTTCGCGGTCGGGGAAGTCTTTGTTTTCGACCTGCCGATCACGCCAGTCCTGTTGGAGGATGGTCTCGTCGTATTCGTCAGAGTCCATGATCGCCCAGGCGATGAACAGGGCGACGAAGAACATCGAGAAGCCGAGGATCAGCGTGTTGAACGGCTTGTCCCACCAGAGGTGCATAAAGAAGGCGGCGACGAGGAAGGCCTTCACCACCGCGATGCCCATGGCCAAAAGCACGTTGCCCTGCTTGCCGAGGTCGAGGTTGATGACCGCGACGGTGATGACGGTCAAGACCATGAGCGCGGCGAAGACGCCGAAGAGCACGGGGTAAGAGACGACGTGGTGGTCGCCGTGGCCGTGGCTGTCGTGGTCGTCGTGATGGGCGTCTGCGGGAGCGGCGTGTGACATGGCGGGCAGTGGTGGCTAGTGGATCAGGTAGAGCAGGGGGAAGAGGAAGATCCAGATGAGGTCGACGAGGTGCCAGTAGAGGCCGACGATGTCGACGGGGGCGTTGTATTCGGGGGTGAAGTGGCCGAGGGCGGCGCGGACGGCGATCCAGCCGATGAGGCCCATGCCGATGACGACGTGCAGGCCGTGGAGCCCGGTCATCATGTAGTAGATCTGGAAGAACAGGTGCATGCGGTCGCGTTCGGCGACGGGCAGGGTCTCCCAGGTGTAGTGGTTCTTGGGGTTGTTGACGAGGATCTCGTTGGAGCCGACATCGTTGCCGAAGGGGAGGATGCCGGGGGCGGTGCCGCGGTCGAAGTACCCGGTGTCGATGCGGGTGGGCGGGGGCGCGGGGGCGGCGATGGCGGTGGTGCCGCGGGCGGCAAGCCCGACGATGGGCACTTCATGGGCGGCCGGTTCGGGGCTGTCTTCCGTTGCGGGCTTCGGCTCCGCAGCGTGGTGGCCATCGCCATCGCCGTGACCAGGCTCAGCGTCGGCTTGGGCTTCGGGCTCTGACGCAGGTTCCGCGGACTCGGGGGCGGTGTCCAGCGAGACGTAGGGGGTTAGGTTCCGCTTCTCGAAGTCGGGGTAGTCAACTGCGGGGCCGTAGGCGGTGTCAGTGTGGTAGGGCCAGCCGGAGGCGTTTTCATGGTGATGTCCGCCGTTGGCGAGTTCTTTCTTGGCCTTCTCCGCCTTCTCGCCGCGGAACGATTCGGGGATGTAATGGGCGGTGAACCACTCGACGTTCTTCTTCTTGCCAAAGTAATAGTTCTCGATCTTGTGGATGCCGGCGAGGTACTCCTCATAGGTGTACACGAGCGGCGCGAGGCCTTGGGCTTCACGCTGGGCGTTCTCGTCCTGGTTCAGCTCGTTGAAGCGGGCCAGCTTCTTGTCGTAGTCGTAATACGCGTTCCAGACGCCGGGGTAGAGGTCTTTGGAGAACTTGTCGGTGTACTCGATGGTCTTGATGACCATGAAGCCAACGCCGCCCATGAAGGTCAGGGCGAGCATGGCCACGAGCAGCTTCTGCTGCCCGAGCTGCGACGCCCGGACAGCGATGGCCATGGTGAGTGACGACGCGAGGAGCACGGCCGTGTTGATCGCCCCGAGCCGGGTGTCGAGCAGGTAGTGCCCGTAGTCGAAAATCTCGAAGTGGTTGGCCCGGTAGACGGCGTAGGCGACGAAGAGGCCGCCGAACATCAGGAGTTCGGTGGCGAGGAAGATCCACATGCCGAGCTTGCCCGACTCGACCTGCTGCTCCATCGTGTCGAAGTGGTGCGCGAGGTGTTCGGGGTGGTCGTGGCCGTGGTGGTCGTCGTGGCTCATTTATTTGTGTCCACAGATGGACAGGATGATCAGGATAAAGAAGAGCTTGTGATAGCGGAGTCTATCAACTTGAAGGATGCAGCAGGCGGAACGAGCGAGGCTCTAAGGAGACCGGTTTGATGAGTGTGCATCTGCACAGACCCAATGGTTTTTCATCCTGCACATCCTGTCCATCTGTGGACGAAGCGGGCTGGTCACGCCCCTGCGGGGACCGGCTTGGCCGGGGCGCTGCCGGGCGGTTCGTCGTCGTAGTGGTCGGGGTCGACGTCTTCGATGCCGTCGTGAGCCGGGTCGTGGTCCTTGATGACGTAGCCGCCGATGGACTCGTCCCAGCGCCAGTGGTCATAGAGGTAGGGGTCGACGCCGTGGGGTTCGTAATCGAAGTTGTGGTGGGGCGGCGGGCTGGGGGTGTGCCATTCCAGGGAGTTGGAGCCCCAGGGGTTCGCGGGGGCCTTTCGGCCGCGGATCAACCCGTCGACCCAGTTCCACAGGATGTAGAACAGCCCGATGGTCAGGATGTAGGTGCCGATGGTGGAGACGAAGTGGTACCAGAGGTATTCGTCGGGGTAGTCGGCGTAGCGGCGGGGCATGCCGCGTGAGCCGGCGAAGAACTGGAAGAAGAAGGTGATGTTGAACCCGATGAACGTGATAGCGAAGGCCATGCGCCCGTGCCACTCGTTATACATCCGGCCGAACATCTTGGGGAACCAGTAGTACATCCCGCCGAGGAAGGCCCAGAGCACCGAGCCGACCATGACATAATGGAAGTGGGCCACGACGAAGTAGGTGTCGTGGAAGTGGATGTCGGTGTTGAGGGTGGCGAGGAACAGCCCGGTGAGGCCGCCGATGGTGAACAGCCAGATAAAGCCGAGCGCGTAGAGCATGGGCGTGTCGAGTCGGATCGAGCCCTTGCGGATCGTGGCCAGCCAGTTGAAAACCTTGATCGCCGACGGGATCGCAACCGTCATGGTCAGCAGCGAGAACAGGGCATTGAAGAACGCCGACTGTCCGGAGGTGAACATGTGGTGGCCCCAGACGATGAAGCTGAAGAAGGCGATCGCCAGCGAGGAGAAGGCAATGAACTTGTAGCCAAAGATGTGCTTACGAGAGAGCGACGAGATGATCTCCGAGGTCACGCCGAGGGCGGGGAGGATCATGATGTAGACCGCGGGGTGGCTGTAGAACCAGAAGAAGTGTTGATAAAGGACGGGGTCGCCGCCGAGGTTGGGGTCGAAGATGCCGACGCCGATGAGGCGTTCGGCGGTGAGCAGCAGCAGCGTAATCGCGAGGACGGGGGTGGCCAGGATCTGGATCGCCGCGGTGGCGTACAGCGCCCAGAGCAGCAGCGGCATCTTGAACCATGTCATGCCCTTGGGGCGGAGCATGTGGATCGACGCCATGAAGTTCACGCCCGTGAGGATGGACGAGAACCCGAGCACGAACGCGCCGAGGGTGGCGGCGGCGACCGAGGTGTTGGTCGTGGTGGAGTAGGGCGTGTAGAAGGTCCAACCCGTGTCGAGGCCGCCGGAGGCGAGGACGTAGACGAAGAACGCCCCGCCGCCGAGCCAGCAGTAGAGGCTCATCAAGTTCAGTCGTGGGAACGCGACGTCCTTGGCCCCGAGCATCAGGGGCAGCACGAAGTTCCCGATGATCGCAGGGATCGCGGGGATGATGAAGAGGAAGACCATCACCGCGCCGTGGAGCGTGAAGATCTGGTTGTACTGGTCGGTCCAGGTATCGGTGAAGAGCAGCGGCAGGGTCTGCCCAGGGAGGAGCAGTTCGGTGCGAAGGAGGACGGCGAAGATGCCGCCGAGCAGGAAGGACCCGAGCACACCGATGGTGTACATCACGCCGATGCGTTTGTGGTCGAGGGTCAGGGCCCAGGACAGGAAGCCCTTCCCGGCGGTCAGGTAGTTGTCGTGCTTCTCCGGCGACAGGGGCTGGCCGTAGATGTCGGTCGGGTTGGTGACGGGCGGGGGAGTGTTGATAACGCTCATAACAGGTAGGTTGGGGTTCGGCCGCCGAGGGATGCCGGCGGGCGGTTTAGGCAGTGGATTACTCAGTCTCTTCTACGGGCGGCAGAAGCTTCTTCCAGTCGTCCTTGGTGCGGGCAATCGGATCGGTGTTGTATTTGCTGACCGACTTCATGAATTCGTAGAGCGCTATGAGCTCGACGTCGGGGAGCACCCAGGGGGCCATGCCCCCGACCTGATAACCTGCGACGATCTGTAGGTTCGGGTTGACAATCGAGTTGTAGATGTACTCCTCATCGACCTGGATCGGGCCGGTGGTGAGCATGTGATTGGGGTTGTTCCAGAGGTCTTTCCACGACGGTGCCCCCCCCTCAGTCGTGCCGTCCACGCTGTGGCAACTCGCACACTTCTGCTGCCAAACCTTCTCGCCCGCTTGTACCGGCGGGACGTTGGTGGGATCAATTGAGAACGCCATCCATTTCTCGAAGGACTCACGCGTGTGCACGTAGACCTTCTTGTTCATCAGGGCATGGCCCCGGCCGCAGTACTCGGTGCAGAACAGGTCGTAGACGTTGTAAGAAAAGACCAGCGGGTTGCCGTCTTCGTCGAGGACGGGCGTGACACCATCCTCTTCCATGACAGGGAAATCCACGGCGGTTTCTGCATTGAACGGGCTCTCGAACCAGGTCTGGTTGAACCGACCGGGCACGACGTCTTTCTTGATGCGGAACTGCGGGATGTAGAGGCTGTGGGTGACGTCGTTGGAGACATTGGTGATCAGGATCGGGGTGTCGGCAGGGACGTGGAGGTCGCCGTCGGCGTAGCCGTTGGGGTGCTCGAACGCCCAGGACCATTGCCAGGCCACGGCCGTGACGGGGTAGGCGTCCTTCGGCGGGGTCGACATGTCGAGATACCCGCGGAAGCCCCAGATGAACATGAGCAGCAGCAGGATGCCCGGCAGAGTCGACCAGGTGAGCTCCAGAACCGTGTTGTGGTTGTGCCCGTGCGCGACATAGTTCATATCGCGTTGACGGTACTTCCAAGCGTAATAGACCAGCAGCCAGCCGATGATCACGAAGAAGACGATGCTGACCCAGAGAATGAAGTAGAAGACCCAGTCGACATCGTCGGAGTAGGTGGCGGCCGAGGCAGGCAGGAAGGCGTTGCCGCCGATATCGGTGTCGGGGATGAGGTCGATCTCGGCGGGGGCCGCAGCCTCACCACCACCCGCGGCTTCGGGCGCAGCGGCGGCGGGCTCGGTCGAGCCTTCGGGCGCAGCGGCGGCGTCGGGCTGCGTCGCGGGGGCGGCGGCGTCTTCAGCGAGCGCGGCCGGCGTGACACCCAACAGGCCGAAGCTAGTCAACGCGGAGATCAGGAGCAGGGCGGTGAGGCGGGTCATGGCGTGGTTCAAGGTTTGAATGGTAAGGGCCGTTCGGGCCGAGGCAAAGCGTGGTTCTGGCGGGTTTTGCGGGTTTCGGGTCAATTGAGTTTTAGCGTCAATGACGTACGGTTTGTGGCGTTCAAAACGTTCAGTTTGGGTGGTCTCAGGGTTAGGCCGGGCTCAACGGGCCGGGCGGGTTGTCCATATCGTCGGCCTCCGCGAGCCGGCGGCGTTTGCGTTCATAACGGAAGCCCATCAGGATCGCCCCGATCAGCACCGCCAGCACGACGACGCCGCTGGCCTTCATGATATTGCTCGCGTGCACCACCCACTTCTTCTCCTCCGCGTCGTACACGTAGCAGTACTGCAGCACGAAGCGGTCCCACAGGCTACCCAGCTCGCCGTCACTGGCCTGGATCAGGGCAAGCTTGACGTCCTGGACCGGGTAGCTGAGCCCGTGGAGGTAGTTCGATACGACGCCGGCGTCGGTCAGGAAGATCAGCGTCGCGGGATGGGCGTATTCGTTCCGGCGTTGGACAAAGGTGTAGCGGAAACCCACCGAGTCGGACAGGGCAGTGATCGACGACTTGGGCCCGGTCAGGAACGCCCAGCCCGACTCCGCGGTCGCCGCCGCTTCATCCCCGGCCGCCTCCCGCATCTGCTCCACCATCTCGGCCTTCTTCTCGGCCGCGATCGCCGGCGTCTCCCGCGGGTCGATCGACACCATCACAATCCGATACCCCCCGCCCGGCACCCAGTCGCTATCCCGCCCCAGCTTCTGGGCCGTCTCCGACAACGCGTTAATGATGATGCTGCAGATCTGCGGGCACCGGTAATACCCCAGCACCAGCACGACCGGCCGCCCATCCGCGAAGTAGTCCCCCAGCCGGACCGGCTGCCCTACGCTGTCCCGAAAGTCCAGCGACGCGTCGATCACGTTCCCCAGCTTCCGATCCACCCCCACTTCCACCAGGTCCACCGGCTTCTGCTTCTCCCGTGCCTCGGGGATCACCACCGGGTCGTGCATCGGCGTCGGTGCCGCCATTGGCTGCTCCGCCTCAACCTCAACCTCGACGGCGCCCGCCTTCTGCGGCTCAACACCCTCGGCCACACCCTGAGCCACCACCGCCGGACCGCACCACACCTGGCCCAACAGCATCAGCACCACCGCTGCCGCCAGCCCACCACGCCACGCCACGCGTCGGGCGTGAACGGCCGACGGGTCACCAAACGGGTTGAACGGGGCTGTGAAGGGGAACACGTTTTTGCTTTCTTGCCGAAAAAGCCGGTTAGCCCCCAAATCGGCCCAGCAGGGCGAGAAAACCGGCATCCAAACACAGAAGCATAGGGCCAGACCACGGCCCCCCTCCATGTTTATCGGCAGAATTCGTGGAATCCTGCGTTCCTACCCGCGATCAATCCAAGGCACGCACCGCCACGCTTGCTCAGCCCATTATCGGGTTACTCCGGGTCGGCGGCAGGCGAGGCCGGGTTGGCCCGCTCGACGACCAGCCGCATCGCGTCCTCGATGGGCACCCGCGTGTGGGCAGGGGTCTCGCCCTCCGCCGCCACCGGCGTCTCGACCTGCACCCAGCCCTGCTGGATGTTGGCCTCGTTCAGCCGGTTGAGCGTCGAGTTGGTCGCGTTGATCAGCTTGTCGGTCTCCTCCCGGTTGGTCTCCCACGCAAACCAGGCGCGGACCGCGAGCGTCACCGCGATCAGCAGCACGGTGGTGACCACGAGCATCGTGGCCATGAGCGGTACGCGGAGGTCGTCGGTGGAGGAAGCCATTAGGGTCGGGGTGGAGTCGGTGGGGTGGGGTGGGTGGGGTTAGTGGTGTCCGTTCGGGTCGTGCATCGGCGCCCAGGCGGTGGTGTCAAGGGCGAGGGACTCGTGCATCCGCGGGTCGCCGTGGGCGATCAGCGGGGCGTCTTTGAGCTTCTTGAGCATGGCCCCGACGAGAACCCCGCCGAAGCCGACCACCAGCAGGATGTCGACGAAGGGCAGGCGGAGCTCCGCGGTGCGATCGAGCATGGGCATGACCAGCCAATAAAGGTCGACGTACTGCATCACAATGATCCAGACGGCGATGAAGGTCAGGGCCCGGAGGTTCCGCTTCACGTGGGACGAGAGCAGGAACAGGAACGGGAAGATGAACTTGAAAAACAGCAGGCTGAAGCCCAGCCAGCTCCAGCCCGAGCCGTTCTGCGGGGCGGTGATCGACTCGTCGAGGGCGCCCTGGGTGATCACGGTCGAGAACCCGCGGAGCTCGAACCAGTAGACGGTTTCGGGGAACGACGCGTACCAGAGCAGCATGTACTGCGAGAAGGCGATATAGGCCCAGAAGAACGTGAAGGCGAACATGAGCTTGCCGAGGTCGTGGTAGTGGTCGACGCCGACGGTCTTGAGGTAGCCGAGCTTCTGGAAGATGCGGAGCGTGATGACGATCACGCAGTTCGCGGTCAGGAAGCAGCCGGCGAAGTAGTAGACCCCGAAGATCGTCGAATACCACGCCGGGTCGAGCGACATCATCAGGTCGAACGCGGCGAACGTGATCGTGAGCCCGAAAAGCATCACCGCCAGCGGGGCCCGGCGTTCACGGTCATTGGTCGGCCCGACCGCGTCCCGGCCCAGCTCGTCCTGCAGCGTCGACTTCTTGAAGTAGTACCGGGCGATCGCGATCCAGACCGCGAAGTAGAACACGATCCGCAGGCAGAAGAACCACCACGAGAGGTAAGGCTGCTTCTTCTTGGTGAAGTACGGCACCATCTCTTCGTAATAAGCTTGCTGGTCAGCCAGATCGTTGCCAGGCTTGTAGGCCGGCTGGCCAGACGCGGGATCACGAGGCGTACCGGGAGTGCGGTTGGCATTCGCGGCGAGATTGGCCATGCTCAGCTGCTTGGGTGTACTGGCGATCACCGGGGCGGTGCTCCCCGCGTCGCCGAGCACCGACGGGATCAGGGCGACGCCCTCGCCGTGCGTCTCGGTGTGCGGCTCCACGTGCGGTTCGGCCTCGTGATGCTTCTCACCCTCGTGGTGGTGTTCACCGCCGTGGTCGCCGTGACTATGCCCCTTGTCGTAGGGGGCGGTCCAGGCGTAGAGGTTCGGGTTTTCCGACTTGGAGATACCGTCGATCGACACGATCAGCAGCAGCGGCAGGGCGAGCACCAGCAGGGCCGGCATCGCCGCGGCGTACGACTCCGGAATCCGGCGGATCGCACAGCACCAGCCGGCCCGGAACAGGTGCGTGATAATCACGAAGAACAGGCAGCCCAGCGCGATGCCGAGGATCAGCGAGAACGCGGTCAGGTAGCTGTAGGCGAAACGGCGGACAGCAATCTCGCCGCCATCGATGACCGCGATCACCGCCGCGAGCAGGATGGCCACGCCGCCGATGATGAAGGCGGTGTTGTAGGCCGGCCAGGCCTTGGCGCCGAGGGCTTCTTTGTCGGCGGGCACGAGTTCGCGGGCGTGGTGGGACATTGCAGTAGGCGCTAGCGGCTAGCGGTTAGGCGCTAGGTTTGGGGTTTGGTGTCGTTGGGCGTGCGGGGAGGCGACGGGGTCGCGTCGGCCTGCGGGGTTTCGGGGTCGGGCGGGGTGTTCGCTGTGTTGTCCGGGTCAACGGCAGCGGGCGTGCCCAGCGTTTGGTCGGCGTCTTGCGCGAGCTGGAGGGCCCGGACGTAGGCGACGATGGCCCAGCGGTCTTCGACCGCGATCTGATGGCCGAGGCCACGCATGTTGCCCTTGCCGTGGTTGATCGTGCTGTAGAGCTGACCGTTGGGGTACACCGAGGCGTAGTAGGTGGGGAGGGTGATGTTGGTCGGAGCGACCCAATTGGTACCGGTCGCCTGGCCGGCGTTGTTCGCGTCGTAAGCGTTGAGCTCGGCCCCACGGACATGAGTCGGGCCGTTGCCCTGGCCCGCGACGCCGTGGCAGGAGTAGCACTGCTGCATGTAGAGGTCTTTGCCCCGCTTGAGCAGACGCTCATCGACCGTGATCTGCTCGGGGTAGCCTTCGTAGAACTTGTTCACCGCGGCGGTGCCCTCGCCGATGAGGACGGGCTGGCCGTCGGGGTCGACGTAGAAGCCGCGGTAGTAGTGGTCGTCGTTGCGGAGCATGCCGCGGGCGATGGTGCCGTTCACGCGAGGCCGCATCGCTCGGCCATCGGCGAAGATCGCCAAGGGCTGCTGCGGGTCGTACCGCGGCTGGTGGTCCATGTCCTGCCAGAGGTGCAGCCGGGGGTTGGGGCTCTTGGTCGCTCGCGCCCAGATGATGACCGATCCGACCATCAGCGGCAGCGTGCCGAGCACGATCGCCAACCCGATGAGCCACGGCGGGGGCTTGGGCAGGCCGAAGTCGAGATCAAGATCTTTAAGGAAGCGTTTCACGGTGGATGCGGTCGGCGGGCGGGCCCGCGGTTGGGTGGGGTTAGTCCTCGTCGTCGTAGACGAACTCGGTGTGCAGGGCACGGTTGTCGGTGAGCAGGGCGGCTGTCTCGTCGGCATCGAACCGGCGGTCCTTCGCCTCGATCGCCACAAAGAACCGGTCCTGCGTCGCCCGGCGGAACCGCTCTGACTTCAGGATCGGATGGTTGTGGCGGGGCAGGCGGTTGAGCAGGAACATCGCGAACACCGCGGTGTAGGCGGCGAACATGATCGTCAGCTCGAACATGACCGGGATGTAGCCGGGCAGGCCCATCAGAGGCTTGCCGGAGATGATGTACTGGTAGGGCTCGAGGTTGACCCAGAGGAACGACCACCAGTTCTCGGAGTAGACCTCGACGCCGTCGGGCCGGCGAAACACGCCGTCGGTGAACCCGGACATGGTGTACATGGTCAGGATGAAGCCGGCGGTGAGCCCGATGAGGCCCATCTTGAGCACCAGCCAGGGCAGGATGGTGGGCTTGATGCCGAGGATGTCGTCCATGCCGTGGATCGGGAACGGGCTGTGGACATCGACCTTGGTGTAGCCGGCGTCGCGGACGGCTTTGGCGGCGTGGACCACGTCGGTGACGTTGTCGTATTCGCCGAGGATGGCGAACGGCCGGGGCTCGGACGCGGGCGGCGCTGCGGCCGGGTCGGTCACGATCGGCGGCGGGGACGGGGGCGTGGCGATCGACATGGCTTAGGCGTCCTCCTTGGATTCAGGATCAGACGGGGCGTCGTCGGCGGCGGCGTGGTCGTCGGCATGATCGTGGTCGGCGTGATCGTCGTGGCTGCCCTCAGCCCCGAAGCCGTGGCCCTGCGGCATCACGGTCTTGACCTCGGCGATCGCGATCACCGGCAAGAACTTCAGGAACAGCAGGAACAGCGTGAAGAACAGCCCGAACGAGCAGGCGAACATCGCGTAGTCGACCCAGGTCGGGTTGAACGCGTCCCACGAGCCGGGCAGGAAGTCACGCGTCAGCGAGGTGATGGTGATGACGTAGCGCTCAAACCACATGCCGATGTTCACGCACATCGCGGCGAACATGATCACCCAGAGGTTGTTCCGGGCCCACTTGAACCACAGGATCTGCGGCCCGAGACAGTTGCACAGGAACATCAGCCAGAACCCGAAGACGTTCGAGCCGAACGGCCGGTTCAGGAACACCGCCTGCTCGTAGTGGTGCCCGGAGTACCAGGCCACGAAGAACTCGATCGCGTAGGCGTACATCACCAGCAGCCCCGTGCCGAGCATGACCTTGGCGCAGTTCTGGATGTGCCGCATCGTGATGATCTCTTTGAGACCAAACAGGGCGCGGCAGGGGATGGCGAGCGTGAGCACCATCGCAAACCCGCCGTAGATCGCCCCGGCCACGAAGTAGGGCGGGAAGATCGTCGTGTGCCAGCCGGGCAGCTGCGCGATTGCGAAGTCGAACGACACGACCGAGTGCACCGAGAGCACCAGCGGCGTGCAGAGGGCTGCGAGCAGGAGGTAGGCCTTCTCGAACCGCGACCAGTGCCGGGCCGAGCCGTTCCATCCCAGAGCGAGCACGCCGTAGACGAACTGCTGGATCTTCCCCTTGGCCCGGTCGCGGAGCGTCGCGATGTCGGGGACCATGCCCGTGTACCAGAACAGGAACGACACCGAGGCGTAGGTCGACACCGCGAAGACGTCCCACAGCAGCGGCGAGCGGAACTGCGGCCACATCGCCATCTGGTTCGGATACGGGAACAGCCAGTACGCCAGCCACGGCCGGCCGATGTGAATACCCGGGAAGATCCCCGCACAGCACACCGCGAAGATCGTCATCGCCTCGGCGAACCGGTTGATCGAGCACCGCCAGTTCTGACGGAACAGGAACAGGATCGCCGAGATCAGCGTGCCGGCGTGCCCGATGCCGACCCAGAACACGAAGTTGATAATGGGGAATGCCCAGGCGTTGGGCTGGTTGTTGCCCCAAACCCCGACGCCCATGGTGACCAGGTACCCGATGAGCCCGAAGAACATCAGGCAGGCCGGCACCGCGACCGCGAACAGCACCAGCCACAGCCGCGACGGGTTCCGCTCCGCCACGCCGCCGACGATATCCGTCACCGACGTCAGGTCGTTGTCCGCGGTGACCAACGGCTGGCGGTAGCGCGGGTCGTCGCCCGTGTTGTCGACTTCGCGCGAGGGCACGATGGTCGGGGCCGGGTTTTGAAAGATGGCTGCCATGGGGGATTGGGTGAGTGTGGGAATGCGGGATTGCTTGATTGATCACGAATGACGGCTTAGCCGGTATTCAATCACGGAATCATTCAATCGTCATTCAGGCCTTGTCTTTCTTCGGTGGGTTGCTGATCTTGGCCATGTGCATCGTCCGGGGCCGGGTGTTGAGCACGTCGATGAGCTTGTAAGACCGGGGGTTCTTGCGTTGCAGCTGCGACACGCGCGACTTCGGATCGTTGAGATCGCCGAAGACGATGGCCCCGGTCGAGCACGCCGACTCGCAGGCGGTGACGACCTCGCCGTCGTAGACCTCGGGCTGATCGCGGTCGAAGCCGGGCCGGCCTTGGAGGGTCTTGGCCCAGGCGTTCTTCGCGTTGATCGTGGCCCGCTTGACCCGCTGGGCACACCAGGTGCACTTCTCCATCACGCCGCGGACGCGGACCGTGACGTCCGGGTTGAACTTCATGCGTTCGATCGGGTCGTGCGTCTTGAGCTGCTGCTGGTCGGGCCAGTCCAGCCAGGGCTTGGGCCAGCCGGCCGCCGCGGGCTTGGTGTGCCAGTCGAAGTAGTTGTACCGGCGGACCTTGTACGGGCAGTTGTTCGAGCAGTACCGCGTGCCGATGCAGCGGTTGTACACCATCGTGTTCATGCCCTCGGTGTCGTGCACCGTCGCCGCCACCGGGCAGACCTGCTC
>JBCCOW010000002.1:0-189565 GCA_039025195.1 Planctomycetota bacterium
CTGCGGTCCCTGGCCTGCCGCACCCGCGAGGCGTTGTGGACCGCGATGCAGTCGGTGCTCGACACCGTCACGCCAAGCGACGCGGTCAACTGCATCCGGCATTGCGGCTACACGCTACAAACGGGGTAGGCCCGCTCTAGACCGCGACTTGCAGATCAAGATTTCGTCGCATGGCTTTGGCCATGCGGAGTGAAGTCCTGGCGTGGCGGCAGATCGATACCGTCCGGTGATACAGCGTCACCCGTTTTTGCCTGCCAGGCTTCAAGATGATCTTGGAGGTTTATGTAGATCGAGGCGTAGGCGGGTTCTGCCGAAACATCGTGCCGTTCCCAGGGATCGAGCATCAGGTCGTATAGCGTGTCGCATCCGGGGTGGCTGCGCTGGGGCCAGCCCAGCACGTGGAGGCGGTCGTGCAGCGGCTGGGGGTCCGTGTTGCGTTTGACCTGTAGCGGGTCGTCGTAGTAACGGCGGATGAGCTTGTAGCGTGGGGTGCGGACGCAGCGTTCGGGCAGCTCCAGGCCGTGCACATTGATCTCGGCGAAGAGCACACGCTCCGCGTCGGCTTCTCCGGGACGGCTTGGTAGCACCTGACCCGCCAGTTCGTGTTCGACCTCAAGTCCCAAGACTTCACCCAGCGTCGGCAACACGTCTAAGTGGCTCACCGGTTCATGGATCACATGCCCGCCCTGGAACCCGCCGGGCCCGCGCAGGATCAGGTGCACCCCCAACCCGGCGTCAGAGAGGGTGCACTTCGCGAAGGGCGTGCTCGGGCCGTGATCGGTGGTGCAGACGACCAACGTGTTTTCTGCGAGGCCCAGTTCGTCGAGCGTGTTAAGGACCCGACCAAGACCGGAGTCCAATCGACGCGCCGCAGTCTCGAAGCGGGCACGCCAGTAGCGCGACTCCGGGAGGTCCGGCACCCAGGGAGGCGAGGCCGCCCGCGACTCCTCGTGTTGCGTCGGCACTTCGTGCGGTGCGAACTGTCGCCAGGACGCGTTATGCGTCTCAAGCATCCCAACGTCGAGGAACCACGCCCGATCATCTTGAGCATGCTCCCGCAACCATGCTTCAGCCGCAACCGAGACACGCTCGGCCGTGAGCTCCGGGTCCTCGGTCCCGCGTGCCCCACCGATGCACTCGGGGCGGACATAGTCGTAGGCCAGGTCGCGTTCGTCGTAGGCGACATGCTGCACACCCATGATCGCGGTGGTGTAGCCGTGTTGCCGAAGGACCGACGCGAGATGTCGCTCGGGGTGCTGCAGCGGGTAGCCCGCGTTGGACAGGCCCCACTGCCCGCACTGGTGGGGGTACTGCCCGGTCAACAGCGCCGCCCGCGACGGCGAACACGTCGGGCTTGCACAGTACGCCTGCCGGTAGAGCACCCCGGCGTCCGCCAGACGCTGCAGGTTGGGCATCGCTGGCCCACTGCCGTAAGGCGAGAGCAGCCGCCCCGTGTCGTGCGAGTGGAGATACAAGACGTTGTGTTTCATAGCGTCCCTTCGAATCGGCTACCGCTCGAACATGACCGACATGCCGCCAGCCATGGCTTGTCCCGCTTGGGCAGCCCGTTTACAAAAACCCAAACCATATTCCGCCGGTTTTAACCGAGCTGTCCGCCCGGCACCGGACGCTCGATACACGGGCTCAAGGAAAAGCTGGTTGCTGGCCAACACCCTGCTTCCGCTTACATACCTGATCTGACCGAAACATCACACAATGAAGGCCACCCGGCGCAATCGCACCGGACGGCGAATCCTCAAACAAGTCAGGCCGGTCGGCTCCGCCTACGACTTCACAAACCCGATCCAGTCGAGTTTCGTGCCGTCTTCGCGGGCGGCGATCTCGATCGTGTTGTTGCCGCTATTGAGCTGAAGGAGGTTATCAAACCGCTTGATGAACCAACCGTTGGCAAAGCCGGACTCGCGGTTCTGGCCATCGCCCAGGGTCAGGTTGACATAGGTCCAGCTGCCGCCGTTCACCCGGATGAAGAACGAGTCGTTAGCGCCTCGGCCGTTCGAGCCTTCGTCATTGACGTTCGCACGGACCCGCAGGTCGTACGTGCCGCCCTGCATGCCCGAGAGCGTCTGGCTGATCCTCGGTGAGTTGCCGCTGGGCTGCCCCGAGCTCGCGAACCACTTCGTTGCGCCGTTAGGAACCCAGGCAAACGTGGTGTTGCCCTCGGTCTGTCGGTCCCACTGGCTCACGGTGGAGGTGTTCTGACCGTTGCTGAGCACGCCGCTGAAGGCGTCCACCTGGACCCGGGCCGCGACATTGCCGCCGCCCCCACCGGCACGGTCGCTCTCCACCGGGCCGGCCCCGCCCGGGGCGTAGTTGGGGTTGGTGCTGAGCACGATCTTGTCGAAGTCGAAGCCGTCCTCGCGCATCCAGACATTGACGGTCTGAACCCCGGTGCTGGTCACGTTGATGGTGGCCCGGCTGTTGTTGTCCATCGTCCGGTTCTCCCAGCCGAAGCCCGGTCCCCAGCCGGTGAGGCGGTCTGAGCTGCCCACCGCATTGCCATTCAACCCGACATGGACCGAGTCGCTCGAGCCCACCCCCGAGCCGCCCGCACGGCCGCGGACCCAGACATAGTGCACTCCGGTCTTCTTGAAGTCGACCCGGAAATCCAGACGCGGGCTGTTGTCGACGTAGTTGGTATTGCGGAAGGTGTCGTTGTCGGGGCCGGCCTCCATGTGCAGACCGTCGGACCCGCCGGACTGCAAGACCCAGCTGTCACCGCCGGCCGACCGGACATTGTCGTAGTTCTCGGCCTCGATCGAAACCACACCGTTGAAGTTGTTCTGCTGCTGGAACGCGCCGCCCCGGATCGTGGGCGCAGGGGCGTCACGCAGCCCGTCGAAGACCCCCCAGTACGCGGGCTTGATCTCGTAGCTGTTCTCGCGGAAGCCCAGCAGGCTCTCGAAGGAGTTGAGCCAGCCGGTGGTATCGGTGATGGACCAGAAGCTGATGCCCTTGACGCCAGCGTGTGACGAGAGCTCGGAGACCACCGCTTCGTAGAGCTGACCCTGCCGCTGGAGCAGGTCTCCAGAGCGGCTGATCCCGGGGTAGCCGGGGAAGCTGCCGCTGGCCTGAACGTTGCGGAACCCGCTGTAGGGGTCGGCCGCGCCGCCGGTGATGTTGACCGTTGGGCCGAAGCTCGGCTCAACGGTGACCCCGGCGACCAGGCTGTCGGAATAGACCGAGCTGTCGGCTTGAGTCACGGCGTTGTTAGGCAACGCGATGTCCATCTCCGTGATGTACACGTCCAACCCCAGAGCCTCGATCCGGTCGATGTAATCCCCGATGTATTCAAGCGTCGCCATGTTCTCCATGTGCAGGTGCGTCTGCAGCCCGACCCCGTCGATCAGGCCCTCATCGTTGAGCCATTCGACCACCGTGAAGAACTCTTCGTCAAAGCGATTATCGTTCTCGCCCGTGTCTTTATTCGCAAAGGGGTGATTCAACACCAGGATGTCATCACCCTGAGGGTCCGCGGCCCGAGCCGACCGAAAAGCCTCCAGCACGAAGTTCTCGCCCTTGCCGGTCTCCGCCTCAAACGCCTCGAACAAGACCGCGGTCTTTGAGCGCTCCAGCGGGGTTCCGTCCGATTCGTTCCGGGTGGTGCCGTTAAAGACCACCGTTTTACCATTGATCTCGGCCTCCCTCAAATACCCCTGCTCTTCATCGAACGGCGAGATGATTTCATTCAAGACCTCCACGATGACACTCGTGTTGCCGCCGTTCATGGCATTGCGTGCGTTGACCTCCCCCACCACGTTCCGGATATACGCATCCTGCAGGTCAACAATTTTGCTCGTGGGGATTGTCCCGGGAGCCGCGTTGTCTCCGAAACGCCGGAACTCGAACCAATCGGGAAGCAGCTGCGGGTACAACGCCGCGTGGAAGTACAGCCGCGAGTCCGTACCACCGACGATCGCATCGATCGAATCATGCAGCTGACCGTAGTTGTATTGGCTGTCGTCAAACAAGTCCGCGTCGAGATTGAGCGTGCCGTTGCCGTCGGGGTCGAAGACGTTTGCTGCACTGGAGATGATCGGGTTGGGATGGCTGCCCGCGGTCCCGAGTGAGAACTGCCGGTCGTAGAACGCCGCCCAGTTGTCGATGTCGGTGGAGTTCGACACATTCGGGTCAGCGGGACGGTTCGGCCGCGTGCTGCCGTAATGCCATGACGTGAAGTTCCCCCCCACCAGCAGCCCATCCCGGGCCTGATTCGCGAGGCTGGTGCTCGGATCATCCAGCGGGTCCAACGGCGAGGCGGAGAGCAGCATGCGCGGTTCGAGCGGCTCCAGGTTCACCGATAACACAGACACATCGGATGGGGAGTTCAGCGATTTGGCGGGAAGATTCATTCGGATGCTCCAGAGATGAGAGGAGTGAAAGACGACAAAACAGGAGAGTCGGAGGCCGCGCGTTAAGAGCGGAGTGCTAGGGCTGAATGAAGCACACAAAACCGCAGTGCGTTCCATGGATTAAGGATTCGGCGGTGCCTGGGGGAAGCAAGGGATGCGTTTCTTGACGGGGGTACAGAACAGAGGGCAGTGATAAGAACTATAATGATACCGGTAACATCATTAACCCACGCTGACTCCCTCGTCAAGAGCCCTTTGCCCTAGATGACCCGGAAGACGGCCTGAGACCGGCCAAGCCGCCACAAGAAGGCCTATTCTGGCGCAAAATAAGGTGATTTTACCTTGCCCCTATTGATACGAGCATGATTGAGCCCACACGTCATCCGCCGGCAAGACTTCGGAGATCGATCCCGCTTCACCGTTTAGGCCCTGATAAGGCTGCAGATTCTTACAAAACCGCGGCAATTTCTGTTGACGGCACCCGGGATGACAGATAATGTAACCGGTATCACAGCTTTGGTGTCTACACCGCTTGCTCGCTTCTCTCGATCCGAATTGTTCTCCTCATGTCTTCGCGTCGATCCACCATCTACGACATCGCCGAACAGACCGGCGTCACGCCCATCACCGTTTCCCGTGCGTTTTCCGGCTCGGCCCCGGTTGCGATCGATACCCAACGGCGGATCTTCAACGTAGCCAAGCGGCTCGGCTACCGACCCAACCGGCGGGCCCAGTCCTTTGCATCTGGGCGGACACGGTGCATCGGTCTCCTGTATGCCCAGGATTCGCCTTTCGTCAACGGCGTGTACGGTCCGTTGCTACGGGAGATCGCAGCTGAGCTCGAAGCACACGACCACAACCTGGTCTTGATCCCGGCCATGGGCGGGGTCGATGGTTGGGGACAGAAACTGTTGGACGACCGTGTCGACGGCTGCATTGTCATGCAGCCGTGCCCGACCGAATTGGGCCAAGCGCTCGAGCGGTACTCGCTCCCGACGGTTGTGGTGAACGACCGGATCGATCTGGATTTGCCGCATGTGCTGAATGATGAACGTGCGGCGGGCCGGCTGGCGGCGGAGCACCTGATCGGCCTCGGGCACCGCTCGATCTGGTACGCGTCTCGGACCGATCTGCATGCCACCCACTACAGCTTCGCCGAGCGTTTCGAGGGCGTCCGAGAGGCGTTTCAAGCGGCGGGTCTGCCCGACGACCCGCGGATGGCGATGTGCCGGCACGGCGACGGGGACGACGAGGGCGAGATCCTCGGCTGCGGCAAGATCGCCGACTTAATCCGACAGGACCCGGCAGGGGCCTCGGCCTCGGCACTGATCGCGTATGACAGCATCACAGCTTTTCGTCTGCTGAGGCACTGTTACCGGTCCGGCGTTCGGGTGCCCGACGACCTGAGCATTATCACGTTCGACGCAGAGCTGGACGCGGAGCGGGAATGCCCCCGGGTCACCAAGGTTTACGTGCCGGGCGCCGAGATGGGCCAGGTCGCGGCCAAGCTTCTCTTGAAGAAGATCGGGATCGACGACGTCGAGCAAATGGGGGGCAATCTCCCCGAGCAGGTAGAAGGCGTGATCAGACTCACGCCCAAAATCATCCACGGGGACTCGGTAGCCGCACCGCGTACTCCTCGGAGCACATAACCAGGTCTGAGCGATAACCCGCAGCAAAAAACTGAAAGTGATCCCGTCCAGCCCTAGGTAAACGGCTAGGCACAACGGAAAGATCGAATCTTCTTAGTCCATTGTTTTCCTTTTCACTTACGGAGGTATTCATGTCAGTAAAGTCTAAAAAATCGGCTCGAGCATTGATGGGCACGGGAGCCGCAATCACGGGTCTTGCGTTCTGCGGCGCAGCCCATGGCGAGATCATCGCCCAGTTCAACTTCCCCGGTGGAGCCAATGTCGCTAACAAGCTCAAGCCGACGATCACGGCAGACAACGTGGATGTGAGCGATGTCTCGTTCAACAGCACGACCGAACTGTCCGCTGATAGTCAGTTCGAGATCCGCGTCAACGGCTTCGCTTCCGGCGAGACGTTCGGCGACAACATCGTCTTTTCGGTGACGCCGCTGATTGACCCGGGCACGAGCGTTCAGCAAGCGCTCAATATCGAGAGCTTTTCGATCCTGCAGACCGCGTTCGGGGCCGGGCAACCCGATATTACTTTCCAGTTGGGTATCACGACCGACCCCACCCTGCAGACCTTCACGCTGGTTGATTCCGAAACTATCGAAGGCCCCCCCGGCGGGACCACGACGACGATCGGTGGTCCGGTCACTGGGATCACCGGCGTGACTGATGAGCTGTTCTTCGTGGTCTACGGCATCAACGCCGAACAAGTGTCGGCCGTCTACCGCCTCGACACCTTTGTCGTTGAAGGCACCTTGACACCCATCCCCGAGCCCGGCTCACTGCTGCTGGTCGGCCTCAGCGGCCTGACGATACTCGGTCGCCGTCGACGCCACGCCTGACCCGCCAACTTCGCACTGGGCCGTCTAACCACGGTCCCGTGCTTTCGGCCGCCTCGTCAATCCGGAATGGCCCGTTCGTTTCACCGCATTCGTCACTCCAGATCGGAAGTCTTGCCATGCCCTACAAAACCCCAGTTGCTCGTGGTTCAAAAGATAAGCCCGGTTTTACCCTGATCGAACTGCTAGTGGTGATCTCGATTATCGCGTTGCTGGTGGCGATCCTGCTGCCGGCCTTGGGGAGTGCCCGGAAGGCCGCACGCTCGGTGCAATGCCTTTCGAATCTTCGGCAGTCGGGGATCGCGATGAACACCTACGCCATCGACCACGACCGTGTTGTCCGTAACCTTGGCAACGATCAGTATTGGTCAGCATTCAATAATGCCCACAGCTGGGCTTACTTCCTGAGTCAGTCGGGATACTTCTACGCAGATGATCGCTCGCTGGGTGCGGGCGGCGAGGCTGCACCCGAATGGTGGTTTTGCCCCGAGTCGGAGCCGGATGCGGTCGGTGCGTTGCTCCAACTCCGATTAAGCAGTTACGGCGCTAATTTCGATATGGCCCACCGCGGTCAGCGGCGTGACGACAACGCCAGTCCCGCCGACAACATGCCGGGCTACAAGCGGGTCGCGGTAGGCACGGCATCCGGTTCGCCCACGCTCTGGGCGATTATGACCGAGCTCGATGTCGTGGAGTCGCCCTCCGATGTGATCCATCTCGGCGATTTCACGACGGATGGCGTGCGCAACAACGCGGCACTCGCGCCCAACTTCGACAGTGTGTGGAACGTCCACAACCCGTCCTCAACTAACGTGCTTTTCTTCGATGGGCACGCCGGTTCCGAACCCAATGAAGAAGTGTTGGATCGCCTGAACTTTACCGGTTCTCTCGGCTTGTGGTTCCAGTAGTTGATTAATCTTTAGCGCTGTTAAATCCATCTAACTGACTAATTTTTCTGCGAGGATTTTTGAGATGTATCAATATGATCTGGCGGCCAGGTGTGGCATTGATGGCCAGGCTCGCTTGGGCGCAGGCTCTCCGAGCGGAGTGTCCTCGATGCGGGGCTGGTCGGTTTTGGTGGCGAGCCTTTTGATGTCATTTGCATCGGCTTCGAGTCTGTCGGCACAAGAGCGGGAGCTGCCGCTCTGGGCGGATCGGATGGATCGTGTCACCGCGGGGGCTAAAGAGTCTGCGTTGGCTGATGAGCTGATCCGGAAGACGGTGCATGTCCGGGCCGACGCCCGGACGGATGGCGACGGGACGGCGGCGCGGCCGTTCGCGTCGGTGCGTGCTGGGTTTGAGGCGGCCAAGCGGTCGCTGGCCAAGGGCACAGCCACGAAGCTCAAGATCGGCCCGGGTGTGTACCGCGAGTCGATGGGCCGGATGGATGTGACGGTGGGCGAGATACGGGAGGCGCTCTTCATCATCGAGGGGGCTGGGGCAGAGAAGACCATCATCACGGGGGCCGATCTCGTGGAGGCCGATGCGTGGGAGTCGGTCGGCAACGGGGTGTATGCGATGGAGTGGAACCTTGATCTGAGCCATGTGTCGCCGAGCTTCGGGCCTCCGGGGTACCTCGGGCACCGCAGCGAGATGCTGTTTGTGGATGGCAAGCTCCTGCGTCAGGTGTTGATCGAGCCGTGGACGGTCGAGCGTCAGGGCAAGCTGCGGGTCGGAACCAAGACGCAGATGGTGTACACCGAACACCCGGTGCTGGACCCCCGTGAGGTGCTGGAGCCGGGCACGTTTGGTGTTGCTGAGCTCGATAGCTCCGGGCGGTGGGCGAACAAGCTGTTCGTGAAGCCCGGGCACCCCGATGACCTGAAGTCCAAGCGGGTCGAGGTCGCGCGGCGGGGCAGCCTGCTGCGGATCGACGGCGGCAAGGAGAACCTGGTCCTGCGCGGCCTGACGTTCACCCAGGCCTGTAGTCAACGGCAGACCGGCGTCATCGGCCCGGTGTTCATCCGCGGGCATATGCGCAACATCCTCATTGACGACTGCGCCTTTACCTGGAACAACTTCACCGGGCTCCGCCTCCGGCTGATCGACAAGCTGACGATCCGCAACAGCCGGTTCGATTACAACGGCGACGGCGGGCTTAACCTTGGCCACAACCGCTATACCCTTTTCGAGAACAACTCGACCAGCTTCAACAACTGGCGGGGCCACTGGGGCAACTACTACGGCTGGTCGATGGGCGGGATCAAGTTCCACGAGACCGAGTTCAACATCCTGCGGAACCATGTCGCGGTCGGCAACATGTCGCCTGGTATCTGGTACGACATCCAGTGCGAGCACATCTACGTGGACAATCTCGTTTCCGCGTTTAATCGTTTAGCCCTGTTCTTCGAGATCGGTAACGGCCCGCATGTGGTCGATCGCTCGATCCTTGCACACGGGGAAGAATCTGCGTATCGAGCGATGATTGTTGGGCCAACGCTGATGCGAGACACCATCGTGTACAGCAACGCCAAGCCCAAGGCGGATGACGCGAACAAGAAGCACGCCGCTATCGCCATCACCTACTACGGGCGGCAGCACTCTTGGCACCGGACACAGCGACTGGTCCGGCCTGGGCTCTATCTCCATCAAGACAACGTGTTCATGGCCGGGCCTAATCAAGGGGCGTTGATCCGGCTGGCCCCGGGTGAGGGAGTCGACGAGCACAGCTACGCGTTCCGCTATGTGGGCGAAGGCAACCTGCACTGGCATGCCCGAAGCGGCAGTGGTCGCCCGGTGTATCAGCACCAGGTAACGACGCCGGGCAAGCCGTGGACGATCACTTCTGGCGGCGGTGACCGGTTCAGTCGGTGGGCCGACCGCACCGATGCCCGGGTGGCGGACCCGGGCTTTGCGGACCCGGACCTGTTGGATTTCACGGTGGATTCGAGGAGCCCGGCGGCCTCCAACCCGCGGCTGCCGCTCCGCCAGATCGATCGACGCTGGATCGATCAGACCCGTGAGTTTTACGCCTGGGCCCGTTTCCCGCTATTTGCAGACATCCTGGGCGATCCCACCGAATGATCCCCATGCGATCCGCAACCCTTCAGAACTGAACCGTCTCTTACTTCTGGCTGTGGCGACTGCTTGTTTGTTTCTGGAGCACCCGCGATGTGCAACCTCTCAAGACTAAACCGTATCGTTTTCGTGGTCGTGTTCGCCATGCTGTACTCGGCGGGTGATACGTCGGCGGGCGTCGAGATTAAGACCGCGACGGGGGCCGACCTTGATGAATCGCGGGTCGAGGTGGTGCTGTATGTCGATGCGGCGCGGGGATCGGACCGGAACCCGGGCACCGCCGAACGGCCGTACGCGACGGTCGCGGCGGGGGTGGCGGCGGCGAACCAGCGGTTGGCGGCGGGGCAGCCGACCAAGCTGCAGATCGCGGCGGGGGTGTATCGGGAGGGCGAGATCGAGCTCGACGTCTCGGCCGGTCGCACGAAGCAGACCCTTTTTGTCATCGAAGGCGAAGACCCCGAGACCACCGTGATCACGGGGGCCGACCACTGGGGGGCCGAGCGGTGGGAAGACCTGGGCGACGGGGTGTATGCGGCGGCGTGGCCGCACGACTGGGGCTTTGCCGGTCCGCGTTGGGGCCCGCCCGGCGCGATTGGGCACCGACGCGAAGCGGTCCACCTCGACGGCCACGTGATGACGCAGGTGTTCATCGAGGAGTACTCATGGGACAGGCCGAAGAATTGGTCGAACAAGCCGACGCCGGACTTCGAGTTCGTGGCCAAACATGACCCCAAAGACGTGCTCCGCCCCGGCGACTACGGCGTCTCGGAAGAAGACGACAAGCTCTACATCCGCCTCGACCCCGGGGTCACGCCCGCCGACGTCAAGCTCGAAGTGTCGCTGCGCCGCCGGCTGATCGTCATCGGCGACAAGGCGAACTTCGTCCTGCGCAACCTCACGCTCACCCAGGCCGCCAACGACTTCGCCCGGCATGACGGCTACGCCTACGGCATGACCAACGCCCTGACGATGGGCAAGCGGGCACGCAACCTGCTGATCGACAACTGCCGCTTCACCTGGAACAACTTCTTCGGCCTGCGCACGCAAGGCAGCGACATCACGGTCCGCGACACGATCGTCAACTACAGCGGCTATGGCGGGTTCGGCGGCAATGGGGACAACGTCCTGTTCGAGAATTGCACCAGCAACTACAACAATTGGCGCGGCCACTGGGGCCGGCACTACGGCTGGAACCACGCCGGCACGAAGATGGGCGTCACGGGCCTGTTCACCATCCGGGACCACACGGCGGTGGGCAACCTGGCGGGCGGGATCTGGTTCGACATCCACTGCAAGCACGTCCGCGTCGAAGACAGTCTGATGGCGCTCAACCACCGTTTCGGCCTGTTCTACGAGCTTTCACAAGGGCCGTTCAGCGCTGAACGCAATCTGATCGTGCACAACCACCACACCCAGTTCAAGGCTGTGAACACCGGCTACGTCCTGCTTAAGGACAACGTCTTCTACGGCAACAACGACGGCGGCGGGGGCTGGGGCCGGCTGCAGACCCCCCTGCCGGTCATCAAGGGGCTGTGGTACGTCCGCAAGGACGGCCACGCGACGCGTGAGCCGTTGAAGCCCGAGCATATGGAATTGGTGGACAACGTGATCGCGGGCGGCAAGAAGCAGCCGACGATGTTTGCCATATACAACGGCGGGAACCGGACCGACCCGGACTACGGGCCGTTCGAGATCACCGGGGCTGGCAACCTGCTGCACTACGACCTCAACGAGGCGTTTGTCTACAACGACGAGCAGTGGGGCTTGCACATCGTGCAGGCGGGGCCGTTCAGCCGGGTCTATCCGTTCCCGGTGACGGGCAACGACCGGCAGGACCCGATGTTCCGGGATGCCGATGGGTTTGACTTCCGAGTGGAGAGCGATAGCCCGGTGGTGGACCGCTCGGAGTTGCCGCTGCGGCGGATCGACCCGTCACTGGTTGACGAGTCGGTACGTTTCTACGCGTGGTCCGGGTTGTCGTTGGATCAGGTGCCATACGTGATCCGCGAGCGGGTAGAGCAGGCCCGCGAAACCACGCTGTGAGTGATGAGGGTAGAGCGATGCGTCGGTCTCACCCGGCCAGCGAACACGGGCTGATGCTTCGGCGGTCAGGCAGACTGCAGGCCTTCATTTCAAACCTGAGGCTTGAGGGCGATCATGAGGGTGGTCAGCTCGTCATCGCGGTCATCGTGACGGGGCATCTGTACCGTCCACTCGGTCGTGCTCCGGCTGGCGTATGAGCCCGTGGTCACGGGGAGGTTTGAGCCGTCGTCGAGAAGCGTGACGTGCTCAACGGTATAGCCGTCGAACGCGGGGAGGAGCTGTTTGTGGTCGGACGATCGGCGGATGCAGTGGGCGTAGAGCGTGTCGCCCTTGCGGGTGTAGGCGACCTGCCACTTAAAGCTGTCGACGAACCAGGGATGGAAGGGTTCGCCGTTCATGGTCAGGCGGGCGGGGGTGGTGCCGTAGATGCTCTGCCCGTTGCGTTCGAGCCAACGGCCGACGCCGTCGAGGACGTCGCCGGTCCAGGGCTGCGGGAACTCGCCGCGTGGGTTGGGCCCGACGTTGAGCAGCAGGTTGCCGCCCTTGCTGGCGATCTCGGTGAGCTTGCAGAGCACCTCCCGGGCGGACTTGTAGGTGCGGTCGTCGCGGACGTAGCCCCAGTGCTCGTTGTGGCACATGCAGCTCTCCCACCGCAGCGGCTCGCCCCGGTCGTTGAGCAGCCCGTTCGGCGGGATCTTGTTCTCGGGCGTCACGATATCGGGCCGCATCCCCGGATCGATCGTCCCCGACCCGGCCTTGACCAGGCGATCATTGACGAGGATGTCGGGCTGGAGCCGACGGATCATCCGCATGAGTTCAACGCCGCGGTAGTGCTTGCCGTCGGCCCGCGGCACGTCGAACCAGAGCACGTCGATCGGGCCGTAGTTGCTGAGCAGTTCTTCGATTTGGCCGTGGATGTAGCCGACGCCCTCGTCGCTGGGGGTCCAGGGTTCTTCGGGGTCGGTGCGGTGGTCGGTGACGACGTTGCCCTCGGCGTCGACCTGCCCGAGGCCGCCGTCGAGGCCCTCGTGCCACAGGTCCCAGATCGAGTAATAGACGCCGAACCGCAGCCCAACGCTGCGCACCGCCTCGGCCAACTCGGCGACCACATCACGGCCCAGCGGCGTCTCGGTGACCTTCCAGTCGGTCAGCTTCGAGTCGAACATGCAGAACCCGTCGTGGTGCTTGGTGGTGAAGACGACGTACTTCATGCCCGCCCGCGCGGCCTGCTCGGCCCAGGCCTTGGGGTCAAACCGGTCGGCGACGAAGCGGTCGGCGAAACCGCGGTACACGTGCTTCGGGATCCGGTCGCGGAAGATGGACCACTCGCCGCCGGCGGGCACGGCGTAGATGCCCCAGTGGATGAACATGCCGAAGCGGGCGTCGTCAAACCAGGCCTGCCCGGGGCGGGGCTCGGCGACCTGCTCGATGTAGGTGTATGCGGACATCGTGTTTTCGTGGGTGAGGGGGTTGGTGCGGGGTGAGGTGAGTTGGCGTTAGGTGGGGAAGCTCCGCGTGACGGGTCCGCCGCCGAGGCGAATGACTTCGTGGTGCTGATCGAGGACGAGCTCGAGGTCTACCGCGAAATCCGACGTGGCGGTGACGGATAGGCCGTCCGGGCCGGGGTCGGCCAGCAGCTCGACGGTGGCGGGGCCGAGAGGGTAGCGGCGGACCCCGGCGCGTTGGTCTTTGGGAGGCTTCCAGCAGAGGCGGCGGTTCGGCGCGTCGGGTGTCAGACCCAGGACGTGCTCGAGCAGCATCGCGATCGGTCCGAGCGACGACCAGCAGTAGTCGGCGTGGGACCAGCTGCCGGGTAGGGATTGGTCCGGGGCATAATTTTCCCAGATTTTGCCGGTGTCGCGGAAGACGTCGGACATGCATTGGAGGTGGCGTAGCGCGATTTTGAAGGCGAGGTCATCGCGGCCGGCGCGGGCGAAGCCGCGGGTAGTGGCGTAGTTGGTGGGGGCCCAGGTTGAGCCGAGCCAGTACCGGCCGGCGGAGACGTAGTGGGGTGAGTCGGCGGCGAGGCTGGGGACGGGGTGGTGTCGCCAGAAGGCGTTTGGGTCGAGCAGTTGGGCGGCGAGTTGATCGACGCGGTCTTGGGGGACGACGCCGGCCCATAGCGGCCAGAAGCCGGTGATGACCTTGTTGGGGTTGTGTCCGCCGGTGTCTTTACGGGAGGTGCTGTAGAAGCCGAGCTCGTCGGACCAGAGGTGGGCGTTGAGGGCGTCACCGATGGCTTGGCGGGCGAGCTCGAAACGCTGGGCGTCTTGGTCGAGGTTCTGGAGTTTGGCGATGTCGCGGAGGATCTCTGCGTTCTGAATCATCTGGGCGGTGAGGTCGGGGTAGCCGTCGCCGAGGGAGGGGGAGTTGTCCAGGCCGTTGGCGAGGCCGGTGGTCCAGAAAGTGCCGTCGTCGAGTTGGCGGTGGGCCATAAGCCAGTCGAAGTGGGCGGCGAGGGCGGGGTAGACCCGGGCGAGGCGGTCGGCGTTAGCAGTGAGTTGGTAGAGCTGCCATTCGGCGACGGCGATGAGCGGGGGGTTGGGGCTGAAGTCGGGCTCCCACATGACGGGCAGGCCGTCGCGGCCGTCGTGTTCGCGGTGGAGGTAGCCGCCGTCGGATTGCCGGGAGTAGAGCACGTCGAGGCCGGCATAGGCGGGGAGGTGTCGCCAAGCGTAAGCGGTGGCCATGGCGGTGAAGGAGGAGTCCCAGACGAACTGGAGCGGGCCGAAGTTAGGGCTGGTGGCGATGCGGTCGCAGGGGAAGCCCGACTCGGGTCGGGTGTGAGTGACCAGGCCGAGGAGCATCCGCCACGCGGCGCGGTACAGCGTGTTGAAGTGGTGCCAGTGCGGCGGCAGGATCGGTTCGGGGATGTTGGCGAGCAGTTCGTCGGGGTCGGGCCAGTGTTGCGTGGTGTATTCCAACCGCGGGGCGAGCCGGCCGAGGGGCTCGTAGACGGGCATGGGCAGGGTCGCGTTGCCGATTGGGCTTTCCAGGGTCAGGTCCATGGACTTGACTCGTTCGATGACGGGTTCGACCCGCCGGTCGTCTTGTGTAGTGCGGAGCGGCGGGGGTAAGTCGTCGACACCGAACACGGGGACGTAGAGGTGTTGCAGGCCTGCCCGGTGTTCCTCAGTCGTGGTCGCGTGATGCAACAGGTCTGGGGCAACTTCACCCCGCAGTCGGATGGCCGGTGGCCGCTGCTCGGCGAGGCTTCGGAGGTCCGAACGCGGGGGACCAGCGGTCGTGCTGAGCGGGTGGACGACGACCTCCTGCCAGACGAGCCGGTTGCTGTGGAACTGGCCGGGCGGGAAGTGCAGGGCGGCCGACGGCGTGTCGGTCCTGGGCAGGAGCTGGCCGGCAAGTTGCAGCTCGTCGGGCACCGACTGCATCACGGCCGACATCACGGCATCCCGGTTGCGCGAGGGCGAGGATTCGTCGATGTCTTGAGGGTGTCGCGGCCGCGGGCCCACCTCGATCCGCAGGATCGACGTGTCCGGCTTGAGCCCGATCACCAGGCCGAGTTCCAGGCAGCGCTGGAAGCTGCGCCAGTAGAGCGGCTGATCGATCACGCACATGCCGTCGACAAAAGCCCTTAGTGGGCGGGGGCTGCGGAGTGTGAGGCAGAGCGTGCCGGCTTGGGTTGCCCGGAGTTGGACTTGGTAAGTGCCGGTTCCGTCATGCAGTGCGATGGTTGCAGTATCGTCGGGAGCCAGCCCGAGCTCGGCGGTTGGCTGCGGATTTAGGATGCTAGACACTGGCGGAAGTTTCACATGGAGGCTTAGAGGTAGTTGGGCAGATCGGGGGCAGGCTCTCGGCCAGGCTGGTTGGCGCTGGGGCGTTTGCCGTCAGCGGCGAGCGGGTAGTGGCGTTTACCGAGGAGCTTGCCGCCCTCGAAGTTGTTGGGCATGCCGGTGATGACACGGGTGGTGGTGGCGAGCCAGTCCAAGATGAGGCGGGTACCTTGGGTGACGGTGTCGCGGTGGGCGGGGTCGTGGTAGAGGTTCTTGGTTTCGCCGGGGTCTTGTTCGAGGTTGTAGAGCTCACCGGGGTACTGCCCGTTGAAGACGTGGTCGGGGTAGTGGGTGAGGCGGTAGGGCCCGAAGCGGACGGCTTTGCTGACGGCGTTCTCGGTGAAGGCGGCGTTGCGTAGCGGGCTGTCGTCGCCACGGAGCAGCGGGGCGAGGTCGTGGCCGTCGATCCAGTCGGGTTCGGGGAGGCCGGCGGCGTTGGCGAGGGTGGGGGCGAGGTCGATGTTTTCAACGAGGTGATGGCAGACATGGCCGGGAGTGGTGGTGCCGGGGATGCGGATCATGAGAGGGACGCGGGCGATGGCATCGGAGCCGATGCCGGGGGCTTTCTCGGGCAGGCCGTGGATGCCGTGGTAGCAGCCGTGGTCGGAGCCGTAGACGACGATGGTGTGGTCGGCGAGGCCGCGTTGGTCGAGTCCGTCGAGGAGGATGCCGAAGACGTCGTCGAGTTGGCTGATGCAGGCGAGGGTGCCGCGCCAGGCGCGGCGGGCACCGTCGCGCCAGGTCTGGCCGGGCTGGTGGTAGGCCCATTCGTTGTCCTGCCGCATGAGGTGCCACATACGTTGGAAGTTGGGCGGGCGGTGGGACGGGTCCTGGTCGATGGTGGGGGGCAGGTCGAGGTCGTCTTTGTAGAGGTCCCAGAACCGCTGAACAGGGAGCAGGGGGTGGTGGGGCTTCTGGAAGGCGAGCTGCACGAAGAAGGGCTTGCCGTCGGCGGCGGCTTCGTCGGCGAAGCGGAGAGCTTCACGGGCGCACCAGCGTTCCTGGGTGAATTCGTAGGGCAGGTCGGAGGGCCGGCTATCTCGGCCGATGGTGGATTTGCCGTAGCGGCCGGTGGTGTTGTGCCAGCTGTCTTCACGGTCGCGGAGTCCGCGGGCTTCGAGCTCGGTGAAGTAGTGGGACTCGCCGAAGCGGCCGTCGGCGGTTTCGTAGGTGTCGCCGAAGCGGTCGACGTGGTCGGCGATCCAGGAGTGCGGGCTGGTGGGGAGGTGGAGCTTGCCGAAACCGGCGGTGCGGTAGCCGTGCTGACGGAAGTGGCCAAAGAGGCTGGGGAGGTGGGTGGGGCTTGGGCCACCGAGGCCGTAGTAGCCGGTGTTGTGCGGGTATTGGCCGGCGAGGAGGCTGACGCGACTGGGGGTGCAGATGGGGTTCTGGCAGTAGGTGTCGGTGAAGCGGACAGCGGTCTGTGCAAAGGCGTCGAGGCGCGGTGTCTTGACCTGGGGGTGGCCGGCGCAGCCGAGCAGGCCGGCGTGGTGCTGGTCGGCGAGGACCATCAAGACGTTGGGGCGTGCGGTGCGGCTCAAGGGGAAGACTCAAAAAGGGGAAACGATCAGATCGGCGGTGAGCCGGGGTTGAGCTGGGCGTAACGCTCGGCATGCTTCTGGCGGAGCGAGGCGGCGCCGTCGGCCCGGCCGGTGGCTTCGAGTCGGGCGAGATAGGCATGGACCCCGCCCTTATCGAGGCCGGGCTGGCCACGCTGTTCATGAAGGCAGCCGTGGAAAGGGCCGCCCTCCTGGACGACGGTCCACAACGGGTCCACCACGTCTGCACCGAAGCGGGTCATCTTGTGCATCTGTGTGTCGTGCCAGCGCGTAAGGCGCCAGGCGGCCTGGGCGCAGACGTCGGGCTGTGTCGGAGCCAGGTCGTCCTGCTCGTGTAGATCGGTGGCCAGATCGAAGAGCATCTCCTGGGGGAAGTCGAAGAAGCCGTCCTGATAGGTGCGGACGTACATCCAGCGATGCTCACCCTCATCGAATCGGACGCCGCGTTGGGCAACATGTGCACACTGGCTGACCACGAGGTCGTGGCGGCCGGCGGGCGTGCCGTCACGAGCGGTGGCGGCCATCGACACGCCGTCCCACACCTCGGGGCAGCCATCGGTCGAGCCGTCGATCAGTTCCAGCAGCGTCGGTGCGAAGTCGAGGTGGTAGTGCAGCCCATCATCGACATGCCCCTCGATCACGCCCGGCCCAGCGAGCACAAACGGCACACGACAGGTTCCGGCGTCGGCGGTGGCGTGTTCGCCGTAGATACCGCCGAGGTCGCCCTGGTTTTCACCGTGGTCGGCGGAGACAAGGATGAGGGTGTCATCGAGCACACCGGCCGCTTCCAGTTTGGCCAGCAGCCGGGCGATGGCGTCATCGACGTAACGGATCGCCGCGTCGTAGCCGTTGATCATGACCCGCAGGTCGTCGAGTGACTCGATGGTGCGCGGGAAGCGTTCGATGGCCCCTCTAAACTCCTGGCCTTCGTTCATCGGGCCGTACATCCCCTGATCCAGTGCCGAGTGTGGGCCGGTGTTGCGGACATGGCGTTCAACGAGTTCCTGGGTGTACCAGCCCGGCAGTGGTTCGTCTTTAAACGGATCGCCGAAGCCGTCCGGCGTGCGGTACGGCGTGTGGATGTCCCAGAAGTTGAGGTGCAGGTACCAGCGGTCGTCGGCCGCGTGGTCGTCAAGCCAGCGGTGCAGGACGGGTTCGACCTCGTAGGCGATCTCCATGCCGCCCTTGCCGGTGTTGTGGACCTCGCGGAAGCCGGCGTAGAAGTGGTGGGCGGAGTGGCGGTCGCCGAAGGGCGAGATCATGGCGGTGTGGTAGCCGCGTTGGGTGAGCTGCCCGGCGAGGCCGTCAAGGGTGTAGCGGTCTTTAAAGCCGCGTGACGGGCCTTGAGGTTTGGGGTCCGCAGCGGTGCCGCCGTGCCCGACGACGCCGGTCTGGATGCCAAACCGGCCGCTGTAGAAGGCGGTGCGTGAGGGCAGGCAGGGGGCGTCGGAGCAGTAGACGTTGGAGGCGCGGAGCCCGCGGGCGGCGAGGGCGTCGATCGTGGGCGAGGTCCGCCGGGGGTAGCCGTAGCAGGACAGGTGGGTGGGGTTGAGGGCGTCGAGATCGAGGTAGAGGATGCGCATGAGAGACAGGGAACTGCCATGTTACCGATGTCATTCGTATCATGCAGCATCGACGAACCGTTGGAATTTTCAGGAAAGCACCATGCCTGAACAGAACACCTCCGAACCCGACCCTGCCGCAGCGATGGCCCGCCGCTGGCAGCCGATCTCCCGGTCTTTCTCGGTCCCCGGGTCCTTGTTGGGCGAAGGTGTCAACCTGTACGCGGATGTATCGGTCGACGTGGCTTGGCGACACACCCCGACGGGTCGCGAGCTGACTCGGCCGGCGTACTGGTGCGGCGGGGACCGGTTTGCGGTGCGGTTCGCGTCGCCAGAGGCGTCGGGTAGCTGGGTGTGGAGCGTCAGCCTGGATGGAACGCCGACAGGGATCAAGGGCACCGTCGGACTCACGCCAGGCGAGCCGACCGACGCATTTGAGGCCCACGGCCCACTTTGCATGAGCCCGGACGGACGGAGCGTGACGCATCACGACGGCCGGGCTTTTTTGTTGGTTGCCGATACGCCTTGGGCGCTGCCGTTCCGTGCGACACCGCAGACGTGCAGGGTGTATGCCGCCGATCGTCGAGCGAAGGGCTTCAACGCGGCGCTGCTGATGGTGGTGCAGCCAGACATGCGGGCCGAGGGGCCGGAGGATCGCAAGGCCGATGGCGGCTTCGGGCGGGGGTTCTTCGACCTGCCCGAGAGAGAGCTCAAGCGGCCGAACCCGGAGTATTTCGATCGGCTTGATGTGCTGCTGGACACCCTGTGGGATCACGGGATCGTGCCGGTTCTTCAGCCGGTGTTTCAGGGCTTTGGCTGGAAGGGCCTGGGCGTGGCGGGCTGTGCTGTGCCGCCGGCGGATTACGCGCGGTTCTGCCGATACCTCGTGGCCCGGTATGGGCACCGGCCGGTGGTGTATCTGGTGGGTGGCGATGGCAGCGGTCATGAGTCGCAAGTCGTGGCGGGGGGTGAAGCTGTTCAAAGCTGCGACGCGTACGGCCAGCCGACCGGTATCCATTACGGCCCGAACCGGGTCTGCGACGCTCACCAGTCGGCGGATTGGCTCGACTTCCAGTGGTGCCAGACCGGGCACTTCGGCCACCATCAGCCGGACCGGGCCGCGTGGCTCTGGCACCAGCAACCGGCGAAAGGCTGCGCGAACGGTGAGCCGACCTACGAACGGTCCGATCGGGCGTCGGGTGATTGGCAGGGGCATGAGGCGTGGTCGAACCTGTGTGCGGGCGGAACGATGGGGGTGGTTTACGGGGCCATGGGGTTGTGGCAGTGGCAGCACCACGGCGGCGAACCGGGCTGGCCGGAACAGTTCTGCTCACCGGGGCTGGGCTGGCGGGATGCACTGGATTTTCCAGGCAGCCGACAGGTGGGCGCCGTGGGCCGCATCCTTAGCAGGTACGACACGACCGGCCTGACGCCGGACTGGACCCTGACCTGGGGTCTGCCAGGCCTCTCCAAGCCGGATGGGATTTCGGTGATCTACCTCCCGCAAGGCGGCCCGATTAATGTGCTGCCCGAAGACATCCCGCGTCGCTATGCCGTGTTCCGTGTGGCCGACGGGGCTTGCGTTGACGAAGGCCAGCTCGGCGTACAGCAGGACACGTCGCCCTACCGGTCGGTCGAAACCCCGCAAGGGGCACATGTCGTGGTGTTCGGGCCGTGATGGGCGGATTACCGCGGCATAGGTCGGTGGTCCACTGCCGCAGGTTGAGGCACGAAACGTGGCCGCGATCGGGTGGGTCGGTTCAAGCCCCATGCCCCGCGTCGTCCACAGGTTTCCGGAGGAGTCATCGCACGACGCCAACGTGCAATCAGGTGCAACTTTACGGACACGTCCCAGCGCTGGATGTCCGGTCTTCCCGACCAAGCTGGCCTCGGCTTAAAGCATCCGAAACAGCCTTCTTCACGGCTCACCCCGCTGATCCGATGTCCAGTGGTGAGGCCGGCCCGCAAGCAGGTGGAGCTCGATGCTTTCTAGGCGAGGGGAGGTCACCGTGAGCTGAGCGTCACGATCGGCCAGCATCCGGAACGATCTGATGTTGTGGTCAGCCCATTCAATATCAACCGTCACGCCGCCGCGGGCGCGGAGCCCGGCGACTTTTCCGGCTGGCCAGGCCTTAGGCAACGCGGGCAGGAGCTGGATAAAACCGGGCCGGCTCTGGAGCAGCATCTCGGCGATGGCGGCACAGCCGCCGAAGTTGCCGTCGATCTGGAACGGGGGGTGGTCGTCGAAGAGGTTGGGCAGGGTCGAGTCGCGGAAGAGCTTGAGGAGCATGCCGTGAGCAGACTCGGCATCGAACAGGCGGGCGTAGAGGTTGATCAGCCAGGCCGCGGACCAGCCCGTGTGCCCGCCGCCGTGTTCGAGGCGTTGTTCGATCACGCGGCGGCAGGCTTGGGCCAACTCGGGGGTCTGCTGCGGGTCGATCTGTGAGCCGGGGTAGAGGGCCCAGAGGTGCGAGACGTGGCGGTGCCCGGGGTCGGGCTCGTCGTGGGGCTCGGTCCACTCGAGCAGCCGGCCATCGTCACCGATGCGGTGCTCGGGCAGCCTGGGCAGAGCGTCTCGCAGCTCGTCGAGGATCGGGTCGTTTTCGTCTAACACCTCGGCGGCATCGAGGGTGTGCGACATCAGTTCGCGGGTGATCTGGGTGTCCATCGACGGGGCCATGCAGAGCTTGCCCGCGCGGCCGTTGGGCAGGCGGTAGCGGTTCTCGGGCGAGACGCTGGGCCCGGTGAGCAGCCGGCCCCGGTCGTCTTCCACCATGTAATCCAGGAGGAATCGGCAGGCGTCACGCATCAGGGGCCAGGCGTGGTCGCGGAGGAAGACGGTGTCGCCGGTGTGGAGGTAGTGCTCCCAGAGGTGGTCGCAGAGCCAGGCCCCGCCCATGGGCCAGAGCCCGACGCCGGGCGTGTCGCCGGGGACGGAGAAGCCCCAGGGGTCGGAGATGTGGTGGGCGACCCAGCCACGGCAGCCGTAATGAGCCTCGGCGGTCTTGGCCCCCTGCTCGGCGAGATCCCCCATCCACCCAAACAAGGGCTCGTGACACTCTGAGAGGTTGCAGACCTCGGCCAGCCAATAGTTCATCTGCAGGTTGATATTGAGGTGGAAGTCGCTGTTCCACGGCGGCTCGTAATGAGGGTTCCAGATGCCCTGCAGGTTGGCGGGCAGGGATCGGCCGTCAAGATGTGGCCGGGAGCTGGCGATCAGCAGGTACCGCCCGTAGTCGAAGTAGAGCTTGGCCAGGCCCGGGTCGGGGTGGCCTTCTCGCAGACGCGTCAGACGCCGATCGGTTGGCAGCCGCTCGGCCTCTTCATCCCGACCCAGGTCCAGCTTGCTACGTTCGAACAACGGGCGGTGTACCGCCTCGTGACGCCCGAGCAGCGCCTCCCACCCGTGCCGCTTCGCCTCATCCATCGCCAACCCAGCCTCGTGCTGTGGGTTCTCGGCCCGATAGTCGGTCTCGCAGATCAGCCGCAGCGTCATCGCCCGTGCCCCCTCGACGCTGAGCAGGCCGCCCCGATCAACGCACCGACCCCCCTCCGTCTCCGCGTCGAGCGACGCACAGAAACGGACCCCTTGATCTCCCGCGATACCTGTGAGCTTCAGGCGGCCCGGGCTCACCGCACACGTGTCGGCGTCGAGGGATCGCCGCAAGTCGATCGCGGCGTGCAGCGCCGCGTCTCGGTCGGCCTCGATCCGCAAGACCACCACATCGTCGGAAGCACTGGCCCACACCATCCGGCGAAACGTGACGCCGTCGGACTGGTAACGCACCCAGGCGACGCCGCGTGCCAGGTCCAGCCCCCGGCGGTAGCCCGTGGCCACGCCCGAACCCAGGTGCAGATACCTCAGGTCCAGAACCCCCAGCGGCTGGTACGGCGCGAGGCCTGAAGGCTTGCCCATCAGGGCCGTGCCCGCGAGGTGTTCGGCTTCGTCCGGCAGGCCCTCGGCGAGCAGCCGGCGGACCACCGGCAGTTGCGACAACGCGTCGGGGTTGTGACGGTCGCCCAACCGGCGGGCCCAGACCGATTCCTCATTGAGCCACACCCTCTCTCGCGTGATCCCCCCCGAGACCATCGCTCCCAGACGCCCGTTGCCGACCGGCAAGCACTGCGCCCAACCATTCGTCCAGCCGGGCGCGGGTTTGTCGTACCACAAGTCCTCAGTCAATCCCATGTCGGTCATACGGCCTGACGCTCCTGCGATTAGCGGAACCATAACCACTGGCTACTCCGAAATGTAGGCACTTGATATTTCCCGCTTGTGATTACTCGATCCTCGTAAGACTACCACTGATCGAACAAAGCTCCTGCACTTGTAATCCGTAATCAAACCGGGTGTTGCCAGCATCTGCGCTTAAACCCGAATCTGAGTCCAAGCGGCGTGAGAGTTTTGAGGCGAGAATCCGGTCTCGAATTTGAAGACCGATCGATGAAGAAGACACGATTGACAGACGAGCAGATGGCGTTTGCGTTGCGGCAGGCGGAGCGTGGTCTGAAAACGACAGGAGGGGTCGTGCTGATATGACACGCATGAAATCGATCCTGCCGTGCAACACTCATGACAGCGGCAGATCATCGAGCACATCGGCTTAGGCAGTGTTTTCAAACTACGCCTGACTTTCTGCCGGGCCCTGCCGCCAAGCGGTGCTACTCTGTCGCGAGACCGGTCCGCTCAAGACCGGGCGTGTTCAAACCCAGCAAAGGAGTGAAGACCGAAATGACACCGTTGCTGCGGTTCGAGGACGTGACGGTGGAGGCCGACGGGCGATCGCTACTGTCGGGCCTGACGCTCGATGTGCGTGAGGGAGAGAAGGTCGCGCTGGTGGGCGAGTCGGGCTCGGGGAAGTCGACCGCTCTGCGTTGTGTCATGGGGTTTGTTCGGCCGACCCGCGGCCGAGTTTTTTTTCGTCGTGAAGAGGTCACACCCCGGAGCGTATGGGCGGTGCGTCGTGAGGTCGGCTACGTGCCGCAGGAGCCGCCGCTGCGGTCGGGCCCGGTTGTCGATGTGTTGCGTGAACCCTTCGGGTACCGGGCGAACCGGAGCCTGCAGTTCGATCGGGCGCGGGCGGTCGAGCTGATGGTTGGGTTTGGGTTGGAGGCCGGAATGCTGGAGCGTGTGACCGAGGATCTTTCGGGCGGGGAGAAGCAGCGGGTGGCGGTCGTGGGGGCGTTGCTGCTGGAGCGTTCGGTGGTGCTGCTGGACGAGCCGACGTCGGCGCTGGACCCGGAGCGGGCGGCTTCGCTGGCCGACTACTTCCGGGGGCGGGATGACCTGACGGTGTTGGCGGTGACGCATCAGGCGGAGGCCTTCGCGGATTGGGATCGGACGGTCCGGCTGCCGTCGCCGATGTCCACGACGCGGAAGGAGGCGGTGTCATCCTCGCGGTGATCGACCTGGACATCTCGCCCTGGTCGTTGGCCTCGGCGTACCTGCTGCTGGTGTTCCCGCTGGGGTTGATGCTGTGGTGGCGGCTGCCGCTGATTGGGAAGATGACGACTGCGGTGCTGCGGATGACGGTGCAGCTGCTGCTCGTCGGGCTGTATCTGGAGGTGGTATTCGCGATCAACGACCCGCTGCTGAACCTGGCGTGGCTGGCGGTGATGATCGGCGTGGCGGATGTGTCGATTGTGCGGGGGACGCGGCTGCGACTGGGGCGGTTCGTGCTGCCGCTGTTCATCGCGCTGGTGGTAGGCACGGTCATCCCGCTGATGGTGTTCATCGGGCTGGTGGCGCAAGCCGACAATCTGCTTGATGCACCGCTGCTGATCCCGATCGGGGGGATGGTGCTGGGCAACTGCATGCGTGCGAATATCGTGGGGGTGCGGGCGTTCTACGAGTCGCTGCGCCAGCGGCAGGGACATTACCTTCAGGCGCTGGGGCAGGGGGCGACCCGGGCTGAAGCGACTCGGCCGTTTATGCGGGAGGCGGCCGAAGCCGCCCTGGCCCCCACAATCGCGACCATCGCCACGATCGGGCTTGTCTTCTTGCCGGGCATGATGACGGGCGTGATCCTCGGCGGCGAGGACCCGTTCGTAGCCGTCAAATACCAGATCGCGATCATGCTTGCGATCTTCTCCGGGACCGCGATCACGATCTGTCTGGTGATCGTGCTGACCGCCGGGCGGTGTTTCGACGCCGCCGGGATGCTCGACCTCTCTATCTACAAGGACACACCCCATGACTGAAATCCGTATTGCGATAGTTGGTGCCGGCGGGATCGCCCAGCGTCACGGCTTGGCCGTGCAACGGAACCCGCACGCAGAACTCGCCGCGGTCGTGGACCGCAACGCCGAGCAGGCCGAGGGCTTCGCTAAGGCCTGGGGCGGCAAGCCTTACCCGGACCTGGAGGCCTGCCTGGATCAGGTGGATGCGGTGTATGTGCTCACGCCGCCGAGCGTCCGCAAGGGCCTGGCGTTAACGGCGCTGGCAGCGGGCAAGCACCTGCTGTGCGAGAAGCCGCTGGCCTCGACCCGGGAAGACGCAGAGGCGATCCGCGACGCGGCGGCGGCGGCGCCAGTTGTCTCGGCGATGGGTTTAAACATGCGGCACCGCACTGGCTTCGAAAGGCTCCGCGATATCGTGCAGAGCGGCCGGCTCGGTAGCCCTTACCACTTTTGGCGGCAACGCTTTGGTATGGGCCCCGGCGCCGGTGGCCGGGTCACCGACGACAACTGGCGTACCGACCCGTCGTTCGTCTGTGGCATGACCGTCGAGTCGTTCTCGCACGACGCCGACATGCTGCGCTGGGTGATGGACGATGAGCTCGCCTCGGTCAGCGCGATCGTCTACGGCACCGTGCCCGACCTGCCCGCGTTCGACAACAACGCCCACGCCCAGTTCACCCTCCGCAGCGGCGGCTCGGCCCTGATCACCGCCAGCTGGTCCAGCCGCATCGGCTTCAACAGCTGCGGCGTCCTCGGCGAGACCGGCACCGCGTTCCTCTACGGCACCGCCCTGGGCAACAACGGCAGCTGGTGTAGCCGGGAACTGCACGTGAAGTCCGACGAAGACGAGTTCGAGACCGTCGAGATGATCCAAGACGACCTCGACGAGAGGTCCTACCTCCGACAGACGAACGACTTTATCGATGCTGTACGCAGCGGCGGCACGCCCCGCAGCAGCATCGCCGACGGCTGCGAGACGCTGCGTATCTCCGAAGCCGTGCTGCACGCCGCCCAGACCCGCACCATCGTGGAACTCGACCGATGAGCCTCCTTACAGAACTCCCCCAACACTGGCACACCGGCCCACTGCTCACCCCGCCGCTCGACCCCGACTGGATCGCCCTTAAAGACCCGTCCATCGTCCGGCACCATGATCGGTGGCACCTGTTCTTCACAGTCCGCGGCCGCACCCGTAGCCACGCCACCGCGTGGTGTGCCTGCGACGACCTCGACACGCTGCCCGAATGCCGCGTCGAACTGCTGCCCAACCACGCCCACTACTGGTGTGCCCCGCAGATCTTCTTCTACCGACCCCACAACCTCTGGTACCTGATCTGCCAGGCCAAACACCCCGCCTGGAATCCCGGCTACCGTGCCGCCTTTTGCACCACGACAGACATCAATGACCCGACGAGCTGGACGCCGCTGACCCCGTTGGACCTCGCACGGCCCGAGGGCAAACGACCGGCCTACCTCGACTTCTGGGTGATCGCCGACGATGAGCACGCCTACCTATTCTTTACCAGCGACGACGGTCACATCTGGCGGAGCCATACCGCACTTGCCGACTTCCCTCAGCGATGGGCTCCACCGGTGCTCTGCTACGAAGGCGACATCTTCGAGGCCAACCACGTCTACAAGCTGGCCGACCGCCCGGGCTATCTCAACCTGGTTGAAGCCCAACGCTCCGACGACCGGCGGTATTACAAAGCCTTCTACAGCGACCGCCTCGACGGCACATGGGAAGAAGCAAGACCGAACCCCAACACCGCCTACGCCGAGCCCGCCAATCTCACTCAGCCCACGCCCGAGTGGACGAACTCCGTCAGCCACGCCGAGCTGTTGCGTGAGACGTCCGACGAACGGCTCATCGCCCGGGCCGACGCCCCGCTGCTCTTCCAGGGCGTACTCCACACCAACCGACAAGGCAAGTCTTATGGCGACATCCCCTGGCAACTCGGCCTGCTGAACCCAACCGAATAACACATGTCAGGACTTATCCCCCGACCCCGCCCCCACACCGGTCAGCGACCGGATCACCTCCAGCTCCACCGCGTCATACGCCGAGCCGTCAACGCGGAACACGTCGTGGTGCCACACCTCCGGCTCGGGCTGGTCGTCCGGCTCATCCCACGTGCTCCACGGGAAGATCGTGTTCGACCGGCCCGCGACCAGCCCCCAGTTGATCGCCGCCACCCCGTGCTCCTTCATGATCGGCAACGTGTCCTGGAACATGCTGCCCTGCCCCCGAGCCAGATACTCGCTGCAGATCATCGGCCGACCCGGTGCGACCTCCGCCACCGTCTCGATCGCATGACGCATCCCCGCCGCATCCGCGTAGCAATGGAAAGACGGGATGTCGCTCCGGCCCGCCGCCGCCCGGTTCAGCGGGTGCTTCACCCAGTCGTTCGTCCAGAGACACACCGTCGCCGGCTGCACCGGGTCCACCTCCTCGGCGAAGTCGAAGACGTGGTGGATCATCGCCAGCACCGCCCGCTCACCCATCGGCCGGCTGTCGTACCGCAGCAGCCCGCCCTCTGCGTCCCGCCACGTCCGCCGTCCGCCGTTGATCGGCTCGTTGTACAGGTCCCACGCCACCACCCGCCGGTCGTCCCGGAACCGGTCCAGCACCCCGCACACATACGACCGCATCCGCTCGACAACCGCCGGGTCCGACAGCGCCCGCTCTACCCCGCGGTCGACCGGGCAGCGCAGCCACGTCGAGTTGTGCACCCCTGGTATTGGCTCGGGCTGCGGCCCCAGCTCACCCTCGTCCGACCAGCAGTCGTCCAGCAGCACAAACATGGTCCCGATCCCATGCCCGTCCGCGATCGACAGGTAACGCTCCATCCGCTCGAACAGCCCGGCGCGGTCGGCCTCAAACACCAGGTCGTGCAGGTACACCCGCATCACGTTCATCCCGATCGCCGCCGCCATCCCCAGCTCCCGGTCGATCGTCTCGGGGTCGAACGTCTGGGCCTGCCACATCTCCAACTGATTCCCCGCGGTCGAGGGCAGGAAGTTCGCACCCACCAGCCAGCCGTGCGCCTCCCGCCACGCCTGCGCTTGTTCGACCGACCAACGGGGTTGTGATGCGTGTTGAGCCATTGAAGGACCTCCGAAATCTATACATAAGCGTTTATTTACTAAGGCGAAGGCCGGCATCATAAGGACCATCTCCCGCAACGCCACCCCAAACCCGGTACCACGCACCCCTCTACCACGGATCCCCCACCATGCCCCAACCCATCCGCGTCGCCATCGCCGGCCTCGGCTTCGGTGCCGAGTTCATTCCCATCTATCAAGCCCACCCCTACGCCGAGGTCCACGCCGTCTGCCGCCGCAACGCCGCTGAACTAAACAAGGTCGCGGATCACTTCGGCGTCCCCCATCGCTACACCGACTTCGACGAACTGCTACAGGACCCGGCCGTCGATGTGGTTCATATCAACTCGCCCATCGGGCTGCACGGCCAACAGTCCATCGCCGCGCTGCGTGCCGGCAAGCACGTGATGTGCACTGTGCCCATGGCGACTAGCGTCGAGGAATGTCAGACGATCTGCGAGCTCGTGGCCGAGACCGGCCTGCGTTACATGATGGCCGAGACTGTGGTCTACAGCCGTGAGTACCTGTTCATTAAAGACCTCTACGACCGCGGTGAGCTCGGCGAAGTGCAGTACATGCAGGCCTCACACCCGCAGGACATGGAGGGCTGGCCGGACTACTGGCGGCAGATGATCCCGATGCACTACGCGACGCACATCGTCAGCCCCGTGCTGGGCCTGGTCGACCAACGGGCCGAGGCCGTGTCGTGCTTTGGCAGCGGTCGGATCAGTGACGAGCTCGCCGAAGAGTCCGGCTGCCGCTTCGCCGTCGAGACCGCCCACGTCCGCATCAAAGACCACCCCGCCGCCGCCCACCTCTGGCGTACGCTCTTCGACACCGCCCGGCAGTACCGCGAGTCGTTTGACGTCTACGGCACCAAGAAATCTTTCGAGTGGACCCTCGTCGAAAACCAGCCGCACGTCCTGCACACCGCCAAGAAGCCCGAGCCCGAGATCCCGCAGCCCGTCGCGGTGCCTGACTTCGCCGAACGCCTTCCTGAGCCGATCCGACGATTCACCCAGACTATCGAGGACGCCGACCACCTCTCGTTCCTCCAGGGCGCCGGCCACGGCGGCTCCCATCCCCATCTCGCTCACGAGATGGTCACCGCCCTTCGCAACGGTCGTGACCCCTACCCCAATGCCACCACCTCGGCGAACTGGACCTGCGTCGGCCTCTGTGCTCACCAGTCCGCCATGGCCGACGGCGTCATCGTCCCGCTCCCCGAGTTCACCCTCGCCTAACCCAGCTCAGCACTTCCCCCTTACCCCCCTACCCGGCTCCATCGCATGGCCCAAGACATCCACATCGACCCCACGCCCACCTTCTCCCTCTCGCCCGACCTCTACATGCAGTTCATGGAGCCTCTCGGCGTAACCGACGGTTCGGTCGAGGCCGCGTGGGACCACCAGACCGAAGACTGGCGACCCGACGTCATCAAAGCCACCCAAGACCTCGCTCCACCAATCATCCGCTATGGCGGCTGCCTCAGTTCGTACTACCGCTGGCGCGAAGGCGTTGGCCCGCGGTCCAGACGCAGGCCCATGCTCAACCTCCTCTGGGGCGGCATCGAGAGTAACCAGGTTGGCACCGCCGAGTTCGTTGACTTCTGCCGACGCGTCAAGGCCCGTGGCTTCTACTGCGTCAACTTCGAGTCCGACGGCCGACCCTACTGGGCTCGGCCCAGACGCGGCGGCGTCCGCACCGCCGGGCCGAAGGAAGCCGCTGAGTGGGTCGACTACTGTAACCGACCCGACCACCCGCTCCGTCATCGGCACGGCCACCCCGAGCCCTTCAACCTCAAGCTCTGGCAGATCGGCAACGAGACCTCCCACGACCCCAACGGCTATGACCTCGAGACCACCGCTAAACGCACCGTCGCCTTCGCCAAAGCCATGCGTAAGGCCGACCCCGAGATCGAGTTGATCGGTTGGGGCGGCCACAGCAAGACCGGACCCGCATGGACCGGCCGCATGGCCGAGCGCCTCGGCGAACACGTCCAGTACCTCGCGTTCCACCACATGTTCAAGCTCGACTCACGCGACCCCGATTCGCCCTTGTACTGCGATAACTACCGTCTCGATCCCCAGGCCACCTGGGACGCGCTCATGCAGGCGCCCGCCGCGCAGGACGCCGCCATCCAGGCGATCCGCGAAAACCTCGGCTCTCATGACATCCCCCTGGCCATGACCGAGAGCCACTTCGCTCTGCCCGGCCGACACCGCAACGAGGTGCTTTCGTCCTGGGCCGCCGGCGTCGCCAACGCCCGCGTCCTCCACGTCCACCAACGCCACGGCGACGCCCTGAAGATGGCCACCCTCGCCGACTTCTGCGGCACCCGCTGGAACGTCAACGCCCTGCTAATCCCCGTCCCGCGGGGCCAAGCTTTCCTCACACCGGTCGGCCGGGTCATGGCACTCTACAGAAAGCATTGCGGCAGTAAGGCCGTCACCGTCGCCAAGACCCCCGCTGGCCTCGATGTCGTCGCCAGCCGACGCGGCAAACGCCTGTTCCTGCACGTGATCAACACTAACCGCACCCGCCAGGTCACCACCGGCGTCTCGATCAGCGGCTACTCGGTCGCCTCGGCCAAGTCGTTCCAGATCACCGCACCGCCCGAGGTCGAGATCGACGCCCACAACGCCGACCGTATCAAGCCCGTGAGTAAGGCCCTGGATCCCATCGGCCGATGGTCCTTCCCGCCCGCATCAGTCTCCGCGCTCGAGCTGACCCTTGACGAAAAACGCGCCTGAACCCAATCACCACACGGTGGCCCCAGGTCTACTCCGAAATGTAGCTGCTGGATATTTCCCGCTAGGAACCGCACCAAATTCATTAAAGATCGCTCGCCGAACAAGATTCCCAGGACGTAAGTTCGCAAACGCCGTAATCACCGCCGGCAGAGTTGATAGTCCGTCCAGCTCATTGACATATGAAGATGGCAACCGATGAGGATGAAACGTCAAGCAGCCCGCCTGTAGTAGCTCTTGAGTAAGTCACCCAGCTCGGACCAACAGCCGATCGAGCCGACAGGCCTGTCTTCTTGGGCGAGCTATAACTGGGGTGTGCTTGGCAGGCTTAAGACCCGATGACTCAAGCCCTAATGCGGCCGGCCCCGGTTGTAGTGGCCAACAAATGTCTGGACCAAGTGATCCACATGGCTCAAGCTGAAGCACGCGAAGTGAACCAGACACTCTCGCCGCACTGTCGCGATCCAAGATCCAGCAAAAACTCTGGCGTTCGGTGCCATCACCGGCGACTTCACCACCCGGATGCCGGCTGTACGCAGTAACTGATCGAACCCCACAGTGAATTTCTTGTTCCGGTCATAGATCAAATAACTCGCCTCAAGTCCCTACTCTTCCAGCCACATTTATATGCAGCTTCACGAAGACATCCCAGGCTGGAAGTCCGGCCTACCCGACCGATCCGGCCGCGGTCTTAGATCAAGGCCCTCTTCTTTCAATATCCTCAGGATGCTCGTCTTCCCCACGGAGCACCGCAGCTTGATCAGCTCTCCACGATCCGCAGATAGCACCATCCCGGGTTCTCTGTCGCGAGTCGCACAATCAGGTCTCGCAGCGGCTTCCCGATTGTCCGCGGACGCCCCACCCGCCCTGGCTTAGGCTCTTCTCGCTGCTCCTTCACCCACGGCTGATATGTCCTTAACTGGACCACCGTGACCAGGCCCTTGACCTGAATACTGCAGCCTCACCCCGATAGACAGCAGCCTTCCCCTCCCTTCTGGCGACAGGATTAACCGCTGCTAATCCGCTCGATTCCTTAAAATCTGATTCTCTTCCCGCAAGAATCGAATCTGAGCATCGCGACGCTCTCTCACCCACCTCAGCAGGAGGCTCCACAGCACGAATACACCTGCTGGGTCGCTCGGGCCACGAAAAACAGCAACGGACTTATGGACCACACCGCATCCCTCCTGGTGGTGGTGCGTGCTGCTATTGCAATCCGCAAGTCTAACTGGACACGGCAGATGACGATCGAGACGATCGGATTGAACACTACCTCACTGATTTAGCTCCAAACGCAGCATGACAATCGAGTGCGGCGGGACGTAGAAAGAGTCGAGACTCAGCCCGTCGACGGGAGGCTCGGCTACGCCGATCTGCTTGCGATTGTGTCCGTTGAAGCTCTGTAAGTCGTCGCCGGTGAGCACCCGGCAGGATGTGATGTTGTATTGGCCGGTTAACTCGATCCGTGCGGTTCGCCCGAATTCGCCGTCGCGGTTGGTGAGCAGCAGGTGGATGGCTTCACCATCTGCCATCGCTAGGCTTGTAAAACTCAAGGAACGGTCAGTGAGATCGGTTTGCTTGCCCCGGTTCTGGGTCGGCAGGACACGGTCGCCCAGGGCCTGGTCGTAAAAGACGAAGAGGTCATAGATACCTGTGGTATAGAACTCACCGCTGGGCCTGTGCTGGTTGATGACGTGCCATGGCCCGCCGGAGAGCGAGTGGTAGCCAGCGGCAGTCACCATTGAGTTATTAAACATCTGGTTGAGGAACTCCGATGTCGCGAGCGTGCCTTCGAGGTTGTGTGTTTCGACCGACTGCAAGACACCGCGTGGATGAGTATGAGTCGGGTCGCTGCGGGACGGCCAGCGGGCATGCTCAGAGATATAAAGCTTGATACGTTCGGTCCCAAACGCCTTGACGATGTCCTTCTCGATCTCACCCATATAGCGATCCATGTGGACGGTGTGTACGCCGTGGTAGTACGGGTGAAACACGAGGTAATCGAGGTCATTGCCGAAGTCTCTGAGGATGTCCCGGTGCCACTTACGCCAGTCCACGTTAGGGTCGCGTGTCGGCCGCCAGGGCGAGGTGGCCGCAAGGGCCGCGAACTGTGCATCGGGGTCGATCTTACGGATCGCCTTGATCGCATTAATACACCAGTCGCGGTACATCTCGTAGGTGACTTCCCAGCGGTCGTGCTCAAGCTCGTTGGCGAGTTCCCAGACCTGTATATCGATGGGTTCGGTCAGCCCGTAGTCGGCCCGGACCTTAGCCCAGTCTTTACCCCCGTTGCGGTTTTCGCCGACGATGCCGACGAGGAGTTCCGCCAGATCGCCATGGTCCTGAGGAGTGTCTTCGAGAAAGTTGAGGACCCAGGCGAACCGGACGTTGGGGTTGAATGCCATCATGGACTCGACCCATTCGAGCGGCCCATAATTGATGTGATTCGGCTTCCGGTCGTGATTACGGGTCTTTTGGATGGTCCGCTGATCAAGCGGGCCGACGGCGAGCCGCCAGTTGAACATCTGTGAATCGGTGCCCGCCATCCGCGCCAGCGGCATCGGGAACCCTTTAAGGGCGTCGAAGTACGCCTGGTTAAATTCGCCGGGGGCGACGCCGGCGAAGCGCTCGGACCAGTACCAGACATGGTTCGTGCCCAATATGGCGTGATGAACAGGGTGGCCCTTCGCATGGTTATCGACGCGAACGACCACAGGCGCTGCTGCATCGAGCGTTTCCTTGGGTGGGAGAACAAGCCCTTCATCCTCGAAACCGCCGGGAACAAACGGGCGGTTCTGCGCGTCTGCGGACGGAACAGCCGCCAGAGCGATTACAGCAGCGCAGGTCACTGCGATGGCTAGATCAAAACTCTGACCGCAGTAATCCAAAAAGCCTAGAGGCATACCTGATCTCTCCTAAAAAAAGATTTGAGATAGGAGGCTTCACCAAGAAGCGTTTAGTAGTAAGTACGGAACGTGTGTCGTTGCGTCCAGGCGCTGACGGTTGGACTGATGGGATCAGCAACGGCCTCTTCCAAGCGAACCGTATCCACATGGCCGTCATACGCTAACCAATTCGCACTCCCAACATGGCGGAAGTCGATGATCTCATCATTAACGATGTTGTTGAGAAATAGTGATGATTGGATACTGTTTTGCTGGTCTGCATTGTTATCGACGAAGTGCAACAAATCGCTGGGCGTGTTCAGCGATTCGACACGGATCGACCCGATATAGTTAAAAGTACCGTGCTGTACTTGCGCTTTACCCACGAGCCGGCCGTTACCCAGGTATGAGCCGTTGTACTTCCACCGATGGGCCATCGTGCTGGCTTCGTATTGAAAGATCTCAGGGCACTTGATGATGCTGGATTCCTCGACAGACGCTCCGGCCCCGGCTCCCCCGTCCTCCTGAGCGGGGAAGTAGTTGCCGTCCCAGAGCGTGCGGTACCAGGGGAACCCCGAAAGACCGACGGAGTAGAAGTACGGGGTGCCCCACCCGTCGTAATCGACGACGTATGCAGCATGTGCAATACCGATCTGTCTGAGGTTAGAGGAACACGCCGCCGACCGGCCGCTCGCCCGGGCTGACGTCAGGACGGGCAGCAGGATACCTACCAATAACGCGATGATGCTGATCACGACGAGTAACTCGATCAGCGTAAAACCGTGGCGAATCCGTTTAGACATGGAGGACTCCAAGGAACAAGTGAGACACGTCTGTCGGCGACATGGGCCTGAGGTCCCCGGCACAAAAAGCCATGATGACATGGCAACTGAAAAACCCCCGATCCGCGGTAAGCGGGTCGGGGCGGAGGGTTATTTGCGTCGGCGGTGCATGAGGCCCAGAGCGCCGAGCGCGAGCAGCGACAGGCTGCCGGGCTCGGGAATGAGCGTGCCGGTGAAAGACAGGTTGTCGATCGTGGCGGTGCCGTTGGCGGTATTCGAACGGTTGATTTCAACAAAGAAGGTGACGCCGTCTGCAAAGCGGCTGTATTCCGCTTCACCCGCGGCGGAGATATCAACGGAAGCGAGACTGCCGAGACCGACGCCATCGCGGGTTAGCGTCGCGCCCGCACCATCGATATCAAAGACAAACGAACCACCACGGAAGGTGTTCGGGCTGAGTTCATCTTGCTCGAAGATGCCAGCACGGCCCAGACCTTCGGACACCAGTCGGAATTGGGCATCGCTGTTGCGGTTCTCGATCTGGAAGTAGAGACGTTCGGTGGGGTCGGTGACCGAAACCACGCCCAGCCGCAGCCGGGTAAACCCATTAAAGCCGTTGGCTTGGACATCGAACGATAGCGTAGCCCCGGTGTCGGCGTCGAGTTCGAAGATGTTCCCGGCATTGGTGACGGTGGTCGCGGAGTTGCCTACCCCAGTGCCGGTGCTGAGGTCAAGATCGTCTTGGCCGAGGTTGACCGTAGCAGCACCAGTACTGTTGGTGGTGATGTTGTAGACGGCTTCGAACGACGCTTGGTCAGCGTACTCAAACGAGTCCGCCAGCGTAATGGTCGACGCATTGGCACCGAGCGAGGCAAGCCCGACGAGCAGCGTGGGGACTGTTGTTTTGCATAAAGCTTGATACATCATTTCATCTCCTAAAAGTATGTAAACCAGAAACGGGATAAGAAACTGCGGTGGCTAGGAAGCGTCTACCGCACGACAGGTCAGGCCGGGGATATATTTAGCCGGTAACAGGCGGGGTTCGGACGGCGCACCATCCGACCGGATCTTTTCGACAAGGGTTTCAACCGCAACACGGCCCAATTCGGTATCGGGCAGTTGCACAGCGTCGGTGGGCAGCGATCCGGCCGGGCGGAACTCGTTGATGAAGGTGATCAGCGAGAGATCACGGGGGATGTGGCAGCCGATCTGCGACGCCACCATTGCAAACGAGCCGAGCAGCGCCTGGTTGTAGACGACATAAGCGGTTGACGCGTCGGGCTGGATACGGTTGGCCATCAACTCACCGATCTGCACGAGGTGCTCGGTGCTGCCTTGATTGATTTCGAGGGTGAGGGTTTGGGGGGTCAGGCCGGCGTCGGTCATCGCGGCCCTGTAGCCGGCGATCCGGTCTGCGACGCTGTAGTGGCACCGGCGTGGGGTGACGACGCCGTTACGCCGTTCGGAGCCGGGCTCGATGAAGGCGATCCGGCGGTGGCCCTTCTCCAGCAACACCTCGGTTGCAAGGCGGCCCGCCTGCTGATCATCGGGGCGGACGCAATCGGTCGGCTGGTCCGAGTTCAGCCACACCGAGGGCAAGCGGTTGTCATCGATCAGCCGCCGCATCGTCCGGGGGATCCGGGCGTTGTAGGTGATCAGCAGCCCGTCGGCCATCCAAGACTTGAGGATCTTGGGCACGAAACGCTTGTCCGACAGCTTCTCGTCGGTGACCTGGGCCAGGGTGAGATGCAAGCCCCGCTCGGCCAGCGCCGAATCGATGGCCCGCATGGTCATGGCTGGCGTGAGGCTGCGGGTGACGTCGGTGCCGGTGAGCAGGGCGACGCAGCCAAACCGGCCGGAGTTAAAGGCCGCCGCCGCCGCGTTGGGCTGGTAGCCGAGCTTCCGGGCCGCTTCGAGGACCCGCTTGCGTGTGGCCTGATTCACCGGGCCGGCCCCGGACATCGCCCGCGAAACAGTTGCTTGGCCGACTCCGGCCAAACGGGCAACGTCGCGTGATGTGGGTCTTCTGGACATCGAGAAACCGGCTGGAGAGTCAGAAACAGGGGAGTGGATACGAATCCACTTGACTGGATACGTTTCCACTTTACCATAGCTCGCGGCTTTTGCAAGACCTCTTCTCCGCAACGCCCCGAAAACGACTCATTCCCCGTTGTCGCCACGGTCGGACGCTCACACCCACTCCTCCCAGCTGCCTCCTCTTAAACCCGCGCTCACCCTCGAGACCGTGCCCAACCCATCTGAACCAACCCCTCTCTCATGGCTACCGACCGCCCCAACATCCTGCTGCTGATCACCGACCAACAGCGGCACGACACCGTGGCAGCGCTGGGTAACCCACTGATCAAGACGCCCGCACTGGACCGGATGTGCCGGGAAGGCACCGCCTTCACCCGGGCGTACACGCCCTCGCCCGTCTGCGTCCCGGCCCGGCACGCTATGGCCAGCGGGCTACCCCCGCATGTCAGCGGCGTCTTCGACCTCTGGGACGCATCCCGCCCTACCCTGAGCTTCATGCAGCGTCTCAACGACGCTGGCTACCAGACACACGGCGTAGGCAAGATGCACTTCACCCCCGATGCCTACGCCGCCTGGGGATTCCAGAGCCGTGATACCTCCGAAGAAGGCTCACGCGATCCCGATCGCGACGACTACGCCCGCTTCCTCGATGAGCACGGCTACGAACACGTCCGCGATCCCTACGGCTACCGCAGCGAGTTCTACTACGTGCCTCAACCCTCCCAGCTGCCCGAACGCCTGCATCACACGCGGTGGTGTGCGGACCGGTCGATCGACTTCCTCCAACGTCGGGACGCAAGCCGCCCATTTTTGTTGTGCACGCACTTTGTGTGCCCGCACCCCCCGTTCGCCTCGCCCTACCCCTGGTCACGGCTTTATCGCGCGGACGAGCCCGACCCGCCTTTTGTTCCGGAAGACAACGCCGAACTGCTGACGTACTGGAACCACGCCCAGAACCGCTACAAGTGGCGGGACGGCGGGACCGACCGCCACGTCCTCGGCGCGATGCGTGCCGCGTACTACGCCAGCATCAGCTACATCGATCACCAGGTGGGCCGCATGCTTGATGCGCTCGGCAACGCCGAGTCCAACACGCTGGTCATCTTCTCCAGCGACCACGGCGAACTGCTCGGCGACTACGGGAGCTTCGGCAAACGCTGCATGCTCGACGCGGCCGCACGGGTGCCGCTGCTGGTGCGTTGGCCCGGGCGTGTCGAAGCCGACCAATGCTGCAGCACGCCCGCCTCGCTGCTGGACATCCACACCACCGCCACCACCGCCGCTGGCCTTGGTCCTGACGCCCCCCACCCCGAAGGCGTCGACCTAGTCGCATTGGCGCGCGGCGATGCCGATCGCTATGCCGTCTTCAGCACCTTCCAGCGTGGCGGCTTCGGCCTGCACATGGCCGCCACCGCCGACACGAAATACATCCACTCCGAGGCCGACGGCAAGGACTGGTTCTTCGATCAGTCCGACGGCCAGCCCGAGCACACCAGCAACCCCGATGACCCGCGTTGTGCCGAGCTGCGCGAAAGGCTCCTCCAACGCTACCGCGACGATGGGTATACCGAACCGCTCAACGATGCGCAGACCGGTTGGCGCGACTGGCCGAGGCGAGAAGTCCCGCAAGACCCGACTGTCGGGCTGCTGTATCAGGACCCGCCCGAGCTGCAGGCCGACATCGACCGGCTCGGCCCATACGCCCGAGACGTGACCAAGCCTCCCGAAGAGGCACAGCTCCTTCTCCGCCCACACGGATGACGACTTCACCCCAAGCAGGAATTTCACCATGCTGGCAACACTCAATGACACCACACTCCGGCCCCGGATGATCGGCTGCTGGCTGGGCAAAGCCGTCGGCGGCACGCTCGGCATGCCCTACGAAGGCGTCCGTGAAACGCTCAACCTCACCTTTTACGACCCGGTGCCCAAGGAGATGCTGCCCAACGATGACCTGGATTTGCAGGTGATCTACGCGTTCCTGCTCGACCGCATGGGCGATGCGACCCGTGTCGATCGACACGCGCTGTGCGAAGCCTGGAAGTACATCGGCATGTCTCCCGACGAGTACGGCATCGTGAAGCGGAACTTGAAGCTGGGCCTGCGGGCACCAGAGTGCGGCGCTTACGACAACCCGTTCACGCGCGGCATGGGGGCCGCGATCCGGACCGAGCTCTGGGCCTGCCTCGCGGCCGGCAACCCGGACCTCGCGGTCCAGTACGCCTACGAAGACGCTTGCATGGACCACGCCGGCGAGGGCATTGATGCCGCGGTCTTTCTCGCTGCGGTCCAATCCCTCGCCTTCGTTGATCAAGACCGCGAACGGCTCCTCGACGCTGGGTTGGCTTACCTGCCCGGGCCCGGGGACAGCGAGCTCACCGCCGCGATCGCCGACACCCGGTCGTGGTGGGACCAGACCGGCGACTGGCGTGAGGTGCAACAGCGTCTGGCCGACGCCTACCTGAACGACAACTTCACCGATGTCGTGATCAACCTCGCCTATATCGTCCTGGGCTGGCTGGCCGGCCGCGACTTCGGCGAAGCAATCTGTATCGCAGTCAACTGCGGCCAGGACACGGACTGCACCGGCGCTACGCTCGGCGCGTTGCTCGGTATCCTCGACCCCGACGGTATCGACCCTCGCTGGCTTGAACCGATCGGCCGTGACCTGGTCCTCAGCCCCTGCGTCCGCGGGGTCGAACACCCCCCGACGCTCGACGGCTTCACCGACCTCGTCCTCGACCTACGCCGCCGGATCAATGGTGCGCCCCCACCGCTGCCCCGGACCGACCCCGACCCCGAGTCCTGGCGTCACCTCCATATCCCGGCCAAACAGACTTGGTCAAGTGTCCCAGCGACAGACACCGCCTCGCCTCCTGACATGACCAATGCAGAAGCCGTCATCTTCTCCGGTTGCTATGTCGAAGCCGTGGCCGAGCACGGTGCCTTTTTACGGCTGTCGTACCGCGTCACCATTTCGGAACCGCAGCGCATCCACGTCATGTTCAACACCCCGCAGCCCGTCCGGGTCTGGTGGGACAATCGGCAGGTGATCGATTCCGACGGCGGCAGCTTCGTCCCGGCCCTGCACCGTACCCTGCCGAAGGACCAGATCGTTGAGCTCTCGGTCGACCGCGGCACCTACGACCTGATCGCCGAGATCGCGTCGCCCGGCAAGGGCCAGCCGATGCGTTGGTGCGTCGCGGTCGCGGATGATGCGCCTGAAGAGGACGGCTGGCGTGTCGGGCGCAACTGGCTGGCCGATGCATTCCCTCGGGTGTGAATGCCTTCGGATCATCGACGCCGTTGATCCGTCATCACGCATGCCCGACGGTTTCACGCTCCATCCCATCGATCATCCGCCGAGCTCATGATGCCACCCGTTTCGCCTGCCGCCGATGTCGAATTCCGGCCACCGTCCGTCCCGCTTGTCACGGTCGATCCCTACTTCAGCGTGTGGTCGCCGCACGAGCTGCTTTACGCCGCCGACACCCGCCACTGGACCGGCAGCGCTCAGCCGCTCCGTGGCCGTGTCCAGATCGACGACAAGGCCTACCGGTTCCTCGGCGCGACCACCCCCGGCAACAACGCGATCCCGCAAACCGTGCTCCGGGTCGACCCGCTCTCCACGCACTACCGGTTTGAGGGCCGTGGCTTAGTGATGGATGTGGTGTTCTGGACGCCGCTGCTGCTGGACGACCTCGAACTGATGTCCCGCCCAGTCAGCTTTATTAAAGTCCGGGTACGCAGCCTCGATCACGCCCCTCGACGGGTCAAGGTGGAGCTGGCCGTCTCGTCGCGGCTGTGCGTCAATACGCCCGACCAGCAGGTGATCGGCAGCCCATTCCAGACCGCCGGCCAGGCAAGCGGCTTGCGGGTCGGCAGTGTCGAGCAGCCGGTGCTGGAAAAAATAGGCGACGGCCTGCGTATCGACTGGGGCTATCTCTACCTCACGGCGGTCGGGGGCGAGGGACCCGTGCGGTATGACTGGCCCGCCGAGATGCTGCTCAAGCGTGGCCTGCCCGAGTCCGAAGGTCACGCCGATTTCGGCGACGCCCCGCCGGCCGCGAATGCCCCGTTCGCCCGAGCGACAATCGATCTGGGCCAGGTCGATCACGAGGCCCGTGAGTGCAGCTTTGTGTTGGCGTACGACGATCTTCAGTCGGCGACATTTCTGGGCCAGCCCGTTCCCGCGTGGTGGCGTCGGGAAGGACAGGATTTCGGCGTGATGCTCGATCAGGCCTTGGCGGAGATAGAGCAGACCTATGAACGATGCGTGCAGTTCAATCGCCAGCTGAACGAGCAACTGGATCAAGCCGGCGGCCAGCACTACCGAGATATCGGGGCGCTCGCCTACCGCCAAGCGATCGCCGCCCACAAGCTCGTCGAAAGCAAAGACGGCCATGCCCTTTTCTTCTCCAAGGAGTGCTACAGCAATGGCTGCATGGGGACGGTGGATGTGTCCTACCCGTCGATGCCGCTCTTCCTGCTCTACAACCCCGATCTGGTCAACGGCATGCTCCGACCGGTCCTCGAATACGCCGGGACCGACGACTGGCCCTTCGCGTTCGCTCCGCACGATGTGGGCCGATATCCCCGGGCCGACGGGCAGTTCTACCGTCGCGATCAAGAAACGGGGCTGCATCCGATCGAGTTCCAGATGCCGATCGAGGAGTGCGCGAACATCCTGGTGATGACCGCCGCCGCGATTCAAGCCAATGACGATCTATCCCTGGCCCGCGAATACCAGACCAAGCTCGACGCCTGGGCGACCTACCTCATCGAACACGGGCGGGACCCGGGCGAGCAGCTCTGTACCGACGACTTCTCCGGCCGGCTCGCCCGCAACTCCAACCTGGCGATCAAAGCGTGCGTCGGCGTCGCGGCCTGGGCATCGGTCTGCGACCGCCTCGGGGCCAAGGCCCGCCGGGACCACTGTGCGTCGGAGGCCCGCGCCATGGCTGACTATGTCCTCAAGCGGGCCGATGACGGCGATCACTATCGCCTCGCCTACGACCAGCCCGGGACCTGGAGCCTCAAGTACAACCTGGTCTGGGATCGACTGATGGGCCTCGGCCTTTTCGAGCGCACAGTCTACGAGCGGGAGCTGGCACGCTACGAGCAAGAGATGCTGCCTTACGGCATCCCGCTGGACAGCCGTGACGAGTTCACCAAATCCGATTGGTACGTCTGGTGCGCATCGATGCTGCCACAGCCCGAGGACTTCCGGCGGTGGATCGAGCCGCTATGGAGATCGCTGCACGAGACAACCGATCGCGTCCCGATGACCGACTGGTATTACGCAGACACCGCCCTCCAGCGCGGATTTCAGAATCGCAGCGTTGTGGGCGGCCTATTCATCCGGCTGCTCTTTGATCATCAGAAATATGAGTACAACACAGCTTGTCCGCCGGAGACCAAGACGTAAGCGTTTTGTCGGTAGTAGCTCTTGAGTAAACCACCCAGTTCAGAGCGGCAGCCGATGCGCCCGATTAGCCTTTCATCTCGGATGAGCCTCAACTCTGGCGCTCCTGACTGGCTCAGGACCCGATTGCCTAATCCCTGATACGGCCGGTGTCGGTTGTAGTAACCGACGAACGTCTGCACGAGATGATTCACATGCCCCCAGGCTGAAGCACGCAAAGTGGCCCAAGCATTCACGCCGCACCGTCGCGATCCATGACTCCGCGAATGCATTGGTATTCGGAGCCATCAGTGGTGATTTCACCACACGAACACCAGCCGCACGCAGTAGCTGATCGAACCCAGCCGTCAACTTTGTGTCCCGGTCATAGAGCTTGGCCTTGGATCAAGCCCCTCATGCTTCAAGATCCGCCGCACACTCGTCTTTCCCGCCGGACACAGCAGCTTGATCAGCTCCCCCACGATCCGCAGATACCCCCAGCCCGGGTTCTCCTTTGCCAGCTTCACAATCAAGTCGACCTCGTGCACTGGCTGCTCGAGGATCGTCCTTCCGACATCTTTGCGTTCGGCAGCTTGAGCTTCTACGGCGAGCAGAACGCCATCGCTCGCGGCCAGGCCGACCAGACCCGATACGACCGTTATACCGGTGAAGCCGCCGCCCACAACGACCCCTTTGCCCTGTCTCTCGATACATCGGAACACAGCAAATCGGACCAGCTCAAAGGCCTCTACCTCGACGCCGAGGCTGAGGACGGCTACATCCGCGACCGCAACGTCTTCGGCCACGAATCGGCCTACCCGATCACCGCAGAAGACACCATGGTGGTCTCCGCACGATACCCCAGCGGCGTCCTGCTCAACTACTCCCTGATCGCCTATTGCCCGTGGGGAGGCGAACGGCTGACCATCACCGGCACCGAGGGCCAGATCGAGTACTTCGGACGCGGGGCCGGCCACGTCATCGCCGGACAGGACAACGCCTCGCTCGCCAGCGAGCAGACCCAGGGCGAACAATCGATCCGGGTCCAACGCATGTTTGAGCCCGCACGCGACGTTGAGATCCCGGAAGCAGAGGGTGCCCACGGCGGCGGCGATATCAAACTCCTCGAACGCATCTTTCTCCCCGACCACCACGCCGGCGCGATGTCGGTGCTTACCGGCGTCACCGCGAATCGATCAATCGAGACTGGACAGCGCGTCGAGTTGGAAACACTTCTTCCCGCCTTCATCGCGGAACTCCCGGCGTGACCGATCAACCCGCGATCTTCTGCCACCACGTCGGCGCGTTCGCGACTGTGGGCCTGTTCATGCTGCTTACCGCGTGCGCCTCGCCCCTTAGCGAGCGTGTCATGGTCGCCCACCAGATCACCGCTCCCATCTCACTCGACGGGTTGGCGGACGAGCCCGACTGGGTCCTCGCGCAGATCTACCCCTTAGCCGTGCCCGAAGCCGTGGGGAGCTCGGAGATGCCCCAGGAGTCCGGCGTCGTCCGGCTGTGCTGGGATCACGACGCCCTTTACCTGCACTTCACGCTGACCGACCTCGACGTGGTCCAGGAAAACGACGCTGATCAACAGCACCACTACCGCACCGGCGATGTCGTCGAAGTGTTCATCAAGCCCCAAGACCAGCCCCATTACTGGGAGCTATACGTCACGCCGAACGGACGCCGCACCACGTTCTTCTACCCCGGTGGCGGCCGGCGACGCCTGCCCAGCAGCCTCACCGCCGCCCCGCCGATCCATAACGCGGAGGTCCAGCTCAACGGCTCGCTCAACGACTGGTCCGACACCGACACGGGCTGGTCGGCCGAGGTGCGCATCCCACTCACCGCCCTGGCCTCCCAGGGGTCTACCCCTGGCCCCACGCAAGACTGGGCCATCCTCGCCGCCCGGTACAACCACGGACGCCACCTCACAGATATCGAGCTCTCCAGCGCCCCGCGCTTGCCTGCACGCCAGTTTCATGCTTATCCGGCTTGGGCCCGACTCGTAATAAATCTTCCGCACGATTCAGCACCCGTGCGAGCCCGCTAGAGCGTTTCCCATCACGACGTCCCGTACCCGCATGAGGCGAAGTAGTTTCGACACTCTTTTGCGGTGACGGTTTGGAGCAGCCCGCGAGGGTGTCGGCGATGCAGAGCAACGACCGCGGCCGCAGGCGTCGCGTCCCCGCCTTGACCTTGCTCCAGAGTTTCTCGATCGGGTTGAGGTCGGGGCTGTAGGCCGGCAGGAACCACAGCTCGGCCCCCGCCGACGCGATCGCGTCGGTCACCGCGGCCGACTTGTGGCTCGAGAGGTTGTCCATCACTACCACGTCGCCGGACCGCAGCGTCGGGGCCAGGCAGGCCGCGGCATAGCCCTCGAAGGTCGGGCGGTTCATCGGGCCGTCTAACACCGCGGTGGCTTGCCGGACCACGCCCTCCACGCGGATCGCCGAGATTAGCGTGGCCGTCTTCCAGTGGCTGCCCTCGGAAGAGGCGTGTGGTCGGTGCAGCGATGACCACGCGGCGGTCGGCCGTAGAGCCGGGTCATGTTGCGCTCTGGCGGCAGGGAATGGCGGAATCGGCCACTAACAGAGGCAAAAAGCAGTTGACAGTCTTCCCGTTGTGGAGTAACTTCAACGGTGAAGTACTTCAACGGTGAAGCTGCATCTTGATTCGCATGCGTCACACGCTTCTATGCCGTCTTGGACCTCTTCAGGGCCGTGTTTCTGCAGCCACCACCTGCCATGACCGTCACCATCAGCCAGATCGCTGCACAAACCCGGGTCTCCCCCCGTGCGGTCAGCTACGCCCTCAACGGCCAGCCCGGCGTCAGCGAAGCCACCCGGCAACGTATCCAGCAAACCGCCCGTGAAATGGGCTACCGCCCCAACGCCGCCGCCCGCTCCATGCGCTCTGCCAAGACCGGCCACATCGGCGTCCTGGTCCGCAACGACAACTCCGACCGCCTCACCCACCTCATGACCTTCGAGACCATCCTTGGCATCAACCAGGGCCTCGAAGACGCCGGCTATGTCCTCTCCCTCGTCCGCATCGGTGATGTCCAGAAAGGCTTGAGCAGTGGCAGCCGGGTCTTCACCGAGCAGGTCCTCGACGGGATCATTGTTTTATGCGAGATGCCTGACCAGCTCGACCGCAAAGTCCAACGGCTGATCCCCAACGTGATCTGGCTGGAGAGCCAGAGCTGGGGCGATCAGTACTGCCTCCGACGCGACGAGGCCGAAGCCGGGCGGTTGTGTGCCCAGCACATGCTCGCCTTGGGCTACCGCTCGCTGGTCTATATCAACCATCCAGGGAACGCGAGCGAAGCCGACCGTTCGGCTTACAGCGCGATCGCTCGTCTTCAAGGCGTACGAGAAGTCGCCGACGGTGCGGGCGTGCCAGTGGCAGAGGTGCCGTTTGTCTACGACAAGCCGTCGGGCTTCGATCAGATGGCGAAGCTATTCTCCCAGATCACACCCGAAGTCGCCGTGGTCGTGGGTCAGGCCTACCACGCCCGCTGGCTCAGTCACGCCGCCTCGGCTGCCGGCCTCAACCCGCCCCACGACTTCGGCCTCTGCTGCTGCGATGACGGCTACGACGTCTCCATGATGTGGCCCGGGCTCTCCCGCGTGTCTTTCGACCGTTACGGGCTGGGCGTCGCCGCCGCCGACATGATGTGTCAAAGACTCGACCGACCCGACGACGACTGCCCCAGCCAAACCGTTGCCGGCCAATGGGTCCCTGGGAACACCGCCTGGGGCCCGAACCATGCGGCACTTTCCGCTCGTCTGACCGGCCCTGATTCACGGCCCTAGCCACACGCGTTGGGCTAGGCCTACACCGTCTCATCCGTTCCAACGACTCCTGGAGGACTCACCCCGTGAAAGACACCAACGCCCTCGCCTGCCTCGTCGCTCTGACGCTCGCCTGGACCGGTGGACCCGCCGCGGCCGACCTCCTCATCGACTTCGAGACTCCGCCCTACGCCAACGGTGAACTCAACGGACAGGTCGACTTCACCGGCAGCGGAGCCGACGGCAACTGGGTGGTCTCCGGCGGTGCCGCCCAGATCACCAATGGGCCCAGCGCAGGTAACAACCGCGTCACCGCCGTGTTCGATCCGGCCGACTTCGGCGTGGCCTCGCTCAGTGACCTGACCGCATCCGACACGCTCGTCCGCTTAGCGTTTGACATCACACTCCCCCAGCTGGATACCGGCCCAAACAATCTGCTGGTCAACTTCGAGCTGCGAGGCGATAGCACGGCCGAAACCTTCCCGGAACAGATCGCCACCATCCAGATCCGTAACGACGGCCGGATCCGCATTAACGGCACCAACTTCAACAACCAGATTGACGACACCGACCCATACAACGTCGCGTTACTGCTGGACTTTGGCGACCAGACGCTGGATGTGTTCTTCGACGGGTCCACCACCGCGGCCGCCAGCTTCGGGTTCATCGATACCGACGTGATCGGCTACGACCAGCTCCGCATGACCCGTCAGGGGCAGGCGATCGGTGCCTCGCAGGTCTTGCGTGTCGACAACATCAACTCGTCCATTGTGCCCGAACCCGCATCCCTCTCGCTGGCCGCTCTCGGAGCCTTGTGCCTGCTCCCCAGGCGGCGGCGCTAAACGACCGGCCTGCATTAGCGGTCAGCCCGGATATCGACCCGTTCTTTACGTACTCACTTTTCTTCTCACTAGGAGGCTTCCATGAATCTCATCCGTCCCGTCCGATCCTCAACCCCCCTCGCACTAGGCCTGGTCCTGCTGGTCGGTAGCCCCGCCGAAGCTGCTGTCACTTTCGTCGGCACCGAATTTGACAATAACGCCGTCCGCGGCTGGCGCACCGACACCGTCAACAAAGGCAACGGCCTCTCCGGCGACCCCCTCGATCCAGACGGCGACGGCATCTACGGCACCGATGGCTACGCCCTGTTCATGGCCCAGCCAGCTGGCAACAACGGCTCCTTCGCCCAGGTCTTCCCGCCCGCCAACGACCGCCTGAACGACGGCTCGTTCATCAACGGCGGCACCACCCTCGAGAATATCGTCTCCTACCCCACCGGCATCACCGTCACTGACGGATTCCTCCCTTTCAACCAGGGCATCTCCGGGTTTTATGGCACCATCGATAACCCCGAGGGCGGTCCCGACGTGGCCATGGGTATCCTCCGCCGCAACCCGTTCAATAGCAACAATCTTGGCACCGACGGCGAAGCCATCACGCTCACCATTGACTCAGCCCTGCAAGGCGTCGGCGACCCCGACAGCGTCCTGCGGCTGGGCGTGATACTTAACAACGACCCGAACGCCGGCAAGACCCAGGCCATCCGCGTCATCCACGCCACCGGTAAGGGCGACACCTTCTTAGTCACCAACTTCGCCGGCGATTTCTCGACCTCCATCATGTTCTTCGACATCGCCGACTACGCCGCCGGCGATGAGATCCAGATCTGGTTCGACCCGCAAGACAACTCCAATATCTTCGGCCTCAGCGGGCTGACCTTCGACTCGTACGTCATCCCCGAACCCGCCAGCCTTAGCGTCTTGGCGATCGGCGGCGTCTGCCTGCTCGGCCGTCGCCGCTCCAAACACTGACCCTCGATTAAGCCACCCACGCCGCGGCGGGCCGACCCGCACGCCGTGGCCTTCTCTGCCTCTTGCCAACGATCGTTGCCTCACCCGGAGTCAGTCATGGACCCACGTTTTGCTTCCCCTATCCGTAGCCGAACCCGCGGGTTCACGCTCATCGAATTGCTTGTCGTGATCTCGATCATCGCGCTGCTCATCGGCATCCTGCTGCCCGCCTTGCAGTCAGCCCGCGACGCAGCCCGCGGCGCTCAGTGCCTCTCCAACCTGCGGCAGATCGGCGTGGCCTCCACCGCCTACAGCTTCGAGGAAGGCGTCTACCCGCTGGGCTTCTACCAGCCCGCCGGTCCCGGCTCGCCCGATGAAACCAACTGGGCCAGCCTCCTCCGCGGCTACCTCGACTTCGGCGATTCCACCGGCATCAGCAGCGGCCAGGGCGACGTTGAAGTCTTCCGCTGCCCCTCCGCCAGCATTGACGGTGAACAGCTGCACTACTCCGCCCATCCGCGGATAATGGTCGATCCTCTACAACCCGACCGGTGGTACGCCGACATGCAGAACAGGGACGTCAAGACCCCTGACCAGGTCATCCGCCCCAGCGAGATCATCCTCATGGGCGACGGCGTCCAGGCCTTCGGAAGCAATGGCGCCAAAGCCGCAGAGATGTTCATCGGCGTTGACGGATACCGCTTCTTCTTCAATAACCGAAGCCTCGTGGTTCGCCACCGAACGACCGGGGTCCTCACCCCGTTGGATGATCCGATCGATGTCAGTACCAATATCAACGAAGACATCTTCGCCAACCGGGAGCGCTTCCGTTATCGCCACGCCGGCGACTCCGCCGCCAACGTGCTGGCCGTCGATGGTCACGCCAACGCCGAAGGCTTCGGCGACATCACCCGCCGGCGTCTCTTGATGGATGACCCCTAAGCGGTCGCGCCGTCACGCCACACCCCACACGCCGCCGTTCAACCACACCTACCAGAGGACACCCCATGCAAGCGTTACGCGCACTCTGCACCCGATGCACCCTGGCCACCGTCCTGCTCTTGGCTTGCACGGCATACGGCGAGGACGCCAAGAATGTCTTGGCCTTTGACCGCATGCCGAACCGTACGGTTGCTGACTGGGAAGGCCACATCACGCTTCGAGATGGCGGCCTCGTGGTCAACGCCTCCGACAAGGGCGCCGCGCTGTTCAACCTCGACCCGCCGATCGATCTCTCCAAGCGACTCGATCAGCCACTCTACCTCGTCGCCAAGCGAGGTGAGAAATGGACCGACACCTCCGGTGCCTTCACCAACATTTTTCTCATCGATGCCGACGGCACACAGAAACACCTCCGCGTTAACAACTGGGACCTGCCCCACAGCGGCCTCAAGCCCGCCGCCACCGCAACGCAACAAACCCTTGCGGATGGCAAGATCATCGCCGGCGAGAGCGACGGCGTGTTCGACGCCAGCCGCATCGTCCGCATCGACCTCAAGGGCAACTGGTCCGACCGCGACTACAGCGTCTTCTGGGTCGCCCTGAAAACTCAACCCCGCCGAAACACCCAAGCCGACCCCTCCAAAGACCCTGTGATCACCGGTAGCCCACCCCACATCCAACACCTCGGCATGGTCTCTCCCCAGATGCTCGGCGTCACCATCGACGCACAACGCCGCGTCGCTGGCCAACAAACGCCCTACACCGCACAGCCCGGCGACACCGTCGATGACCACCCGATGAAGACCCGCTGGGTGCGTCGTGAGGGACAGATCATCGGGTCGCTGATTGGCCGGGAAGACCAAACACTCATGCCGTTCGATACGCTCGAAGGCGCACCCCTGAAGACCGGCTGGACCGGCCGGCCATCGTCCTACCGCCTCGTGAACCCCGACGGGTCCGACCCGCGCTACGCCGCGCCGGTCGAACCCCTCGCGGTCCACCGCAAGTCCAAGCCCACTGACGAAGCCCGCCTCGGGTCCTGGGCGTTCGGCTACCCGATGCGTCACACGCTCTACCTCGAACTCCCCGAGGCCTTGCAGCCCGGCGCGTCTTACGAACTCCGGTTGATCGACCACCAACCCGCACTCCAGCCCCAAGCCTTCGTCTTCGATCCCACCCAACTCCGCAGCGAAGCCGTCCGCGTGTCGCACATCGGCTTCCGGCCCAGCGACCTGGTCAAGGTCGGCTACCTCTCGCTCTGGATGGGGGACGGCGGCCCGCTCGACTACCCCGAAGGCCTGCCGTTCCACGTCATCGACGCCTCCGGCAACGTCGCGTACACCGGCACCACCGAACTGTCGCTCGCCAAAGATCAGACTGAAGCCGGGCGGGGGCGGAACTACAGCAGCACTGATGTCCACCGCCTCGACTTCAGCCCCATCAATCAACCCGGCACCTACCGGTTAGTCGTCGAAGGCATCGGCTGCTCGCACGCGTTCGAGATCAAAGACGACGTCTGGGTCGAGCCGTTCCGCATCTCCATGATGGGCCTGCTCCACCACCGCAGCGGCATCGAACTCGGCCCGCCCTTCACCGACTACCGCCGCCCCGCCACCATGGTCCCCGGCCAAGACGGCTTCATGGTCTACGCCGCACAGACCACCGTGCTCAACCGCGACGGCTCGAAGGTCAACCAAAACCAGATCTTCCACAAGCTGATGGAAACCGGGACGCAGACGCCGGTGCCGCAGGCCGTGGGCGGCTACATGGATGCCGGTGACTGGGACCGCCGCGTTGAGCACCTGGTCGCGACCCGCATGCTGCTCGAACTCTTCGAGTTCCATCCGGACTACTTCACCGAGCTCACGCTCAATCTTCCCGAGGCTGAGACACGCAACACCCTGCCCGACCTGCTCGACGAGGCGGTGTTCAACCTCGACTTCTACCGCCGGCTGCAGACCGCTGAGGGCGGTGTGCGTGGCTGGGTGGAGTCGGTGAGCCATCCTCGCTTTGGCGAGGCAAGCTGGCAGGAGTCGCTCGCGGTCTACGCCACAGAACCCGAACCCTGGGCGAGCTACCTCTTCGCCGCGACCGCAGCCCGCTTCGCCCGGGTGTCGGATGCGATCGATGCAGAGCTGGCCGAGACTTATCGCTCGGCCGCGCTACGTGCGTTCGATTGGTCGGAAGCCGAGCTCAGCGGCTGGGACGCCGAGACGCTGCACCTCCGTGACGCCCGCAACCTCGCCGCCGTCGAGCTCTACCGGCTTACCGGCGCCCCGCGTTTCCACGACGTGTTCCTCGACACCACCGCCTTCGATCAGCCTCGGCCCGGCCCGCAGCAGTGGCAGCAATACCACCAGCGCGAGGCCGCCTACGCCTACGCCGCGATCGACAATCACCCTGTTGATACGACCGTCCAACAACACGCCCGCAACGCCCTGCTTGCCGAGGCCAACCAGCGCGCCGAGATGTCCACGCAGACCGGCTTCGGCTGGACCAACGACCCGCTCGCCTGGGTCGGCTGGGGTCAACAGTCTGCCCTGGTCCACAGCCTTTCACTGGTCCGCGCCCACGCCCTCACCGGCGAACCCCGCTATCTCGCCGCCATCCAGCGGGCCGTCCAGTTCGGCGTCGGCGCCAACCCCCTGAACCTCTCGCTCACCACCGGCATCGGCCACGACTGGCCACGCAACCCGCTCCACGTCGATGCCCTAGTCACCAACCAGCCCGCCCCCGCCGGCATCACCATCTATGGCCCCGACGACCCCGCCCCCCGTGGCCCCGACGCCAAGCCCTACTGGGCTAACCTCAAGATCATCCGAGGCCACGCCATCCACCCCCCTATCCAGACCTGGCCCGCCCTCGAATCCCACTGGGACTTCCACGCCCACCCCGCCTCCAGCGAATACACCATCATGCAGACCCTCGGCCCCGCCGCCTACTTCCGCGGCTACCTCGCCGCAATCAGCCCACCGCCACAAAGCGGGAACAGGTAGACGTTGACCTGCCCCCTGACTACCAGCCCATGGCTTAGGAGAGGGTCTCTTGGTCATGGGCGTAATCAGGAAAGGCAGGTCAGGTATCGGACGGCGGCGACACTCATCGGAACAGATCATCGGGAAGCTGCGTGAGGCGGAGGTCTTGATGGGTCAGGGTCACGCGGTGCCAGCTCCACGCCGTGCTCTTGGGCCCAGGCCGTCATCGTCTTGCCGATCAGCTCCGGGCCGTTATCCGAACGCACCTTCTTGGGGTAGCCGCGTTCCTTGGCGACCTGGTCCAGCACCCGCGTCACACGCTGTGACGGCAGCGAGTGATCCACCTCCACCGCCAGCTCTTCGCGGTTGCAGTCATCGATTATATTCAGCGTCCGATACGCCCGGCCATCGGTCAGGCTGTCGCTCATGAAGCCCAACGACCAACAATCGTTCGGGCCGTCGCTGACTCAGCGGCACCGGATCACGCGACGGCAGGCGTCTTTTCGGCTTGATCCGTAGGTTCAATTCGAGCTCCTTGTACACGCGGTAGACCCGCTTGTGGTTCCAGCGATGACCCCGATGACGCGTCCAGTCGAACATCAATCCGAACCCCCAACGCGGCCGTGATTCGGCCAGCCGCGTGAGTACGTCCACGATCCCGTCATCGGGCTCCCGTCGCGAGACGTACCGGTAGCAACCCGCACTGATCGAACAGCACCGGCTCGCCCGGCGACACGACAGGCCACGCTCGGTATGCAGCCACCGAGCCACCTCACGTCGTGCGCCGGGATTCACCACTTTTTTGCCAACGCCTCCTTCATCGCCGCCGACTCCAGCTGCGACTCGGCATACATCTTCTTGGGCCGGGCGCTCTCCGCCTCCAACTCCTTCACCCGCTTGAGCATCGATGCGTACAGCCCGCCGTACTTGCTCCGCCACTTGTGAAACGTAGCAGCACTGATCCCGTGCTCACGGCAGACCTCCGCCACCTTCACGCCCGCCTCCTGCTGCTTCAGGATGGACATGATCCGGCTTTCACTGAACTTACTGGTTCTCATCAATGGCTCCTTCAAAGGGGTAAGGGTAAACAGGAGCCTCTACTTCTGGATGGGGCAGTTTTAGGGGAGGATTACACACCTGCTGGCGTTGACCGTCACGCCCGCCAACGAGGACGACCGCAAGCAGGTGGGCGAGCTGGCCCGGCAGGTCCAAGACGCCACCGATGAGCAGGTCGAACTGGCCTATGCCGATCAGGGCTACACCGGCGACCGGGCCGCGGAAGCGGCCAAAGCGCACGGAACCCAGTTCGAGGTGGTGAAACTGCCCGAGGCCAAACGGGGCTTCGTCCTGCTGCCGCGGCGATGGGTGATCGAACGCAGCTTCGCTTGGGCCAGCCGCTTCCGCCAACTCGTGAAGAACTACGAGCGTTTACCCCGCACTCTCGCCGGCCTCCACATCGCCGCCTTCATCATCGTCATGCTCGCTCAACTCGCCCAAGCCTTACAACAAAGTGCATAACAGGCTATAGAAACACCCACAAACTGTACTCAAGTCGGACAGGCCCTCGATTTTAAGAATTAAGCGCCGCGTCCCGGAGAAAAAGTTTGAATCATGTCCTGAACACTCCGCGGCCAGCGCACTGAATTAACCTATGGCTTGAATAAGCGCCGGAACACGGGTTGCTGTCGTTCACAGACTTTCTCGCCTTGGGTTTGGATTCTCATCGATGTCAATGCCCCAGCTCGATCCTTCGTTCATCCTTTCGCGGTTGCAATGGCCCATGCGAGAGACTGGCCCCGTAGATGTTGTCATTGATACCGACACCTTCAACGAGATCGACGACCAGTTCGCGCTCGTCTACGCAATGCTCTCGACCGAACGCATGCGGGTTCAAGCGGTCTATGCCGCACCCTTCGAGAACCGGCGATCAACCGGACCCACGGATGGCATGGAGAAGAGCTATGAAGAGATCACTCGGGTTCTCAAGACCCTGGGCGTTCCGGAGCGCGGCTGGGTGTTCCGAGGGTCAACCGCGTGGCTGCCCGATGTATTGACCCCGGTCGCAAGCGAAGCCCGGGACGACCTGATTGAGCGTGCCCGTCAACAGTCCGAGGATCGACCGCTTTATGTCGTAGCCATCGGAGCACCAACAAACGTGGCCTCTGCTTTAATCGCGGCCCCAGATATCCGCAAGAACATAGTGGTTCTCTGGCTTGGCGGGCATCCCTTGCACTGGCACACGGCACGCGAGTTCAACCTTGCGCAGGACCCGCACGCCTCGGGCGCCCTCTTCGACTCGGGCGTACCGCTGGTGCTGTTCCCCTGTCGGTTTGTGGCCGAAATGATCAGCTGCAGCCTTGCAGAGCTCGACACGCACCTCGCCGGACGATGCCCGATCGGCAACTACCTCACCAGCATTTTCCGGGACTACGACGACGGATCACTCCAACGCCCGGGGCGTTCCAAAGAGATCTGGGACCTCGCCCCGCTGGCATGGCTCATGGACAACGCTTGGGTCGACAGTGCGGTCGAACCGAGCCCGATCCTGACCGATCGGCTCACGTGGAGCAGGGATGCAAGGCGCCACCCGATCCGGGTTGCGCAGCACATCAAGCGCGATCCCCTGTTCGCCGATTTCTTCTCGAAGTGTGCCGCAACCAAGTGAAACTGCGGCTGCCCATTGCAATAAATCGTTGGGGGATTGTTCGAGAGTCGACATCCCCAGGCTGTTGCGGTAGGCCCGATCTAGGGTCACGCCCTGCTGTACGAGCTTCTGCAGGTTGGGGGTGGCCCCGGCCGAATCGCTGTAGGGGCTACAGAACTGGGCCGCGAGCCAGTCACACATAATAAAGAGGATGTTCATCGGCAGATTGGACGGTTTGCTGCGGAGGGTCGGTCTTCTGCCAAGACCGATCACGTTCTTGGACGGAGTTGAGACAGGGTGAAGCTGTTAAACAAAGGGTCGCCGATAGACTGCCCCCACTCGGCGAGGCACTCCCGCAGACGCTTGACCACGCCGGCCGCCGTGGGGTCATCGATGCGGTTGGTGAGTTCCGCGGGGTCGGTGTTCAGGTCGTAGAGCTCGTCGGTGTCTGTCGCGTTCCAGATGTACTTCCAGTCGGCGTTGCGCACCATGCGCTGGCTGTAGAGACCGAACTGAGAGCCCATGTATTGGGCGAAGATGTGGTCGCGTTCCGGCACCTGTGCACCGCGTTGAGCGACGAGGTTGTGTCCAACAAACGTCTCGGGGATGTCAAGGCCCGCTGCCGCACACAGCGTGGCGGCCACGTCCAGCTCATTCGATACAAACCCATGCGGTTGCGAGCCCACTTCGATACGACCGGGCCAACGCATGATCAGCGGGACCCGCATCACGTCGTCGTACATGTTGAAGTGCTTATCGACTTGGCCGTGCCCGCCGCAGAAGTCGCCGTGGTCGGTGCTGTAGATGACGAGCGTGTTGTCCGCGATGCCTAACCGGTCGAGGGTGTCGAGCACCCGGCCGACGTGGTCGTCCAGCAGCGTGATGTCGGCGAGGTAGCGGCTGACCATCGGGGCCCAGTGCTGCTCCCATGTCCAGTGATCAACGCCCCACGTCCGGCGCTGCTGGGCCTGAATCCAGGGCTTGCCCTCGAGGGTGTCCGCGTAGCTTGGCCAGGGGTCGATCGTGTCGGGGGGGTAGAGGTCGGCCATCGCGGCCGGGATCATGTTCGGCAGGTGCGGTTCCGACGGGTCCCACCGGACGAGGAAGGGTTGGCCGCTGTGGTGGTAGCGCTCGATGTGATCACAGGCGAGTTGACCGCCCCAGGCGATGCGGTGCTGGTCGGGTGTGATGTGAGGATCGACTTCGCCAAACCAGGCGTTGGTTCGTTGACGGTCGGGGATGCCTTGCGACCGACGCCAGCTGTCGTACTGCGATTCGGGGATGAAGTCATCGACGCCGTAGGCGGTCGGCTCGTGCGGGGTCTCGCCGTGCCACTTGCCGATGTGGGCGATGCGGTAGCCGGCGTCGTGGAGCAGTCGGGTGAGCAGGGGCTGGTTCGGGTCGTCGATCGGCCGATAGATCTCTGTGCCGGGGATGCTCATGCAGCCGTGCTGTGTGGGCCAGCGTCCGGTGAGCAGGCAGGCCCGCGCGGGGCTGCAGATCGGCGAGGGCGTGAACGCGTGCTGAAAGTCGGCGCCCTCGGCGGCGAGGCGGTCGAGGTTGGGTGTGTTGACCAGCGGGTGGCCGTGCGCAGCCAAGCAATCGAAGCGGTGCTGATCACTATGGATGAGGACGATGTGGGGCGGCTGACTCACGGCATCAGGGCTGCAGCAGTGTGATCGAGTAAGGCGGCAGGGGCAACGTCCTGCCAAGCGTACCCTCGCTTTGCTCGAGCTGCCGGGGTGATCCCACATAGGTATTCGGGGCGCACGACACTTGAGTGAAGCGATGACCGGCAAGCCCGAGCGAGCTCATGTCGGCTTCGGTGGGGGTCGCCGTGAGGTTCATCACCAGCGCACCGGACCCGACCGTGCTGCCGCTGTCTGAGAAGACCCAGCCGCGGACCAGCGGCAGCGGCTCGTCGGTGCCTTTGAACCGGCGGGCGACGTCGCTACCGAAGCTGATCGGTGCGAGTGTGTCACGACCGTTGGCGGCCTGGCCGAACATGCTCATGATGAGACCGGTTGCGGTGGGCGTGAGTGGTTCGATCTCGGGCTTGGTCTCGACCGCGGTGAGGCCGTCGAAGGTGTTGGGCCGCTGTCCGTGCAGGGCGTTGAACAGCACGCCGCCGAACGCGTTGTGGAGGCAGAGCATCTTGACCCGGTCGTCATCGAGAAAGACGCTGAGCTGTGACGCGAGCGCGAGGCCCTGGCCCCAGGTGTGGCGGACACCGCCCATGCCATCGTTGACGTTGAATTCGGTCAGCCAGAGGTCGTAGTGGTCAGGCACGGGCGATTGCCGCCGGGAGAACGCCCACGAGCGGGCGGGCTCGATCATCATGTGCTGGATCGCTTCGGGCTTGGTGAGCAGTTCGGCTTGTGCCTGCTGCAGCTTCTTCGAGCCCCACGGACGCTTGCCCTGGTTGAGCATGCCCACGCCGGCGTACGGGTGGAGCGTCACCGCGTCGATCTCTGCTGAGAGATGAGGCATGACCTGTTCGTTCCAGTTCCGCCGCCGTTCGCTTACTGACGGGGGGCCACCCTCCGAGCCGATCACCGCGACGATGGCGTCGGGGAACTCCTGCTTGATCGCGGCGGCCCACACATTGCACGCCAGCGCGTAAGCCTTCGGCGTTGGGTACTTCACATGCACCAGCGGCTCGGCCCCGATCCCGAAGTAGAACTCGTTGCCCAGTTCGACATACGTCACCGGCATGCCCATCGCCTCGGCCCGCTTGAGCTGTCTCAGCTGATCGTCGAGGTCCTTGGTCACCATGTTGAGCATGTAGACAGGGGTGAAGCCCAGCCGCTTCTGACCCTTGGCGAAGTTCTCGAGCGTGTACGTGCGGTCGTCGTCCACGAGGTTCTGGACCCAGTGCATCATGCGGGTGCGGTCGGCGTTACGGTCGAGCCAGCCGGTGTCCCAGTCCCAGTAGTTGCCGATCGACCCGGCGGGGTAGCGCAGGTTGCCCGGGGAGAGCAGGGCCATCGCATCAGCGAGGGGTTCGCGGTCCCAGAACTGGCTGACGCTGGTGAGGTTGCCGTTGTAGCCCACCATGTCGGGGTAGGTCTCGCGTGCTTCGCCGAGCTGCGCGACCAGTGAAGCCGGCGGGACCAGCAGGGCCTCGGCCTGCCACGGCGCGGACGCGAGTTGGGCTTCCAGTTCGTTTCGGCCAACCGCCATCGGGACCTCGCCCTGCTGCTTCACTTCGACTTGCTCGACTTGCACGGTGACGGCCTTCTTTCCATAGGTTTTGGTGGCTCGGACAAAGGGGTGTAGCGGGGCGTCGTCCAGGTTGCTGGTCGCCCAGTCGATGCCGTGCGAGACGCCGCCCTCGATCACCGGCTTGTCGCCGATGGTCAGGGTGATTTTCTCGGGGCCAACGAGCAGCACCATCGCTTGGCCGTTGATGTTTCCAAAGCGTTCGACCTGACCCTGGGCGATGACCCGCTTGCCATCGCTGTCCTGCACGTCGATCTGGTAGGTCAGCGTGCCGGCCCGGGAGTCTTTGGTGGTCCGGCTGATCTGGGCCAGGATGTTGGGTTGGTTGCGTGATCCGGAGAAGCCAACGCCGACGTTGAGCGGGGACTTCTTGGCCCAGTTGACGAAGGGGTATTGGTTAAACGTGGCAGCAACGGACGCTTCACGGCCCGGCCCGATCGCGGCGACGGCCTGATGCCACGACATCGTGACGAGGCCGAAGCCGGGCTCCTCGGATGCGCCGCCGCGCGAAGCGCGGAGCGTGACGGTGTCGGCGCTGGCGTCGAGCGTGGCCATCTGGTCCTTGGGCCCCGGCGGGAAGCGAGCGATCTTCCAGGTCTTGTTCAGGGCTTGCGTGTTGGCGTAGTCCGTGAAGTCATCGGACATCCCGTTCGCGGAGGACGTGGCCCAGGCAGGCAGGCAGGCGAGCCCGAGCAGGACGGTCATAAGCAGGGCAGAAAAACGACTCATACAGGATTCCTTCGGAAGGCTTGGGCTAAAGCGGGAATGAGCGGACGATGGGATCAAGCGGTGCTGAGTTCACCCGCCATGGCCGCGCCAGCTGAAGATGCCCGGCACGTCATTGATGTCGGCCGCCTGGAGTTCGGTGGCGCCGTCGATGGCTTCCGCGTGGGCATCGAAGAAGAGGGTGTTGTTGCGGTCGTTGTGACGCAGCGACCCCTCGATCACATTGTTGAGCTGGGTGCCGGTGTTGCCGAATGTCGGGTTGATCGAATCCATCAGCACCCAATGCTCGGACGGAGTCTCGACGATCAGGGTGTCTTTGAAGATGTCAAGATTGATGCCGCCGACGTTGCGTTCGGTTGCGACATACCGGTTCATACCGTAGTTCTGATTGGCGATGTTGGACGGGTCGGGGTCGCTCCTTTCGCCACTGGGGCAGTGGAACATGGTGCCCTCGGTCTCGTTGTTCTGGTTCCATGCGGTGTAATCGCCCTGGATGTAGGGCCAGAGGAAGTGACGGTCCCAGTTGAGCGTGGTGGGTGTCACATTGAACGGTGAGAACGAGGGGTATTCAGACGCAAGCCTGGCCTGCGAGATCTTCGCGGGCATCAGCGTTTCTTTGTAGTCGTTGGTGTAGAGATTCATCGCGATGCCGAGCTGCCGGTTGTTGGACAGGCAGGAGGCGGAGCGGGCCGCGTCGCGGGCGCTCTGCAGCGCGGGCAGGAGGATGGCAATCAGCAGGGCGATGATGCTGATGACCACGAGCAGTTCAATGAGCGTGAAGCCGGTTTTTCTTAAAGGCATGGCAACCGTCCTGATCAGGATGAGAAGACTCGGGGCGACATGAAACACACGCCATCGGCGTTAACCCACGGCGTGAAGGTGGTCTGGAGATCAGCGACGGCGGCGTCCGCCGAGGACGCAGAGCCCGCCGAGGCTGAGAAGGGCCAGAGACGCCGGCTCGGGAATCACGACGTCCGACTCCACTTCCTGCACGGTGATGGAGTGGATGCGGTACGAGGTGCCCGCACCCGGGGCAAAGGTCGCCTGACTGCCCGCGGCCAGCACGGGGCTCCCGGTGAAGGATGTACTGAACGCGTTCTGGTTGCCCGAGCTGAGGATGGTGTCCGAGAAGGAATCGATGGTCACGATGACGCTCTCACCCGAACCGGCGAGGCGTGAGACCTCGGCCGAGAGGAACTCGACCGCGACGTCGAAACCGTTCTCGTCGGTGAAGCTCAGGACGAAAGTTTCGTTGATCGGGTTGGGTGGGTTGTTGCTGCTGACATCCTGGGCCTCGTTGGGCGAGTTGGAGGTGTTGGGGCCGGTGACAGCGATGCCGAGCCCGGACTGGCCGCCGCCGCCGCCCTCGTTGATGGAGGAGACGGAAACACCGGTGCCCGTTGCGGTCGCGGTCAGGGTGAGGGTGAGTTCATCGGCACCGACGCCGCCGATACCGGTGACCGTAGTAGTCCCGTTGCCGGTAACGCTGCCGTCGTTGATCCCGTCGTCGTTGAGTTCAAACGTGATCGGCGCTGCGAGAACAGTCGCCCCGAAGCCGAGGGTTGAAGCGAGACAAGTAGCCAGGTGAATGCGAGACATGGAGAACCTCCTAGAGAGAATGTGAACTGATGATCGGTGTGGTCGACGGTTTAAGGGGCCGTGCCACGGGGTGGGGCGACGCTGCCCCGGTCTTTGATCAGGGGTTGCAAGTGAATCGTGCGTGAGAGCTGCGTGTCCCCGTCGATCCGCTGTTGCAGCAGCGACGCGGCACGCCGACCGATGGCCTCGGTCGGTCGATCAATCATGGTGAGGCTGATGTCCATCAGGTCCAGCATGGGCAGGTCGCCTCCGACGCCAACGATCGAGAGGTCAGCCGGGCAGGACATGCCACGCTGCTTCGCGGCGAGGAGCGCACCCATGGCACGGTTGGGGGTCACCCCCACAATCGCGGTAACATCGGGATACTTCTCGAGCATGAACGAGGCGGCGTCCTGGCTGGACTGGAACGGGTGTTCACCGTCGAGTGCTGCGGCATCGCCCTCGACCACGGGCAGGCTGGACAGGCTGGCATTGATCCGGGACAACGCGGTGTTCATGCCCTGACGCAGGTCTTGCATCGACCGGGCGTCGGCGTTGTTATCCAGAACGCCGATATGGGTGTGCCCCGCGTCGATGAGCATGTCGATCGCCGAGCGTCCCATCTCGAAGTCGTCGGTGACGACCGCGGGCGTGTCGGTCTGATCGAGCATCGACATGACCTGCACGCAGGGCAGGCCACGCCGTGAGAGCTCACGGATCGCCGGAGCGTGCATCGCAAAGGGCGGGGGCGAGATGATCACGCCCTTGATGAACGCGAGGTCGAGCCGTTCGAGGAGCGTGATCTGATCGTCGAAGCTGCACTCAGCCGACTCGATGACCAGCCGGAAGTCGGTGCCCACCAGTGCGTGGTGGATGCCGCTGACCAGACGCGACATGAAGTGCGTCTTGATCATGGGCAGAACCAGCGCGATGTCACCGACACGGACACGGGGCCTAGACACGAACACACCCTTCCGGGCATCGACGCGAAGGTAGCCTTCGGTGGTCAGCCTTGCGATGGCCTGCCGGATGACGCTCATGCTGACATCGGTCTGTTCGCTGAGCTGCCGCATGCTCGGCAACTGTGTGCCGTGGCCCAGAGTGCCGGACGAGATCATCCCGGCGAGGCCGCGTTCGACCTGACGGACAAGAGGCTCTGAAGCGGCGGGATCGATGGAGATAAGAGGGGACGATGACACCCCTAGAAGGTATCAGTTCATCTGTGAGACACAAGACGAATTACGCGGTTTTTTCGGAAATTTTTCTCAAAGAAGCCGAACTGCTGGCACAAATACCCCCCGTCGATTACGCTTTCCGCAGTATTTGACTCACTGTGTATGCACAGAATCTCACTTGACGACCTTTCATCCCCATATCGTGCTGCTGTGCCCAGATGAAATGCGGGCCGACGCGCTGGCTTGCTACGGCAATCCGGCCGCGATCACGCCCCGCCTCGACGCCTTGGCCAGCAAATCCGCGCGTTTCGATCGCTCGTTTGTGAACCACACCAAGTGCACCCCCTCACGCTGCAGCCTTGTTACGGCGCAGTACCCCCACGTGGGCGGGCACCGCACGCTGGATATGCCGGTCCGTCCCCACGAGCCCAACCTGGTGCGCACGCTCAAGGACGCGGGATACCGCACCGCCCTGATCGGCAAGAACCACTGCGTCGATGACCAGACACTCCCGCTCACCTTAGACTTCCACGGCCGGGGCAAAGGCGGTGACACCCAGCTCGATCCGGCCGACCCCCCGCCCATGGCGACCGGCAGCTATTACGTTGGTCGCTTCACCGCCCCGCTCGATACGTGCGGCGACCACACCTCCACCACCCTCGCCCTGGACTGGCTGACCGAGCAGGTTCAGACACAACCCGAGACGCCGGCGTTCCTCTGGCTCAACTGGGACGCACCGCACCCGCCCTACCGCGCCCCCGAGCCGTTCTTCGGATCAACCCCCCGCGACAAGATTCCGCCGCTGCTGCCCACCCCCGACCCCGAGGGACGCGCTGGGTTTCACGACCGCCTGACCGAGGCGTACCAAACCGCGGGCATGACCGAAGCGCAGTGGCGCGAAACGCACGGCTGCTACCTCGATATGTGCGGCCTGATCGACCACGAGGTCGGGCGGGTCCTCGACAAGCTGGACGAGCTGGGCATCGCCGAGAACACCATCGTCCTCGTCTGGTCAGACCACGGCGACTTTGCCGGCGACTACGGCCTGCCCGAGAAGTGGGACACCTGTTTCACCGACAACCTGATCCGGGTCCCAACCCTGATCCACGCACCGGGCCGTGTTGAGGCCCAGGTGGTCGATGCGATGTTTGAGTCGATCGATCTGTTGCCGACAGCCCTTGACCTCGCAGGGGTGAATCGCCCCGCGGGTATCCAGGGCATCAGCTACCGGGGTGTACTGGAGGGTCGGGACGAGCCCCCCCGCGATATCGCGTTCTGCCAGGGCGGGCAAGAGCCGGAGCTGCTGGCCAAGACCGTGGCGGCGGACGCGAAGCCCCGGCCGTGCATGGCCTATCAGATGAAGCAGGCTGCGCTCTACGCCGACCCGACCATCAACCTCCGCGCCAAGATGATCCGGAGCGACACGCACAAATACGTCTTCCGGATGGACGGCAGCGAAGAGCTTTACGACCTGATCGAAGACCCTGGCGAACTGCGCAATGTGGCGGCCGTCCCTGCTGCCGCCCCGAACCTGGCAAAGATGCGTGCCCGCATGATGCAGAAGCTGGTCGAAGCCGAAACGGTCGATCCGCCGCAGGACTACCTCGAGTCCTGACGCGTCCCTTGCTGACGTCTATCGGCAAGCGTGTCTTGCTCGGCCTGACTTCCGATCCCGTCCGTTTACCCAAAGCTGCGCCGCAGCCGAATCCCCGCTTTCAACCCCGAGGTCTTATGCCCACTCTGATCGAAAACAACGAATCCGCAAACACCCACTCCTTCCGCGACCGCGTGATGGGTTGCTGGCTCGGCAAAGCCGTCGGCGGCACCCTCGGGATGCCTTACGAGGGCGTGCGTCACACGCTCGACCTTACGTTCTACGATCCCGTGCCCGATCGGATGCTGCCCAACGACGACCTCGACCTGCAGGTGGTGTACGCCGTACTACTGGCCGCTTTGGACAAGCCGCGGGTCGACCGCGACACGCTGAGCCGGGCCTGGGATCACATCGGGATGTCGCCCGACGAGTACGGCATCTGTAAACGCAACCTCGCCCTCGGGCTCAAGCCACCCACGACCGGGCTTTACGACAACCCGTTCCAGCGCGGGATGGGGGCGGCAATCCGCACGGAGCTCTGGGCCTGTCTCGCTGCGGGCGATCCAGAGACGGCCGTGAGGTACGCCTACGAAGACGCGTGCATGGACCACGGGGCGGAGGGCATCCACGCCGCGCAGTTCCTCGCGGCGATCGAGGCAGCCGCGTTCGTCGAATCCGACCGGGACACGCTGCTCGACATCGGGCTGTCACATATCCCCGAGCACTCCGAACTCACCGCCGCCATCCGTAACACCCGCGCCTGGTGGGCCCAACACGGCGACTGGTCGAAAGTCCAATCCCTGCTCGCCAACCGCTACGTCAACGACAACTTCACCGATGTCGTCATCAATCTCACCTACATCGTCTTGGGCTGGCTCGCGGGAGACGGCTTCGGCGACGCGATCTGCAAAGCCGTCAATGGCGGACAGGACACCGACTGCACCGGCGCCACGCTCGGCTCGATCCTCGGCATCCTCGATCCCGACAGCATCGAAGACCACTGGCTCCGCCCGATCGGACGAGACCTCGTGCTCAGCCCCTGTATCACCGGCATCGAACACCCGCCGACGCTCGACGGCTTCACCGACATGGTCCTCGAACTCCGCGAACGCCTGGAAACGGACACCCCTGCTCAGCCCGGCGAACTGCAGCCCACCGACCACCTCGCCATCCCCGCGCAGCTCGGGTGGACCGATGCCTGGCCCGACGCAAAAGCTCCCCCCCCAGCGGTGGACGGCCTGACCCCGATCCGGTTCGAAGGCAACTCCGTGTCCATGCCGATCGCTCAAGCCAAGGGACCCTTTGCCGTACTCCGCTACAAGGCCACGATCAAAGCCGAAGGCCCGACCAAGTTTGTCTTCGCTTCCGACCGGCCGGTCCGCGTGTGGATCGATCAGCAGAACGTGATCGATTCGCCGGGCGGCGACTTTGTCCCCGCACTGCACCGCACCACGCCGAACGTGTGCTGCACGCATGTCGAGCTCAAGGCTGGGGAGCACGTGATCGACGCCGTGATCGATGCACGCGATCAGTCCCGTGCGCTCCGCTGGCACATCGCCTTCGCCGAGCCCGGCACTACCGCCGACGTGTGTGACTACCTCGTCGATCCACTGCGTCCAGACCGGGGCTAAGCCGCCAACTGCCAGAAGAGTCCGAGCGGACATAGCGTCCGTGATCCGATTCAATCGTATGTCTGTTCGAGCGGGCCGGGCACCCAGCAAATCGCTAAAACCCAGGAACTCTATGACGGATCAGTTGCCTAGTTTATCACAGCAACCCAACGAGTGAAAAACAAGCCCCATGAGACGAAAGTCACTCAGCAGAACGTACCAGTCTTCAAGTACGGTGATACCAGCCAGAGGATCAACGGGCACACGGCAATCGGAAGATAGACCGGCAAGACCATCCTCTTCAACATAACCGGCGTGTTCACACGCCCGCGGCCATCAATAAGCCCACCACTCCTGTTGGTTTCACGCCATGCAACGCATCGGTTTCATCCTCCAAGTCAAGCCGCGCCGTACTAACCACGACCCCGCCGCCCATCAAGCGGCCTGCCCAAGATACTCGACGCCTTCTCGCACCACCGAAGGCAAGAATCGGTCCGCGATCTCCTTGAGTCTCTGCCCGCCTCCACGGTTGCTACCTCGATAATCTCCATGCCCAAGGCCTTTCACCTTGACTGATCACACGATACCGGACCTCCTATGACCACCCGCATCCCCCCCGCCGCCGCCCGCCGTGCCCTCGAGGCGCTTGACCGCTTTGCCATCGAGCTCCCCTCCTGGGGCTTTGCCAACACCGGCACCCGGTTCGGCAAGTTCCAGCAGGATGCCGCCGCCAATACGCTCGACGAGAAGCTCCACGACGCCGGCGTCGTCCACCAACTCACCGGGGCCTGCCCGACCGTCGCCGTCCACGTCCTCTGGGACTTCGACGACCCCGCCGACCCCGCCTCCACCAAACGCACCCGATCCCTCGCCCGCAAACACGGCGTCAAGATCGGCTCTATCAACCCCAACCTTTTCCAGGACCAGCACTACAAGCTCGGCTCGTTCTGCTCACCCGACGCCAACGCACAAGCCGCGGCCATGGCCCACTGCCTCGACTCGGTCGCGCTCGGCAAAGCCGTCGGCAGCAAGTCCCTCGCGATGTGGCTGGCCGACGGCACCAACTACCCCGGGCAAGACAACCTCGCCCGCCGGTTCAATGACCTCAAGGCCGCCTACAAAAAACTCGCCGCGAAGATGCGCAGCACGTGGAAGGGTTCAACCCTTCTCGTCGAATACAAACCTTTTGAGCCAGCGTTCTATCACACCGACATCCCCGACTGGGGCACCGCCCTGCTGCTCTGCCAGCACGCGGGCCCCAATGCGAAAGTTCTGGTCGACACCGGCCACCACCTGCCGGGATGCAACATCGAACAGATCGTCACGCTGCTGCTCAACGAGAACCGCCTCGGGGGCTTCCACTTCAACGACCGCAAATACGCCGACGACGACCTGACGCTCGGGTCGATCGATCCCTACGCGGTGTTCCGCATCTTCAATGAAATCGCTCAGCACGAGTCCGATCGTGGCCTGAAACCCGGCGCTGCAAAGATCGACTACATGGTGGATCAGTCGCACAACCTCAAGCCCAAGCTCGAAGCGATGACGCAGACGGTCTGCGAGGCGCAGAAGCTCTTCGCCAAGGCGCACCTGGTCGATCGTGTGAAGCTCGCCAAGGCCCAGGCCAAGGGCGACATTGTCGGAGCCGAGTCACTGCTCAAGGCCGCGTTCGAGACGGATGTGACCCCGGTGCTCACCAACTGGCGCAAGTCCAAAGGCCTCTCACCCGACCCGCTCGCCAAGCTGCGCTCCAGCGGGCTGATCAAACAGCTGAGCAAGCAACGCAAGGCAGGCAACGCCAGCAGCGGCGGCGGATACGCGTGATTCAGCGAAAACAAAACCGCCTAAAACAGAGCGCGAAGGTCGTGAGCTGAAGATCACTGGCTAAGCGGATCTGCTGCGATGAGACACCGCAAGTCCGTGTGCGGCCGCGGGTACCTGTGTTACGTCCAAGGCGGATTCCCGACCGACGCCGGCAATCGTGCTAGATTCCTACGCCATGGCCCGTTCCCAAAGTGCAGCCGTATTCCGCCGTACCCGGTCTGATCACGCCCAGGAGACGGCCGAGGATTATGTCGAAGCGATCGCGGACCTGATCGCGTCCAAAGACCGCTGCCGGGTGGTGGACTTGGCCGAACGCTTCGGCGTGGCCCACGTGACGGTGATCAAGATCGTGCGTCGGCTCGAGGGCGAAGGCTTGGTCAAGACCGAGCCTTATCGTCCTATCGAGCTCACGCCCAAAGGGCGGCGGCTGGCGAAGGCCTGCCGCCAGCGGCACGAACTGGTCTACCGGTTTCTGCTGGAATTGGGGGTGAGCGAGTCGGTCGCGGCGAACGACGCCGAGGGGGTCGAACACCACCTGAGCCCCGAAACACTTAAGCGGATGCGGGCGTTTGTTGAGGGTTAACCCTCCTCGCCGCTGGAAATCGTGACCACCCTTGGCGAGAGCCTAGACGCCAGAGACGCCCTCGCTAGATAGCGGCCGGCCCGATAGGCCAGAGACTGCAGTACGGCCGCCCGGTCGGGAGTCTCAGTCAAGCCCGCAGGCCCCGGCCCCATTGACCACTCGAATCTCGGCGCGATACGTACCCACGGAATCTCTCACTTGACCGGATAGGTAGTCGTTGCTACATTTCAAAAAGTAGCCACGGCTATAATTTTTGCCAGCAACTTTACGACCCAGACTAAGGCCAACCTGTGTTCCGTCCACACGCCCACTCCACGACCACCGTGATCCTCCTCGCCGCCGGCCTCGCCCTCCCCGCGGCCGCCGACACCGCGAGCGACCCCGCCGAAGCGCTCACCTCCTTTATCGGCTGGGACCGCGCGACCGGCGACTGGGGCGGCCTCCGCACCCAGCTCGAAGACACCGGCATCGACGTCAACGGCGAATACACCATCGAGTACAGCGAGGTCTACGACGGCGGTGTGGACACCCAAGACTCAGTCCGAAACCTGCTCTCACTCGAGGTCGAGGCCGACCTCGAAACCCTTTTTGGCCTCGAGGGCGGCACCGCCTTCATCCAGTTCCTCTCCGCGTCCGCCGAGAACGGCGGCTCCCAGGACGCTGGTGACATCCAGGTCTTTTCTAACCTTGAAGTGGACCGCTCGCTCGACGCAATCTTCGAGCTCTGGTACGAGCAGGTCCTCTTCGATGAACGCTTCCGCGTCAAGCTCGGCAAGTTCGATGTCAACACCGAGTTCGCTGCCGTCGGCGTTCTCTTCGATGACTCACCCATCGCCGCTTTCACGCAGTCCACCGCCGGCTTCGCCCCCTCCATCCTCGGCCTGCCCAGCTACCCCGACTCCGCCACCGGCGCCGCCCTCTTCTACACCCCTCTCGTTACCGACGAACACACCCTTACGCTCGCCTACGGCTTCTTCGACGGGGCCTCCACCGTCGACGGCGTCCCCACCGGCCGACGCGGACCCTCCAGCTTCTTCAGCGATGACCTCTCTGATGACTACTTCCACATCGCCGAGGCCCAGTTCTCGTGGACCAGCCTCGGCCGCCTCCCAGAGGGCAGCCTCAGCCTCGGGGCATGGTTCCACACCGGCGACTTTCCCGAGTTCGCCGGCGGCACCACCGACGGCACCGGCGGCTTCTACCTCACCGCTCAGCAACGCCTCATCGCCCCCAACGGCCCCGAAGAAGACGACGGGCTCTACGCCTTCGCACAGGGTGGTTGGTCGGACCCCGAAGTCGCCGAGATCGAACAGACCTACGCCCTCGGCCTCGTCCAGGTCGGAATTAGCCCCTGTCGTCCAAAGGATCAGGTCGGCCTATACGCCGCCCTCGCGGTCCTCTCGGATGAGCCCGCGGCCGGCTTCGACGACGAACTCGCCCTCGAAGCCTTCTACCGCGTCCAAGTCACGCCGGCGATCTACATGCAGCCCGGCCTCCACTACATCATCAACCCCTCCGGCGATGCCGCCGTCGATAACGCGCTCGTTGGCGTCTGCCGATTGGGCATCACCTTTTAACCCAACCCTCACCGTTTCCGGTTTAGCGTAGCGCAAGCTACACTCCACGTAGCCGACCCTTCCAACCCCCACAAGGACTCCGCCATGCTGCACCAACCTGCCCGCCGCCTCACCGCCGCGCTCGCTCTCACCTTTAGCACCCTCCTCACACTGGCGGGCTGCGGCGGCGCCCCTAGCGAAGACGCGGCCGCTGACAAGAAGGGCTACACCATTGCCAGCACCATCGGCATGGTCACCGACCTGGTCACCCAGGTCGCCGGCGACCGCGCCACCGTCAACGGCATCATCGGCACCGGCGTCGACCCCCACCTCTACAGCCCGACCCGCTCCGACATCAGCCAGCTCATGGCCGCCGATGTGATCTTCTACAACGGTCTGCTCCTCGAAGGGAAGATGACCAACACGCTCGAGCGTGCCAGCAACGCGGGCAAGAAGGTCTACGCCGTCACTGCATTGCTCGACCCCGAGTTCCTCCTTGACGACGAGGAAGGCCTCAACGACCCCCACGTCTGGATGGACCCCACCGCCTGGGCCAAGGCTGTCGAAGTCATCCGCGACAAGCTCACCGAGTACGACCCCGCCGGTGCCGAGGTCTACGCCGCCAACGCCGCCGCCACCATCGCCAAGCTCACCGCCCTCGACGCCTACGCCGAGACCGTCCTCACCAGCGTCCCCGAATCCTCCCGCGTGCTCATCACCGCTCACGACGCCTTCAACTACTTCGGCCAACGCTTCGGCTACGAGGTCATGGGCATCCAGGGCCTCTCCACCGAGTCCGAGGCCGGCGTCCGCGACATCGAACGCATGGTCCGCCTCCTGGTCGAACGCAACATCAAGGCGGTGTTCGTCGAGTCCACCGTCGCCCAGGACAACATCAAGGCGTTGATCGAAGGCGCGAAAGCCCAGGGCCACACCGTTGTCATCGGCGGCGAGCTCTTCAGCGACGCGATGGGCGAGCCCGGCACCTACGAGGGGACCTACGTCGGCATGATCGACCACAATGTCACCACCATCGCCAAGGCCCTTGGCGGCACCATCCCCGATGGCGGCATGCAGCACAAGCTCTCCGACCCGCACCTCCATGACCACTGACGGCAACGGCACCCTTCAACCCGCGACACCCCTCCCCGAACCGCCGCCCCTCCCCGGCCGCGCGGTGCCTGACGCCACGCTCGAAAGCCGACCCGAACACTCGGCCGACAGCCCCGTCTCGATCCACGCGGTCACCGTCGCGTATCACCGCAAGCCCGTGCTCTGGGACGTCGATTACGACGCCCCGCCCGGTAAGCTCATCGCCATCGTCGGACCCAACGGCGCGGGAAAATCCACGCTCATCAAGGCCTGCCTCGGGCTGGTCCCCCGCGCGTCGGGCCTCGTCGAGTTCTGGGGTCAGCCGTACAAGAAGCAGCGTGCCCGCGTGGGCTATGTCCCGCAGCGCGAGTCCGTCGATTGGGACTTCCCCGTCTCCGCCCTCGATGTGGTCTGTATGGGCCGGTACCGCAAGATCGGCTGGTGCCTGCCGGTCAGCCGGAAGCACCGCCACGCCGCCCTCGACGCCATGGAACGCGTTGGCATGGCCGGCTACGCCAAGCGTCAGATCAGCCAGCTCTCTGGCGGTCAGCAGCAACGCGTGTTCCTCGCCCGCGCCCTCGCTCAGGAGGCCGACCTCTACTTCATGGACGAGCCCTTCGCCGGCGTCGACGCTGCGACCGAGAAGGCCATCGTCAAAGTCCTCCGCACCCTGCAACAGGAGGGCAAGACCGTCATCGTTGTCCACCACGATGTGCAGACCGTCGCCGAGTACTTCGACGAGGTCGTCCTCCTGAACATGCGTGTCGTCGCCGCCGGCCCGGTCGAGACCACCTTCAACGAAGACAACCTCCGCAAGACCTACGGCGGCAAGCTTACCCTCCTCGCAGAAGCCGCCGAAGCCATCACCCGCGCCGCCGAGGGCGACCCCCGACGCTAAACCCATCCGTGTCACTCCCCCCCTCCACCATCCCGCTCACCCTCGCCGGCCCCGGCCATCACCACGCGCCGACCTCCCTCACCGACACCACCGACACCTGGCCCACCTGGTCCGAGACTGTCACCGTCCTCACCCTCCAGGGCGGCTACAACACGACCACCGTCCTGATCTCCACCACACTCCTCGGCGTCGCCTCCGGCATCATCGGCGTCTTCACCCTCCTGCGCAAACGCGCCCTGATGTCTGACGCCCTCGCCCACGCCACGCTCCCCGGCATCGCCCTGGCCTTCCTCGCCGCCGCACTCCTCGGCTTCAACGGCCGATCACTCCCCGTCCTCCTCGCCGGCGCGACCGTCACCGGCGTGCTCGGCGTCCTCACTGTCCAGTGGCTCGTCCGCTACACCCGCATCGGCGAAGACGCCTCCATCGGGCTCGTCCTCTCCGTCTTCTTCGGCGCCGGGGCGGTGCTCCTCTCCCTCATCCAGACCATGCAGACCGGCAACGCCGCCGGCCTCTCCAGCTTTATCTACGGCAAGACCGCCACCCTCTCCGCCGACGACGCCCGGCTCATGGCCGGCATCGCCGTCGCCGCTGTGATCGCCGCCGCGCTGCTCCTCAAAGAGTTCTCCCTCGTTTGCTTCAACGACGCCTTCGCCAAGGTCGACGGCTGGCCCGTCTCCGTCATCGACCTGCTGATGATGTCGCTCGTGGTCATCGTCACCGTGGCCGGGCTCCAGGCCGTCGGGCTCATCCTCGTGGTGGCGATGCTCATCATCCCTGCGGTTTCGGCACGCTTCTGGACGCAGCGCGTCGGGCTGCTCGTCCTGCTCGCCGCCGCGATCGGTGGGCTCTGCGGCTACCTCGGCTCCGCCATCTCCGCGCTCCTCCCACGCCAGCCCGCCGGGGCGGTCATCGTCCTGACCGCCGGCGTCATCTTCCTGATCAGCATGCTCATCGCACCAAGCCGCGGCGTCGCCGCCGCGGCGCTGCGACGGCTCCGGCTCAAGCTCGGCATCGCCGCCGACCACCTCCTCGAACTCGCCTACCTCACCTACCGCGACCGACCCGGCGGCCCTGTGCACGCCGACGCCATCGACCGGCTCAAACAGAAGCGCGGCTGGAGCCCGCTCATTTCGCTGCTCGTCAACCTCCACATCGCCCGCCGCGGCCTCGGCCAATCCAGCAACGGCTACTTCGTCCCCACCGCCGCCGGCCTCGAACGCGGCCGCCAAGTGTGCCGCAACCACCGCCTCTGGGAGCAGTACCTCGTCTCCTACGCCGACATCGCCCCCTCCCACCTCGACTGGACCGTCGACCAGGTCGAGCACGTCCTCTCCGGCGAGATCGTCCTCGAACTCGAAGCCGCCCTCGAAACCAACGGCATCGACTCACACCGTTCCAAGACAGGAGTCCCCGCATGACTCCGATCACCAACACCCTCGCCCTCATCGAGTTCAGCCCCGGCCCCGACCTCTTCCCCCTCGTCGCCGCCCTCCTCGCCACCGCCACCTGCGGCCTCCTCGGTAACTTCCTCGTCCTCCGCAAGCAAGCCCTCATGGGCGACGCCATCAGCCACGCCGTCCTCCCCGGCCTCGTCATCGCCTTCATCCTCACCAGCTCACGCAGCCCGCTGCTCATGTTCGGCGGCGCCGCCGTCGCCGGGCTCGTCACCGTCGTCCTCATCGAGGCCGTCAAGAAGCTCGGCCGCGTCGAGCCCGGTGCCGCCATGGGCGTCGTCTTCAGCGTCATGTTCGCGCTCGGCGTCCTGCTCATCGAACAGGCCGCCGCCCGCAGCGTCGAGCTCCACGCCGACTGCGTGCTCTACGGCCAGCTCGAAACCCTCGCCTGGTTCACCGCCCCACCCACTCTGGTCGGCGTCTTCCAGCTCACCCCCGCCGAGTTCTTCGCCGCCGTCCCCCGCCAGGTCTGGACCCTCGCCGTCATGGCCGTCTTCGCGCTCGGCTTCGTCCTCGCCTTCTTCAAAGAACTCCGCATCGCCGCCTTTGACCCCGGCCTCGCCACGGCACAAGGCATCAGCGCGAACCTCATGCACTACCTGCTCATGGCCTTCGTCGCCGCCGCGACCGTCGCCGCGTTCGAGGCCGTCGGCTCCATCCTCGTCATCGCGATGCTCATCGCCCCCGCCGCCACCGCCCGACTCCTCACCGACCGCCTCGCCCCCCAGATCACCGTCTCCCTCGCCGCCGCTGCCGTCGCCGCCACCCTGGGCTACCTCGCCGCCACCACCGTCCCCCTCCAGCTCCACGCCCTCGGCGTCCTCCCTTCCATCATCAACGGCAACTCCGTCAACGCCGCCGGCTCCATCACCGTCGTCGCCGGCCTGCTCGTCATCGCCGCCGCCCTGTTCTCCCCCTCTCACGGCCTCATCGCCCGCTCCCTCCGACGCAAACGCCTCGGCCAAACCGCCGCCGTCGATGACCTGCTCACGACCCTCTATCGCTTCCACGAACTCAAACAACCCCACCCCGACCCTTCCGCTTTACCCGCTCAAGCCATCAAGACCGCGGCTCACCAGCGGTGGGTCGAAACCACGCCGGACACCATCACCCTCACCGACGCCGGCCTCTCCCGCGCCGCCGCCCTCCTCCGCAAGCACCGCCTCTGGGAGGACTACCTCGTCACCGACGCCGGGCTTCTTCCCGACCACGTCCACGACGCCGCCGAGCAGTTCGAGCACCTCACGCTCACGCCCACCGGCAATCCCACCACCGACCCGCACGGCAAACCCATCCCGCCGATGTCTGACTAGCGCGTGTTTCGTTCGCGTGTAGCGGGTGCACCGAAGGTGCCCGCTGTTTCGGAGCGTCGCGCTTGATCGCCGCGGGCACCCTCGTTGCACCCGCTACACATCAACAAAACGTCGTCTGGCCGTGTGGCTCTTCAGAGTCGCTTGTTAATGAATTCGCGGTCGGTTTCAGCTGGTTTGACGACGGCGACGGCTGAGCATCAGGCAGCCGCCGGCGGCGAGAAGGGCCAAGCTCGCGGGCTCGGGGATGACGGAAATGGTGCCGCCAACGAACACGCTATCGGTCAGCAGGGTGAATCCGGAGGAGCCGCCGAGCAGGCCGGAGGCGGGATCGAAATCGACCGCGAAGTCGCCGAGTTCGCCCTCATCGACAGCGAAGTCGATCTGGATCAGCACGGTGTCGGTGGTGACTTCGCTGGTGCCGCTCAAGCTGCCGTAGGACAGCGAGAACTCGTTGGGCCCGGTGGGGGTCAGCGTGACCGGAAAGCCGGGGCTATCGAACGGGGCCACCAGCGTGAAGCCGGTGATCGTGACCTCGGGGTCGACATCCAAAACCAGATCGAAGGTGCCCAAGGGCTCAGAACCGTCGCCGGCGGTCGCTAGGACGTCGAAGGTGCCGCTGGTGACCCCCGAGGAAGGGGCAGCCACCGTGACATCCTCGATCTCGACCGTGATGGGCGAGGCTGTAACGGCGGTGCCGATGGGGATGGCCAAAGCAGATGCGTAGATACCGACGGACTTCATCTTTCTTCTCCTCGTGGGCTGACGTACCGGACATGTTGAAAATAGTGGGTTAGGCATTGGGCGTCAATGGGAAGCAGTGGGTAAAGCATTATTTAGATTTAGGTTAATGCTAGTCATCGCTCGGGCTGGGTAGAACCTAGGGCCGGACCTGGGGTAAGACTTGGCCGAGGTTGAGCCCGACGGGGCTGAAGTCACTGCCAAGAATTCGGCCGTTGCCGTCGAGGTCGGCGAACACGGTGTAGTTGGTGGTATTGGTGGTCTGGCCGAGGCGGAGGCCGATGGGGCTGAAGTCCTGGCCGAGGACACGGCCGCTGCGGTCGGTGTCGCCGACGAGCACGTTGAAGTCAAACTGGAAGTCGCCGCCGGCCTGGCCGTCGCCGCTGGCGGTGCTCTGGTCGTTGGCCCAGTCGCCGTCGAGGCGGTTGCCGGCGGTGTCGGTGAGGGTGTCGGCGAGCCCGATGGCGTAGCGGTCGGTGCCGAGCGGGGCGGAGAGCGTCCAGGTCGCGGTGAAGGTTTCGGCGTCGTAGCTGAACGCGGTGGCGGTGAGGCTTGAGCTGTTGATGCCGGCGAGCTGCAGGTCGTCGGCGGTGACCGTGACGTCTTCGCTGAAGCGGACGCTGACCTGATCGAGGTTGGCCCACGGCAGCGTGAGCAGCTGGCCGGCCCCGGTCGAGACGCGGTAGCCGAGCTCGCCGAGGCCGTCGGCACGGAGGCGATCGACGAAGCCGGGTGCCCACGCGGAGGAGCCGACCTCGACGGACACGACCGTGGGTGGGGCCGTGTCGCTGGGCGTGAGCAGTTGGGTCTCGAGGAGGTAGGACGCCGAGCCGGACCGGGCGACGACCTGGAGGGTGTAGTCGCCGGTGGCCTCGGCGGTGTACTGCAAGCCGCCGCCGCCAAGCCCGATGATGCCGGTGGCGACGATCGTGCCCTGGTCATCCGCGATCACCAGGGTGCCCTCGAGGTCTTCGCCGAACGCTTCGCTGACCCCTTCGAGCCCGTAGCGGAGGAACACGTCGAGGGTCTGCCCCTCAGCGAGCGACACCGAATACCGGTCACCACCGTCGGGCATCGCCTCGCCCACAAGCGGCTCGTTCCAAGGCGAAGGGCTTGGGGCGAACGCGAGGTCTTCGTAGCCGGGGACGTTCTCGAACGTGCTGAGCAGTGAGCCGGTGTCGGGGTCGATGGTGACCATGATCGGGTCGCGTGTCTGGCCGTTGAAATACAGCGTGTCACTGAGGTAGAGCAGACCGTCCGCATACACCAGGCCCTCAAAGCTGAAGAAGCTGTCGTTGTTCAGGATGGACCGGAGGTCGATGGTGTTCAGCAGGTTACCGTCGTTGGCATCGATCTCATAGACGGAGGTGCCACCGGTGATGAAGAGGCTGCCCCGGTCGTCGGCCCCCGTGATGTCTCGGGCGCTCTCGCCCGGCCAATCCGCCGAGAGCGTGCGGTTCAGTGCACCGGTGGCTGCATCGAAGAAGTAGATATCGCCGTTGGTCACCGCCCCGCTCACCAGCTGGCCGTCATAGGTACCCAGAGCAGAGAACGCCAACCCGCTAGGCACCGGCTCCAGGGTGATCGGTTCGCGTTGCTGTCCGCTGGCGAGATCGTATACCTCCAACTGCACCTCGTTCGAGCTGAACCCCGAGAGGACATAGGCGTTGATGCCATCAACGGCGGTGCTTACCGCGTTGCTACCGAAAGGCCGGTCGGCGAGCTGTCTTATCGGCTGGCCAGTAAAGGGATCGATCTCGACCAAGCCCGACGGGCCATCCGCGGTACCGCCACCTGTAAACAACGGACTAGAGCCATTGGCAACCCCGAAGAGCCCACCGGTGGGGGTGATGAGGTGTCCGAGCACGCTCTGGCCGGGCACGATCTGGCGGACGATGGCGTTGGCGTCGTCGTTGGGTTCGTGCTCGAAGAGGATGCCGCCGGTGGCGACCAGGGTGTAGTCGCCCTCGGCTTGGCCGACGACCTGGATGGTGTACTGCCCGAACTCAACGGGGCTGAAGCCGGCGATGCTGAGCGTGAGGTTGTTGGCCTCGGCACCGGCCGCGTCCGGGGTCGCGGTGGCGACGGCTTGGCCGAACGGATCGATGAGTGTGACCTGTGCCGCCGGGCCGCTGTAGACGACATCGACGGTGCCGCCGACGTGGCCGGAGAGGTCGAGCCGATAAGCGTCGCCCTCCGGCTCGGCAGCGGTGCCGATACGGAATGCGAAGTCGGACCAAGCGTCCGGCTGCGGCTGCCCAGAGGAGATCCGCCGGCCAAGCGGGTAGAGGTTGGAGCTCCCGGTGTGGACCAAGACGTAGCTTTGGTCCGTGCTCGCCTCGACCCACTCCAGGACATAAGTCTGCCCCGGCGTGACCAGCGTGTCAGGTAAAGTCACATCGATCCAGCCGCGTCCATTCGGCACTGGGGTCGGATCGCTGGTGGCGAGGATGTTGCCGGTGATCGTTCCCTCGCGAATGCGAAGCTGGACAGCGGCCGTGTCGCCGACCCCGGTGAGATGGACCTGTGCCGCATTGAGACGATCCGTGCTGGGCACGAACTCTTGGCCAAGCGGCGAGAAGGTGCCGAGGTTGGAGGCTCCACTCGTCGCGTCAGATTGTTCCTGATCGACGATAAGCGGCATGATGTCGTCGAGGCTGTGCGTGCCGCGGGCGGCCCAGCGTTCGTCCGAGACCCACAACAGCCGGGACGGCTCGAGGTCCAGCGGGTTGTCGGCATCGCTGTCGGTCAGCTCCCTCACCGCATGTAACTCGGCCTCGATCGTGTAGCCGGTCGCTTGGTCGGCCCAGATATCGAAGGCCAGGTTGCTGGTTCCGGTGCCCATTAGCGTGATGGTTTCGCCGGGGTTCTCTGCGGTCACGAAGCCGAGCTGGCTGCTGACCGTGAGGGTGGCGTCGGGGTCGGTGGGGACCACGGTCACGGTGACGGGCTGGCCGTCAAGTGCGGGACGGTTCCAGCTGTCGAAGTCGCCCTCATGGAGGAAGCCGGTGGCCGCTGCGGTGGTGAAGACGAGCGAGCCAAGCGGTGCAACCTCCACCGCCTGCAGGTCGCGTGGCCCATCGGCATCTACCGCGAAATCCAGCACAAAGCTCTCGTCGAGCCGGTTGCCCGATAGGTCCACGTAGTCGAAGCTGCTGAGCGTGAGGTCGTACGACCCCTCGGCGAGCTCGGGGATCTCGAAGTAGGCGGTGCGGGTGACCGGGTCGTAGCTTGTCGCATCGACGAAGACCGAGAAGTTGGACGTGGCCGGCGGCCCGTCGGGCCCGGCCCCGATGCGTGCCCTTATCTTGCTGGCCGACTCATCGATCGGCTCGCTGAGTTGCACCGACCAGGGCTCCGGGAAGAACTGCAGCGTGTCGCCGGACTGGAGCGTAGAGCTCACGACCGTGGGGGCGACCACATCCTGTTGTCCGAAGTCGGCCTGGGCAGAGCCGCCGACCTCAAGGTTCAACGCCACGCGGTCGAAGCGCTGGGTCACCAGTTCCAGGTCGTCGATCCGGTAGTAGGAGTTGCTGCTGCTGCTCTGGCCTCTCCAGCGGATGGCGGCCTGATCGTGCAACGCTTCGGGGGGCAGTTGATACGTTCGGCGGATGAAAGCGGTGCTGAACGAGGAGCCGGGCTCGCTGTAGAGCTCCTGCCACTGGCCGTTGGCGTCGCGGTATTCGGTGTAGAGCCGGGTCGGGCTGTTGATGCGTTGGCGGGACCAGGACAGCGTGGCTTGATCAACGTCGGAGAGGTCGAGCGGGCGGGTCACGAGCTGTCGGTTGAGCGAGAGCTGGTAGGTGTAAGGCGGGCTGGGCTCTCCAAAAGCACTACTTGAGATGAACCCCGAAGACAAGCCCGTGTTCCAGACCGAGTTGTCCAGGGTCGTGCTGGGGAAGGTCTCGTTGATTGGGGTGATTGACTCGATCGGCCCGGTCGGGGCGTAGCCGGGCAGGGCTTCTTGGCGGATCACATGATCGCCGCTGGCCAGGCCGGCGAAGGTGTACTCGCCCTCGACATTGCTGAGCTGGATCGCTTCGCCGGGGTCTCTGACGCCGTTGTCGTTGGCGTCGAGGTAGAGCGTGACATCGGCCAGCCCGGGCTCGCCCGGATCGCGGAGGCCGTCGCCGTCGTAGTCGCTCCAGGTGATGCCGGTGATGCTTGAGGTGAACGTCTCGATATCGTCGTTCAGGATCGTGCCCACGCCAACCGCGTCGGCGAACTCCCAGGTACCCGTGCCGAGGACCGGGTCCCGGAAGAGCTCGACCCGTAAGGTTTCGTCGGCTTCAACCTTGCCATCCCCGAACACGTCAACCGAGATCTCGAAGGACTGCGACTGCCCCTCGAACCAGATCAGGCTGCCGGAGGCGAGGCTTGCGTGGTAGTCTTCGCCCAGCGTCGCGGTCTCCGGCACCAGCCGCCAATCGACTCGGCTGGTTTCCAGCATCGGGTTGTCCACGCTCACTGTGAACGTCAGCTCACTGGCGCCCGAGTCCCCCTCAACGACCGAGGCGTCACTGATGCTGATGTTCGGCGTCGGCTGCACCGTGACGGCATTGATGACCACGAAGGTCTGATCATTGCCCGCGAGGTCGGTAGTGCGGACGAAGAGATTGTTGGAGCCGAGCGGCAGATCAGGTAGCGTCCCGGCGGGCAGCGACCAAGACCGGCCTTCGGGGTCGAGTTGGGCCTGATAGAAGGTGACTTGGTCCGTGCTGACCTGCACGGAGAACACGGGCTCCGAGGTGAGGCCCGCCAGAGGTGGCGACGAGAGCACGGTGCTGAATGGATCGAGCCCAGGCAGCGCATCTTGCGTATCGATGGTTACTACAAGCGGGTCGGAGACGGGCCACTGCCCGAAGGCGTCGGTGATGCGGGCGCGAAGCGAGTATGTAGCGTCGGCCACCGCCGTCTGTCCGTCGGTGACGACCGAGAGGCTGCCATCGTTCAGAGTAATGTCTCGGCTAATCACGATCGGAGGGTCTACGCCGTTATCTGCAAGGACTTCGACCAGATCGCCGGCCAAGAGGCCCTCAATCTCGAACCCCAACCGACGGGCGTCGCTAGCGTTGTCCAAACGGGTAAGGTTGTCGGTGTCCGACACGCCGGTGTCGCTCGAAGCGATCAGATCGGGCCGGGCAATCGTCCGGGCCAGCCCGAAATCGGCCTGTTCGACCGTACCGCCCTGAAACACCTCGGCCTGGATCGAGTTCGGAATAAACGGCGGGTCCACGACCATAATTTGTGTCTCTAGGCTGGATCCGAAGCCTGTCTGGCCGTTGGCGATCAAGCGTTCGGGGGTTGCCTTCCACGAATACCATGCAAAACCTCCACCGAATGCCATACCCGACCGGAAGCTTGGCCCCTCGGGGGTCAGGTCGTATACATTGACTTGCGTCCCGCTTACAGAGCCCGCGTGCGATACAAACAGTTGATCTTCAACGATCTCGAGCTTGCGACCGAAAAGCGAGCGGTTGGCAACCGGGTTTGTGATAACCCGTGACGTCCCATCGACATCGTCAGGATCAAAGACATAGACGGCTCCAGCGTTCGTCCGGGTTTCGTCGGCGTAGTCCGCTCCGACGTAAAGCAGCCCGTTATGGAACGCCAGCGTCCTTCCAAAAAACGTGTCGCCGACGACCGGGGTGGTTGTACTACGGACGTCGTCGTAACGGACTTCGCGAACGAACTCGTAGGTTGACCGATCGTATAAACGGACTGCGCCGCAATTGGAATCCGCCAGCATCACACCGAACGCGATGTAGTCATCCGAAACGGCAATGCTGCCGTTCCGACCAATAGAGTTGGCGGCGTCGGCGGCCGAGGGTGACCAGGTATGAAGGATCTCCTGAGTGTCCAGATCAACGAGGATCGACTTATAAGTGTCCTTCTGTCCTTGAAGGATCGCGAAGTGGTCCCAAGCGATCACGCTTCGTCCGAAATTGAAGTCACCACTACCATCCGGGCTGTCCCATTCCTTGACCAACTGGCCAGTCTCTAGGTCATATTGCCACACCGAACGGCCACCCGTGGTGTCGGTGGTACTCACCCCGTAGGCCAATACATAACGATCGGTGGCTACCAGATTGCCCAGGTTCGAGTTGTGATGCCGTGCTTCGATCGACCCGGCGAGCTCAAGCGTTTCACGGTCAAACAGAAAGATGAATTGAGCGTCGAAGGCCCCGTTGACCAGCCTGATGTCTTCGGTCAGGACGTACCGGTCATTGACGGCCAACGTGTTGGCGAACAGCTGTGAGCTTTCGTCCAACGGCGACTCGATACGGTCGGTCACGACCGCCTCTTCCCAGACATAAACTGGTTGCACGACCGACTCGAACCCCGTGGGCGTCACATGGTGAACGGTGTAGCTGCCTTCCGGAAGATGATCGAATCTGTACTCGCCTACGGCACCCAGTAACTCGTCTGAACTGAGCACCCAACGTTCGCCCTCGCCATTGTCCCAGACGCCGTTGGTGTTTAGGTCGGTCCAGTCGAGCTGGGCGTTATCGTTGTCGTCGAGGTAGACGGTGACGCCGGGCATGCCGGGTTCGTCTGGGTCACGGGTGCCGTCGGCGTTGAGGTCGGCCCAGACGGTGCCGCTAATGCTGCTGTTGGCGACGGGCTCGGCGACGCGTTCGGTAAGGGCGGGACCGGTGCCGGACGGGGTGTAGTTCGCGTCGGTCGTCAGCAGAAGGCGGTCAACAATGGTGCCGTCTTCGCGCATCTTGATGGTTAGGGTGCGTCGGCCGGGGGTGTCGATATCGAAGACGGCGGCGATGCCGCCGTGGCGGCTGTCGGTCCAGCGGGGCTGGTCGGGGCTGAAGTAGATCGCGGTGGCCGGGCCGTTGGGCGTGCCGGAGAGGTCGGCGTGAAGTGAGTTGTCGGCCCCCGACGGGCCCCGGCCGTGGACCCAGAGGTAGTGCCTGCCGGTCTGCGTGAACTCGATCTCGTATTCGAGCACCGGGCTGGTGTCGGTGAAGTCGCTGGCGTTGAGGTCGCGGTCGGGCCCGGCCGTGACCGCGGCGTCGCCGAAGACCGCAGGCAGGCCCGAGGTCACCACCTGCCAGGACTGGCCGTCGTACTCACCACTGCCGTCTTGCCGACGGTCGAAGTCCTCAGCATCGATCACCACGAAGCCATGCGACCCGTCGTCCTGGAGGTAGTACTGCGGCGAGCCGGAGAGCAATACCCTCGGCTCGAGGGTTTCGATCAGTGACGATGTCGCGCAGGACACCCGACGGGGCTTGTTACACCGAAAGAACGCTAACGCCATGCCGGGCCTCCTCCAGACGTTGTCCTGGACGCCGGCTTACACGGGATAAGCCTAGTCTTTGAAATGGGCCGTAAGACACACTGAATCATTGCAAAATACCGGAACCGATCACAACCGCCACGCTAAAGCTCCGGGCGCGATTCCGCAAGCGTGTTTTTCGCGTTAATACTTGGGGAAATCCAGTATTACGGCGATTCAGATGATCGAAACTGACGGTTTTGGACGTTTTGAACGGATCCGGCAAGAACCCAGAAGAGCGTCCGCATGGAGTCGACTGATCTATACCACCGGAAAAACGCCTGACCCGAAAGAAAGCCACACGGCACACCCGTCCGGGTTCAGCCATGACTCAGCAGCATTCTGGGCTCTGTCGTAAGGATCCGTCGGCAGGCGATCAGGCCGCGTCACCTGACCCAAGCCGCTCAGGTCGCTCGGCCCGCCAGTCGTCGAGAGTGGCAACCGCCTCGGGGCGTTCGTGGCTGCGAGCGAGGAACCCCGCACCGTGCGATGGCATCGGGTCTTGGTCCGTGGGCTGGTAACGCAGGTCGACACTCCACCGGACGTGGTCGGACTGGTTGAGGGTGCTCATGTGCACGTTGCGGTCGTTGAACAGGATGATGCTGCCGGCGGGCACGGGCAGGGCGACCGCTTCACGCTCGAGCTTGTTCATCTTCTCTTCGGGGATCGCGAGGTAGCCGGTGCTGCTGTAGGTCTCTTTGCCGTGGCCGTAGACCCGGGTACGGTGGGTGCGGGGCCAGACATGGAGGCAGCCGTTGAGCGACGAGGTATCGACCAGCGGGATCCAGGTGGTGATGACCGGGTTGCTGTTGGCGTCGGGCCAGTAGCTGCGGTCCTGGTGCCAGGGCACAGCCCCGGCGGCGACGCCCGGCACTTTGGGCCGAACGTTATAGACCGGGTTGCTGAAGATCTCGGGGCCGATGAGGCTCTCGACCGCGTCGAGGATTTTCGGGTTACTCATCAGTTCGAAGTAGCCGTCGATGCGGTCGCGCCAGCCTCGGCCGTAGACGAGGAAGTCCTCGTCGGTGAGTCCATCGAACAGACCCGCAAGCCGTCGCTCGAAGGGCAGGTCTTCCATCAGGTCGTCGATCTTGCCGTCCGCAAGCAGGTCGGCGGCGATCTGATCGACCTTCTGCATCATGGCCGTCTTGGCCGGGGCGAGGTCGTCTTCGGTGAGGTACTTCTCGAGCACGAGGTAGCCCTCGCGGTCGTAGAAGGTCACCTGCTCGGGGGTCAGGCTGCCCCCCTTGGGAGAAACAACGTCGGACGGGATCGCGGTGGCTTGTTCTTGTGTGAGCATGTCGGAATTATCCTTATCCGGGCAGGGCCGACAATGGGCCTGACTCACCATCCGTGGTCAATTTTCATCATGACTTCATTGGGCCATCAGGCTAATGATCTCGAGAGTGATCGAGCCAATAGAACAGATTTCTAAAGCGTGTAGCGGGAGACGCAAAGCGCCCCCCCTCCAAAACCGCGGGCACCTTCGGTGCACCCGCTACACGCGAACGAAAGACGCGATAGACCGCCACGGCACCCCTCATAGGTGTGAGCGATCCCGTCCGCGTCGAGCGAACTCGCGGTGTCCGGTCGCCGACGATGAGCGGCCATCTCATCCAACAGCAGCTTGCCCTTGGGGTGAAGCTCGAACAACAGCAGAAAATCGCTTGCGTCTTATGGCTTCAGAAGCTCAAACGCTCGGCGTGCTCTTCGTCACGCACCAGCACCTGCCGGCGTTGGTGCGTCGCCATCCGCCCGGCGCGGCGTTGCGCCGCGTTGAACAGCCAGCCGGTCAGCCAGCCGGGCAGCGGGATCGGGATCGCTTTGACCAGCCGGCGGCGCACCGGGGCGTACTTGATCAGCAACGGGTCATCCAGGCTGGTGATCACCGTGGCAGTGCCCGGCTCGCCCTGACGGGCGCTTCGGCCTTGGAGCTGGCGATCGACCCGGCGCGACTCGTGGCGGTCGGTGGCGATCACCGCGAGGCCGCCGCGCTCCACCACCCCGTCCGGCAGTTTGATGTCGGTCCCCCGCCCGGCCATGTTCGTCGCCACCGTGACCCGCCCGAACTGCCCGGCGTCGGCGACGATCTCCGCCTCCTGTTCGTGCAGGTGCGCGTTGAGCACCGCGTGCGGGATGCCCGCGTCGGTGAGCCGAACACTCAAGCTCTGGCTGTCGTCGACGCTGCGGGTGCCCACTAGAACGGGCCGGCCCGCGTCGTGCAGCTCCTTGGTCAGATCGGTCACCGCATCCCACTTCGCATCGAGCGTGGGCAGCGGCCGGGCTTTGCGGGTACGGCGTCGGCAGGGGCGATGGGTCGGGATGCGGACGGTCTGCATCCGGTAAGTACGCCAGAGCTCGGCCCGCTCGCTCCACGCGGTCCCGGTCATCCCGCCGAGCCGACGGTACAGCCGGAAGAACCGCTGGAAGCTGATCGCCGCGAGCGTGTGATTGAGGTCGCTGACCTCGAGGTTTTCCTTGGCCTCGACCGCTTGGTGCAGCCCGGCCTGCCAGGTGCGGTCGGGCATCAGCCGGCCCGTGCTCTCATCGACGATGACCACTTTGCCGTCCTGCACCACGTATTGGTCGTCACGCAGGTAGAGATATTGAGCGACCAATGCCTGGTAGACCCGCTCTTCCAATCGACGGATGGGGCCGCGCTCTTGGTGGTGGGTGGGGTGGGTGGGGGCGGCGAGTTGTTTGATGTGACGGCGACCGGCCTGGGTAAGGCGGAGATCGCGGTGGCGGCGGTCGAGCCGAAAGTCGCGGTCGGGGCGGAGCTGGGCCGCGACGAGAGTGGCGTCCCGATACGTGAACTCGCGGGCTCTACCGGTTGGAGCCGTGTCGGCCTTGGGCCCCGAGATGATGAGCGGTGTCGTCGATTCATCGAGCAGGATCGAGTCGGCCTCGTCGATGATCGCCGCCTCGCCGCGGAAGAACCGGCCGCCCGTCTGCGACGACGCACCGGTGAGGTTCCGGGCGAGGACCGAGGCGAGCGGCATCGACGCCCGGTCGGTCTGGGCCTGCTCGCTGAGCAGGTCACGTAGGTAGTCGGCGGCCGCGTCTTTGTGGGTCGTGTAGGTGATGTCGGCGGCGTACGCACGGGGGCGGTCGTGCGGGGGCGTGTTTCCGGTGATGTAAGCGACGCGCAGCCCGGCGGCCTCGAACAGCGGCTTGGCCCACTGGGCGTCACGCTTGGCGAGGTAGTCGTTGACGGTGAAGACGTGGCAGCCCCGGCCGTGCCAGCCAACCAGACACGCGGCCAGCGCAGCGACCAGCGTCTTGCCCTCGCCGGTCGCCATCTCGGTCATCCGCCCGTCGAGCAGCGCCGCGGCGGCAGCAACTTGCACACGGTACGCGTTGAGCCCGAGGGTTCGCCGGGCGGTCTCGCGGATGAGTGCGAGGGCTTCGATGCGTTGGTCCTGCGTAACCGAACCCCGCCGGAACACGGCCCGCTGCTCGGCAACGCGAGCGCTGAGTGCATCGAAATGCAAATCGGTGAGCTCGGCTTCCTGAGCCAGCACCCGGTCGGCCAAACGCAGGTAACGCCGCACCGAACACCTGCCCGCCACGATGTGCGACGCCAACCACTCGTACACCGCGTCGGCCTTGCGACGGGGCTTCGCGGGCTGGCGGTTGTGCGATCGGCTCCGCCACGCCTCGCCGTCACGCCAGAGCTTGGCGAGCACCGGCGTCTGCTGCTCGCCCGGCCGCACCGGGGGGGCGGGCTGGTTCGGGTCCGACGGGAACAGCGTGGTCAGGCTCGACATCAGAGACCGATCCCGAGGGGCGATTCGTTCGGGTCGGCCGGTACTTGGAAGCGGCGCTGCAACACCTGCCGGGCCGAGCGGTACCACTGCTGCAGCAGCGGCTTGTCGGGCAGGCTGAACCGGACCACGACCGTCTGCCCGTGCTGCATCGCCCAGGCGACCTGCTGCGCGTCTTCGGCCTGCCCGAGGTCGGGCTCGATCACGATCTCGAAGTACGGTTCGGCCGCGGTCGTCCCCTCACGGTCGGTCGGGTCGGTGGCGATCTGCCCCCCCGCCGCTTCCGACAACGCCGGTGAAGGCAGCCGACGCTGACCCGCGGGCATGGCCCGCACCACTCGACCCGTAAACCCGCGGTCCGGCTGGTCGGTCGGGCGGACCTGCACTTCGTGGTCGGCCTGTAGCAGACGCGGCCCCTCGAACTGGTCCGCCGCGACCCGGATGGTCAGCCGACCCGTCTCGGCCAGCACCCCGACCGGCTCGCCCCGCCGGATGTAGTGACCCTGCACATCGTCATCCAGCGCCGGCGTCCAGGTCCCCGCAAACCCCGCGGTCATCACCAGCGACGCTTGCCGGTCCCGCGCCTTGGCCAACAGGTCCCGCGTCGCCACCAGCTGCTCGGCGATCACCTGCCGCTGGATCGGCTCTTCCACCACCGCCCGGCGGTACCGCGCTTCGAGCACGGCCTGCCGCGCTTCGAGCTCCAGCACCTCTGCGTCCAGCCGGGGGTTCGCCGCCGACACCAGCACGACGCCTTCTGAAATCGCTTCGTCGGACCCCGCCATCGACTCTACAAACCCCTCGGCCTCGGCGTACACCGTCAACAACCGCTCCGGCTCGAGCACACCCAACGCCCTCGGCCGATCCGGCACCGGCACCGACCCCAACACCGCCAACAGCCCGCCGATCATCAACACCGTCGCCAACACCGCCCGCCCACGCACCCGTGCCGGCTCCGGTGATGCGCTCAGGTAGTGCATCAGCTTGATCGACGGGATCACCAGGTAACCCACCACCGCGAGGATCGCGAAGATCGCCCCGATGAAGAACAGCTTGTCGGCGACAAACATGATGATCACGACGCCGAGAAAGATGCGGTACGCCAGCGAGGACAGCCCGAAGACCACGAACCACCAGCGTTCTTTCAAGTTGCCGCCGGCCGCGGGGTTGATGAGTTGACGGACGCCGTAGACGTAACGCCGGATCAGGTACGTCAGGTATTGCTGCGCACGCTGGTAGAGGTTCGGCGTCTCGATGACGTCGGACAGGATGTAGTAGCCGTCGAACTTGATCAGCGGGTTGGCGTTGAACAGGATCGTCGAGACGCCGGCGATGAAGATCAGGTTGTAGGCCAACGCGTGGGCCAGCGTGCCCTCGGCGGACTGCGACCAGACCACCGCCGCGACCGCCGCGACCGCGAGCTCCGCGTACATCCCCGCCGCACCGACAAACGCCCGCTGCCACTTGCTCGGCAGCGTCCAGGCGCTCGTCGCATCAACATACGGCACCGGCGTCAAGACCATCAGCATGATCCCCACCGTGTGCACCTCGCCCTGCCCGTGGCGCTGCCGACCGAACCGCTTGCACGCGAACGCGTGCCCCAGCTCGTGCAGCAGCTTGATCCCCACCAGACAGACGTACAACCAGACCAGGTTCTGCGGGGCCAGGACGTTCCCCGTCTGCGCCCAAAGCTCGTCGAACCGCCCGAGCAGCGACCAACCCCCGACCGCGATCAACACCAACCACAGCACCCAACCGACCGGCCCGAACAGCCAGCCCACCGCCGGCAGCCAGCGGTTCAAAAACCGGTCCGGGTCCCAGATCGGCACGCGTGCAAACAGCAGGTTCTTGAGATACCCGCCGACCTCTTTGCGGATCCGCTTCTGCCGCCGTTCGAACATCCGCCCCGCGTCCGGCGACAACTCGTTGTCCAGCAGGTTGCTCGTGTGCAGCTGCCCGATCAGCCGAAGCGCCTCGCCCTGCGTCGGCGCCTCGTCCTCGAGTTGTTCCTGCACCGCCTCCCACGCGTTCTGCACCGTCCGCCGACCGTCCAACAACCCGACAAACCGATACCCCGCGGCGCTCAGTCGGAAGTGCTGGTTGTTCGACGGGTCCATCACCACATACCACTGCCGACCGCGGTACCGCTGCCGACCGCACTGCACCGTCGAGCGCAGCCGCGGTGTCGTCTCCGCGATGCGGTGCCAGCTGTCGTCGTAGGTCGGCCGTTCAAACGCCAATGCGAAAACCTCAAGACTGAATCCATCACCGCTACAGCCAGAGCTGCATCCGCACCCAGTTGACCGCGTCCCGCGTCCACAGCCAGAGGTGGCTCGACTCACCCGCATCAAGCCGGGCCGCCCCCGTCATGCCCGGCCGCAGCCAGACCGGCTGACGCTCCAGCTCCACCTCCGCCGCAAACACGTTCCGCCCCTCGTGAACCTTCGCCTGCGGCTCGATCGACATCACCGTGAAGCTCACCCGCTGATCCGGGTAGCTCGTCGTCGCCAACTCACCCCGCATCCCCACCGTCACCTCCCCGGCCCGCTCTTCCGGAATATAAAGCTCCGCTCGCAACGCCTCGACCGGAGCGACCTCGAAGAGCGTCTCGCCCTCGGTCACCGCCTTGCCGATCTCACGGCTCAAATCACCGGCCATCACCATCCCGCCCAGCGAAGACCGCAGCGCGGCCATCTCGATCTGACGTTCCAGCAGCCGACGCTTCGCCGCCGTCGCTTCCGCCTCCGCCAGCGCGACCTGCACCCCCGACATGTCCGACTCCCGCCGCGCCGCCTCGGCCTGCTTCCGCTGGGCCGTCTCCTGCGCGAACAGCTCCGCCGACTGCAGCCGAAGCTCCGCCGTGTCCAGCTCGGCCAGCAGAGTCACGCCGGCCTCCACCGTGTCGCCCGGCTCGACATGCACCGACTGGAGATACCCCGCAAACGGGGCCGTCACCAGCTGCCGCTGTGTCGCCTCGATCACGAAGCTCGACTCGACGTGGTCCGTCCCCTTGCCGAGCGTCAGCCACAGCACCAACGCCAGCAGCCCGACCGCCGCGAGCTTCGCCCACGTGTACTGCGTGCCCACGACCTTGCCGAGCACCCGCGTGCTCCCGTCCTTGAGCCGACCGCCCACCCACCGGTCACGCTGTCGGAGCGGCACCAGCAGCGGCGTCACCAGCTCGGCGATCAACCGCAAGCGTGTCAAACGCTGCTGCGTCTCGGCCGGGTCTTGCGGCGGCTCGTTCCAGTCCAGCGTCAAGACCGCGACGACCCCGGCTTCCAAACCCCGCTCCGACTCCCCGCTCACCTCGCCCTTCGGCCCCGCCACGTGACGCAGCGGCAGCGACACCGCGAACGCCGAGCCGTTCTCTTTCGTGAGCGCCTGGTGGTCCCGGCTCACGACCGGCACCTCCGGCGGCGCGGGCCAGACCACTTCGATGTCCTGGTCCAAGCACTCGTGCATCGCCGACTCCAGGTCCTGCACCAGCTTCATCCGCCGGTTCAGCCGCTCGGTCCGGCTCATCGCGATCAGCTTGAGCGCCTCACGCTGCGGCTCGACCCAGCCCAGGCTGACCCGCTCCGCGCCATGCCGCGACGCCAGCTCGTTGCACAACGCCATCGCCGCCTCACGGAACCGCCGACACCGCCCCAGCGCCGCCAGCACGTCCACCGACTCGGTCAGCCGATCGATCCCGCCCTGCTTCTGAGTCAGCTGCGCGCGCGCGTCATACGCGCCCAGCAACCCCAGCGTCAGCTCGACCTGTTGCGCCGCCCGCTCGACCTCACCCCGCGAAACCCCGCCTAGCCCGAGTGCCACCATGAACCGCCCTTCCCCGCCATCCAGCCCCACCGACTGCGGCAGCCCCAGCAGGATCAGGTACTGCTCACCCGCTGGTACCTCGTCCCCCGCGACCGCCGCCTGCCGGATCCCCACCACCACCGGCCCGCCCGCCGAGAACACCTGCTCCGCCTGCTCCGCCGCGAACCGCACCCAAGGCGGCGGCAACCGGTCCGGCTGCGGGTTGTAGTCCGCCACCACCGCCGGCCCCGACTGCGGCATAAACCGGATCACCACGCCGTGGTCCGCGCCCGTCACCCGGCCCTGCAGCGTCACCAACCGCCGCAGGAACTCCGGGGCCGGCCCCTCAAACCGAGAGAGCATCTCCACCAGCGTCGGCCGCTTGGCCTCGGCAGCCGGCTGTCCGGTCGGTTGTCCCGACGGCTGTCCCGACGAAGCCCCCGGCGAAGCTGGACCTGATTCACGCATCGCGGCGTCCTCTTCGTTCGATTAGTTCGATACCGACGCCGGCTGCGCTTCAGCGTCCTGAACCAACGCCTCCGCCTCACGCGGTAACCACACCAAGAAACCCGCCGGCAGCGAGAGATCGCTGTTGTCGATCGCAAACACGCACCGGAACGTCTGGCTCGCCGGGTCGATCATCGGGTCCACCCACACCAGCTCCGCCCGCAGCCCCCGCCCCACCGGCGCCCCCGCCTGCAGCTCGTACCGCTGGCCCACCTGCATCTGCCCGTACCGTTCGACCGGCAGAAACAGCTCGGCCTTGAGCTCCTTCAAAGACGCGAACACCGCCACCGGGTCGCCCTGATCCACCGTCGCCCCCGGCTGCGCCTCCAGCTTCATCACCCGCCCATCAAACGGCGCGTTGAGCGAGTACCGCGCTAGCCGCGCCTGCTCCAGATCGAACTGCAGCGATGCCGCGTCGCGGTCCTGCTTGGCGATCGCCAGATCGATCCGCGACAGCTCCAGCTGCACCCGCGCCTGACGCACCTCCCAGTCCGTCCCCGCGTCCATCGCCACCATGTCTTTCGCCTGCTCCAGCCGGAGCTGCAGCTCGTTCACCGCCTCGATCGCCCGCTTCACCGACAGGTCGCTCTCCGCCCGCATCTTCGCCAACGACACCGCCTCGGCCTGCCCCCGGTCGTCCAGCCGAGCAATCACCTGACCGGCCGACAAGGCCTGCCCCTCCTTCGCCAATTCACCCGGCACCAGCTGCCCCACCGCCTCGGCCCGCAGCACCACATACCGCGTCGGCTTCACGATGCCCTGGTCCAGCTGAGCCTGCTGCGCGTACCCCGCGCACGACACCAACACGCACCCCAAGATTACCCAAGAACGTTTCGCGAAATAACTCACCCTGTGAGACTACCGGCGCGAATCCCATGACACAAGATTTACTTCACGCAAAGGGGCGGGCCATCGCCTTATCCGGCTCCAAACCGCGTTAAATCGGCCAAAAGACCGAGAAACCCAGCCCCTCACAGACGCACCGTCTGCCCCCCCGCCCCGGCCGACCGGTAGACCGCCTCGATCAACGCCACGCTCTTCCGGGCTTCGCGAGCACACGTCGTCGGCTCCCGCCCCTCCCGGATCGCCGCCACCACCTCCGCAAAGTTCCGAGCGTGCTGATGACAATCGATCCCCTTCGGATCATTCGCCCCCCGGCCCGCCCCCCCACCAACCGCTGACGAGCTCATCAGCCCGGACCGCACCGCCTCATCCGAGTCCAGCGCCTCGCGGAAGCTCCACACCTCGAACTGCTCATCAGCCAGGAACGCCGACCCGTCCGTCCCCGCGAGCTGCACCCGCACCGGGTGACCCGCGGCCGACCACGCACACGTGGCCCCCTCGATCACGCCCAACGCGCCGCTCTCGAACTCCAGCACCGCCGCCCCGATGTCCTCCACTTCGATCCGCTCGTGCGCGAGACACGCCGTCCGCGCCTGCACCGACCGCACCGGGCCAGCCAGATAGAGCAACGCATCGATCGCGTGGATCGACTGGTTCATCAACGCCCCGCCGCCGTCGAGTGCCCACGTCCCCCGCCAGTCCGCCGAGTCGTAGTACGCCTGATTCCGGTGCCACTTCACATACACCGACGCCGACGTCAGCCGCCCGAACCGCCCCGCCTCGACCGCCCCCTTGAGCTCTTCCATCGCCGGGTGGTAACGCCGGTTCAGGATCGCCGCCAGCGTGACGCCTTGCCGGTCCGCCGCATCGATCAGCGTGTCGATCCGCTCGGCCGTCACCTCCATCGGCTTCTCGATCACGACGTGCTTCCCCGCCCCGATCGCTTGCATCGCCGGCTCGATATGAAACCCCGACGGCGTCGCCACCGTCACGATCTCCACCCGCGGGTCACTTGCCAGTTCATCCACCGAGCCAAACGCTTGCGTGTGGTGCTCCTCCGCAAACCGCGCAACCCGCTCCGCCGACCGACCCGCCACCCCGACCAGCTCCGCGTCGACCAGCGTGCCGATCGCCTCGGCGTGGACCCCGCCGATCGCACCGGTCCCGATGATCCCGAACCTCATGCCGAGCCCACCCCGTCGCCGCTGACTCCAGCCTTGCGCTGCCCCCTCAAGAAACCCACCACCCCGATCACCGCGATCAGCACCAGACCCCCGATCCCCACAAAGCCCCACTTATCCCAGCCCAAAAGTTCCCGTTTGGTGTTCGCCAGCATCCACACCGACGCCGCCGTCGCCACACCCGCTGCCACCACCATGAACCCGTTCGCCACCGGCGACGCCCGGTCCTCTTTCGCCAGCACCGCCCGGCTGTTCATCAGCAGCAGGATGGCGAGATAGGCGATCGGCAGGAACACCGTCGCGATCACCGCCGCCGGGATCAATAGCGCCGTCTTCGCATCGCCCGTCCACGCCAGCGGCGCAAACACCGCCAACCCCGCCGGCATCGCCGCGCCCACCACAAACGGCCCGAACGCCCCGGGCCGCCCCACCGCCTGCGAGACCGCGAACCCGTTCATCATCATGTGCACGATCATCGTCGACAACGCCATCGCCAGAACCCCCAGCCCGAACACCACGTCCGCCGGCCGTTCGCCCATCACCGGCGCCAGCGTGTCCGCCAGCTGCTTCGCATCACGGTTCGTCAGCGTCGCCGCCAACCGCCGCTCCGCCTCGGGCAGCGCGTCCGCCGCCGCTTTCGCCGCGTCCGCATCAGTCGGCACCTCACCCAGCTCCGCCAGCCGCTGGTTCAAGACCTTGTAGTAGCCCGACTCGAGCGCCGGCAACGGCCGACCGGCCTCGTCCAAGACATCACCGTCCTGCGCGTGGAACGCCGACGCCGAGCACACCACCAGCAACGCCGTCGCCACCGAGAACGGCAGCAGCAACGCCAACACCAGGTCAAACCGCGACAGCTCCCGGTGCTTCCGCCCCCACCCCCGATTGATCAGCGTGTACGGCAGCAGGAACGTCATGTTGATCCCCACCGCCGTCCCGAACGCCGCGATGATCCGGCTCCGCTGCTGGTCCTCCACATACGCCGCCCAGTAACCCGCACCCTCCCCCGTCGCCGCGATCATCGGCTCAATCGATTCCGCCGGCTCCACCAGCGCCCGCGGGTCCGGCACAAACCCCCGAAGCAACGCCCCCACATCGACCTGCCCATTGACCAGCAACACCCCCGCCGCGATCGCGAACGAGACCATCACCAACGCCACCATAACCTTCAGGATCAGCTCCAGCCGATTGACCGACCTGCTGCCCTTCGCGTACAGCACCGCCGCGGCAAAACCCACCGCCGCCAGCACGCCCGTGATCACATAAGCGTTCACACCACCCATCCCCAGGTTCTGCTGCACTGTCGCCACGCCCAGCGACGCCTGCGCCGCGCAGAACACCACGTCCGCCAACACCGTCGCCCCCAGCCAACCCCACGCCAGCACCGGCGAGATCGTCCGCTTCACGCTGTCGAACGGCGTCCCCTTGCTGCTCAGCGTCACGTGCGACAACGCCATCAGCATCACCACCCCGCACAACATCGCCAACGGCTGCAGCCACATCAACGAATACCCCGCCACCACCCCCAGGTACAACGCCCCCGCCAGCGACCCACCCCCCAGCGTCACCGCCGCCTGCAGCCAGCCCGGCCCCGTCATCCCGGCGTAACCCGCGAAACGCCCGAAGAATGACCGCCCACGGATCGACTCCAGCCGTTCAAGCTCTAGCGTGGTTTGTTCTGTCATCGCAAGCAGACCGTTCGATCAGTGATACCCCGCGGATGCTGCCAGAACACGCGCGGCTCCGCAAAACGTGGCACAAAGGCCCTCCTCAAAAACCCGCATGTATTGTAAACTATCGACAATTCATCGCTGCGGGCCTCTCCCACCCACAGCCCCACCCAGCACGCACCTTCCCGTGCATGTGGCTTACGTTCCTAAATTACCGAGCTCCCCGACATGAAAACACCCAAGCCCTTCCTGCTCGCCCTGTTGCTTGCGCTCACCGGCCTGGCCTGCACCGGCCCCGGCCCCACCGCCCAAGCCGACGGCCACACCGCCGCCGCCCCACCCAACATCATCTTCATCATCACCGATGACCAAGAACGCCGAGAGCTCGGGTTCCTCGAGAACGAATCCCACACCCCACACCTCGACGCCCTCGCCGCCGGCGGCACCTACTTCAGCAACTGCTACGTCAACTCCAGCGTCTGCACCCCCAGCCGCTACGGCGTCATGACCGGCCAATACGCCAGCCGGAGCGAAACCGACTACTTCAAGAAAAACACCAGCGTCGAGGGTGTCACCCAGGTCGTCTGGAACCCCGGCCTCATGCCCAATCAGCCCACGCTCCCAGGCGTCCTCAGAGACGCCGGCTACACCACGGGCTTCGTCGGGAAGTGGCACATCGGTGGCCTCCAGCGCGCCGCCGGCACGCCGCTCAAGCAGGGCGCCGACCCCGCCGACCCCGCCGTCATCGCCCGGCTCAAGGCCAACCAGGCGGCCTTCGCCGAAGACCTCCGCGGCAAGGGCTTCGACTTCGCCGACGCCATCTACTCCGGCAACCCTGACGACGACCAGGAGCTCAAGCGGGCCGGCCTCAACGTCCACCACCAGGAGTGGGTCACCCGCGGCGGCCTCAACTTCATCGATCAGTCCGTCGCCCAGGACAAGCCGTTCTTTCTCTACTTTTCGACCACGCTTACGCATGTCCCCAAGCCGCTCGAATCGCTCAAGCTCGACCCCCGCGTCTCGCCCATCGGCATGCTCGACGCACCCATCGAGGGCGTTCAGCCCTCCCGCGCCGAGGTCATGGCCCGCGGCAAAAAGCTCGGCATCCCCGAAGAGCTCTGGGGCTCGATGTGGCTCGACGACGGCATCGGTGCCCTGACCGCCAAGCTCCGTGAGCTCGGCATCGAGGACAACACCCTCATCGTCTACTTCGTTGACCACGGCATGGAGTTCCGCAGCAAGGGCACCTCTTACCAGGGTGGTCTTATCTCCCCGACGCTCTTCTACTGGCCCGGCCAGGTCCCCGCGGGCAAGACCCAGAACGCCCTGATCCAGAACATCGACTTCGCTCCCACCTTCCTCGAACTCGCCGGCGCCACCCCGCCCGACAGCATGGTCATCGACGGCAAGTCGCTGGTCGAGCTCATCCGCGGCAGTGACGAGCCGGTCCGCAACTCCGTGTTCAGCGAGCTCGGCCTCACCCGCACGGTCGTCACCGCCGACGGCTGGAAATACCTTGCCTTCCACGTGCCGCCCAGCCTCCAGCGCACCACGCAAGAGCGACTCGCCGACCACAAGGAACTCCTCAGTGAGATCCACACGAAACACCCGTGGACCCGCAACAACCCGCACTACGCGCTCGACCCCGAGGCCAGGTACTTCCAGCTCGGTATGGCCGCCGGCGGCAACGTCTTCGAGCGCAACCAGCTCGCCGGCAACGTGCCGTTCCGGGCCCACTACTTCGACGCGCATCAGCTCTTCAACCTCAACGACGACCCGAACGAGACGACCAACCTCGCGGACGACCCGCGGTATGCCGACAAGCTTGCCGAGATGCAGGCCGAGCTCACGGTCTACCTCGACAGCCTCCCCGGCACTTACGGCGACCTCAAGCCCAGCGAGTAATCACCGAGACCTCCCATGCCTCACGCCTCACGCCCTATCACCCCAGCGGTCTGCATATTCATCATGGCTCTCACCTCTTCTTTCATGTCCGGCTGCGCCAGCGACGGCTCGCCCGTCACCGGCCCGTTCCTCCAACCCGGCACCGACACCGACGCCGAGGCCATGCGCTGGTCCCCGGTCGAGAACATGTCTGACGAGTTCGACGGCGACACCGTCGACGCCAGCAAGTGGCAGACCGAGCCCTTCCAGAACGGTTGGGTCTGGATCGGCAGGCCTCCCGGGCTGTTCAAGGCCGAGAACATCACCGTTGCCGACGGCTCGCTCAACGTCACCGTCAGCGGCCTGCCCGAGACCGTCGTGAAGAACGGCCGGACCTACGACTACCAGGGCGGCATCGTCCGGTCCCTCCACGCCGGGCAGCCCGGCTGGTACTACGAGACCCGCATGAAGGCCAACGCGACCGTCATGTCCTCGACGTTCTGGCTCATGACCTCCAACCGATCAGGCAGCAAGAAGAAGCTCGAGCTCGACATCCAGGAGTGCGTCGGGCTCACCACAGACCTCACCTTCGACTGGGCCCGCACCTGGGACCAGATCTACCACTCCAACATGATCCACCGGGTCAACGAACACAACCCCGAGCCGGTGCAGCACCAGAAGTCGGTCCCGACGCCGACCAAGAACCACGAGCGCTACTACGTCTACGCCGCGTGGTGGAAGTCCCCCGAAGAGGTCCGCTTTTACCTTGACGGGGCTTACGTCTATTCCATCACCCCGCCCATCACCTGGGACGTCCCCGCCTTCCTCCAGATGGCGATCGAGACCTACGACTGGAACCCTGTTCCCGACGACGGCGGCCTCATCACCACCGGCACCCTCGACCAGCGCACCACCCGCTACGACTGGGTGCGCGTCTGGAAGCCCGAAGGCTGACCCGTCAACCGCCCCACCCACCTCTACCCACCCGAGCTTTAACATTCCCTGACCAACCACCGATCGATCGGCGGTCAGCGCCACACCACTTACGCCTCCAACCGAACCCCACCCAACCATGCGGATCATCTACCTCGACCTCGACGCCCTCAACCCCGACCACCTCTCTTGCTACGGCTACGCCCGCCAGACTTCCCCGACGATCGACCAGATCGCCGCCGAGGGCCTCCGCTGCACCAACGCCTACTGCTCCGACGCCCCCTGCCTGCCCTCACGCACCGCCTTCTACCAGGGCCGGTTCGGCATCCAGACCGGCGTCGTCGGCCACGGGGGCACCGCTGCCGACCCCAAACGCGAGGGCTACCGCCGTGGCTTCCGCTCCTGTTACGAAGAACAGTCCATGGCCCGCAAGCTCCAGCTCGCCGGCTACCGCACCGCCATGATCTCGCCTTTCGGCCAACGCCACGCCGCCCACCACTTCTACGCCGGCTTTAACGAGATGTACAACACCGGCGACGGCGGCATGGAGTCCGCCGAGGTCGTCTCCCCCGTGATCGACAAGTGGCTTGCCGACAACGCCGACCGCGACGACTGGTACCTCCACATCAACTTCTGGGACATCCACACCCCCTACCGCGTCCCCGCGTCGTTTGGCGACCCCTTCGCCGACACCGAGCTGCCGCTTGAGATGTCCGACCAGCAGCTCGCCGACGACGTCGCCCGCTGCGGCCCCCACTCCGCCCAGGAGCTCGTCACCTACAGCGTCAACAACACCGACCGGTTCCCCCGCCTCCCCGAGAGCATCACCGACCGCGCGTCCCTTAAGAAGTGGTTCGACGCCTACGACACCACCATCCTCTACACCGACCAGGCGATCGCCCGCATCGTCGACCAGCTCAAAGCCGCCGGCGTCTATGACAACACCGCGATCATCATCTCCTCCGACCACGGCGAAAACCAGGCCCACCTCGGGATCTACGGTGAGCACGGCACCGCCGACCACGGCACCTGCCACATCCCCTTCATCGTCAAGTGGCCCGGCACCCCCGCCGGCCAAGTCGACGACGGCCTGCACTACAACGTCGACTGGGCACCCACCCTCATGGACATGATCGGCAAGCCCGAACTCACCCCCGACCTCTGGGACGGCAAGAGCTTCGCCGACACCGTCAAGACCGGCACCCCCGCCGGGCAGGACGAGCTCATCGTTAGCCAGTGCGCCCACATCTGCCAACGCTCGGTCCGCTTCGACGAAGGCGACCACCGCTGGATCTACATCCGCACCTACCACGACGGGTTCCAGCCCTTCCCCGACCACATGCTCTTCGACCTCGCGACCGATCCCCACGAACGCCACAACCTCGCCGAAGCCCACCCTGACGTCGTGCTCCGCGCCGCGTTCAAGCTCACCGAGTGGCACAACGACCAGATGTACAAGATGGCCAAATACTGCAGCGACGTGATCGACCCGCTGTGGACCGTGATGTCCGAAGGCGGGCCGCAGCACGCCGGGCTCTTGCCGTACCGGCAGCCCGGTCAGGCCGGGTTCCAGGAGTACCTGAAACAGCTCGAAGACAGCGGCCGCAGCGAAGGCGCCGCCGCACTACGCGAGCAGTACGCCGAAGGCCACCTCACCCGCAACCGCCGGGCGTGAGACCGCTACGTTCGCTCAGCCGTGGTTGAGATAGACGGTGCGTTTCTGCATGTAGCCCTCGATACCGTGCACGCCGTCTTCGCCGCCCAAGCCGCTGTGCTTATGCCCGGTGTGGTAGCCCTGGATGTAGCCGCAGATGCCCTTGTTGACGAAGACGGTGCCGGTCTGCAGGTGCTTGGTCGCGTGCATGATCGTCTTGAAGTTCTGCGTCCACAGGTAGGCCGAGAGCCCCTCGCTGCGGGAGTTGACCATATCGAGGGCTTCTTCGTAGCCGGAGATCTTGACGATCGGCAGCACGGGCCCGAACAGCTCCTGCTCGACCGCGGCCATGTCACGCGTGACGTTCGTCAGCACGGTCGGCTCGTACCAGTTGCCACCGGTAAACGCCTCGCCCTCCGGCTGCTTGCCGCCGAGCGCGAGCTCCGCACCCTGCCCGATCGTGTCCTTCACGATGCTGTCGAACCGCTCCAGCCCGACCGCAGTCGTGTACGGCCCCATCGTCGTGCCCGCCGCCGCCGGATCACCCACGGTGATCTGCTTCGTCCGGGCGATGAACTTCTCGGTGAACTCGTCCACGATGCTCTCGTGCACCAGCGCCATCTCGTTGCAGATGCACACCTGCCCGCAGTTGGCGTAACGCGCGATCACCGCCGCCTCGACAACCTCATCGACATCGACATCGTCGAGCACAATGAACGGGGCCTTGCCGCCCAGCTCCAGCGACATCTGCGTGATGTTCTTCGCCCCCGCTGCGTAGATCGCCCGGCCCGCGGGGATGCTCCCCGTCACCGTGACCAGCTGCGTGATCGGGCTCTCCACCAGCGTGCTCCCGACCTCGGCCACCGAGCCCGTCACCATGTTGCACACGCCCGGCGGCAGCCCCGCCTCATCGACCAGCCGGCAGAATTCGCTCGCCGTCACCGGCGTCACGTCGTGGGGCTTGAGGATCATCGTGTTGCCCGTCACCAGCGCCGGCCCGAGCTTGCGCCCGATCAGCGCCAGCGGGTAGTTGAACGCGCACAGCCCGACCGTCACGCCGTACGGCACCTTCGTGATCCACAGCGACTCGTTGGCCATGTCCGACGGGAAGATCTGCCCCTCCAGACGACGCGCCGCCTCGGCCGCGTAGCTCATGTACCGCATCGTGTCCGTCACTTCACCGCGGGCCTCGGCGATCGGCTTGCCCTGCTCCTTCACCAGCAGTTCCGCGAAGAACTCCTGCTCAGCCTCGAGCCGCTTGACGATCTTCATGATGTGGTCCGCCCGCTCCTGCGCCGGCAGCGCCTCCCAGCCGGGCTGCGCCTTGCTCGACGACTCGAGTGCCTGCTCGGCCACACTCTTCGAGCACGACGGGACCGTCGCCCACACCTCGCCCGTCGCCGGGTTCTCCACCTCGATGTGCTGGCCCGTATCCGAGTCGACCCATTGGCCATCGATGTAGCAGCGATATGTACTCACGGTCGGTGATGTGGTCGTCATGGCAAACCTTCTTGGGGTTAGTGATTTTCAGAAACGGGTGTCAGGTCGAGGGATCGTTGGCCGGTAAACACCGGCGGTCGCTTCTCGGCGAACGCCCGCATGCCCTCGGCGGCATCAGCTGAATCGTAAAGCGTATCCACGCACTCAGACTCCAACGCGAGTGCATGATCGAAAGAAAGATCGGCCCCCAGATAAACGCAGCGCTTGATCGCCGCGATCGCCTCGGCGGGGCCGTCCGCGAGAGCCTGGGCGTACGCGATGGCGGCTTGTTCGAGCTCGTTCACGGGCAGCAGGCGATCCACGAGGCCGATGCGATAAGCCTCAGCCGGCCCGATCGATGCGCCGGTCACCAACAGGTCTAGCGCCCGGCTCACCCCGACCAGACGCGGCAGCCGGACCGCCCCGCCGTTGCCGGGCATCAAGCCGAGCCGCACCTCGGGCAGCCCGAGCTGGTACTCGCCGTCGGCCGCGAACCGCAGGTCACAGCCCATCGCCAGCTCAAGCCCACCGCCGAGCGCATGCCCGGCGATCACCGCGATGAAGACCTTGCCGGAGTCTTCTATCGCGGCCAGCACCGCCCGCGCGTCCAGCACCAACGCACGGTTCGTGTCGGTCGTGTTGTGGGCGAACGCCTTGACGTCCGCCCCGCCGCTGAAGAAACGGGGCAGCGCACTGCGGATGAGCACCACGCGCACCGCCGGGTCGGCGTCGGCGGCCTTGACACTCTCCAGCAGCCGGGCCATGAACGCCGGGTCGTAAGCGTTGGCCTTCGGCCGGTTCAGCGTGATCACGCCGACGCCGTCCTTGGCTTCAAACTGGACCTCCGAGCTGTCGCTCATCGTGCTCCTTCGCTTACTCAGCCTCGGCGTCCGCCTGCGCGACGCCGCCGGGGGTGACGCGGTCGACGCGGAGCACCATCGCGGCGACCTTGCCTCCCGTGTCGGGGAAGGTCATCTCGACCTCGACGGTGTCTTCGGTGAGCAGTTCGCCGGGCACGTGCACTTCGATCATGCCGAAGAACGTGGGGCGGCCGACCTGCTTGCTGCCAGACCAGTCGGTCGGAACTTCCAATTCCTGGCCGCCGATCTTGACCACCGGCTGCAGCGACAGGCCGGGTACACGCCCGATCGACATCCGCAGCACGCCGTCGCCTTCGCCGCCGGGCACGTCTTCAAACTTGAACGCGATCGGCTTGCCGGCCTCAATGTCCTTCAGGTATTCCGTGGCGTAGACGCGTGTCTCGAGGATCGTCTGCTCCGCGGGGAACACGTGACGCAGGTCCATCATGACCAGCGCGGTCTGGCCGGGCTCAAGCGTGAGCTCTTCGGGCACGCCGAAGAGCGTCTGTTCGGAGAGGATCGGGACCTCGCCGTGCGTCGTGAGCGAACGCAGGGTGACCTTGGTAATGTCCAGGTCATCGACGCCGCTGAGCTTCACCACGCGTGCCACGTCGTCCATATTGTGCATCACCGCGGTGTGCCGGAGCCCGTCCGCGAAGTAGTGGCAACGCACATCGGGATCGGTCGCGGTCATGATCCGGCGTTCGCCGTTAACGCCCTTCCACAGGCGATAAAACTTATCGAGCTCGGTGGTCACGTAGTTGTCGCCCGCCCGCCGGAACAGCAGGAACGAGGACGGGATGTCTTCCGTGCTCCGCATCCCGCCGTCGAAGTTGTAGGTCCATGCCGCCACGCCCAGGATGTACGGGACCGTCTTGATCAGCCGGTCGGGGTGATCCATATACATCATGAGCATGCCGTTGAACGAGCTCAGGAGTCGGCCCATCCGTCGGATCCGATCGGGGACCACGCGGTTGTCGGGAGACCGATCGATCCGGCCGTACTCGGTGATCGACTGCGGCTTAGCGACACCGAACCTGATGAAGCTGTAGGCATCGATCAGGTCGATGTTGGCCACGACGTTGCTGCCCGTGCGTTCGGCGTGCGTGCCTTCAACGTTGATGCCGTCGTAGAGGTGGATCGAGAAGAAGTCCATCTCTTCGCCGGCGACGTCCATGAACATCTTCTGCCAGCCGTTCCAGTGCGAGAAGTTGCGGGCCTCGACCTCGGCCCAGGCGGCCGAGTAGCCACCGATCATGATGTCGTCATCGGGGAGCACCTCGCGGATCCGGCGGGCGGTGATCACGTGTTGTTCGGCCATCGCCCGGGCGGTCGTGCCCAGCTGCCTGGCTTTGATGAAGGGCTCGTTGAAGACCTCGTAGTACTGCGGCCGGGATTCGTCGGTGTAGTAGTACTTAAGAAACTGAGCGGCGAACTCGGCGGCAGCCTCGGGACTCTTCGGCCCGAAGGGAGCGAAGTCGTTGCCTTCCAGACCCATCATCCACTCGGGGTGGGTGCACAGCACGACTTCGCGGAGCACCTCGGGGCGGAAGCGTTCGGGACGCTCAGCACGTGCGGCCTGAAACGCGGCACCGGCGCGACGCATGTGTTCCACATCGGGCATGCCTGGGTTGTCCGGGTCGGCGGGGGTCGATCGGAGCTGACCCGACTGAATCCCGCCATCACGCCCGAAGTAGGCCTCGAGCTCTTCTTCGATGTAGCGGAACTTCTCGTCGTCGGTGTCGCCATCGTCCGGCGACGCGTGGATCACGATGTACTTCTCGCGCTCGAAGGTGCTGATGCCGCCGATCGAACGGACCGTCGCGGGGTCCATCGTCACCCCAACGTGATTGTCGGCAAGCGCTGCGGGCGCGGTCACGCAGGAGGCGGTCAACAGGGCCAAGGCAGACAGGCGATGCTTCATGGTTTCACTCCAGGCTTGGAACTCAAACAGATACTTCGAGGGAATCGTCGGCAGACGCGGGCACACAGGACAACGCAACACACGCGTCCTCCAGCCCGTCTGCTCGACAGAGCACGGTTGTTTCAATAACGCTGGCACCCGCCTGCACGATCAGCAACGCCCGGCCCCGGTGCGTGACCAGGCGGTCGGACTGGAAGGGCTGCACGTTGTCCGCTGCACCATTGTCAACGCCCAGCCCCCGCAGGCCTTCACCGACCTCGAACACGATCTCGTGCTCGGTGGTCTGCACCGGTCGGCCCTGGGCATCCACGACCTGCGCGGTCACATGCGCGACATCCGCCGTCCCGGCCCGCAGTTCGGACTCGTCCACCGATAGCGCGAGTGCCGCGGGTTTGCCGGGTGTGACCAAGCGGTGCTCGGTGTCGCTGCCGTCGATCCGCACGCACAGCTCGCCGGGCTCGAACGGCACCAGCCACTTGCACGCGCGGTCGTTCTGCTCGGCGAGCACGCGGGAGCCGAGGTCTTTGCCGTTGAGCGTGAGCGTTGCGGACTCGCCGTTTGTGAACGCCTCGACGACGACCGGTGTGCCGGCCTCGTAATCCCAATGGGGGTCCAGCGTGTGCCAGAACCATAAGCGGTGATCCGACGCACCGGGCTCCTTCTCGACCACCTCGCCGTCTTCACCCGCTTCGTAGGGCGAACCGTCGAGCGGTGTCGTGAACACCGCGACATGCGGCGCGTCGCACCACAGCGTCTTGTACAGGTGGTACTGCGGTTTCGGGAACCCCGCGGTATCGAGCAGGCCGCTGCGGGTGCTCTTGATCGGCCAGCGGCCGTTCGACTCGCCCATATAATCGATGCCGGTCCAGAGGAAGAGGCCCGAGACGAATTCGCGTTCGATCACCGCCCGCCACTCGTGCCACTGCGGGACGTTCTCCGTGCCCATGACCGGCAGGTTGTAGTGGGTGTGGCCGTAGTCGTACATGACGCGGCGATAGCTGTAGCCAATGACGTCGAGCGACTCGCCGTAGTCGGTGGCGTGGCTCGCGGAGGGGAGGATGCAGTTCGCGGTGACCGGGCGGGTCGTGTCGAGCTCACGCGTCCAGGCCGCCAGCTTCTTGGCGGTGTCGCCGCAGACGTAGGCCCCGTCTTCACCGGTCTCGCTTGCTTCGAGGCGTCGGCGGATCTCCTCCGGCGGGATAGGTGGGGTCGTCCAGAAGTAGTTGCCCGAGGCGTCCGCGTCCCAGAACCCGGTCGCCTTGCTGTAGCTCGGGTACGTCCACTCGATCTCGTTCCCGATGCTCCACTGGAACACGCAGGGATGGTTGCGGTCGCGGAGCATCGTGTTCTTCAGATCGCGCTCGGCCCAGTCCTGGAAGAACTCGGCGTGGCCATCGGTGACGAAGTCTCGCTCCTTCTCACCCATGTTTTTGCGTTTGTCTTTGGGGTTGTCCCACTCGTCGTAGAACTCGTTCTGCGCGAGGAATCCCAGCTCGTCACAGAGGTCGAGGAACGCGGCGCTAGGCGGGTTGTGGGCGGTACGGATCGCGTTGCAGCCGCCGGCCTTGAGCGTGAGCAATCGGCGACGCCAGACCCCATCGGGCACCGCAGCCCCGACGAGCCCCGCGTCGTGGTGCAGGCAGACCCCTTTGATCAGCGTCCGCTCGCCGTTGAGGAAGAAGCCGGTGTCCTTGTCGAAGCGGATCGTCCGGATACCGAACGGCGTCTCGTAGGTATCGAGCACCGCGCCGTCGCGCTCCAGCGTCGTCACCGCCCGATACCGCGGGGAAGAGGTCACGCCCCACAACCGGGGAGACTCCACACGCAGCGTCTGCGTAAAAGTCTGCCGAGAAGACTCGGGCAGCTCGACCGCCTGGGCGTCGCGGGCCACGACCGCACCGTTGGGATCGAGCAGCGTGGTCACCAGCGTCAGCGCGTCCGGGCTCTGCGGGGTGTGAGCGATGTCGGTCGCAATGCACACATCCGCGTACGCATCGGTCACGGTTGGCGTCGTGACGTAGGTACCCCACACAGGAACATGTGTCGGCCCGACCTGCACCAAATCCACCCCGCGATAGATGCCCGACCCGGTGTACCAGCGGCTGTCAGCGTAGCGCTGGCGATCCACCCGCACCGCCAGCACGTTGGCATCGCCCTCGGGCGCGAGGTGATCGGTGAGGTCCAACGTGAACGGCGAATACCCGTACGGCTGCTCGCCCAGCGGCTGGCCATTGAGCCAGTAGCTGCTGCGGTTGTAGACCCCATCGAACACGACGATCAGCCGACCGCCGGGCTCGAGCGTGGGCGTCGTAAAGCGCTTGCGATACCAGCCGATCCCGCCGGGCAGGTAGCCGGTGCAGCCCTCGAGCTCTTCATCGAACGGCGACTCGACGCTCCAGTCGTGCGGCAGGTCGAGCCGACGCCAAGACGCGTCGTCAAACGCTAGTCCCGATGCGTCGTCGTGGTCTCCCAACGCGAAGCGCCATTGGCGGGTGAAGTCCGTGCTGCGGGGCGAGGTCGGCATGGTGGTCTGCAAGAAGGAAGAGGCGTTGGATCACGCGGGCACGCACTGGACGGTGTTGAAGTTGAAACAGCGATCGATCAGCTGGCCATCAGGCGTGCGTGTTGAAGACGGTGTTTGAGCCTTGTGTGGAGCGTGTGAACCGACAGACGTTGCGTGCGCGAAGCGGTCCGGCAGCCTCAATCGCCGGACGATGCCACTTCGATCTGGAGGTCGTCGATGGCCGAGCCGAACGTGCCATTAACGTACGTCTTGAATTCCCAGACCAGGGCGTCAACGGGCTTGGACATTTCGCCCTCGGTCGCCGTGTTAACCGTTTGAATCGGATCGATCTGATTGAAGGTGTCGTCGAGCCGCCAGACTTCTTTACCGTCGCGCATGCCGACAAGCGTGGCCTTGCCGTGAACGCTCCGCCACTTGAGGCTGCTGACCGTGAAGTCGAGTGCGTTGCCATCGCGGTCAACCACATTCAGCGTCGCCGACAGGGGGAGCACCGCGTCGTCGGGCTTGTTCTGGTTCTTGAGGTAGAGAAAGATCCGGCCGTTGTCTTCCTGCACCGCCGTCCGCGACGCGGTCTTCAGGAAGACGTCACCGGAGGCGGAGGGGGCGTTGATCTGGCCGTCGAACCCGCGGCCATCGCTGACCGTGTCGAACGTGAAGACCTCTTCGGCCAGCAGTGCGGGGCTCAAGAACAGGGCGATCAACAGGCTGGTGAAGCGGGTGAGAGAGCGGTGTGTTCGCATGACGGTGGGCCTCGATCGATGGGGCTTGGAGAGGGCTGAGAGCAATACGGCGCGATACGAAAACTACCGCCTTTATTGTCAATTGTCAACAAATTTGCGGGCCGGCCCGATCACACCAGGCTCCGGCGGAAGCCGCTGGGCGTGGTCCCCCGACGCTTCTGGAATTGGCGGTTGAAGTTGGAGAGGTTGGAGAAGCCGGAGGCGAAGCAGATGTCGACGATCGGGCGGTCGGTCTCGATGAGCAGGCGGCAGGCCTCGCCCAGGCGCAGGTCGATGACGAAGTCGGTGAACGATCGGCCGTACGCCCGGCGGAAGGCCCGCGAGAAGCCGCCGGGGGACAGGGCGGCGGCCTCGGCGGCGGCCGCGAGGGTCAGGTCGTCGGTCAGGTGCTCGTGGATGTGGTCGATCGCTCGGCCAAGCCGTTGGGCGTCCTGGTCCGGCACCGCCCTGCCCGCCGCGGCGTCGTAACCCGCGCCCGCCAGCGTCTCCGCGGGGGTCTCGACCAGCAGCCCCAGCACCCGGATCAGCCCGGCGACCCGATCGGGGCCTGTCGCCTCGAGCGTCTCGGACAGCCGGCGGGACGCCTCGCTGTCCGGTGCGTGCCGCCCGAAGTACAGGCCGCGCCGGCCCTGGCTGATGAGGCGTTTGATGGGTCGGAGTTCGTGCTGGTCGAAGAAGCCGTCGCCGAAGCAATCGGGGCGGAACTGCGTGTACCGCGAGACCGAGTGGTACGCCGAGGGGTCGTCACCTTCCGATGGGGTGTCGCTGTGAAACAGGTGGGGCAGCTGCGGCGCGAACAGGTACAGATCACCCGGGGCGTATCGGCCCAGCGCGTCGCCGGCCAAGCGTCGCCCGGTGCCCGAATCAATAATCAGAACCTCGACCTCCGGGTGCACATGCCACGGGCAATCAAAGGCCTGCCCTTCGAATCGCTCGCAGAAAAACGAGCCGTCGTATGCGATGTGTTCGAGGACCGGACGCACCCTAAAATAGTACTCCACATATCTCGATGAGACACTGATTCATCTGATGCGCATTAAAAATACCACTTTTAGCGCTTTTAGGCGTAGCGATCTCCAGCAATCCGTGCACAATTCTCCTGCCCAACGCGGTGGATTCACCCCTCTGATCCAAGGAGTCACTATGGCCAAGATCACCTACATCCAGACCGACGGCACGAGCGTCGAGGTCGACGCGAGCGACGGGAGCCTGATGACCGCGGCGGTCGCCAACCAGGTCGCCGGGGTGGAGGGCGAGTGCGGCGGCGTGTGTTCCTGTGCGACCTGCCACCTGCATATCGACGCCGACTGGGTGGAGAAGGTCGGGCCGAGCAACGACGCCGAAGCCGCGATGCTGGAGCTCGACGACGCGTTCGCGGACAATAGCCGGCTGGGCTGCCAGGTCCCGATCACCGACGGCTTGGACGGCCTCACCGTACGCGTTGCCGAGTGATGCTGAGCCCAACCGACCATTGCATCATCGTGGGTGCAGGCCACGCGGCGGCGCAGCTCTGCGCTTCTCTGCGGCAGCACGGCTGGGCCGGCCGGCTCACGCTGATCGGCGACGAGCCCGTGCTCCCCTACCACCGCCCGCCGCTGTCGAAGACCTACTTCAAGCCCGAAGACGAAACCGGTGATCGGCCAAAGCTTCAGTGGATCCGGCCCGCGGATTTCTACGCGTCGAACCACATCGACCGGAAGCTAGGCGAGCCCGTACGGTCGATCGATCGGGACGCGAAGACAATCCGGGTCGGCAACGAAACGCTGAGCTACGACACGCTGGTCCTGGCGACCGGCTCGCTCCACCGCCGGCCACCGATCGACGGCATCGACCACCCGCGGGTGTTGTCGCTCCGCACGGCTCAGGACGCCGACGCGATCCGCGAAAGCCTGCCCGGAGCCCAGCACGCCGCAGTGATCGGGGCGGGCTTCATCGGGCTGGAGGTCGCGGCGGCGCTCCGGAAGCTCGGGCTTGGCGTGACCGTGTTTGAGATGGCCGACCGCGTGCTTGCCCGCGTCACCGGCGAAGCCACCTCGGACTATTACCAAGACCTACACCGCGGGCACGGCGTCGACCTCCGCACCAACGCGTCGGTCTCAGCCATCCAAGAAAACGACGGCCAGCTGAGCCTTATAAGCGGGGACGGCGTCGCCTGCGAAGCCGACTTCGTCATCGTCGGGGCCGGGGCGCAACCCAACCAGGCCCTCGCGCTCGACGCGGGCCTCGACTGCGATAACGGCATCCTCGTCGACGAGCACAACCGCAGTACCGACCCTTCCATCTTCTCCATCGGCGACTGCTGCAACCAGTACCACCCGATGTACGAGACCCGCCTGCGGATCGAGTCGATCCAGAACGCGACCGATCAAGGCAAAGCGGTCGCGGCGGTCCTCGCCGGCAAGCCAGCTCCGAAGACCGGGCTGCCGTGGTTCTGGTCCGATCAGTATGACGTGAAGCTGCAGATCGCCGGGCTTTCTACGGGCTACGACCGTTGCATCCCGCGCGGCGAGCCCAGGCCCGGCTCGACGTACTCGCTGTGGTACTTCAAGGGCGACCGGCTGATCGCGGTGGACGCGATGAACGACCCGCGGTCCTACGTGATCGCCAGCAAGCTGATCCCCAAGGGCGCCGAGCCCGACCCCGGTGTGATCGCCGACCCGGACCAAGACCTCAAACCGCTTCTGACCTCCTCCAAGAGTGCTGCACCATGACCGCCGAGCAAGACCCCTTCCGCGAAGACCGCGCCGCGACCGGCATCAAGACCATGCGTGCCGAGGGCCAGGACATGCCGCTGATCCTCCGGCTGCAAGACGTCCGCAAAACCTGCAAGGACTGGAAGACCTTCAGCAACGACGACCCGTACATGATCGTGCCGCACTCCGAAGCCGACGTGCGTTCGGTACGGCAGTACCCGATCGAGACCGACCCGCCGGACCACACCGACTACCGCACACTGGTCGAGCCGTTCTTTAAACGGCCGAGCACCGATCCCGAATACATGGAACGGATGCGTGGGCTGGTCGGGCGGTGCCTGGACGCGGTGATCGATGCCGACGAGGTCGAGGTGGTGCGTGACTTCTCGCTGCCGCTGCAGTCGCGGTCGCTGACGATGCTGCTGGGGGTGGACGAGTCGGAGGCCGAGCTCTGGATCAGCTGGGGCACGCACGTGTTCAAGGAGGGTGATGGCGTGTCGAAGGGTGCGGAGCTGGCCGACTACATCCGGCAGAAGTTCGAGGCGACGGCAGGCTCCGACGCCGACGACTTCTTCAGCTCGCTCAACCGCGTCGAGTTCCGCGGCCGACCGCTCACGCTCGAAGAGAAGCACGGCTTCGCCAACATGGCCTTCGCCGGCGGACGGGATACCGTGATCCACACCGTCACCAGCATCATCGCCTACCTCGCCGACCACCCCGAGGCGCTGGCGTTCCTGCGTGAAGACACCATGCGGATCAACACGGCAACCGAAGAGTTCGTCCGCTGGGTCAGCCCGCTGACGGCGATCGCCCGCAAGTGCCCGCACGGGGCGCAGGTGCTTGATGCCGAGGTGAAGCCGGGCGAACGGGTGGGGTTGTGCTGGCCGTCGGCGAACCGGGACGAGTCGGCGTTCAAGAACCCCGAAGACGTCGTGCTCGACCGGGCGCCCAACCCGCACGTCGGGTTCGGGTTCGGGGTCCACAAATGCCTCGGCTCGCCGCAGGCGCGGCTGATCATCCGCAGCGTGCTCCAAGCCCTGTGCGAGCGGGTTGCCGCCATCCGCCCGATCGAGGCGGTGCCCGAGGTCGAGGAAGAATCGTCGTTCTCCCGACGGGTCGGCTACAGCAAGCTCCGCGTCGCGTTCGAGCCCCTGGCCTGAAGCGGCCTGAAGCCTGACGAACCGAAAAATCCGACGCGGATAGGGGTCAATACGGCACCTCAAAGATTGCTGATTGTCTACGATATAGGCGTATCGCCCGAATCATCCTCGCCCCAAGACCCCCGCTTCTGTGTGCCCCGCGGAAGCCCAAAGGAGCTGCCCCATGAACCGATCACGCCTCCTGTCCGCTGCGGCGGCCGTCGTTTTTGCCGGGATGACCCACACCCTCACCGCCGGCACCGTCACCGTCGACCCGACCGTCACCCGGTCGATCGAGGGCATCAGTGAGCTGGACCGCAAGAAGTACATCAGCATGGCGGTCTCGACCGGCGGCACGCTCAACGCCCTCGACGAGAAGACCTTCAACCGCTACTTCCGGGAGCTCGGGATCGGCCTGGGCCGACACGTCAACCTGCTGCACGCGGCGTGGGCACACCAGGACGCGACCCACGAAGACCCGGCCCGCCCGGGCTACGTCGATCTCGAGCGTCTCAAGGCCGAGGTGAATCCGGTGGGCTCGAAGTGGGACGCCGAGCTGCGTGAGATCTTCCCCGACGGGCCCGATCTGGTGGCTACCGAGAACTTCTTGCCGAACACCTGGCCGCCGTTCATGGAGACCTACTACCGGCCGGAGGACACGACCCAGCACCGCCCGATGGTGAAGAACTACGACGCCGGGGCCGAGGCCATGATGGCCTACCTGCAGCACGGCTTCGACGACTGGAGCCGGCCGCGCTGGTTCGAGGGCATCAACGAGCCCGACTGGTACTTCAACGCCCGGAACGACGAATCGTTCTTCGGGCTGCACAAGTCGTACCCCAAGTACGCCGAGACGTTCGGGATGGACATCCGCGTCGGCGGGCCGTGCTTCTCGACCGCCCAGTGGTTCCGGCAGAACTACCAGCTGCTGCCTAAGACCATCGGGCACTTCATCGACCAGACCTGGGGCACGCAGGACTTCTATTCCTTCCATCCGTACAACTACATGGAGTGGAACGAAGAGAGGCGCGAGTTCGAGGGACGCATTACCGGCGGGCTCCCGATGGACGCCGACCTCGACGCAGTCGTGAACTACACCGTGCAGCACCACGGCAAGCCCATCGGCGTCGTGATCAGCGAGCACGGCGGATATATGGTCAAGTCTCAGCTCGGCGACCAGCAGATGGACCGGCTCGCCAATGAAATCTTCCCGGAGCTCCCCGAGTGGGAGCAGGAGCTCAAACGCCGGGAGTTCACCGACTACCTGATGGTGACCGGCGCGATCATGCACACGCTCACCTTCATGGACCACCCGCACACCGTGGAGAAGGCGATCCCCTACATCCTGCTGCAGACGCTGAGCTGGAAGCCCGATCACTACGCCGCGATCCTCGCGTCCAAGGGCTACCAGAACCCGGCCGAGGAGTGGGTCGAGACGCGGATGGTCGACTTCTACAAGTACTTCAAGGATGTGAGCGGCCGACGCGTCGCCGTCTGGAGCGACGACCCGGACGTCCAGACGCAGGCCTTCGTCAACGGCTCGACGCTGTATCTGGTGATGAACAACCTCGCCTTGGTCGAGCAGCGGGTCGACCTCAAGCTCGCCAGGGCGGAGGGCGTCACCTCGGCGTTGATGCGTCGGCTGACGCGGAACGACGACTTCACCCCGAACTACCGCGTGGTCCGGGCCAAAGAGCTGGATGCCATCACGCTGGCCCCGAACGAGGCGGTCGTGATTGTCGCGGAGTTCGCCGAGCCGATCGCCGAGGCGTCGCGTGTGAACGAGACGGTGCACTACGGCGATCAGACGGCCGTCGAACTCAAGGACCAGGACGTGGGCGTGTTCCAGGTCGACGTGCCGAACCCGAAGGACGCCCAGTATGCGGTGCTGCGGGTTGCGGTCGGCCGCGGTGCCGGGACCGATCACCAGATCGCCGTGCGTTTGAACGGCCAACCGATCGCGATGCCCCTGGAAGACGCCGCCCCACGCCTGGAATATAAGGACACCTACGGCGCGCTCAAGCGTGTCCGCGTCCCCGTCGAACTGCTCCGCGAGACCAACCGCATCGAGGTCGCCTTCCCCGACGGCAAGGGCGGCGGCATCGGGTCGGTCGTGCTGCGTGTGGCGAGAGACGACGCACGCTGAACCGCACGGCGATCCGCCGCGAGCTTTGATGCGTCCCCAAATTTGATGCGTCCCCAAACGTGATCGGATGCCTCAGCGGGCCGATGACGATTCGCGGTCCATGAGGTCGTCCACCTCATCGGGCTCGGTGATCGCCTTGCTGTGCACCAGGTAGGGCCGCAGCTTGTCCCAGTCGAAGTCGACGCCGGTGCCCGGCACATCGGGGGCGACCGCCTGGCCGTCTTCGAGCGTGAGCGGGTGGGTGACGTACTGATCGATCGGGAAGCTGTGCCACTCCATGAGGCCGCCGTGGCGTTGGCTGGCGACGAGGCTAACGTGGAGCTCGTGCATGCCGTGCGAGCAGACGGGCAGGCCATGGGTGGCAGCCATGTCGGCGACGCGGAGCCAGCTCGTGATCCCGCCGCAGTTCGACGCGTCAGGCTGGATGTAAGAGAGCCTGGCCTGGTCAAAGGCGTAGCCGAACTCGTGGAGCGTGTGCAGGTTCTCGCCCATCGCCAGCGGGATGCCGGTCGCCTCAGCGATCTTCGCGAAGCCTTGGTAATCGTCGGGCAGCGTCGGCTCTTCAAACCAGAGCACGTCATACTCACGGAACGCGTTGGCCGCCCGGATCGCCTGCTCAACGCTCAGCGAGTAGTTGGCGTCTACCATGAACTGCACCTCGGGACCGATCAGCCGACGCACCGCTTCGACCCGTGCGAGGTCGTCTTTGAGCTCCGGCTGCCCGACCTTGATCTTGACGCCGCGGAACCCGCGTTCGAGGTGGCCTTCGATGCTCCCGAGCAGCTCGCCCATGGAGTAGGCGAGGTCGATGCCGCCGTAGTACGTCCCGCAGCGGTCGCTCGCGCCGCCAACCATCCGCCACAGCGGGGTCTGCGCCCGGCGGGCCTTAAGGTCCCACAGCGCGATGTCGATCGCGGACATCGCAAACGCCGCGATCCCGCCCCGCCCCACATAATGGATGTGCCACTCCATCCAGTCGTGGATCAGCGGGATGTCCAGCCCGTTCTTGCCGATCACCGAGCCCGCCAGGTCGTGCTTGAGCACCGCCGCGATCGCTCGACCGCCCTTCCCGCCCGTGTAGGTGTACCCCACGCCAAAGCTCCCGTCCGCCAGCGTGATCCGGGCGACCACCAGCTCGAAGCAGGTGTGGCTGCCGTGCTTCGCGTCGTACAGCACCCCCGGCAGAGGCACCTCGTAGAGCATCACCTCGACCTGTTCGATCGCGACCTGGTCCGGCCGGCGGTCCCGACTATTGGCCAGTTCACCCGCGTGCTGAGCCGGGGCAACGACCTGAGCCTCGAACTCGGCAAACTCGTCGTGCTTGGGTCCGGGGCGGTGGGCCTTGGTGGCGGAGGTTGAACGGGTATTGCTTGAAGCCATGCGTGCGCCTGAAGTTGCAGCGCGGAGGGCTACAACAAGATTGTATACAATATACTGCCTAATTCATGCAACGGCAAGACGAATGTCGTATCGACCGTTTCGGAGCCGGGCGTCTGCCCAAGGCCAAGACAAGAGGCCCATTAAGGGGGTTTGCAGGCCGATCAGGGCCAAGATCTGTCCTCAATGGGCCTCATAAAAAGGAGCCGACCGATGCCCCGTCGTGACGAAAACCAGAGCGTGATGGTCACCGGAGTCGACCGCGGTATCGGGCTGGGGCTGGTGCGTCACTACGCTAAGCAGGGCTGCGCGGTGTGGGCGACGACGCGTCGAGACAGGGCCGGTGAAGCGTTGACCGCCCTTACGGAAAGACACAACGGATTACGCGTGGTCCGCCTCGACTGCAGCAACCAGTCCTCGATCACCGGGCTCGGCCAGCAGCTCCAAGCCGAGGGCGTCGCGCTGGACCTGGCCATCAACAACGCCGGCATATCCCTCGAACAGCCCTTCGGCCAGTGGACCGCCGAGCACTTCGCCAGCCACTTCATGGTCAACACCATCGCCCCGGCCCTGATCGTCCAGGCGATCCAGCCCGTCCTCAAGCCCGGCAGCACCGTCATCCAGATGAGCTCGGGCATGGCCTCCGCCGAGTACAACGTCAACGCCGACGCCCCGCTCGACGCTTACGCCGCCAGCAAGTCTGCCCTCAATCTACTGACCCGTCGTCTCGCCGAGAAGCTCCGGCCCGACCGTGTTGCGCTGGTCGCCATGAGCCCGGGCTGGGTCCAGACCGAAATGGGTGGCGAAGGCGCGACAGACACGGTCGAAGAGGCGGTAAAGAAGATGACCACCACCATCGCGGGGCTGAGCCTCGACGACACGGGCCGATTCATCGGACCCGCCGGCGGGGCACTCGCCTGGTAAGTCGTGCGATCTGGTTAACGGCCCATCCAGCCGCCGTCGACCAACATGGTGGTGCCGTGCATGTAGGCCGAGGCGTCGGACGCGAGGAACACGGCCGGGCCCTTGAAGTCGTCCGGCTCACCCCACCGGCCCGCGGGGATGCGGGCGAGGATCTGCTCGCTGCGCACCGGGTCGTTCCGCAGTGCTTCGGTGTTGTCGGTGCTGATATATCCGGGCGCGATCGCGTTGACGTTCACGCCCTTCGACGCCCACTCGTTGGCGAACGCCATCGTGAGCTGGCCGATCCCGCCCTTGCTCGCCGCGTAGCCGGGCACGGTAATCCCGCCCTGGAAGGTCAGCAGCGACGCGGTGAAGATGACCTTGCCTGAGCCCCGCTCGATCATGTCTTTGCCGATCTCGCGGGTCAGCACAAACTGGGCCGAGAGGTTCACCTCAACCACCTTGTCCCAGTATTCGTCGGGGTGCTCGGCCGCGGGCTTACGGAGGATCGTGCCGGCGTTGTTGATCAGGATGTCGATCCGCGGGTGATCGGCCTTAACCTGCTTGATGAACGCGTGGACCGCCGCCCGATCCGAGAAGTCGCAGGAGTAGCCGGCAAAGCTCTTGCCGGTTGCAAGGACATCGTTCCCGACATCGCTGCCCTCGGGCTTAAGCGACGCGCTCACGCCGATGATGTCGGCCCCGGCTTGGGCGAGGCCCACGGCCATCGCACGCCCAATACCGCGGCTGCACCCGGTCACCAACGCGGTCTTGCCGCTGAGATCAAACTGTGAAAGGAGGCTCATGCTGGTTGGTCTTTCGTCTAAGGATGATGCGCTCGGATCAGTTGGCGCAGTCGATCAGGATCTTCATGTGCTCGGGCTTCGTCGAGAGCTGATCGAACGCCTCGCCGAGCTGGTTCAGAGCGAACTCGCCGGTGATCAGCGGCGTCGGGTCGATCGATCCATCGGCAAGCATCTGGATCGCCCGGTCGTAGTCCTGCTCTTCGTAGACGCGCGTCCCGATGATCTGGAGCTCCTTCCAGAAGACCTGGAAGAGGTCAACGGGCTTGGGCTCCGGAACGATCGCCACCACCACGACCCGCCCACGCACCCGCGCCAACCGGGTCATCATTTCCACCGAGGGTGCCGCGCCCGAGACCTCGAACACCACGTCTGCCCCCTCGCCGCCGGTGCGATTTACGACCTCTTCCTGGAGGTCCACCTCCGCCGCGTTCAATGCGGTGAATCCCAGCGATTCGGCCATCTCAAGCCGTAGCGGATTCACCTCGGTCAGGATCGTCTCGGCCCCGTCGGCCTGAGCCACCAGTGCAATCAGCATCCCGATCGGACCGCCACCCAACACCACCGCCCGCTCGCCGCTCGTCAGCCCAGCCATCCGGATGTCGTGGCAAGCCACCGCCAACGGCTCGACAAACGCCGCCAGCTTCAGGTTCATATCCTTCGGCAGCTTGTGCAACAGGTCAGCCCGTACCGTCCAGTACTTCTGGAATGCCCCCGCAGAGTCGATCCCGACAAAGTTCAGGTTGCTGCAGATGTGGCTGTAGCCACGATCGCAAGCGGGGCAGTCGTCACAGGCGTCGAGCGGACGCACGACGACCGGGTCGCCGACCGCGAAGCCTTCCACACCCGCACCGATCGCGGCGACGGTCGCGCTGGCCTCGTGCCCGATCACCTGCGGGAAGTCGACCCGGGCATCCATGTGCCCGCGGTAGATGTGCAGGTCGGTCCCGCACACCCCGCACCACGCCACCTCCAGCCGGACCATGCCCGGCTCGGGCGGCATCACCCCCAGCTTCTTGAACGTGAACGATTTGTCCTTCTCCATCAGGGCGGCGGTCATGGCATATGCCTCGTTAAGGGTGATCGATGCTTTCGATAGATCCGTGTGGGTGTAATGCTCAGTTATCCAGGTCGAGCAGTTCGGGGAAGTAGCGGTAGTAGCTCTTGCCGAGGCGTTGCTGGCCGGCCCGCATCTCGGCGTTGAGACGCTTCGCTTCGTCGCGGGCCGAGTCCTGGTCATCGACCAGCAAGCGGTGGATATTTTCGCTCAGCACCCGACTATCGGCGCTGGTGAGCCTGAGCTCGACCGTGAACGTGGGCACCGCGTAGCCCGGCGTCGGCGTGCTGTCAGACGACACCTCCGGCACCGGCCACTCGATCTTGCCGAGCGTGGCCATGCTGTCCGGTTCGACATCACCCGTCACCGAGCCCTCAGCATGCTCGCCCGCAGGGCCCGTGATCATCCAGCTCAGTGTCGCACCGGGATAACCGTCGAACGTGTCGTTCACGACCGCGAGCCCGGCGTTGAACACCTCGCCGGGGTTCCAGCGGCGCTTCGTGTAGTCGGGGGTCGCGAGGACCGGCTGGTAGGCGCGGATCACGTCGTCGAAGCAGCGCTTCTTCTTGCCGTAGTAGTCGATGATGCCCCACTTGATGTCGGGCCAGTGGGTCATGAAGTGGCAGAGCCCGATGCCGCTGTTCTTGGGCTTGAGCCGGCGGAGGCTTTCGAGCGCGAACTGGGCGATGACGCCGTGCGCGTCTTGGGTGCCTTCGACGAAGTCTTCGAGGCTATCGAAGCGGATGCTGCCGAAGACCTCGTAGTTCAGGGTTTTGAGGATGTCGAGGTCGGCGTGGTGGTAGCCCCAGCTCGGGCCCATCGGCCAGAGCTCGTCTTCGGGGATAAACCGCTTGAGGCTCTCGATGTCGGGTGCGGAAGCGGCGGTAAGTTCGGGGACGATGCAGTAATCGAGCTTGGGGTAGAAGTCTTCCATGAACGCGTGGCCGCCGCCGTAGTAGTGGCCGTTGGCGTGCGTGGAGTCGTGGGCTTTGAAGCCCATCTTCTGGCCGAATTGTTCGGAGAGGGGTGACGCGAGGCCGTAGGGCGTGGAGGTGTGGGGCGCGATCGCCTCGCCCATCGCCTCCATGATCATGCGGTTGTCGCTCTCGGCGTGGGCATGACTGAAGAAGACTTCTTCGCCGCCCATGAAGAAGATCGAGCTGGGGAAGTTACGTCGGTCCTTAACGATGTGCACGCAGTCTTCGGTCGCCCCGGCCATGAACTCGGGCGTGGCGGTGTAGGCCTGGGTGGCGAAGGTGAAGTTGGTCCAGACGGTGATGCCCGCCTCGTCGCAGAGCCGATAGAACGCGGGGACCTCCGGCGGGTGCCAGCCAAAGATGCGGAGGTGGTTGATGTTCGCCTCGCGGACCTGCTCGATGCGTGACTCGTATTTCTCCTGGGTGTTCCGGCCGTACAGCAGCGAAGGCGGGCCGCTCCAGCACGCGCCACGCAGGTAGTGCCGTCGGCCGTTGATCAGGAAGGTCCACGGGAACTCGGCCTCTTCTTCGGTGTACCCGGGATTGCGGGCCATCGTGACCTCGCGGACGCCGAAGCGCTCGGTCACGCTGTCGAAGGGCTCACCGTCGCAAGTCACGTCGATCGCCGCGTTGTACAGCGGCTGCCCGCCCATGTCCCAGGGCCACCAGCGGTGCACGTCCTTCAACGGCACCTCGAACTTCACGGTGCTGTGTCCCGCGGGGACCGTGGCGGTGTGCGAGCCTTCACCCGTACCCTGGCCCGCCGCGTCGTTGGCAGCGCTGACGCTTGCGTTGAAAGTCAACTGCTGCTCGGCGTTGTCGTGGTTGAACAGCTCGAGCTCAATCTGTGCGGTCGCGTCCAGCGCTGCGTTCGGATCATCCGGCCCGTCATGCTCCGCACCGCCCATCGGCGTCTCGATCCGCGCATGCTCGATCCGAACCGGGCCGGTCGCGATCACCTTGATCGGACGCCAGATCCCCATCGGCACCACGCCCGTGAGGTAGTCGCCCTGGAAGCAGAACTTCCGCCCGCCGACCTTCGCCAGGTTCTTCGGCGCGGGGTCGAGCTTGACCATCAGGATGTTGCAGCCCTTGTGCCACTGCTCGAAGCGGATCGCCTCGGTGACGTCCGGCCGGTACGACGAAAACATCCCCGTGTGCCCGCCCAACGGCTTGGCGTTCAGCCAGGCCTCGAAGCTGTAATCGACACCCTCGAAACAGATGTGGAACCGCTTGCCCTCAAGGTGCTCCGGCACGTTGAACTTGCTCACGTACCACCACTCGTGGTCGTTGACCCACTTGGCCTTGTGGTAGTTGCGGCCGAAGAACGGGTCATCGATCTCGCCAGCCCGCTGCAGGTCAGAAAAGACATCGCCCGGCACCGACGCCTGGTTCCAGCTGTAATAAATGCCCTGATACTCGGCGGGCGCAAGGTGGAACTCCTCGGCCACCCCCGCACCAGGGCGGGCCCGTTCCATCTTCCAGTGATTACCACTGAGGTCCAGCTCGAAGCGAGCGGCGTCAGACGCGTTCATCGTTTCTCTCTCGGGGGGATCGTTATAGGTTGCCGACGTCAAACCGTCGGCGTCAGATCTTGCGGGGGATGTGGTAGCGGAACCGTTTGATGTACTGCCAGTTGCCGTCGGCGGCGTAGCGGTGACACAGGCCCCAGCTCACGCCGGTCAACGGATCGCCATCGGGATCGTCGTGGTTGCGGTACAGACCCATCGCTTCGGGGCCGCCCTTGATCACCGACTTGATCTCGAAGTTGATCCCGTCCTCGGCGTACTGGATGGTGTTCTTTTCCGGGCCGTCGGTCGTCAGCATCCCCACGATCCCGCCGCGGTAATGCCAGACACACACCTCGTGGCCGCTGTTCGTCACCGGGTTGTACGGGCTCTTCACATACGGCCCGGTCGGCTCATCTGCGATCGCCACGCCCCACGCGATCTCACGCCCGCCGAACGTCATCTCCTCGCCCATCCGTTCGCCCTTGTAGTACAGATAGAACTTGTCCTTGTAGAACATCAGGCAGGGGTCGTGGGTCTTGTGGCTGTCGAAGTCGCCCTTCTCGATCACCGCGAAGCGATCGTCTTCCTCGCCCTTCCAGATGCCGTTCTCGGCGGGCGAGACGATCGGGCCGTCAACCTTGGTCCACGGACCGTGCGGCGAGTCGGCGACCGCCATCGAGACGTGCTCCTTCACACGGACGGTGTAGGGCGTCTTCACCACCTGATAGACGAGGTAGTACTTACCGTCGTGGGCCAAGACCTCGGGGGTGAAGATCGAGCGGTCGTCGTAAGAACCTGCCGGGCCACGCCCGACGGCCAAGCCTTGTTCCTTCCAGGTCTCGCCGTCTTCGGACGTCGCATACCAGACGTCGCACTGGTCCCAGGGGAAGGTCTTCTTGGATAGGTCGGAGGGGTCGCACTGGCCGAACATCGACTCGCCCTCGCCGCGGGTGTACCAGCAGAAATAGGTACCGTCGATCTTGAGCACGCTGCTGGGGTCACGGCGGATGACGCCGGGCTCGTAGGCGAAGTCGCCCTTGAGGTCGGACTCGCGGAACTCGCAGAACCACTCGGGGCCGAGTGTGTAGTTGAGTGCTCGCTTGGACGCTGCACTCAGGGGTTGGTCGGTGTCGGGCATGGGGCAAGTTTGCGGGGGTACGGAAAGGGGGATGGAGGGAGGCGGGCGGCTTAGCTACTTAAGCCCGGGGGCGTTTGGAGCTTTAGCCGGGACGAGCAGCCCGGAATCACACGGGATGTTGGGGGCACTCGGTGGTGCCGGGCATGTTTCTTGGGGCATGCCCGGGGGGACGCGAACAATCAGAGTGCGGGGCGTAACGGGTGATTGATTGGGCGGACGGATGGGTGGGGTGGGTGGGGTTACTGGATGTTCGATTCGAGCCCGGCGATCGTCTTCTTGACGTTGCGTGCCTTGATGGCTTCCAAAATCACCTCGTGCTCTTTATAGACGTCATCGATGTTCTCGAGCCGGGAGTATGCGATCAGCATTTTAGTGCACAGCTGCCGCCAGGCCGACAGCAGGTCTTCACCGTCGCAGTGCGTGACAATCGCCTCGTGGAAGGCCATGTCGGCCAACGCGATCTCGGCAGGGTCTTTCAGAATGCAGGCGGTCTTGAGCTGCATCAACGATGCCTCGATCGCCGCCAGCCCCTCGTCAGTGATGGATTTCAGCGCGCTCTTGACGACGAACGATTCGATCTGCACCCGCAGCGACACGATGAACGCCCGGTGCTCTTCGCGGGGCGGATGCCGAACGGTCACACCGCGGTTGGCTTGATAGGCAAGCCAGCCTTCCTGAGTGAGCTGCATCAGGGCATCCCGCACCGGCCCCCGGCTCACGCCGAGTCGAGACGCCAGCTCGATCTCACGCAGCGGGTCCCCGCTGGTAAAGGCGCCGGTCATAAGCTCCCCACGGAGCCGGGTGGTGACCTGTTCACGGACGGTTTTCGGTGCGATCATCTCGAACTCCCCTGCACTCGCGGTCGGCCAAGCCATCCCGCTGAGCACCTGTGAATACCGCGACAACCACCTCTGAACGCTGCCACGGGATGGTATGTCGTCATGCCTGTCTCTTTACGCGGGTGATTAGGCGAACATCGGCCTATGGCCAACGTACTGTCTATCACCTTAATTGTGCATTATCAACAAAACAACACACTCTCGCCAGCCACCGAACAGACTCGCCTCATGGTCGTGTCCGGACAGGCGACTTGCCGTCTTCGCACGGCACATAAGCATCGCTGTTGAGTTTGATGCCCGCTTCGGACATCCTCGAATGCCATTCAAGTCCGTCTGCTGAAGAAACGAGCTGCTTCCCAGGCGCCGTCAGCACATCCTCGCCGGTCGGGACGTTTTCGTTTGCCCGGATAATGAAGGCCAGTCTCGCGCCAACCTCCTCAAGCTCCGTTAATGTCATGCCCTCACGGATTTCCGTCGGGTCGCCACATGTCACAACAAACGCATCGACCAGCGCACCGGCTTGCCCAAGACCTGGGTAGTCAAACAAACCGGATTCGGTCTCCGAGGGCGACGGCGTCCCGGCCTCTGCCACTACGAGCTGCTGGGTGTTCAGGTCGTACATCCATTTCGGCTCGTCAAAACCGATGCCGCGATCGCGAAGAAGATACATGAAAGTGAGTGTGACACCGATGCCGCAAACAACGACCATGACGATGCTAACAACTTTACTGTTCTCGTCTAAAAACGCTCTCAATGCCATTTTTTGAAATCCGATATGAATCAAACGATCGGCGAAAATCGCACGGCTTTGGAAATATCAGGCAATCTCACTTGTAGAAGAAGCCAAGATTAAGCCAGAATTGCACGCACAAGCCAAAATACTGCGTGTCCCGATTTCCGCACTTACCGATCGGCATCCCACAGAGTATTGCGGTAATCCCAAAGAACGGGATTTAATGAACCTGTATTTTCGTTCACCAGCGTATCCATGTTGTCCAACTGCTCAACATGCCCGTCGGCGAAAAGATAGTTCGTCGAGTAGTTTTCTCTGATCGTGCCCACAGGGTTGCCGCTGGTCTGATGATGACCGATATCAAGGCCCACGTTGAGAGACACGCGGGAGTCATGTACCACTGCACTAGGAAAGTTCGGGCCAGAACCTCGGCCGGAACCCAGAACGTTTTCGGAGATGCCTGTAGCAGTGAGTGTAAGGTTCTCCGACAGTACAATGGTTGCTGCAGTTTTCGTCACATCATCGATTCTTACAGAAGTAACGTTACCGTCAGAGTCGTCACCCGCTACGCCACCAGCCCAGTTGTTTCGACCGGGATCCGGCGGATTAGTACCGACGAGCAGATACAAGCCATTCATTCCATAGGTTCGGGGAGCAGCCGGCACACCCGGCCTGGTGAACATTTCGACCCGCTCGAAATTGTCCAGCGGACACTGATACATCGCATAGGCGTCTTCTGGGTCCTCCTCCCCAGCGGTATCAGTTGAATCCATGGTCCGGCCGTCGTAACCGCCGTACCCCAATGCGTCATCCCAGGTAAACACGTTGGACGGCGCACCATCCGCAGTCTCAGAAAACGGGACGGGAAAACGCTGGTCGTAATCGGGTTGATAGGACGCAAAGGCACGCCCGATCTGCTGCTGCTGTGTGCTGCACTGCAGGATGCGAGCCGCGTTGCGGGCCGCTCCAAGGGCCGGGAGGAGGATGCCGATCAGCACCGCGATGATGCTGATCACCACGAGCAATTCGATGAGTGTGAACGCCTGACGGTTGTGGGGTTGTGTGTGACGGATATGCACCGCTTCACTCCATGGACAAGGTGACTGAGAAACCAAAGAACTAGAAGACAAACAAGGGACAAGACAAACAAGGGATGGTCGGTTTGGCTCGCAAGAGGACACGTCAGCGAGCGGTTTAGATGAGCCTGCGGGAGACGATTGTATACATTTTACGTTTTCTCGGCCGGGCGTCAACCCTTTCTCGCGGGACACGGACGAAAGCGCGAGATGCCGGAGATCAAAAGCCGAATCCAATCGCCGTAAATCTATACCTCACATGCTGATAAGCGTATCTCGAAAACCCGGATTCAACGCACGGGGCGTCTGCTCAATGCCCGCTGCCCGGCGTTGCGCCGCCTCGGCCTCGGCACGCTCACGCTGCTGCGGCGACAGCGGCTGCCCGAAGTCGATCTCCGGCTTGTGCAGGTATTGGGTGGACTTCATGGCCGGGTCGGTGACGGTCTGGCGAAGGTCGCAGTCGAAGCGAGTTGGAAGTTCACCCCGTCCTCGGCGTACTGCGTGGTGTAGGGAAAGGGTCCTGGTGCTTCGGAGACCGGCCGGGGAAATATTGACAAATGTGTACAATATTCGGCTGTACCGCTCCGCGTCTGTCTCTAAGTCATTCCTCGCCTCACCACAACCCTACCCACCTCTTCTAATAGCCCATGACTTTCCCCCGCACGCTCGCCCTGCTCGCAGGCTTGCTTCTCCTGGCCCAGACCGGCCTCGCGCAGAAGCCCAACGTCATCCTTATCTTCACCGACGACATCAGCGCCCGCGAACTCCCCGTCTACGGCTCGGACACCTGGTCCGACCTCCGCGGCGGCGACACGCAAGACCCCGGACTCCGGGCCAAGACCCCGGTGCTCGACCGTCTTGCCCACGACGGCGTTTGGGTCCGCACCGCCTGGTCCGCCACGATCTGTTCGCCCAGCCGGGCCATGATCATGTCGGGACGCTTCGCCTCGGCCCACAAGTGGTGGCACAACCGCGACGTCGGCAGGCTCGTCGCCAGCCCGCCCAACATCCCCCGCGTCCTGGTCCACCACAGCTCCCCCCTGCTCATCGGCCACGTCGCCCAGCATGCCGGCTACGCCAGCATCTGGTGCGGCAAGGTCCAGATGCAGGTCAAAGACGCCCAGAACTACGGCTTCGACGAAATCATCGACACCCCCGGCCAATGGAACGATTGGCCTTCCCCCCACTCCGACTTCCACCACACCCCACGCAAAGCCGACGGCAAGATCACCCTCATCGATGACGACACCGGCAACGTCGTCAACACCTACCGACAGAACAGCTGGCTCTGGCAGCCCAGCGTCAGCCTGATCAAGCGCCCCACCGCCAGCAAGCCCTACGAATTCTGGCCCAACACGCCGGAGAGCCGAGCCGACTACGGCCTCAACACCTACGGCCCCGACGTCGAACAAGACCTCATCTTCGACTTCATGGAACGCCAGCACGCGGCCGGTAAACCCTTCTTCGTCTACCACACCTCCCACCTTGGGCACGACGCGTACAACTGGCTCGACCCCGACTCGCCGAGCAAGTGGCCCGAGACCCCGAAGATCCAGTGGGACGGCCATCGCTATCAACGCACCGATCCGAACATCACCGGCGATCGAGGTCAATACGACTTCAACGACACGCTCACCGGCCCAGGCATGCACGTGCACGTCGAGTACCTCGACTATCAGGTCTGGCGTTACCTCGAAAAGCTCAAAGCACTCGGCGTCGAGAACGACACGGTCCTGATCTTCACTTCCGACAACGGCACCAGCGGCTTCGGCAAGGGCTGGCGTGACCGTCAACGCGGCGTCCACGTCCCGCTGATCATCTACGCCCCCGGCCAGGGTATGACCAAGGCCGGCGAGCAGGACATCCTCGTCTCGCTCGCCGACTTCCTGCCCACGCTCGCCGACATCATGGGCACCGACCTGCCCGGCGATTATGAGCTGCACGGTGAGAGCTTCTGGCCGTATCTCACCACCGACGCCGACGCGTTCCGCCCCTGGGTCTACTCCTGGTGGAAGCAGCACCAATTCATCCGCGGCCACCACGTCCTGCACGACGCGCGTGGCAACTGGTGGGACGTTTCAGAGGTGCCCGCCGACCTCGACCGCTTCCCCAAGATCACCGACTGGGACACGGTCTCCGAAGCCCACCGTGCCGAGCGCGACCAGCTCAAAGCCATCCTCCCGCGCTTCAACAACTACGACACCGAGCGCGACCTGCCCGAGCTCGCCGACCGCTCGGTCGTTGAGTGATTCCAACCCCCTTCTCACCGGATACCGCCGTGCAATTCACCCCGACCTGGGATTCCCTGACCCAATACACCTGCCCCGACTGGTTCCGCGATGCCAAGTTCGGCATCTGGGCCCACTGGGGCCCGCAAGGCGTGCCGATGGCCGGCGACTGGTATGCCCGCAACCTCTACATCCCCGGCCACCCGCAACACGAGCACCACCTCAAGCACTACGGGCACCCGTCCGAGTTCGGCTACAAGGACATCCTCCCGCTCTGGACCTGCGAGAACTTCGACGCTCAGGACCTGATGCAGCGATACAAGAAGGCCGGTGCGAAGTACTTCACGTCGATGGCCGTCCACCACGACAACTACGACCTCTGGAACTCCAAGCACCACCGATGGAACGCGGTCAACGTCGGGCCCAAGCGCGATATCGTCGGTGCGTTCTGCCAAGCCGCCCGCGATCACGGCCTCTACTTCGGCGTCACCGAACACCTCGAACGCTCCTACAACTGGTTCAACACCAATAAAGGTGCCGATCAAGAAGGCCCCAAGGCTGGCGTCCCTTACGACGGGAACAACCCGGAGTACCAGGACCTCTACTTCCCGCCCCACGGCGACACGAACCAGCAGTACCCGCTCGACCCGCCCGCGTGGTGGACCCAGCAGTGGCACGACCGCATCTGCGACCTCGTCGACCAGTACGACCCCGATCTGCTCTACACCGACGGCGCGATCCCCTTCGGCGAAGTCGGCCGATCCGTCCTCGCCCACTTCTACAACCGCAACCTCGAACGCCGTGGCGGCAAGCTCGAAGCGGTCTACAACCTCAAGAGCTACCACAAGTCCGCCAGTGCGGGCGCGAAGGGCGAGCCCTCCGTCGATAAGGATGGCAACCCGCTCGGAGGGCACGGCGAATACGTCGAAGGCATCGGCGTGCTCGACCTGGAACGCGGCGGCGTTGATCAAATCTGGCCCGAGCCGTGGCAGACCGACACCTGTATCGGCGGCTGGTACTACGACGAGGGCCGGGCCTACAAGTCGCCCCGGCTCATCGTCCACATGCTCGCCGACATCGTCAGCAAGAACGGCAACCTGCTGCTCAACTTCCCCGGCCGGATCGACGGCACGCTGGACCACGAAGAACACGCCATCCTCGACGCACTCGCCGACTGGTTCACCATCAACGGCGAAGCCATCTACGCCACCCGACCGTGGACCCGCTATGGGCAGGGCAAAGACTTCCCGACCGGCGACTTCGCCGAGCCCCACGCCTCGCCGCTGGGCTTCGGCGACTTCCGGTTCACCACCAAGGGCGACACGCTCTACGCCATCGCCATGGGCTGGCCCGACCCCGGACAGGCGTGGACCCTCGAGCACCTCGGCGACCGCCGTATCGACCGTATCGAACTGCTCGGGCATGACGCACCACTCGCATTCGACCGCCACGGCGACACGGTCACCATCACCCCGCCCGCCGAGCCCCCGGCAGGCGGCATCGCTTACTGCCTCAAGCTCACCTGACCCGACCCGCGCCACACGCTTAACTCCTGCATCAACTCCAAGGATCAACCATGCCCCGGACCGTCCCCCTGCTGTCACTCCGCCAAGTAGGCCTCTGCGTGCTCATCGCGCAGATCACCAGCCTCGTTCTGCCCGCCACGGCCTACGCGGAGACCACCGTCATGCGGTGGCACACCTTGACTCTCGACTTTGAAGGCCCCGAGCTCTCCGAATCCGTTACGCCCAACCCCTTCACCGACTACCGCCTCGACGTGACGTTCTCCGACGGCGATCGCAGCTTCGTCGTGCCCGGCTACTACGCCGCCGACGGCGACGCGGCCAACACCTCGGCCGACAGCGGCACGGTCTGGCGGGTCCACTTCTCACCCGACCAGGAAGGCGACTGGACCTGGTCCGCGTCGTTCCGCCGGGGTAAGGACGTGGCCGTCTCGGAGAACGTCCGGCCCGGTGCCCCCGCCGGCTTCTTCGACGGGATGTCCGGAACGTTCAGCGTGATCCCCAGCGACAAGCAGCGCCCCGACCTCCGCGCGATGGGCCGACTGGTCAACGACGGCACCCGCTACCCCAAGACGCTCGGCGACGGCGAAGTCTTCCTCAAGGCCGGGGCCGACTCCCCCGAGAACTTCCTGGCTTATGCCGAGTTCGACGGCGACTTCAAGACCGACGGCCAACGCGACCACCACGTCAAGACCTGGGCCCCCCACGTCCGCGACTGGGCCCCCGGCGACCCGACCTGGGCTGACGGCAAGGGCAAGGGCATCATCGGTGCGATCAACTACCTCTCGTCCAAGGGCCTCAACGCCGTGTCCATGCTCACCATGAACATCGGCGGCGACGACCGCAACGTCTTCCCCTACACCGACTACAACGAGCGGCAGCGCTTCGATGTCTCCCGGCTCGAGCAGTGGCGCATCGTCGTCGAACACGCCAACCACAAGGGCCTGTTCGTCCACTTCAAGACCCAGGAAACCGAGAACGAAACCCTCCTCGACCGCGGCGACGTCGGGCCGCAGCGCCGGCTCTACTACCGCGAACTCGTCGCCCGGTTCGGGCACCTGCTCGCCCTGAACTGGAACCTCGGCGAGGAGAACGGCAAGTGGGGCAAGAACCACCACAAGCCCAGGTTCCAGACCACCGCACAACGCGTCGCCATGGCGCAATGGTTCCACGAGAACGATCCCTACGGCCACCCCATCGTCGCCCACAACGGCCAATGGCCCGGCGACCTCTACGGCCCCGGCAACCACTTCGACGGCTGGTCCCTCCAGACCTCCACCCCCACCTTCCGCAACGTCCACCGCAGCACCCTGAACATCCTCAACGCCGCCAAAAACCACGGCAAGGTCTGGATGGTCGCCTGCGATGAGCCCGGCGACGCCAGCCATGCCGTCAAACCCGACGACCTCGACCCCGACCGCTTCCACGCCCGCACCAACGCCCTCTGGGGCGTCTTCCTCGCCGGCGGCTGGGGCATCGAGTGGTACTACGGCTACAAGAACCTACATTCCGACCTCACCCTCCAGGACCACCGCAGCCGCGAGAACATGTACGAGCAGTCCGCCCACGCCCTGAATTTCTTCCGCAGCAACGCGGTGCCCGTCGGTGACATGGAGAACCACAACAAGCTCTTGAGCGATGCCGACGGCTTCTGCCTCGCCGATCCGGGCCGGGTTTACGTGGTGCTCGTGAAGGACGCCTCGAAGCCCGCCAAGCTCGACCTCGGCCCCCACACCGGGCCGTTCACCGCGCACTGGTACAACCCCCGCACCGGTGGCAACCTCCAGACCGGTGAACACACGACTCTCAGCGGCGGCGGCACACAGTTACTCGGTGCCCCACCCAGTGAGAACAGCCGCGACTGGGTCGCCCTGATCCGCAAGAGCGAGTAAGTGCGATGCAGCAGCGATCCGGGGCGTATTACCCCGGCCAGCCCGCGCAAGACATCAGCCCAACACGTGAAGACTTCGTCATTGCTCCCCTCTCCACGTTCTCGCTTAGCTCAGATTTTTCACGTTCTTTTACACAGAGGTTGCTTGCCAAGAAGATTTGGTATACAATCTACATCTGGACGAGTAGACGACTACTCACGATCTCACATTCATTTGTTGGAGGCACTATGCGTTATCTTTTAGGTTCTTGCACGGCACTCGCACTCGCAGTCTCGCCATATGCCAGTGGGGCCACACTTGGAATCGCCGGTCTGGACGTCCGTAGTACCGGTGTTTTCATGGGCGGCCCGGACGCTAACGCCAGCAGCTTTGCCGTTGACAGCAGCGTAGCTGGTGTGGTTACGGTGTCCTTCACTTACTCGAATCAAGACGTCGATGGTGATGGAACCGCAAATGATGAATTTGATCTTACCCTCACCTATACCGGGACTAACGTCGGTGCTAATGGTCAAGGTGTTGGAACAGGATTCGGTAACCTCTCTGAAGTGACCGTCACTGGTTCTGCAACCGGTACTGCTACTGACTCTGGCGATGCCATTGTTTTTGATGGCTTTACCGGCGCCGGCATCGCTTCTTTTGAGTTCGGCGGATCAGCACCCGATCGCTTTGGCACGATCAATGGTGTGTTGGTCGATCCCCCAAGCGCAGGTATTGGTGGTACGGGCACAACCGATTTTGCTCTGGTCAGCTCAGTGTTCTTCGACGATGCCGTTAACACCGGTACGATCGGTTCGCTGGTCATACGGGAATTTGATATTCAGGTAAGTACGTCAAGTGCTGTTATTCCTGAGCCCGCAAGCATGGCCTTGTTTGGCTTAGGTGGGCTGGCGATGCTTACGCGTCGTCGACGCTAACCCCAGAAAAAAAAGTTTGTTAAAGACCCCGATTCGTATCGGGGTCTTTTTTTTGGCCAAATAAACGGATAGAGATCTTGACTCCACCGATGTGGTGTGAGTCTTGAAAGAGGTATGCTTGAGACGGAGACAGCCTCTAGAGCGGATTTCCAAAACGTGTAGCGGGAGATGCGAAGCGTCCCGCTCCGAAACCGCGGGCACCTTCGGTGCACCCGCTACACGCGAACGAAACACGCGCTAGAGTAATAACAGCATCGGGAGGGCACTGTTGTGACCCTCTGTTTACGGCCTGATGAGCATGATGTTGTGAACAAGGGCTTTCAGGGGTATCTCCATCTCTCGATGACGTGTTGTTCGGGCATGCAGACAATCGCCGAGGTACCGCTTGAGCATGCTCATCACCGCTTCGGCTTCCGCATGCTGGCCGTAGGGCTTGCCCGTTTAACTGCCTGGTAGCTGTCCCTGCATCTGGCGTTGGCACTGATCGGTGGCGGGCTTCCGGCCTAGCCGGCGCACACCTGCCTTGATCCACGAACAGACGCCCACCTGATCATGTGCAAGGTGATGATTATGCTGCGAGTCATAGACGGCATCAGCTTTGGACTTGGCTACTGACAAAGCCTAATCGGCCTAAAAGTCTTTTGTTCAGTGGACTTTACCGACTCGTATCGGGGTCGGCTCCACGTAAGGCAGCTCGAGCCTTCGGTCATGGCCACCGAACTTGGGGGCGACCCCCTCAAGCCGGAAGACCTTGCCCATCAATCCGTTACGCCAATCCACCTCGATCCGACCGTCGCGGATCACCGCGTCTTCCAGCTTGTTCCGCATCGCGGTGACTACGCCGGCGTACCGCTTGTCGAACGCGAGGTTCTGCGTCTCGCCCGGATCGATCCGCAGATCGAAGAACATCGGCTCAACCTCCTCCAGTGTCTTGTCTAGCGGCCAGTCCATGTCGTCGCCGGCAGCGCGGGTCGGGTTCACCTTCATCGAGAACGCGTACTCCTTCGTGCGGATCGACGCCCTCGGCCCGGACACCCACCAGCCCTCCGCCAGCACGTAGTCCCGGCTCGCCTCGCCCGACATGACCTTCGCGAGGTCCAGCCCGTCGAGGTGATCGAATTCCGCACCGCTCGTGTCGATGCCCGCCGCGGCGTAGAAGGTCGGGGCCATGTCCACGAACTCGACCAGGTCGTGCACGACCTTCCCAGCGGGCCAGGCGTCTTTGTCCGAAGAGACAACGACGATCGGGTTGTTGAGATCGATGTGGTAGAAGAGGAACTTTGAGACCATGCCGTGCTCGTTGAGCCGCCAGCCGTGGTCGCCGCAGACGTAGAGGATCATCCACGGCTGGTTGTTGGCCTCGGAGTAGGCCTTGAACGCTTCCACTGCCTCGCCAACGAGCGCGTCGCCATATGCACAGAAGGCGTAGTAGTCGCGGATCATCTGGAGCTTCTCCGCATCGGTGAAGTGGTCTGACTGCTTACTCTGGAAGACCCGCTTCATCGTGGGCGGGAACGACTCGATCTCGCCCGGCGCAGGGCCGGGGATGTTGTAGTCGTGCTTCATGAACTGCTCCCGGAACGACGCGGGCGGGACGACCGGGGTGTGCGGGAAGTCGAAGCCCAGGTGCAGGAACTGCGGCTTGCTCGGGTCGGCCCCGGTCAGCGTCGCGCCCCATTTGGTCTCGTAGCTCTGGTTCGGACTGCTCAGGTATTGCTTCAGTTGCCGGACGTGGTAGCCGTCGCGGGTGAAGCCGGCGGAGCGGGAGCTGACCCCCGCGAGGACCATGTTGCCGTAGGGCGTCTCCTCGCCGGGCTTGTAGTGGGGCATCATGTCAAGCCGCTCGAAGGCCGCCTTGGCGATCGCGAGGTCTTCCGGCGCCATCTCGCCCTTGCTGGGGTTGAAGAACACGACGTGTTCGCCATCATCGAAGAACAGGTGCAGGTTGTGGCCGCGGGGTTCGCGCTGCCAGACCGGCTCGTTGATCCAGTCGGTGTGGCCGACGAGCCCGGGATCGCGGACGCTGCCGAGGTCCTGCTGGTAGTAGGTGTTCTTCCAGTTCACACCCTTGCCGTCCCACTGGATCGTGCGTTCGCCGAGCTTGCCCGAGCGGGCGGTCTGGTAGCCGGCGGCGGCGAGGTTCTGCGGGATGCTGGGGCGGTAGAGGTCGGGGTTGTTTGCGTGGTGCAGCTCAAAGCCGTAGACCCCGCGGCGGTGGGGGTATCGGCCCGAGTGCATGACCGATCGGCTCGGGGCACACGCGGGGCTCTGGTTGTAGGCATTGATAAACGTCACGCCCTCGGCTACCAGGCGATCAACGTTCGGTGAGCTGACATAACCGAGCGCGCTCTCCGGCTTACCCGTCCGGATGCGGTTGAACGCCGCGATCGAGTCGGCCCGCTGGTCGTCGGTGATGATCCAAAGGATGTTGGGCTGAGGGGCCGGTTCGGCGTGCGCTTCGCTGGGAATCGCCAGGCCGAGGCAGTACGCGAAGAGGGTCAGGGCCGGCAGATAGCGTGAAGTGAGGCGGGGCATGCGACAGGTCTCGGGAAGGGGTGATGAGCGGCTGGCTGAGGGTGACCCAGAAACGGCGATCCCGGTGACACCAGGACGGGGGAGGGAAACAGCGGGGCGACGGACGGGTCACCAGCGCAAGATTGTCCAAAGTATACAAAAAGCCGATCGGGCCTCATACCCCTGACACCGAGGCCGAGGCATAGAGGTAGTAAGCCCCCCACTCAGTGCCTTGGGCATCCGCTAGACGCGTCATGACCCGGAATCGGCCACGGGGCAGCTCGCACCCGTGCGTGACGTGTTTCGTGTCCGCCCGGACCTCGGCGCTCTCGTCCAAAAGCACGATCCCATCGGTATCCCGAGTGATCTGGAGCGTTGCTCGCACGATCGGCAAGGCTACGCCCTCCGGTCGATCGCTCACGTGCGGCACCCCCGTCCGGGCCGGCACACCCCCCGCAATCGGCGCGTCCGCCTCCTTCGGCCAACGCCGCATCTCAAACGCGTACCCCCCCGCTTCCACCACCTCAATCAGCCAGTACCCGTTCTGCTCGACGCCCAGCCGGCAGTGGTTCTGGTCGTACACGCCGGTCGGCCGCGTCGTGCCGTGCCACGCATGAGCGGTCATCATCACCTCAGAGTCCTCCCGCCCCAGATAGAACGGCCAGACCTGATCGAACGCGGTGTCCAACCCCGCCCACCATTCTTCGTAAACCGACATCAACCGATCCGTGACCTCGGGGTGGTCGTCGATCACGTTCCGCCGCTGCCCGGGATCATCACCCGCCGCGGTCAGTTCACGCCGACCCGGGCCCCACGATGTCGTCTGCACCAGCCGCCAGTCTGCGGTCAGCACCTCAAAGTCCTTGTACTTCTCCGGGTTGTCCCGCTGCTGGTTGTGCACGACGAGCGTGCGCTCCGCCAGACCCGCATCCGCTTCACCCTTCAAACACCAGCCCAAATCACGCCCGTCACTCGGCCCGTGCTCCAGCCCGCACGCCCCCGCCAACGTGGGCAGCAGGTCGAAGTGCGCCGTGAGTTCTTCTACATCGCGGCCGCCAGACCACCCACCACCCGGCCAACGCAAGAGACACAAGTTGCGGTGCCCGCCGTCCGTCGCCCAGCACTTCTTGCCCCGCATCCCCGCGTTATACCCGGCATCGACATGACCCTCGTGGTCGACCGTCGCCCCGCACGACGTGCCGTTGTCGCCCATGTACAGCACGATCGTGTTGTCCGCGATGCCGAGCGTTTCGAGGCGGTCACGCATCCGCCCGACGTTCTCGTCGAGGTTGGCAATCATCCCGAAGAACCGGGCCCGCTCGGCCGGCACCCCTTGCTCCAGGTAAGGCTCGACATAACGGGCGTGCACATCGAACGGCGAGTGCGGCGCGTTCGTCGCCAGGTAACAAAAGAACGGCACATCCCGCTCGACGCTGCCTTCTATAAAACCCGACGCCTCCCGAAACCACAGGTCGGTGCAGTACTCGTCCGCGAACCGCTCTTGCTCGCCGTTGCGTTGCAGCACCGCGTTGAAGTAGTCGTTGTTCCAGTGATCGGGCATCTCGCCGATGACCCCCCCGCCGTGGTAGAGCGCCTCGTCGAAGCCGCGGTCGTTCGGCAGGTAGCGGGCCGAGTCACCGAGGTGCCACTTGCCGAACATCCCCGTGCGGTAGCCCGCCCCCCGGAACGCGTCCGCCATCGTCGGCAGGTCGCGGTTCAAGAAGTATCGCCCGGTCAGCGTGCTCCACACCCCCGCCCTGGCCGAATAGCACCCCGTCATCAGGGCCGCCCGGCTCGGCGCACACATCGGGTCCAGATGGAACTGCTGCAAACGCACCGCGTCGTCGTGCAACCGATCCAGGGCCGGCGTCCTGAGCCACGGATTCCCCGTGCAGCCAAAATCGCCGTAGCCCTGGTCGTCAGTGATGATCAGCAGGACGTTCGGGCGATCCATTTCATCATCCATGCGCGGGGAGAGCACTGGGTTTAAATCCAATATTGCATACATTATGCTTTGGGGCCCGAGATCACTACCCCCGCGTCCTCTCTCTCCGATCTGCGTACCTGCAGGAACCCTCACCATGCAACCACTCGTCACCCTCACGCTGCTGTTGCTCGGTCTCACCCTTGCCGCAACCGCTCCCGCACACGCCGACACCACCACGCCCAACATCCTCTGGATCGTCACCGACGACCAACGCCCCGACTCCATCCAAGCCTACAACCGTGCCGTCTACGGCACCGACCACAGCCCCCTCGGCTACGTCGAGTCGCCCACCGCCGACAGGCTCGCCGCCCAGGGCACCCTCTTCGTCAACGCCTTCAACAACGCCCCCGCCTGCGGTCCCTCACGCGGCTCGTTCCACGCCGGGCGTTACCCGTTCCGTCACGGCCACTACGCCTTCGAGCTCACCCACCAAGAGCCCGACTTCGTCCGCCCCACCGTCACCCAGTTCCTCCGCCGTGACTACGGCTACACCGCCGCCACCTTCGGCAAGGCCGACAGCTACATCTACCGCTGGGGCCCCGGCCAAGGCTTCCACGACCCCGGCCACTGGGACCACCGCGTCCACTTCAAGAACGACCTCCAAAAGCAAGGCCTCGGCGACCTCTTCGCCAACACCGCCTACACCAAGGACTGGAAAAAACTCGGCGTCGCCGAGTGGGCCCACTACCCCGACGGTCGCGTCAAACAACACTTCTTCTCCCGCACCGACGGCCCCGTCACCGATGAAGACCGCCGCATCCGCGCCGAGATCGAAGACGAGTTCGACATCCTCCGCTCCTACACCCGCTTCAATAAGAACCTGATCCTCGGCGGGGTCAACCCGATGCCCGCCGAAGAAACCGTCGACGCCCGGGTCGTCCGTGAATTCACGAACTATCTCAAGAACGCGGGCCAACCCTTCGAGACCCTCTGGGGCAAGCCCGTCGTCGGGCCCGATCCGAGCAAGCCGCTGCTCATGCACCTGGGCTTCCACCTCCCGCACACGCCCGTGCTGCCGCCGAAGTCCGTGCGCGATCGCTTCCAGAAGCACACCTACAACGTGCCCAGGTTCAGCCTCGACGAGGTCGAAGCCATGCCCGCGCAGCTCAAGCGGATGTACAACGCGATGACCGCGAACGACTACACCGACGCCGAGAAACAGCAGGCCATCCAGGACTACTACGCCTTCTGTGCCCACGGCGACACGCTACTCGCCGAAGCGGTCGAAGCCTTTACCACCTACAGCGAAAAGCAAGGCCGGCCCTGGCTCATCGTCTATGCCGTTGGTGACCACGGCTGGCACCTCGGCGAGCAGGGCATCATGGCCAAGTTCGGCCCCTGGCGGCAGTCGGTCAACAACGCCATCATCCTCGTGTCGTCCGACAAGTCGCTGGTCCCCGCCGGCAAGGTCCACCGCGGCATCGTCGAGTACGTCGACCTCGCCCCCACCATGCTCAAGGCCGCGGGTGCCGACCTCAACGACCCCACCAAGTACCAACACCTCGACGGTGTCGACCTCACCGATACCCTTCACGGCCGGGTCGCCCCACGCGCCTACGCCCTCGGCGAGATGAGCCTCGTCATCGGACACCGCGCCTACCTCCACACCGACCGCTTCCGCTTCTCCATGAAGACCCGCCCCTTCCCCGGCCGGATCCCCGCCGACCAGATCGGCCAGAACCTCAAGTGGGCCCTCACCGCCCCCGTCGAACAGGTCGAGCTCGCCCTCTACGACCTCAAGCACGACCCCCTCGAACGCCGCAACGTCGCCAACGACCCCGAGTACCAGGCCCTCGCCGCCTTCCTCCGCGACAAGCTCGGCCGCATCGTCCTCGGCGACGGCCGCGTCGAGGTCGACTGGTCCCAGGCCAACACCTTCCGCATCAGCCGATTCGCGGAGGGCGCGGATGACAAGGTGCTCGATATCCCTGCCGAGATCATGCCCCCGCGGTAGCCTGTGCTACCCATGCAATCGCCAACCCCACCACCCCTCCAACCCCTCCGCTTCGCCGTCGTCGGGGGCGAGTCCACCGGCAAGTCCACCCTCGCCCAGCAACTCGCCGACGCCCTCGGCTGCCCCCTCGCCTCCGAGTTTGCCCGCGACTACCTCCTCGAACACGGCCCCTCTTACACCCCCGACCAATCCCTCGACATCGCCCAGGGCCAACTCGCCCGGGAAGACACCGCCTTCGATGAAGCAATCCGCAACCAACACCCCTGCATCGTCTGCGACACCGACGCCCTCTCCACCCTCCTCTGGTCCGAGTTCTACTTCAAGACTCCACACCCCGGCGTCGCCCGGCTCGCCGACCATCGCCGCTACGCCCTGCACCTGCTCTGCACCCACGATCACCTGCCCTGGCACGACGACGGCCTCCGCCAAAGCCCCACCAGCCGCCCCTGGTTCACGCAGCGCTTCACCGAAGCACTCACTCAACGCGGCATGCCCTTCACCCTGATCAACCAACCCCTCGATCAACGCCTCGACACCGCACTCAAACACATCCAACCGCTCCTACAAATGCGTTAGAGCGGATTTCCAAAGCATGTAGCGGGAGACGCGAAGCGTCCCGCTCCGAAACCGCGGGCACCTTCGCTTCACCCGCTATACGCGAACGAAACACGCGCTAAACCTGCAAAACACACAACCTTTTTACCCCTTACTCGATACTCCTTACTCCTCAAACAAACACCCCCGCCACCGTCGCCGTCATCCACGACGCCATCGCCCCCGCCAGCATCGCCCGCACCGCCAGCCTCGACAGGTCCCGCCGCAGCTCCGGCACCAGCGCCGCGATCCCCCCGATCTGGATCCCGATCGACGCCACGTTCGCAAACCCGCACAGCGTGTACACCGCCATCCGCGCCGACCGCTCACTCGCGAACCCCCCTTCCGCACCGACCACCATCTTGCTCAGATCCAAAAACGCCACGAACTCGCTCAGCGTCAGCTTCGTGCCCATCAGCGATCCCATCCGCTGACAGTCCGCCCACCCCTCCACCCCCATCAGCCAAGCTACCGGCGCAAACACCAGCCCCAACAGAAATCGCAGCGATAGCTCCTCGCCCGGCCCCCAACCCGCCACCGATTCAAGCCAACCCCCCAGTGCCCCCAACGGCCAGTCCACCAGATACACCAACCCCAAAAACGCGATGATCATCGCCACCACATTCAGATAGAGTTTCAGCCCGTCCTGCGTCCCCGCCGCCGCCGCCTCCACCACGTTCCCCGAACCCCGCCCCTGCTTCACTAGATCCCGCAAAGGCAGCAGCCCCCGCGTCGCCGGCTGCTCCGTCTCCGGCACCATCACCTTCGCGATCAGAAACGCCGCCGGTGCCGACATGATCGACGCCGCGATGAAGTGCTGCCCCAGCCCCGGCGCGACCTTCTCCGTGATCCCGATGTACACCGCCAACACCGTCCCCGCGATCGTCGCAAACCCGCCCACCATCAACGTCATCAGCTCGCTCCGCGTCAGCTTCGCCAGGTAAGGCCGGATCACCAGCGGTGCCTCGGTCTGCCCCACAAACACGTTCGCCGCCATCGCCAACGACTCCGCCCCCGACACCCGCAGCGTCTTGCTCAGCATCCACGCCAACGCCCACACCACCACCTGCATCACCCGCAGGTGATAAAGCACCGCCAACAACGCCGAGAAAAAAATAATCCCCAGCAGCCCCGTCCCCGCAAACGCGAACACAAACCCGATCGGCTCCTCCCCCTCTGCCAACACATTCCCAAACACCACCGACACCGCCGGCGTCACCGCCCGGTCCAGCATCTCCCGCACCCCCGACGCGACCGCCCCCACCGCCCATGCCCCCGGCCCCCACCACAGCACCAATACCGCCAACCCCACCTGCAACGCCAGCCCCGCCACAACCACCCGCCAAGGGAACCGCCCCTTCGCGCTCGACATCAGCCACGCCACCCCCACGAAAAACGCCAACCCCAACCCCGCCCGCAGCAGTTCCATCACCATCAGATTCGCCTCACAGAGCAGCAGACCGACCGACCCACAAGGTAGCGACACCACGCCAAACCCACATTTCATCGCACTACACACACCCTGCGGTAGTCTTATAGCTATGGCACACGACCCCCCAACCCCTCGGCCCAGCCGCGTCTTAAGCATCGCCGCCGCCTGCCTCACCCTCGGCCTGCTCACCATGCAGACCCACGCCGAAGACGCTCCTAAATCTTGCTGTACCGACATCCCCACCCGACTTAGCGCTATCACCGCCAACGCCGACACCCCCGCCGAGCCCGTCAACGCCGACGTCACCCCGCCCCCCGGCATGGTCTTCGTCCCCGCCGGCGAATTCACCATGGGCACCAACGCCCCCAACACCTGGCCCAACGAGCAGCCCCCCCACCGCGTCAAGCTCGACGGCTTCTGGATCGACCCCACCGAAGTCACCAACGCCCAGTTCGCCGAATTCGTCCAGGCCACCGGCTACGTCACCCTGGCCGAACGCGCCATCGACTGGGAAGAGCTCCGCAAGCAGGCACCCCCCGGTACCCCGAAACCTCCCGACGAAGCCCTCGCGCCCGGCTCCGTCGTCTTCTCGCCCCCCGACCACGCCGTGCCCCTCAACAACTTCTCCGCCTGGTGGGCCTGGACCCCCGGCGCAACCTGGCGTCAGCCCGAAGGCCCCGGCAGCTCCATCGAAGGCAAGGACAACCACCCCGTCGTCCACGTCGCCTGGGAAGACGCCAACGCTTACGCACAGTGGGCCGGCAAACGACTCCCCACCGAGGCCGAGTGGGAGTACGCCGCCAAGGGCGGTAATGACCGCGGTCGCTTCGCCTGGGGCGACACCTTCAAGCCCGATGGCCAGTCACTGGCCAACACCTGGGACGGCACCTTCCCCCACCGCAACACCCAAGACGACGGCCACGTCCTCACCGCACCCGTCCGCACGTACCCCCCCAACGGCTACGGCCTCTACGACATGATGGGCAACGTCTGGGAGTGGACCGCCGACTACTACCGCGACCAGCGCCACGCCGAGCTCGCCCAGCGCGGCGTCGCCATCAACCCGAAGAGCCCCCCCGCTGCCTCCGATGCGGCCAACCCCGGCGGCGTCTCCCGCGTGGTCAAGGGCGGCTCCTTCCTCTGCCACGTCGACTACTGCGAGTCCTACCGCCCCTCCGCCCGACGCGGCCTCCCCGCCGACACCTCCCTCCAACACACCGGCTTCCGCTGCATCTGGACCCCGCCCACCACACCGTGAGGTTCCCCCGCCTCACACCGTGTCACACTTCATAACCGGCGACGCAACATCCTCACCCAAACACCAGATCGGTCGACGCCAGCACCATACCGATCGTCACCTCGACACCCGGACCGGCATGATGCGAGCGGCTCTTGTCTTAGATAGGCTTGGATTCTTCGAGGAGTCGGAGCGTGATATCGCTTATCGTAAAGCCCGACGGCGCAGCTAGGCCTGATCAAGCAGCAATGTCTGAGCGGTGCCATCAAGGCGTGCGCCGCAGGGCAAGCCTTCACTCAGCAATAACTAACACTTCACGGCTGGCTGCCTGCCATCTCCCTCGATAATGTGCGGGCTATGCAACCCCACAACATTCGCACACGGTTAGCGCTTGCGATCACGGTCGCCATCTCAGTATGCATGGCAGCCCCGCTTGATGCGGCGGAACCGTGGTTGGCCGGCCCCGAAGTGGTGCGCGGGGCCGGGGGTGACGGCAAGACCGTCAGCGGTGTGGTCTTTGCCGACCTCAACGGCAACGGCCAACACAACGCCGACGAGCCGGGCGTGCCCGGGGTGCTGGTGTCCAACGGCCTGGACGTCGTGAAGACCGATGAGCAGGGGCGGTATATGCTCGACGTCCGACGGGACATGAACCTGACGGTCGTGCAGCCTTCGGGCTGGGAGAGCCCGGTCGACTAACGCCGTGTGCCGCAGTTTTTCTACATCCACAAGCCGGGGGGAACGCCCGAGACGCTGCGTTACGGCGGTCTGCCCGACACCGGGCCGGCCCCGTCGGTCGTGAACTTCCCCCTGCGTCGCACGCCGGGTGACGCGACGTTCCGGGTGGCAGTGATTGGCGACAGCCAGGCCTACTCGAACGCGGAGATCGGCTACTTCCGCGACAGCGCGGTGGCCGACCTCTTACGGCACGGCAGCGAGATCGACTTGATGCTCTACGTGGGCGACGTCGTCGGCGACGACCTGGGGCTGCTGCACCGCTTGCTGGAGGTCGGCTCGGCGGTCGGCGCACCACAGTACCTGGTCCACGGCAACCACGACTTCGATTTCGACGCGACCTCCGACGCCCATTCCTCCGACAGCTGGCGTCGGCTCTACGGCCCGCAGTACTACGCCTTCGAGCGCGGGCAGGCCCTGTTCGTCATCCTCGACAACGTCGTCTTCCCGGGGCCGAACGGCCCTTACAACGGCATCGTGGACGATACGCAGATGACCTGGCTGCGTAACCTCCTCGAACACACGCCGCGCGACCGCAAGATCGTCTTCGCCCACCACATCCCTTTTGTGTCGTTCGTTGATTCCCGGACCCGGCGGCACCAGACCGACAACCTCGCAGAGATCCACAGACTCGTTGAGGGCCGACCCGCACTGTCGCTGTCCGGGCACACCCACACGATGGAGAACCTCGCGCCCGGCGAGTCCTTTGCGGGCTGGGCCGAGGCCACCGGGGTGACGACCCTGCCCTTCCGCCACATGCTCGCCGGCGCCGCGTCGGGGTCTTGGTTCCACGGTGACTTCGACATCTTCGGGGTGCCGATGGCGCTGCAGCGCACCGGCGAGCCCAAGGGGGTGCTGCTGCTGGATTTCAACGGCGCCCTCATGATGGAGACCTACCTCGGCCTGGGGGTCGGCGGTGAAGCGCCGCAGTGGGTCGACCTGAACACGCCGGGTTTCCGCAGTTGGTTCGAGACGCTCATGGCGTGGCGGGCCGAGGACAGGGAAACACGCAACCCCGTGCCGCCGCTATCGATCAACGACCTGCCCGACAACCGCATCGTGACGCCGGGCGATCTGACCGAGGGCGTGTACCTGACGGCCAACGTCTGGGCCGGCTCCCGTGAAACCAAGGTCAAGGTGACGACCGCCAGCAGCGAAACCTATGTAATGGAGCGGACCCAACAGGGCAGCGGTGAAGCGCCGCGCATCGGCGCGGAATGGGCCGACCCGTTTGCGGCCAAGCGGCAGCTCTCGGTCGCGCGATTTGCGATCCAGAGCCGGTCAGGCGAGCCACGCAACCAGGGCTTTGAAGGATTTCGGGGGCGCTCGTACGGCCCGTCTCCGCCGCAACCAATGCGGAACGTCGCCGACCGCAACATGCACCTCTGGCGATACCGGCTGCCAGTGGACCTCAAGCCGGGTGTGCACCGGGTACTCGTGACCAGCATCGACAGGCACGGCCGGGAGTCCAACACGCCCTTCGTCTTCGAGGTCCGCGAGCGACGACCCCCGCCGCGCTGGCGCCACGAGTTGTGGCAGCAGTAGAGCGTCTGCCGGACGAGGGTTCGCTTCACGCACCGCCACCCGACCCAACGCCTTCGTTCTCCTGAGGATTGGTATCGACCCGGCCTCGTTCGCCTTTGGCTTTCGCACCCAGCCCTTATCCATCCCAAATGATTCTCGTGAGGCAAGGGCGGGTCTGTTTCGGTAGCGCGATCTATGTTGGCTGGGTATCACTCGTAACGCAGATAGATCGGTACCGTCACCGCACCGATCGGCAGCCCCCCACGCGCTGGATCGATCACCGCCGCCACTACCCCCAATGGCAGCGTGTGCGCATCCGCACTGAACGGCTGCTCCGGGTTCAACACAAACCGCGTATCGGTCTTCCCCGACACATCGAACCGATCCGTCAGGTCCTGCTCCTCACCGGTCAGCACCACATCAATCGTCTGGAAGTCCACCGCGTTGTTCGCCGGGAATGGCGACGCCGCCAGCGTGTTCAGTTGCTCCGCCAGGAAATCCGCGTAGGGCGTCGCCGGCTGGATGCAACCGCGTGTGAGCACGACCCGCGCCGTCTGCCCCGCGGGCCCCTTCACCACGACCTTGAAACCATTGGCCCCATACTTGCCGACCCCGCCGGGCTCCACGCCGTTGGCCTGAACCGTCAGCCCTTCCACCAACGCCGACTGCGATGCCAGCCCGTGCGAGCCCGCCTGCGTCTTCGTCCCATGCAGCTGACCCGTCGCCGTGCTCCCATCCACAAACGTCACCGTGAACCGCGAGCCGATCATCTCGGCCCCCGACACGCCGCCCACATCCCACTTCGGGAACGCCCCCTGATCCAGAGGCCGCTTCCGCGTCCCCGCGATCGAGTTCGGGTCCATGTCGATCGAGAACCCCACCGACTCGCCCGGCTCAAAGCCGCCATCCACCTCGGCATCAAACACCAGCCGGAGCCCCCGATACCCCGCCGCACCGCCAGGGCCGACATAGCTCGGCCCCGGCGCACCGCTCGGGTCCACCACGCCCGTGCCCCCCGGCGTGTCCAGCTTCAACGCCTTCGCCACGCTGTCCCCCGCCAACCCTTCCGGGTCAAACACCACGTCCGGGTACAACGCACCGGTCACATCAATCACCACGCCCGTCACCACCTTGTCCCCGGTGTTCTTCAGCGTGAACGAGTCCTTCCCGTAGTTCGACCGCTGCACCCGATTGCTCTTGGGCATCACGCTCAGCACGACCTCGCCGCCGCCGGGCTGCGTCGCCGGCTCGCCCAACGACGGGGTAGTGAGCCCGACAGCCCCTACCGCAACCAGGGATGCAAGAGCACAAGTCCAACGACGTTGATGAAGGTGTTGCATAGCTCGCTCAGACGGATAGGGGTTCAAGGACGCCCGGCCGTTCACACACGTGCCGGAGTTCGACCGCCCGCCCGGACGCTGCCGATTCGCTGATCGCTTCCATCGCTTCAAGCACGTGCAGCGCGAGCTCGGCGGACACCAGGTGCGGGCCCCCCTCGCGGATCGCCCGGGCCATATCCGCCAGCCCCGCCCCGCGCTGCCCCGCTTCGGGCGCGATCGCCGGCACCTCTTCCCACTCATCGCTCCCCCACGCACACACTCGCACCTCACCCCCAAACCCGTTGGGGTCCGGCACCTGCAGCGAGCCTTCGGTGCCGTGCACCTGGATGTTCGGCAGCGAGTGCTTGGCGATGTCGAAGCTCATAATCAGCGTTACGATGGCACCGCTGCCCATCTCCAGCGTCGCGGCCACATGCGTGTCGAGCTCGACGTCGATCACCTGCCCCGCCAACGGCTGGCTCGAGATCGCCCGCTGCTCGAACGCCCGCCCCGCCATCGCCGAGACCCGCCGGATCGGCCCGAGCAGCTGCACCAGATCGGTGAGGTAGTAAGGCCCCATGTCGTAGAGCGGGCCGCCGCCGGGCTTGTAGTAGAACTCCGGCGCGGGGTGCCAGTGCTCGTGGCCCCGCCCCTGCATGAAGAGTGTGGCCGAGGTCGGTCGGCCGATCTTTCCGTCGTCGATCGCCCGGCGGGCCGTCTGATGCGACACCCCCAAGAACGTGTCTGGCGCGCAGCTCACCCGCAGCCCCAGCTCCTCCGCCAACGCCAGCACCGGCAGCGCCTCCTCCACCGTCAAGGCCAACGGCTTCTCCAGGTACACATGCTTCCCCGCACGCAGCGCCTGCTCGTTCACCGGCGCGTGCGCCGCCGGGATCGTCAGGTTCACCACCGCTTCTACCGACGCGTCCGCCAGCAAGCCCTCGACCGAACCCGCTTGTGCAACGCCCCAGCCTTCGCCGACCTCTTTGGCCCGTTCCACATCCAGGTCGGCGACGTGCACCAGCTCTAACTCGTCGTAGAGCTTGCAGCCGTTGTAGTAGGCGTTCGAGATCTTGCCACAGCCAATAATCCCCACCCGCAGCGGATCAAATCCAGTACTCATCTGTCAACTCCAAACACGAGACGCGAGATTCAGGACCGTCAAGGTACCCGGAAACCTATCCCGCTTCCTCGACCTGCACGCCACGCTCCCGCAGCTCTTCCAGCGCCTCCGCCACGCTCGGCCCGCCGCCCGCCTCCACAATCACCCGGTCCGCCATCTCCACCGGCGCAAAGAACACCGCCGACGCCAGCCCCAGCTTGCTCGTGTCCGCCAGCAAGACCCGCCGCTGCGCCGACTCGAGCATCTGCAGCTTCACCGCCGCGTGCCGGTCACTCGCCTCCGACAGCCCCCGCTTCAGGTCAATCCCCCGCACCGAGAAAAACAGCTGCTCCACGTTCAAGGCTTCCAGCGTCCGCATCGCCTGCAGCCCGCCGAACGCCATCGCCTCCGCGTCCAGCGTCCCGCCCGTGCACACCACCTCGATCCGCTCCCGCCGCGCCAAAAGCGTGCAGACCACCAGCGAGTTGGTCACCACCGTCATCGGCTGGTCCGGCAGCAGCTTCGCCAGCTGACACGCCGTCGAGCTCGCGTCCAGCGCGATCACCGTGCCCGGCTCGATCAGCTTCAACGCCGCCCGCGCGATCGCCCCCTTCTCCGCCATCCGCGTCGCGTCCCGGGTGTCGTACGGCAGCTCGACCCGCCCGTCATCACTCTCCAACGCCACCGCCCCGCCGTGCGTCCGGGCCAGCATGCCCCGCTCCGACAGGGTGTTGAGGTCCCGCCGGATGGTCTCTTCCGTCACCTCCAGATCGCGGGCCAGGTCCGCCACCCGGGCCGCGCCCGTGTCGGTCACGCGGTGCAGGATCTGCTTTTGCCGGAGCGTCGCGATCATCGAAAAGCCCTCAAACCCCACTACCTCCACGCACGTTACCCGCCTGTATCGGGCTTTTCAAACCAAAATCCAACACAAATCACCAATTGACTGCCTGATTTTCTTTGATAATCTGTGATTCTATGGTTTTTTGATCATACCTTTTCACCCCGCAAGGCTCCCCATGACCACCGCCACCCTCCCGTCCTTCCAGCACGTCCACTACGGCTGGGACGACGCCACCGCCGACGCGATGTCCCCCCTCGAACGCCTCGTCTACCGCTCCAACCTCCTCGGCTCGGACCAACGCATCACCAACACCGGCGGTGGCAACACCTCCTCCAAGGCTCTCGAGAAAGACCCGCTCACCGGCGAAGACGTCGACGTGCTCTGGGTCAAGGGCTCCGGCGGCGACCTCCGCACCGCCAAGGCTACGAACTTCTCCTCGCTGGTCCTCGACCAGCTACTGGGCCTCCGACAGGTCTACGCCAACATGCCCGACAACGGGCCTAAGACCCCCGCCGAGGACGCCATGGTCGGGATGTTCCCGCACTGCACCTACAACCTCAACCCCCGCCCCAGTTCCATCGACACGCCCCTGCACGGCTTCCTCCCCGCCCGGCACGTCGATCACATGCACCCCAACGCCGCGATCGCCATCGCCGCCAGCAAAAACCGCGAAGCCCTCACCACCGACGTCTTCGGCGACGCCATCGGCTACGTCCCCTGGCTCCGCCCCGGCTTCGAGCTCGGCCTACAGATGCAACGCGCCCACGAAGCCAACCCCAAACTCCAAGGCCTCATCATGGGGCAGCACGGCCTGATCAACTGGGCCGACGACGACAAGGCCTGCTACGAACTCACACTCTCACTCACCGAGAAAGCCGCCGCCTACATCGAATCCAAAGACAAGGGCGACCAAACATTCGGCGGGCAAAAGTATCAAACGCTCGACGATGAGCAGCGCGATGCCTTGCTCGTCGAACTCTTGCCCTGGCTCCGCGGCCGGGTGTCTCAACAGAAACGCTTCATCGGTACCGTCCAGTCCGACCCGACGATCCTCCGCTTCGTCAACTCCAACGACGCGCCGCGTCTCGCCGAGCTCGGCACCAGCTGCCCCGACCACTTCCTCCGCACCAAGATCAAACCGCTCTACGTCGCCTGGGACCCCCAGACGCAGACGCTGGATGACCTCAAGTCGCTGCTTGATACGGGCCTCGATCAGTACCGCCAGGACTACACCGCCTACTACGAAAACTGCAAGCACGACAACAGCCCCGCGATGCGCGACCCCAATCCCACGGTAATCCTGATCCCGGGGATCGGCATGATCACGTGGGGCAAGAATAAGAGCGAGTCGCGCGTGACCGCCGAGTTCTACAACTGTGCCGTCGAAGTGATGCGGGGCGCAGAAGCGATCGACGAGTACGTCGCCCTGCCGCAGCAGGAAGCGTTCGACATCGAGTACTGGCTGCTCGAAGAAGCCAAGCTCCAGCGCATGCCCCCGGAAAAAGAACTCGCCCGGAACATCGCTGTAATCATCGGCGGCGGCTCGGGTATCGGGAAGTCCATCGCCCACAGACTCGCCAAGGAGGGCGCACACGTTGTCATCGCCGACATGAACGCCGACGCCGCGCAGGCCACCGCCGACGAGCTCACCGACCTCTACGGCCAGGGCATCGGCGTCGCCGGCACGGGCATCTCCGGCTGCGGCCCCGCCATCGCCGCCACCTGCAATATGACCGACCGCGGTTCTATACAAGGCCTGATCAAACAAGCCGTCCTCGCCTACGGCGGGATCGATCACCTCGTCATCACCGCCGGCGTCTTCATCCCGCCCAGCCGCGACGGCAAGCTCACCGACGACCAGTGGAAGCTCACCTTCGACGTCAACGTCATGGGCCTCTACAACACCCTCGACGAGTGCCGAACCCTCTTCAAGGATCAGGCCCTGCCCACGTCGGCGGTGCTGACGACTTCGGTCAACGGCGTGGTCCCCAAGAAGGGCTCGGTCGCCTACGACACCTCCAAGGCTGCGGCGAACCACGTGGTCCGCGAGATGGCGATCGAGCTCGCACCGACCGTCCGCGTCAATGCCGTGGCCCCCGCGACGGTGGTGAAGGGCTCGACCATGTTCCCGCGTGACCGCGTGATCGCGTCGCTGACCAAGTACGACATCCCGTTCCGCGAAGACGCCAGCGACGACGAACTCCGCGACAGCCTCGCCGGGTTTTATGCAAAACGAACCCTGCTGCACGAGCCGATCACGCCCGACGACCAGGCCGAGGCCGCGTACTTCCTGGTCTCGTCGCAGTCGTCGAAGACGACCGGCCAGGTCATCAACGTCGATGGTGGCTTGCACGAAGCGTTTCTGCGTTGAACACCACACGATCATTGTGTAGCGGGTGACGCGCAGCGTCCCGCTCTAACCGCGGGCACCTTCGGTGCACCCGCTACACGCCAACACATCACGCCATCCAACGCAAGACCCGAACGCCCCCATGCCCGACGACCCCCGCCCCGCCCTGATCGAACTGTCCCACAGCCTCGGCCGACCCGAGCGCCGCTGCGCCATCCTCGGCGAGGGCAACACCTCCGCCGGGGCCGGCGCCGCCACGTTCTGGGTCAAGGCCAGCGGCTCACGCCTCGCCGACCTGTCCAGCGATGACTTGCTTGAGGTGGACCGCGCCGCCTGCCGGGCGATGCTCGACGGGCCCGACCTCGATGATCAGCAGATCGTTAAGGCGTTGGCGGATGCGTGTGTCGATCCGGAAGCGACGAAGCGGCCGTCGGTGGAGACCGCGATGCACGCCGCCCTGCTCGACCTGTCCGGGGTCGAGTGCGTTGGCCACACGCACCCGGTCGCCATTAACGGGATCGCTTGCTCCGAGTACTTCGGGCTGCTGACGAACCGGCTGTTCCCCGACCAGATCGTGGTCTGCGGTGTGTCGGCGGTGCTGATCCCGTATGTCGACCCTGGGCTGCCGTTGGCGCGGGCGGTGCGTGACGGGGCGGCCGACTATCTCGAGCGGTACGGGCAGCCGCCCAAGACCATCTTCCTCCAGAACCATGGATTTATTGCGGTGGGCCAGTCGGCCGCGGAGGTCGATCGGATCACGGCGATGGCAGTGAAGTCGGCGGAGATCCTGGCCGGGGCCCTGGCGATCGGCGAGCCGACGTGGATGAGCGACGAACAGGTCGCCCGCATCGCCGGGCGGGACGACGAGGCCTATCGGCAGCGCGTCCTCGCCGGGCTGGGGATCGGCTGAAGCGTGGGGCCACACGGGACAGACACCCGGAATCGCCTGTAGCGTGAAGCCCTCACTGACACGCTGTGTTTACGAGCCGCCCGAGAGATCGGAGAGGATGCGATCCAGGCAAGCGTCGAGTCGGCGACCGACCGCCTCGGGCTCGTCGTAGACGCCGTGACGCAGGTCGCTGCGGACCCGATTGATCAGGCGTTGCCGGGCGAGGCAGGGCTCTTCGGCGGCGTACTCAGAAGACGCGAATTCGGTGAAACGGGGCCCGGTGGGAAGAGCGTGGTGTGAGACGGCTGCGATCGGCATGGTCGGATTCCTTTCCGCTGTTGAAAAGCACATTCCTTGTGCTATGCGAAAAAATTAGCCGACGAACCGTTCACCCCGCCATCCCAAGATGCTACTGAACAGGTATCACAATACCCATAGAGTAAGCAGTTTTTTATAAGAACACCCGCGCCGCTTAGGCCGTTCAGGCCGCACGCAGCACCAGCCGGACGACATCGGCCACGGACCGGGCCTTGGTCTTCTGCATGATGTGCGAGCGGTGGAGGTTCACGGTGCCCTCGGTGCAGCCGATCTGCTGGGCGATCTGCTTGGACAGCAAGCCTTCGCCAATGAGCTTGGCGATCTGAAGCTCACGGGGGGTGAGCCGGGCGAGGCGTTCTCGGGCATCACGGACCTCGGCCGCCTCCTCGCTGCCCGCCTGAGCGTCGTGCATCGCGTCGCGGATTGCCTCACGCAGCAGCGGCACGGACAGGTCATCCTTCCGCAGATAGCGGTGAGCCCCGGCCCGTGTCACGGTCGCGGCGATGTACTCGTCGTTGGCCCCCGTCGTCACCACAACCGGGACACCCTGCGCCGCATTGCGGAGCCGATCGAGGATCACTTCGCTGGTCTGACCCTCGAGCCAGTAATCGACAAAGACCAGATCGAACGCCTCGTCAGTGCTCAACCGATCCATTGCCTCGTCGCAGGTCGAGCAATGATCAACATCGAATGACAGCTCTTTGATCCGGCCCAGCTCCAGCCTCAGCAGGTCGGCGTGGTCCGGATCGTCTTCAACCACCAGGGTGCGTAATGCATGAATCGCCAAGGGAAATCCCTTCATTGACACCGGAATAAAACTGAGAATATCCGAAATTGTGTGGCGATGGCGGCCTGCAGCAAATTTAGGGAATCTTGCTCAGGGAGATTCGTGATCGTTCTGGGGTGTCACGGTCACGCGGGCAGGCGGACGCAGCCGAACCAGTAGGCGTCGAGGGTGCCGAGGATGTCTTTGAGGCTGCGGATGGACATGGGCTTGACGATGTAGGAGTTGCAGCCGAGCTCGTAGCAGGCGCGGATGTCGCGGTCGGCGGTCGAGGTGGTGAACATGACGACGGGGATGTGGCAGAGCCGGGCGTGGCAGCGGATGAACCGGAGCAGGGTCTGGCCGTCCATCCGGGGCATGGCCAGGTCGACGAGCAGGAGGTCGGGGATGCGGGCGTCGGGGTCGGGCGACGGGGCGCAGGCGCGTTCGAGGTGGTCGAGGGCGGCAACGCCGTCGTCCACCAGCAGCAGGTCATAGGGCCGATCGAGCTGCTGGTTGGCGATGCGGGCCAGGTCCTGGTCGTCGGGGTCGTCCTCGACGATCATCACGAGGGGTTGAGGGGATTCGAGAGTGGCCATGGCTTGTCTTTCGGCGCGTCGCGCTTGGGGAGGGTGAAGGTGAAGGTGGTGCCCCGGTCGGGTTCGCTCTCGGCGCGGATGGTCCCGCCATGGCGTTCGATCACGCGGCGGCAGATCGAGAGGCCGATCCCCGTGCCGCGGTTCTGTTTGCCGGGGTGCAGCCGTTGGAACGGCTCGAAGGCGCGGTCGATGTCCTCGGCTTGGAGGCCGCTTCCGTTGTCACGGACCGAGATGCTCAGCGACTCGCCGTTGGCCTCGCCGGAGACCTCGACCCGCGGGGGTTCGTCACGCCGGTACTTGATCGCGTTGCTGATCAGGTTCTGGAAGACCGACCGGATCATGGATGGGTCGCCCACGATCGGGGGCAGTTCACCGGTGATGACCACCTCGGCACCGGCCGCTTTGATCTCCTGTGCCAGGTCAGAGCGGACCTGGCTCACGACGCCGGCGGGGTCGATGGCTTCGATGCGGAGCTCGCCTCGGCCGACGGTGGCGAAGAGCAGCAGCGAGTCGATGAGCCGGCTCATGCGTTCGGCGGCAGACGTGATGCGGTTGATGGCGTCGATGCCGTCGTCGTCCCGGCCCTCGGCTTCGTTATCGAGCTCGCGGAGGTGTTCGGCAAACCCGAGGATCGTGCGGAGCGGTGAGCGGAGGTCGTGTGAGGCGGCGTGGGCGAACTGGTCGAGCTCGCGGTTGCGGGCGGCGAGGGAATCGACGCTGAACTGCAGCTCTTTGGTGCGCTCCTCGACACGGAGCTCGAGCTCGTCGTGGGCCGCCTTGAGCTGGGCCTCGGCCTCGCGGCGGTCGGTCACGTCGGCGACCGTGCCGATGTAGCCGAGGAACCCGCCGTCGCGGTCGTACCGGGGCATGCCGTACGCGAACATCCAGCGGTATTCGCCGTCGGCGCGGCAGGCGCGGAACTCGTAGTCCCAGGGGTCGCGGGCCTCGACGGTGTTCTGCCAGGCCTCGACCATGCCGGCCCGGTCGTCGGCGTGGACGGAGTTGGCCCAGCCCTCGCCCGAGAGCTGCTCTTGCGTCATGCCGGAGAAGTCCCGATAGCCCTTGTTGCACCAGGCGTTGCTCCCGTCGGGCGTGTTCATCCACATCATGATCGGGGCGGTGTCGGCGACGGCCTGGAAGCGCTGCTCGCTCTCGATCAGCTCGGTGGTCCGCTGCCGGACACGCTCTTCGAGCTCGGCGTTGAGGTCTTCGAGGGCTTGCTGTGCGGTCTTGAGGTCATCGACGTCGAGGTGCAGGCCGGTGATGCGGGTGGGCTTGCCGGCTTCGTCCTGCTCCGTCGTCTCGCCGACGCTGACGACCCAGCGGTAGCTGCCGTCCTTGCAGCGCAGGCGGAAGGACGAACGGTAGACCTCGATCTGGCCATCGCGGTACTGCTCGATGCGGTCGAGGGCGGGCTGCAGATCGTCGGGGTGGACGAGGCTCTGCCAGGTCTCGAAGTGGGCGGGCAGCTCGCCGGGGGCGTAGCCGAGCATGGTGTAATAGACGTCGCCGAAGTAGACCTCGCCGGTCGTGACGTTCCAGTCCCAGAGCCCGGAACCGGAGCTGCGTAGCGCAAGCCCGAGGCGTTCGTTGGACTCGGCGAGCTCGCGCTGGGCGGTCTTGAGCGAGGTGATGTCGAGGCCCGAGCCGCCGATGAGCTGCTGCCCCGACGGGTCGTGGAAGACGAACTTTGTCACGAGGAACGAGCGGGTCTGGTCGTGAACAGGCACGTCGATCTCGAAAGTGATGGCACCCTCGCCTGCCCGGGCTTCGGTGTTGGTCTCACGCGACCGCTGGAGGAAGGCCTCGGTGGTCTGCTTAGCGAGCATCTCGGCGGGCTCGTGCCCGATGCAGTCCTCGGCTTTGACATCCATGAGGCGTTCGTAGGTCGGGTTGACGTAGACGTAGCGGCCGTCGCCGTCGAGCGCCCACTTCATGGCCGGGGAATTGGACATGAAGGCTTCGAAGCGTTCGGTCACGGCGGTGAGTTCGCGCTGGGTCTTGCGGAGGTCGGTGATGTCGGTGACGGTGCCGATATGCCCGAGGAAGGTGCCGTCTTCGGCGAAGCGGGGCATGCCGGTGCCGTAGGCCCAGCGGACCGAGCCGTCGTTGGTAATCACGCGGAACTCGTGGTCCCACCGGCCCTGCGCCGAGACCGTCTCTCGCCAGGCTTGGGCCACGTCTTCGAGGTCGTCGGGGTGGATCGCGGAGGCCCAGCCGTCGCCGAGCTGATCGTCCAACGGCTTGCCGACGAACTTGAGCCACGTTTCGGTAATCCAGGTCAGGCCACCCTCGGCGTCGGTGAGCCAGAGCATCAACGGCGTGTGATTCGCGGCGAGCTTGAAGCGGTCTTCACTCTCGGCGAGGCGGCGTTCGGCTTCACGCAGTTCAGTGATGTCCACAAACGTGAGCACCAGCCCGTCGATGTTGCCGTTGGCCAGGCGGTACGGGTTGATGCGGAGCAGGTAGGACTGCTCGCCGTCTTTGGACTCGACCTCGACCTGCCGGGTCTGGCCGGAGGCGATGGCCTCGTTGGCGTCCTCGAGCAGGGCGTCGTGGTGGAAGCGGGGGCTGATCTCGTCGAGCGGTCGGCCGATGTCCGCCTCTCGGACCTTCATCAGGCTCGCCATCGCCGGGGTGAACCGGCGGATCCGCAGGTCGCGGTCCACGAACAGCGTGCCGATCTCCGTGCTCGCCAGCAGGTTGTTCATGTCGTCGGTGAGTTGGGTCAGCTCGGTGATCTTCTGCTGGTACTCGGCGTTGACGGTGTGGAGCTCCTCGTTGACCGAGTGCAGCTCCTCGTTGGTGGACTGCAGCTCCTCGTTGCTGGCGATCAGCTCCTCGTTGGTCGCGTTGAGCTCTTCGTTGGAGGTCTCGAGTTCTTCGATCGTCGTCTGCAGGTTTTCCTTGGTGTATTGCAGCTCTTGCTCGAGGCTAAATACGCGTTGCTGGTTCACGCCCTCGCTGTCGAAGGTGAACTCGGCGGCCCCGCCGCCTTCGGGCTTGGGGTTCGCCAAGGGACGTTCTTCGCGTTCGAGCTTGATGAGGGTGTAAGACTCGCCGTCGGACCCGGTCGACACGGGGCGGGCGGAGACCTGGATCACGGTCTGGTCGTCGAGCCGGGCCACACCGACGGAGACGTCCTCGTTCTGCTGCCAGCACTTCTGGATCGCGGAAGACACGGCGGGCTTCAGCGGCTCGTCGAGCATGGACAGGACGTCGTAAACGCGTCGACCGATCGGGAGCTTGAGGAGGTTGCGGGCGTTGCCGAAGACGTGGACGACCTCTCGGCGTTCGTTGATGAGGACCGAGGCGTCAATGGCGTCCTGGAGCAGCAGGTCGTAGATGCGGAGGAGCCGGGTGTCGGGGGCCAGGGCCGCGGAGGACACGGTGGGGATCGCGGCACGTGAGGGTGTGGAGAGCGTGGGCGTGCGGGTAGGCAACCGGGAAGGCGAGAGCAGGCGTACATCGCGGCGCTTGCGGTAGATCCGCCAGTGCGGGTCCATCGCCTCGAACTCGTCGCGGAACGGCTGCGTCGTCTCGGAAGGCCCGAGGAAGAGGAAGCCCCCGTTGTTGAGGGCGAAGTGCAGCAGCGAGATGACCTGGGTCTGGACCTGCTGCCGGAAGTAGATCAGGACGTTCCGGCAGGTCACCAGGTCCATGCGGGTGAACGGGGCGTCGCTGATCATGTTCTGCGGGGCGAACGTGATCATCTGCCGCAGCTTCGGCACCACCTGAAACTGCGAACCGATCGGCGCGAAGTACGTGCTCAGGCGGTCGGGCATGACCTCACGGAGGCTCTCCGCCTCGTACCGGCCGGCGGCGGCGTAGTCGATCGAGGTGCGGTGGGCATCGGTGGCGAAGATGCGGATCGGCTGGTTCTCCCGCCCGAGCTTGCGGCGGGCCTCGTCGAAGAGGATCGCCATGGAATACGCCTCTTCGCCCGTCGCGCAGCCGGCCACCCAGATGCGGATCTCTTCTTCGCCAGCGTGGGCCTGGAAGATGTTGGGGATCACGTGCTTCTGCAGGCTGTCGTAGGCCGCCGAGTCGCGGAAGAACTGGGTCACCCCGATGAGCAGGTCTTTGTAGAGGCGGTTCAGCTCTGAGGGGTCGCCGCGGAGCCGATCGACGTAGGCGTCGATGGTGGGCTCGGGGCCGAGGAGGATGCGGCGTTCGATCCGGCGGTGGACGGTGGCGGGTTTGTAGAGCGAGAAGTCGATCTCGTGGTGCTTATTGAGCAGGTTGAGGACAGCGTCGATGCCCTCGAGCCCGCTCTCCTCATCGTCGGCCGGGGGCTTGGCGTTGGGGTCATCGCGGTAGGCGACGAGGTAGCCGGGCATCTCGGTGGGGGTGAAGGCCGCGTCCACGGTGCCGGAGTCGATCGCGGCACGGGGCATACCGTTGAACTTGGCGGTGAACTCGTCCTGGACCAGCACGAGGCCACCGGCGTCTTTGATGGCCTTCACCCCACGGGACCCGTCCGTGCCGGTCCCGGAGAGGACAATGGCGACCGCCTTCTTTTTCTGGTCTTTAGCTAGGGCTTTGAAGAAGATGTCGATCGGGAGCGGCGGGTGTTCCTCGTCGCGTTCCTGCTCGGAGAGCCGGAGCACGCCGTCCTCGACGACCATGTTCTTCCGCGGCGGGATGAGATAGATTGCGTCGCCAGCCACCGCCATATGGTCTTCGACACGGTGGATCGGCAGCTTGGTGTGGCGGGCCAGCAGCTCGCTCATCAGCGACGGGTAGTCCGGCGAGAGGTGCTGGACGACCACGAAGGCCATGCCCGTATCGAGCGGCACCGCGTTGAAGAACTGCTCCAACGGCTCCAACCCCCCCGCCGACGCACCGATGCCGACGACGAGGCTCGGCGTGGTCACACTGGTTGTTAGATCAGACACAAGACCCCTAACACATCATGGAACCCCCACATCGTACCTGTTCCCAGCGGTCTCAATGGGTACATGATGCCTTGAACTTGCTATCGATATTGTGATAGCAAGCCCACATTTAATGGCTAAATCAGCGCTTACGGCCTTGCCCAGACCCCACCAGACACACTCTTTCGGCGAGACTGGCGAGACCTTGAGCGAACGCAGACGCGCCAGCTACTCGTACCGGATCGCGTCGAGGTAGAACGACTTGGGGCTGCCGTCGGCGGCCAGCGTCCAGTAGAAACCGGTCTTGATACGGCTCAGGTCGAGGTCCGAGAGATCAATCGTATACCGCTTCCAACGCGTGGTCAGCGTGACCTCGGTCGAGGTCCCCGCCGAGTCGGGGAAGGCCTTGTCCTCGCCCAGCAGGCCGAAGCCGAACTTGATCACCTCGCCGCCGTTCTCGCCGCGGGCGTGGAAGACGAGCTTCGTCGCACCGGTGAGGTTGAAGCCACCGGACTTCTCGCCCCAGTCGTTCGGCGGGTGTTGCCAGACCACACCGCCCCAGCCCGAGCCCTTGCCATAGACGACCTTCAGACTGGTATCGCCGGCGAAGGGTTCGCCACGGTCGTCGGGCGTCATCGTGATCGCCTCGGCCTCGCCCATGTAGCCGGACGGCGTGTAGTTCGGTGCCGCCGGCTTGTCGTCATACACCACAAACGGCAGCGCGGCGGCCAGGCCCCTCGGCCCCTTGTCCTCGCCCTTGACCAGGATCGGCGCGTTGGCCATCGCTCCCCCGCCGGCACCGTCATCCACAAACGCATACACGCGGTACTTCCCCGGCTCACCGGGCATCACCAGCGTCGCCCCGGTCGCCGACGCCTCGCGGATCGCTTCGGGGTACTGCGGCGGGGATTGCTGGAAGTCGCCGCCGGTGAAATACACCTCGGCCTCGGCGTGCAGCTGCCAGTCGACAGTGACGGGCTTACCCTCCGGGTCACTCGTCACGAGCTCCACCCGGATCGATCCGCCCGGATCGACCTTGTCCGCCGACAGCCAGAGCGGCTCGATTGTCGGGCACAGGTTGCTCGCCGGCTTGCCGGACCATGCCAGCGTCATGGCATCGACCGCGGCGGCCTTGTTCCCGTTGGGTAGGTACATCCCGAACCACGTCGCGGTGGCCTCCTGCTTGAAGCCCCAGGTGAACGCGAACGAGCCGAGGCACTGCGGGTCGGCCTTGAGTTTCTCGTAGACGTTCCTATAGACCGTCGCCTTCTGCGTGCTGGTCAGTTCGTTCACCACACCAAAGCTGTTGCGCTCTACTTCCCACGTCCCAGGCGGGCCGAACTCGGTGACGATGTAAGGCTTCGTACCACCCGCCGCTTGGTAACGCTCGGGGATCGAGGGCCCGCCGCCATAGCTGTTGATCCCGATGATGTCGATGTCGGGGCACAGCTTGTGGATCGCCGGGACACGCTGCCCGCCGATCTCAGCGATCACCGTGACGGTCGGGTGGTACGGGTCGAGCTCTTTCACCAACGCGGCACAGGCTTGGATATGCGACCAGATCGCCGCGTTGCCGCCATCTCCAAACCCCTCCATCTCGTTGCCGAGCCCCCAAGCCAGGAGCGCGGGGTGGTCTTTGTGTTTGAGCACCGATTCACGGACGTGTTCGTACTGCTTGGCGACCTGCTCGACATCCGAATAGTCGAAGCCATGCCGTTCGTGACCGAGCCAGATGCCCACGATAACTTTGAGCCCGAGCTTCTGGGCTTCGTCAAGCAACGGCCCCGTCTTCTCGTCCACGCCCCACGTACGAAACGTGTTCCCGCCCGCGGCAGCGAGGTCCACCTTCGAGCCGTCACCACCACCGCCCTTAATGTAGTACGGCTGGCCATCTACGAGGAGCTGCGGCGAACCGCTGTCGGTCTTCAAGACCACGGGCGTCGTATCGGCCTGAACAATCGTGGCCATCACGGATACACAGACGCAGAAGGAGATCAAAGGCAGGCGAGGCAAGAGCATGACGCGTCCCTTCAAGAAGATGCCGATCACACCCCGTGATTGGTGTACTGGCCCCAAGCGTTGATGATCATCGCGGCGTCGTTATCAACCTCGCCACCCGAACCATCTTCGAGGAAGAGGTTGTCGAGCTCGTTCTCCGGGCCATCACCGTAGCGAGTGATATCGATCACCGGCGAAGACTCGAACGTGGTCGAGTTATCGTTACGGAGCACCGTACCCCGCCAATCGCCGGAGTTCTGGTCGGTCCAAACCGAGCTGACCAGGCCGCCGACGACGGCGTCACCGCCCGTGTTCTTGTCGGAGATCACCACCGCCCGGGTGTTGAGGGTGTCCGACCACTCGATCGCCCGGTCACGGTCGGGGCTGAAGTCGCCCGGGTTGGCACCGGGGAAGGCGTCATTGAGCTCAAGCATGCCATAGGAGAAGTTGCGGTCTGAGATAGCGGGAGCCGGGTCTGCAAGACTCACCGGCGAGACGAAACCGTCCTCGGGGTTGTTGCAATACTCGGGGCTGAAGATGTTGGCGTTCAGCATGAGGGCGACGCTGTTGCTCGGCAGGGTTGGTGTCCCGCCATAGCTCACATTAGTGATGGTCGGCTCGCCGGGATGAAACGTGCCATCGCCTTCGATGCCGGGGAAGAACCCCTTATTACTCCCGGCAAAAGTCACCATGCCCTGATGGATGCCCCGCACCTGAGTGCTGTTGGTGAGCTGCCGGGCGGACAGGCGGGCGGCCCCCAGCGCGGGAAGGAGGATGCCGATGAGCAGGGCGATGATCGAGATCACCACCAGCAGTTCGATGAGCGTGAATCCGTGGTGTTTTCGTTGCATGGTGTGAGTCCGGAAAGACGTGAAAATCCGACAGGGGGTTAAACATGAACAGCGAGAAACGCTTGTGATGCAAAACGTGCCGGGAGGGTGTAATCCCCCGACACGGGAGTGAATCTTCGATCAGGCTTTCTTGCGGCGACGGCCGACGATCGTGAGCCCGCCAAGCCCCATCAGGAGCAGCGAGGTCGGCTCGGGGATGAGCGAATCGACGGTGACCGACAGGTTGTCGTAGTACATGATGGTGCCGGGCGTGTCGCCGTTGGTGGCACCGAGCTGCAGCGTCACCCCACCGCTGGCGTCGGGGCCGACGGTCGTGGTGAAGTTGAAGGTCGTCCAGACATCGGGGTCCGAGTCGATCGCCAACGGCGCGCCACCGAGGATGCCCCCGGAGGACGTGCCGCCACCGGCGAGCTCGGTGAAGAACTCGGCGAAGGCCACACCACCGGGCGTTGCATAAGAACCACGGGCGTCAAAGCTGATGTTGACGGTTTGGCCGGGCGTGAGCAGGCCGGGCGCGAGGTTGGCGGCCTTGAACAGCGAGTTGCTGAAGGCGGCGTCGTTGTTGATCTCGGCGGCGAAGTTGCCGGACGAGGGGTTCGTGCTGACGACGTTCTGCTGGCCGGCACCGGTCGGGAACTGGACGTAGCCGGTGAAGTCGCCGGTCTCGAACCCGCCGTTGTTGACGAGCTCGATCTGAGCGGTTGCGGGGCCGGTCGCCATCAGGCTGAGGGCGGCGGCGGCACCCAAAAAGGTCTTGATACGGATCATGTGATGCTCTCCTAAAGATGTGCATGAAACGGTGGCGGCTTTGACGATCCGCCAGGAAATGAAACAACGCTCTCGTGAAACCTGGATCCTGAAACGTGGTGGGGCTTCTCGGTTGGCCCTGATCCGCAGGGCCCGGTCCTCCTTAATGGGATAGGTCAGCGTTGAGAGCCGGGTACGCGCCGGCTCATTCGTTCGGGTCTTGAGGGCAGGGGGCGGTCGAGCCGTGGACCTCGAACCACGCACGCAGCCGGCAACTGCGGGGTTCATTGGCCACATTCGGCGGAGCATCTTCGCCCATGAGTTGTTGAAGCAGTGTGAAGGCCTCACGGCCGAGCTTGCCCGCGTCCTGACAGACCGACGACATCACGGGGTACACCGAGTACCGCAGGTCGCCGTCGTCGAACCCGACCACCGAGAGGTCGTTGGGGATGTCGATCCCCTGTGCCCGCGTTTCTTTGAAGACGCCGATGCAGGTGAACGGGTCGGCGACAAACAGGGCGGTCGGCCGATCCTTCATCACCATGACACGACGGATCAGCTGCTCACCTCCGAGGCGATTGGCGGGGACCCGGATGATGCGGTGGTCGTCGGGCTCGAGCCCGTAGTCGCGCAGGGCATCCATATAGCCGGCGACGCGGTCAACGTGGTCGGTGTCGTCCACCACATTCGTGCACATGGCGATTCGACGGTGGCCCTGATCGAGCAGGTGGCTGACCGCCTCCCGGCTCGCCTCGCGGGACTCAAACTCGACGTGGTGAGCACTCCCCTCCTCAAAGCGGTCGCCGACCACCACAGCCGGGAAGCCCTCCTGGGCGATCGACTCGCACATATGACGGGTCGAGACGGTGGTCCGGATGATCGCCCCAGCCACACCCTTGCGTAGAAACATCTGAGCGAAGGTCTCGTCGGGGTGCCGGCTATGCCGAGCATGCAGGATCATCAGATCGAAGCCGGAGCTCTCGAGCCCGGCGGACAGCCCGGTCATCACCGCGGCATCGAACGGCGAGCCGAGCGACGAGTCGTCGGTGTAGACGTAGGCGATGTTGGCGGTGCTCCGCCGCCCGACCGACTGGACGTAGCCGGTCGCATTGACCGCGGTCAGCACCCGCCGCTTCACCGACTCGCTGACGCTAGGCTGATTGTTCAGCACCCGGCTGACAGTGGCGGTCGAGACCCCCGCCTGTTTCGCAATATCTCGGACTGATGCCATGCTTTAGGAACCGTGAATGAGGCTTTAAGGGAAATCCCGAATGACATATGAAACAGATACAAACCAAATGTTACATATGTTTCACTGACCTGTCAAGCCAATGCCGTCCCGTTTCGCCAAAGATTCGGGAAATTGATTCCGAATCCACATAAGTAACTGTTTCTTCGATTCTTCAACTACGAGCCCTGAACCATGAACACAGCCCAAAAACCTAACATGATCCTTATTAACTGCGACGACCTCGGCTACGGCGACCTCGGCTGCTACGGCTCCACCCGCAACCACACGCCCCACCTCGACCGCCTTGCTGAGCAGGGCACCCGCTTTACCGACTTTTATATGGCCTCGCCAGTCTGCTCCCCCTCACGCGGGGCCATGCTCACCGGCTGCTACCCGCCCCGCATCGGCTTCGACCGCTTCGGCAAAAACCACGTCCTGTTCCCAGGCCACCCGTTCGGCCTCGCCACCACCGAACAGACGTTCGCCGCCCTCCTCCGCGACGCCGGCTACGCCACCGCCCTCATCGGCAAGTGGCACTGCGGCGACCAGCCCGCCTTCCTGCCCACCGAGCACGGCTTCGACCGCTACTTCGGGCTCCCCTACTCCAACGACATGGGCAGACAGGCCGGCCCCCGGGCCCACATGCCCCCCCTGCCGCTGATGGACAACGACACCGTCGCCGAGCAGCAGCCTGACATGTCCGCCCTCACCGAGCGCTACATCGCCGAGGCCCGCCGCTTCATCACCACCAACCGCGACAAGCCGTTCCTGCTCTACCTCGCCCACCTGTATGTGCACCTTCCCCTGATCGTGCCCGAGCGGTTCCTCAAGCGCTCCGAGAACGGGCGGTACGGTGCCGCGGTCGCCGTCATCGACTGGGCGATGGGCGCACTGCTGCATACCCTCGAAACCCTCGGGCTCGACGACAACACCCTGATCCTCTTCACTTCCGACAACGGCTCGCGCGTCAAGGGCGAGGGCGGGTCCAACGGCCCGCTGCGTGGCACCAAAACCGAAACCTACGACGGCGGCATGCGCCTGCCCCTCATCGCCCGCTGGCCCGGCCAAGTCCCCGCCGGTCGGACCTGCAACACCCTCTGCTCCGCAATCGACTTCCTGCCCACCTTCGCCAGCCTTGCCGGTGCCGCGTCGCCCGACCTGCCCATCGACGGCGTCGACCTCACCCCAACCCTGCTCGGCGATGACGACCACACCCCCCGCGAACACTTCGTCTACTTCCGGCAGGATCAGCTCCAGGCGGTCCGCGACGCCCGTTACAAACTCCGACTCGCGCACGGCCAAGCTTTCGAGAACCCTGATGTCTGCGAGCTCTACGACCTGCATGAAGACATCGGCGAGACCCGCGACATCGCTGACCAACACCCCGACGTGGTCCAGCGGCTGCAGCGAGTTGCCGACCAATACATCGCCGAGCTCGGCCCCGACGGCAGCGCCCGCCGACCTAAAGGCTGCGTGGACGATCCCCAGCCGCTCACCACCTACGATGAGAACTATCCCTACTTCGCCGCCGAGTACGACCTTGGTGATGCGGGCTGAGGCTACTTACTCTTCCAGACCGGGTCGGCAAACGAGTCACCCGTCGGCTCGAACCAACGCGTGAGCGTCGTCTTCTGCCGGGTGTAGAAATGGATGCCCTCGGTGCCCTGGATGTGCAGGTCGCCGAAGAACGACTGGTTCCAGCCGGTGAATGGGAGCCAGGCCATCGGTGCGGGCACGCCGACGTTGATGCCGATCATGCCGGCGTTGAACTTCCGGCGGAACGTGCGGGCGGCGTAGCCATCACGGGTGAAGATCGACGCACCATTGCCATACGGACAGGCCTTGCCGACCGCCAACGCCTCGTCGAGCGTGCCCGACCGCACCACCGACAATACCGGGCCGAAGATCTCGTCTTTCCACGCCGACATCTCCGTCGTCACCTTGTCGATCACCGAGGGCCCAAGCAGGAACGCGTCCGCCTCGCCAATCGACCGCCCGTCCAGCGCAACCTCTGCACCTTCCTGCTCGGCGGTCTCCAACGCCGAGGCGACCCGCGAGCGGTGCTCCGCCGAGATCACCGGGCCCATCCCGGCCTCGGGGTTCTCGTCGGTCGGGGCCGTGTCGATCGACCCGGCGTAATCCACCAACCGCCCCACCAGCTCATCGCCCACCCCGCCGACCGCGAGCGCGACCGAACCCGCCATGCAACGCTGCCCCGCACACCCGTACGCCGACGCCGCCAACGCCTTCACCGACAGGTCGAGGTCCGCGTCGGGCATGATGATCAGGTGGTTCTTCGCGCCCCCCGCCGACTGCACCCGCTTGCCATGACGCGTCCCGGTTTCGTAGACGTATTTCGCGATTGCCGTCGAACCCACGAACGACACCGCCGCCACACCCGGGTGTTCCAGCAGCGCATCAACCATCGGCTTCCCGCCGTGCACCAGGTTGAACACACCCTCGGGCAGCCCCGCCTCCATCAACAGCTCCGCCAAACGCACCGCCGACAGCGGCACCTTTTCGCTCGGCTTCAAGATGAACGTGTTGCCGCACGCGAGCGCAATCGGAAACATCCACAGCGGCACCATGTTCGGGAAGTTGTACGGCGTGATTCCTACACACACGCCCACCGGGAAACGCTCGGTCTGCCCGTCGACGCTCCGCGCGATCTGCGGCATCGTCTGCCCCGTCATCAGCGCCGGCACCGAGCACGCGAACTCGACCATCTCGATCCCGCGCTGCACCTCGGCCCGCGACTCCGGCAGCGTCTTGCCGTGCTCCCGCGTCACCAGCGCAACCAGCTCCTCGCGGTTCGCCTCCAGCAGTTCCCGGTACGCAAACATCACCCGTGCCCGCTCGACCGAAGGCGTGTCCGCCCAGCCTTCTAAAGCTTCGCTCGCCGCTTGTACCGCAGCGTCGGCGGTTTCCGCACCGCACAACGGTGTCCGGGCAATGACCCTACCCAACGAAGGGTTGTGCACCGGCGTCGTCTCGGCGATTTCAGGGTGTTCCCACCGCCCCGCAATCAGCGTGGGCACGGTCTGGGCGGTCGAAGAATCAGGATCAATCGTGGGTGCTAAAGACATGGCGGGTTTCGTTTCGAGAGGATCGGCAGGCGTTATCCGGTCCTCAGGGCTGGCATAACCAAACCCCCCATGTTACATTACGCGGTCGGCCTGTTCGAACCCTATGAGCATGAATCCATGAGTCGTATCGTCCGAGGCGGCCTGATCCAGGCCACGCTGTGCGAGCCCGTCACCTCGCCTATCGAAAAAGTTAAGCAGGCGATGATCGACAAACACGTCGATCTCATCGCGAAAGCCGCCGAGCAGGGTGCCCAGGTCATCTGCCTCCAAGAGCTGTTCTACGGCCCGTACTTCTGTGCCGAGCAGGACACCAAGTGGTACTCCCTCACCGAGCCCGTGCCCGACGGCCCGACCGTCAAGCTCATGCAGGAGCTCGCCAAGAAGCACGGCGTCGTCCTCGTCGTCCCGATGTATGAAGAAGACCTCGCCGGGGTCTATTACAACACCGCCGCGGTGATCGACGCCGACGGCTCCTACCTCGGCAAGTTCCGTAAGATCCACATCCCGCACTGCGACCCGGGCTTCTGGGAAAAGTTCTACTTCCGCCCCAGGAACCTCGGCTACCCCGTCTTCAACACCAAGGTCGGCAAGGTCGGCGTCTACATCTGCTATGACCGCCACTTCCCCGACGGTGCACGATGCCTCGGGCTCTACGGCGCCGAGATCGTCTTCAACCCCAGCGCCACCGTCGCGGGCCTCAGCGAATACCTCTGGAAGCTCGAACAACCCGCACACGCCGTTGCTAATCAATACTTCGTCGGCGCCATCAACCGCCCCGGCTGGGAGGAGCCCTGGCGCACCGGCGAGTTCTACGGCCAGTCCTACTTCTGCGACCCCCGCGGCCAGTTCATTGCCCAGTCCGACAAACGCGACGAAGACGACATCGTCCTCGCCGACATGGACCTGGACATGATCCGCGAAGTCCGCAACACCTGGCAGTTCTTCCGGGACCGACGACCCGAAACCTACGAAGCGATCACCGCGCTTTGACCGTGAGACAACTTAGACGGGATCGGCCGGATCACGCCAAACGATCCGGTCCTTGCCTGTTGCCGTTTTGAAATAGCACCCACCACCCATGCAAGAAGGTTCAACGAAGATCCTCTACGGCCTCGACGACAAGCCGCCCTTCGGGCGCGCCTCCGTCCTCGGCCTGCAGCATGTGCTGACCATGTTCGGCTCGACGGTTGCCGTACCACTGCTGTTTGCCCCCGCCCTCTGGCCTGTCCCCGAGAACATCCCGTCTGACCTTGCAGACCGGCTCGAATCACTCCAACTCGCCAACGCCGCGCTGCTTATCTCCAGCGTGATGCTCTGCTCCGGCGTCGCCACCCTCCTACAGTCCACCTACGGCTCCCGCCTGCCCATCATCCAAGGCGTCTCCTTCTCCTTCCTCGCCGCGTTCTTCGGCATCGTCACCACCACCCTCGCCGCCAGCCCCATCGACTGGGCCGCCGTCACCGCCTCGCCCGAAGCCACCGAAGCCGCGGTTGCTAAGTGGCAAGACAACGGCGCACAAGCCATGCGGGTCATTGCAGGAGCCATCATCTTCGGCGGGATCCTCGAAGCCGCCATCGGCTTCACCGGCCTGATGGGACAGGTCCGACGCATCCTCTCCCCCGTCGTCATCGGCCCGGTCATCATGCTCATCGGGCTCGCCCCCTATCAGTTCGGCGCACCGTTCGCCGCCTCCAACTGGCCCATCTCCAGCCTCACCATGGGCATGATCGTGCTCTTCGCGCTCGTGCTCTCCCGCCATATCCGCCTGTTCAAGCTCTTCCCGATGCTGCTCGCCATCCTCGGTGCGGTCGCCGTCTGCGCGGCCCTCGGCGGGGTCGGGGCCATCGATGAACAGAATCCCGCACACGTCGACCTCTCCGCGGTCGGCCAGTCCGATGCCCTCCGCATCACGACCGTCTTCTTCCCGTGGGGCCTGCCCGAGTTCGGCGTCGCCGCGATCGTCGCCGTCCTCGCCGGCTACCTCGCCTCCATGATCGAGTCCTTCGGCGACTACCACGCCTGCAAACAGATGGCCGGCGGCGGCGACCCCACCCCCAAGGAAATCTCCCGCGGCATCGGCTTCGAGGGCGTCGCCTGCTCCATCACCGGCTGCCTCGGCGGCTTCAGCTCCACCAGCTATTCCGAAAACATCGGGCTCGTCGGGCTCACCAAGGTCGGCTCACGCTACGTCGTGCAGATAGGGGCCGTCATGCTCATCGCCCTCGGGCTCTTCGGGAAGTTCGGCGCCCTCGCCGCCGCCATCCCGCAGCCCGTCGTGGGCGGGCTTTATTGCACGATGTTCGGACTCATCGCCGCCGTCGGCGTCCGCCAGTTCGCCCGCGCTGACCTCTCCAGCGACCGCAACCTCTTCATCGGCGGCTTCGCCCTGTTCATGGGACTCAGCGTCCCGTTCTACTTCCAGAACGGCGGCAGCGACGCTGTGTCTGCCGCACTCCCCGAAGGCCTTGCCGGCGTCGCCATTGCTTTGGGCACCACCGGTATGGCCGTCGCCGCCATCCTCGGCATCGCCCTGGACAACCTTGTCCCCGGCACCCCAACCGAGCGCGGCCTCGCCACTGCCAGCGAAACCCGCATCCCCTCCACGCTTTTTCAAGAAGCAGACGACATCGACGTTCCTCCAACTGAAGGAGACCCCCAATGACCGCAACCTCATCTTCCACGCCCGACACCGGCACCCGAACCATCCCCCTCCCCCAGTTCGACCACCAACCACAGCCCTACGCCGGCCCCACCAAAGCCGAGACGATCGCCCTCCGCCACCAGTACCTCAGCCCCGGCCTGCTCACGTATTACGCCGAGCCACTCATGGTCGTCGAGGGCAAGATGCAGTACGTCTTCGACGAGACCGGCCAACGCTACCTCGACGCCTTCGCCGGCATCGTCACCGTCTCCGTCGGGCACTGCCACCCCAAGGTCATCGAAAAGGTCAAAGCCCAGAACAACACCCTCCAGCACACCACGACCATCTACCTCCACCCGACCATCGGCCAGTTCGCCAAAAAGCTCGCGGAGAAAATGCCCTCGACAAAAGACGGTACTCCTTTAGACCGGACCTACTTCACCAACTCCGGCAGCGAAGCCACTGAGCTCGCCATCCTCGCCGCCCGCGAACACACCGGCAACCACACCATCATCGCGCTACGCAACGGCTACCACGGCGGCACCTCCGCCACCATGGGCCTCACCGCCCACGGCACGTGGAAGTTCAAGTCCAACCCCGCTCAGGACATCGTCCACACACGGGCCGGCTACTGCTACCGCTGCCCCTACGATCTCGACTATCCGACGTGCGGCCTCAAGTGCGCTAACGAGGTCAAGGACGTCATCGAGAACAACACCTCCGGCGAAGTCGCCGGGTTCATCGGCGAACCCATCCAAGGCGTCGGGGGCGCGGTGGTGCCGCCCCCCGGTTTCTTCGAGATCGTCTACAAGATCGTCCGCGACCACGGCGGCGTCTGCATCGCCGACGAAGTCCAGGGCGGCTTCGGCCGGACCGGCTACCACTACTGGGCGCACCAGAACTGGAACGTCCAGCCCGACATGGTCACCATGGCCAAGGGCATCGGCAACGGTGCCCCTCTCGCCGCCATGACGTCGACCGAGGCGATCTCCGGTCAGCTCGCCAACCGCATTCACTTCAACACCTATGGCGGCAACCCCGTCTCCGTCACCCAGGGCCTGGCTACCCTCGAGGTCATCGACGAAGACAACATCCAGGAAAACGCCCGGATCGTTGGCGAACACCTCAAGGCCGGGCTCGAAGACCTGCAAGACAAGCACCCGCTCATCGGCGACGTCCGGGGCCTGGGCCTGATGCTCGGCGTCGAGCTCGTCACCGACCGCAAGAAGAAGACCCCCGCCAAGGCCGAGTGCGCCGCCGTTGTCGAGCGCGCCAAGCAGATGGGTTTGCTGCTCGGCAAAGGCGGCCTCTACGGCAACACGATCCGCCTTAAGCCCCCGATGTGTATCACGAAAGACGATGCCGACTTCATCGTCGACGTGCTGGACGAATGCTTGACCCATGCAGCCCCCGGCCAATGACTTACTTAGCCTCGGGTCGCTGACCCGGGGCTGACTCCCTACCGGAGAAACCATGCCCACCCTTGAAACCACCGTCAACGGCGTCAAATTCCCCAACCCCTTCGTGATCGGCTCCGGCCCGCCGGGGACCAACGCGAAGGTCATCTGCAAGGCCTTCGACGAGGGCTGGGGGGCGTGCTCGGCCAAGACCGTCAGCCTCGACGCGTCCAAGGTCATCAACGTGGCGCCGCGTTACGGCCGGCTGCGATCGGCCGATGGCGACCCGTACGGCTGGGAGAACATCGAGCTCATCTCTACCCTCTCTTTTGATCAGTGGCTCGATGACTTCCGCGAGATCAAGGACAAGCACCCCGACAAGGTGCTGATCGCCTCCATCATGGAGGAGTACAACAAGGACGCCTGGTTCGAGATCGTCCAGCGGTGCGAGGAGACGGGCGTCGACCTGTTCGAGTGCAACTTCTCGTGCCCGCACGGCCTGCCCGAGCGGAAGATGGGGGCGGCCATGGGTCAGGACCCCGACATCCTCGCCGAGGTCTGCGCCTGGGTCGCCGAGGCGGCCACCAAGCCGGTCTGGGCGAAGATGACACCCAACGTCACGCACATCGAGGACCCGGCCCGGGCAAGCCTCGCGGCCGGGCTGCACGGCGTGGCGGCGATCAACACGATCCGCAGCGTCATCGGCGTCGACCTCGACACGCTGCGTCCGATGCCCACCGTCGAGGGCTACACGACCCCTGGCGGCTACTCCTGCAAGGCGGTCAAGCCGATCGCGCTGCGGATGAACATGGAGCTGGCGACGATGATCCGCGACGAGTTCCCCGACGCCACGCTGTCGGGCATCGGCGGGATCGAGACCGGCGACGACGCGGCCGAGTTCATCCTCCTCGGGGCCGACACCGTGCAGGTCTGCACCGGCGTGATGAAGCACAGCTACAAGCTCGTCAAGAAAATGGCCGACGAACTGCTCGCGTTCATGGACAAGCACGGGTTCGAGACGCTCGACGACTTCAAGGGCAAGGCGCTGCCCTACTTCACGACCCACGCCCACCTGGTCGAGCTTCAGGCCGAGCGCAAGGCCGCTGAGGTGCAGGCCCGCCTGGCGAAGAAGGCCGCCGCGGAAGGGGCGACCGCCGTCGCCGAGCCCGAGGCCGCGACCGGCATCACGACCGACGACAAGTGGGACGGCGACACCTTCGTGAAGCAGTCCGACGCCCTGGTCGACGACTAACCGGAGCTTGCCATGTCCCTGCTCATCCGCGGCGGCACGATCGTCAACGCCGACTCGACCTACGCCGCCGATATCTACTGCGAGGACGACACGATCTCGCGCATCGAGCCGTCGATCGACCCGGCCGAGGTCAACGCCGACCGCATGATCGACGCGACCGGCAAGCGGGTCTTCCCCGGGTTTATCGACCCGCACGTCCACGTGTACCTGCCGTTCATGGGGACGTTCGCGAAGGACACGTACGAGTCGGCGTCCAAGGCGGCGGTGGTCGGCGGGACGACGACGCTGATCGAGATGGTCTGCCCGAGCCGGCAGGAGCAGCCGCGCGAGGCCTTCGACCTTTGGGCCAGCAAGGCCGAGGGGCTGTCGGCGTGCGACTACTCGTTCCACATGGGCGTCACGCGCTACGACGCGGAGGCCGAGCAGCAGTTGATCGACATCGTGGACGCGGGGATCAAGTCGATCAAGCTGTTTTTGGCGTACAAGGGCGCGTTCGGTGTGACGGACGACGAGCTGTACGCGGCGTTGATGCTGGCCAAAGAGGTCGGTGCGGTGGTCACGGCCCACTGCGAGAACGCCGAGCTGGTGGCTGCGCTGCAGGCGCGGCTGCTGGCCGAGGGGAAGGTCGGCCCCGAGTGGCACGAGCCGTCGCGGCCGGTGCGCGTCGAGGCCGAGGGGGTGCACCACTTCTGCACGTTCTTGGAGCTCACCGGGGCGAGCGGTTACATCGTTCACACGTCGTGCAGAGACGCGGTCGAGGCGGCGATGCCGTTTCGGGCCCGAGGCGTCGATGTCGATCTGGAGACGGTGATCCCGTATCTCGTGCTGGATGACACGTGGGCTCAGCGGCCGGATTTCGAGGGGGCCAAGTACGTGATGAGCCCGCCGATCCGCTCGTCCGACCACGGGGCGTATCTCTGGGCGGCGCTGCGGGCCGGTCACATCGCGACCGTGGCGACCGATCACGCCCCGTTCGACTTCGCCGGGCAGAAGGAGATGGGCAAGCCGCCCGCCGGCGACTTCACGCAGATCCCCAACGGCATCCCGTCTGTGGAGCACCGCGTCACCCTGCTCTACACCCACGGCGTCGCGACCGGCCGAATCGATGTGCACCGCTTCATCGACGCCGCCAGCACCCACGCCGCCAAGCGTTTCGGCCTGTTCCCACGCAAGGGCGTCGTGCAGCTCGGCGCCGACGCCGACCTGGTGGTGTGGGACGACGGCTACCACGGCACGATCACCGCCGCCGGCCACCACATGGCGACGGACTACAGCGGGTTCGAGGGCTTCGAGATCGCCGGGCGGCCGTCGGTCGTGACGGTCCGCGGCGAGGTCGTCGCCGAGGACGGCGTGTTTACGGGGACGATCGGGCGGGGTCGGTTGCTGCGGCGTTGACGCCGACCTGCCGGTCGATGAGTTGATCGAGCAGCTGACCGTCGAGGCGCATCGCGTGGGTCGTGTTGAGCGGTTGGTCGTGGCGGATGGCGATGAGCTCGGCCGCGATGCTGACGGCGATTTCCTCGGGGCTGATGGCGCCGATGCGTAGCCCGATCGGGGCGTGCACGCGGCGGAGTTGATCGGGCGAGACACCTTGCGCCAGAAGTGTTTCGTAGATCGCCAGAACCTTGCGCCGCGAGCCGATCAGCCCGATGTACCGCGCGTCCGACCGGATCACGGCCTCGAGCGCTTGGCCGTCGTGCTTGTGGCCTCGGGTGACGACGACGACGTAGCTGTGATCGTGCAGCGTCAGCTTGCGCAGCTCGGCCTCGATCTCACCGACGACGCGGTGGGCGTTGGGGAAGCGAGCGGCGGAGACGGTGTCGGCCCGGTCGTCGACGACGGTGACGTCGAACCCGGCCGGGTCGGCGATGGCGGCGAGGGCTTGGCCGACGTGCCCGCCACCGGCGATGATCAGGCTCGGGCGGGGCTCGGCCTCATGCGTCAACTCGACTAACTCACCGTGCTCGTTCGTGACGCGCAGGCGGGTTCTCGCAGGCCGGCCGACGGCGAGCTCGTGTTGCGCGTGCCGCCACGCGTCCGCTGCCTCGGGCCGATCGATGACCTGAACGACCACGTGCATCACGCCGCCACACACCAGCCCGTCGTCCCAGCCATAGTCGTGGTTGAGCTCGAACCGCAGGAGCCGGTCGGCCAGGATCGCGCCGTCGTCGGTCGTCTCGGCCGGTCGATCGCCCGGACGGGTGAGCGCTCGCAGCGCCTCGGTGCGGGCCTCGGCCTCGGTGCACCCGCCGCCGATGGTGCCCAGCGTCTGCCCGTCGGCGGTGACGAGCATGATCGCGCCGGCCTTCTGCGGCGTGCTGCCGCGTGTCTTGGCGAGCACGCAGACCGCCAAAGGCTGGCCACGATCGGCTCGGTTCACGATGGCGTCGATGATCTGCGACAAGCTGATTCCTGGGGAAACCCCTTCTAGTCCCTGAAAAGTGTATGCTCAGGAATGGCCTGCGACGCAGTTAGGGGGGCCGGACGACGTCTATGACCGACTGGGACCGACTGCTGGCGGTGGCGCGTGCGGATGCCCCGGCCGACCTGCTGCTCACCGGGGGGCGGTTGGTCAACGTATTCACCGGCGAGTTGGAGCCGGTCGATATCGCGGTCTGCGGGGAGCGGATCGCAGGGGTCGGCGCCGGGTACTCGGCAGAACGCACGATTGATCTGGGCGGGTCGTACGTCGCGCCCGGGCTGATCGATGCGCACGTGCACATCGAATCGAGCCTCTGCCTGCCGAGCGAGTTTGCCTCGGCGGTCGTGCCGCGTGGCGTGACGACGGCGGTGATCGATCCGCACGAGTTGGCCAACGTGGTCGGCTCGCTGGGCGTGCGGTACATGGCCGAGGCGTCGCGGGGGCTCCCGATGGACGCGGTCGTGATGGCGCCCAGCTGCGTGCCCGCCACGCCCATGGCGACGGCCGGTGGGGCGATCACGGCCGACGACGTGCGGGAGCTGTTCGACCAAGGGGTCGTGCACGGCCTGGCCGAGGTGATGGACTTTCCGGGCGTCATCGGCAACTCGCCGGCGACGCGCGCCAAGCTCGACGCGCTGCCCGGCCGACCCGCCGACGGCCACTGCCCGGGCGTCACCGGCCCCGCGCTCAACGCCTACGTCGCCGCCGGCATCGGCAGCGATCACGAGAGCGTCACTTCCGACGAGGCCCGCGAGAAGCTCGCCCGCGGGCTGTTCCTGCTGATCCGTGAGGCGACCAACGCCCGCAACCTCGACGCCTTGCTCGGCGTGGTCACGCCGGCCAACAACCGACGCGTGTGCTTCTGCACCGACGACCGCACGCCCGTCGACCTGATCGAAGAGGGCTCGATCGACCACATGGTCCGCCGGTCTATCGAACGCGGCGTTGAGCCGATCGACGCGATCCGCATGGCCACGTTGAACGCCAGCGAGTGGCTGGGGCTAGGCGATCTCGGCGCGGTCGCGCCCGGTCGACTGGCCAACCTCATCGTTTTCGACGATTTATCTTCGCCCGCGGCTCGACGGGTCTATCACCGGGGGCGTGAGGTCGCGGTCGACGGTCGGTTGACGGCGTCGTCAGCGACTCTCGATGTGGTGCCGCCGGCCGATCGGTGCGCGGTCGATGCCGGCGCGATCGATCTGGCGATCCCGGCAACCGGACATGTCGTGCGCGTGATTGGCAGCGTGGCCGATCAGCTGACCACCGAGCACCTTGAGCTGCCCGCTAAGGTCATCGAAGGCTGCGCGGTGGCGGACCCTTCCCGCGACCTGCTGAAGATTGTCGTGGCCGAGCGCCATCGCGGGACGGGCAATGTCGGGTTGGGGTTCATCCAGGGGTTCGGGCTGAATCGCGGCGCCATCGCGGGCACCGTTGCGCACGACCATCACAACCTGATCGCCATCGGCGCGGACGACGCGTCGATCCGCGCGGCCATCGCCGAGGTGGCGGCGATGCACGGGGGGTTGGCGTGCACGGCGGGTGAGAAAGTGCTCGCTAGGCTGGCGATGCCGGTCGGCGGGCTGATGAGCGATCGGCCGATCGCCGAGGTGGCTGAGGGGTATCGCCGGCTCGTCGATGCCGCTCGCGGGTTAGGCTCTGATCTTGCCGATCCGTTTATGGCGATGAGCTTCATGGGGCTCGAGGTGATCCCCAAGCTCAAGCTGACCGACCGCGGGCTCGTGGACGTGGAGCGGTTCGAGCCCGTTCCGCTGTTTGTGGACGCCGCCTGAGGAAGCCGACATGCGCCGCCCCGATCAACTCGTGCAAAGCCGGGCCCGCGTCAGCCCGCGGTACGCGCTGATGCCGTTGGAGGGGTTCCCGCCGTCGCGGCTGCCGGGGTGGGGCGACGCGGACGTGTTCGTGCTGGCGTCGCCTGCGTTGGGCGCGGGGTTCGTGCAGTGCCTCGTCGATCTGCCGGCCGGATCCAGCGGCCAAGCCAACCGCGCCGCCGGCGTGGAGACGTTCTACTACGTCCTCGCCGGTACCGGCCGTCTGGCCACGGGCTCGACGCCGATCAAGCCCGGCAGCTTCGGGCTCGTCCCGCCACGCGAGCCCGCGCCCGGCTTCACGGCCGAACAGGGCCCGATGCGACTGCTCGTCTTGCACAAGCGGTACGAGCCCGCGCCGGAGCACGGATCGGCGATCGCCCATGCCGGGCATGTCGACGACATCCCTGCCGAGGTCTGGGCGGACAACCCCCGACTCGCTCTTGCAGACGCTGATCCCCGACGACCCCGCGTTCGATCTCGCGATGAACGTCTTCACCTTCCAGCCCGGCTGCGGTCTGCCGGTCGTCGAGACGCACGTCATGGAGCACGGCCTGCTCTTCCTCGAAGGGCGTGGTCTCTACTACCTCGACGGCGAGTGGCTGGAGGTCGAGCGGGACGACTTCATCTGGATGGGCCCGTACTGCCCGCAGAGCTTCGTCGCCGCCGGGCCGACGCCCAGCCGGTACCTTTACTACAAGAACGTCAACAGAGAGATTCCGCTGTGACCGACGCCGCGCCGCCGCCACCATCCGACGAGAAGATCTATCGCGACGACGACGTCGACCAGTCCGTGCTAAACGGCAAGACGTTGGCCGTGTTGGGCTACGGCATCCAGGGCAAAGCGCAAGCGGCGAACGCGCGCGACAGCGGATGCGCCGTCATCGTCGGTTGTCGGGGCACCGAAGACGGCAGCTCCAGCCGGGACGAAGCGACCGCGGATGGCTTTGATGCGATGAGCGTTGGTGCGGCGACGGCCAAGGCGGACGTCGTCCTCATCGAGCTGGCCGACCCCGTGCAGCCGGCCGTTTATGCCGCGGAGATCGGGCCCAATCTGCGGGCCGGCCAGACGCTGGTGTTCTGCCACGGGTTCAGCGTGCTCTACGGGCAGATCGCCCCGCCGCGGGACGTGAACGTCACGCTCTTCGTGCCCAACGCGCCGGGTGCTTTCGTGCGCGAGAAATACCTGAAGGGCGAGGGGATCTACGGCTGCGTGGCGGTCGATCACGACGCGACGGGCGACGCGATGGCGATCGTGCTAGCCGTCAGCAAGGCCGTCGGCAGCACGCGGGCCGGCGTCGTGGCGATGACGTTCCAGCACGAGACCGAGGGCGACAACTTCGAGGAGCAGATCCTCTACGGCGGCACGATCGCGCTGATGAAGGCCTGCTTCAACACGATGGTCAAGGGCGGGTACTCGCCGAGCTTCGCGTACGCCAAGGCGATCCGCTCGCTGCGCAGCGTGATCGACGTGATGGACGAGATCGGGATCGAGGCTTATCTCAGTGGCGGGTGTAGCCGGACCTGCGAGTTTGCCGTGCGGACGCGCGGGCCTCGGGTGATCGACGAGGAAGCCATCGAGAAGATCTTCGACGAGACCGAGACGGGGGTGTTCGCGCGGGACTGGATGCAGGAGTGGGCGTTGGGGATGCCCCAGCTGCATCGTTTGCGCCGGACGGGGGCGCAGAGCGCGATGGAGCGCACGGGCAAGCGGTGGCGCGACGAGTTCGGGAAGTGACGCATGGCGATCTCGCTTCGGCGCATTAAGGCGGATGTCGAGGCGATCGCGCGATGCACGGCCACGCCCGGGGAGGGCGCGACGCGACCGACCTTCAGCGAAGCGTGGGCCGAGGCACGGGCCTACGCGATCGAGCAGGCCACCGCGGCGGGGGCGGAGGTACGCATCGACGCGGCGGGCAACCTGCATGCGCGTGCGGCGGAGTTGGGGTGGGAGGCGCCGGCTTGGCTGGTCGGCTCGCACCTGGACAGCGTGCCGAACGGGGGGGACTACGACGGCGTGATCGGCGTGGTGCTCGGGCTCGAGCTGTTGCGTTCGGCCCGGGAGGACGGGCTCGACGCACTGCCGGTGGAGGTGATCGACTTTGCCGAAGAGGAGGGGCCGACGTTCGGTCTGGGCATGCTGGGCAGCCGGGCCTGGGTCGGTGAGCTGGACGCCGAGGCGTTAGCTGTCTTGCGCAACGCCGACGGACTGAGTTACCTGGAAGCGGGGGCGCCGCACGGCGTTCGGCCGGGCGATCTGCCGAGCGAGCGCCTCGACCCTTCGCGGTACCTCGGCATGATCGAGCTGCACGCCGAGCAGGGCCCGGGGCTCTGGCGGCGTGATCACCGGCTGGGGGTTGTGCGGGCGATCGCCGGCCGAGGGCAGTATCAATTGACCGTGACCGGCGAACCCAATCATGCCGGCGCGACCGCGATGGCCGATCGGCGCGATGCGCTCGCGGCCGCGGCGGAGATGGTTGTCGCGCTGGAGTCGCTGGCCGCCGAGTTGTCGCCCGAGACGGTCGTGACCGTGGGCCGACTCAACCCCGAGCCCAACGCCGTGAACGTGATCGCCGGGCGGGTTTCGTTCACGATCGACCTGCGTGCGCCGGAGGACTCGCTGCTCGAGGGCGGTGACGGCCTGGTCGGACGCCGGCTGAACGAGATCGCCGAGCGGCGCGGGCTGACCGTGGCCATCGATCGCACCGAGTCGATCCCCGCGCGGCCGATGGACGATCGGTTGGCCGGGGCGTTGCGCGGCGTCGCGCTCGGTTCTTACGACGAGGTGCCCGTCGTGGTCAGTGGCGCGTTGCACGACGCCGCGGTGGTTGCGCCGTACGTGCCGACGGCCATGCTGTTCATCCCCAGCCGCGACGGCGTCAGCCACAACCCCGCCGAGTTCAGCCGAGTCGAGGATGTGGCCTCCGCGGCGGCGGTGGTCGAGCGACTGGTTCGTCGGCCCACGCTGGATCGGCTGAGCGCGATGGATCGCGAGTCATTCTTGGCGGTCGGCGGCGGCGCGTTCGAGCACTCGCCCTGGGTCTTCGAGCGTGCGTGGGGTCATCGGCCGTTCGTCGACCTCGATGGCTTGATGGCGGCTTGCCGACGGGTGCTCGACGACGCGACCGAGGCGGAACGGCTCGGCTTGATCCGGGCCCACCCCGACCTGGTCGGCCGGCTGGCGCGGTCCGGGGGGCTCACCGACGACTCGACGGCCGAGCAGGCCGCCGCGGGGCTCGACGACGTCACGCCCGAAGAGGCGTCTCAGTTCGAGGCGTACAACGCGGCGTATCGCGAAAAATTCAACTTCCCGTTCGTGATCTGCGCCCGCGAGCACCGCAAAGATGCCATCCTGCGGGCCATGCCCGTTCGTTTGCAAGACGACCTCGCCACCGAGATGGCCGCGGCCCTCAACGAGATCGCCAAGATCGCCCGCCTGCGCCTCGCCGACCGACTATGGGAGACCTGATCGATGAGTGACCTATCCGCCGCGGCAGTGCTCGCGGACAACGCCTACGGCAAGTCGCGCGTCCGGCTGACCAAGGTCGTCCGCGACGGCGACCGCCACCACGTGCTGGAGATGTCCGTGGACATCCGCCTGCACGGCGACTTTGCCGCGTCGTACACCGATGGCGACAATACGCGGGTCGTCGCGACGGACTCGATGAAGAACACGGTGTACGTGCTCGCGCGAGAGAATCAGTTCGCCTCGATTGATGCGTTCGCGGCGTTGCTGGTGAGACATTTCGTAGACACGTACGGCCAGGTGACGGCCGCGGAGGCGGCGATCGAGCAGACGATGTTTGACCGGATCGCGGTCGACGGCCGGCCGCACGCGCACGCGTTCACCGGCGGCCGGGGCGATCGGCGGACGTGCCGGTTTCGACTTGACCGGGGCGGAGCGATGCAGCGGTCCGGCGGCGTGACCGATCTGGTCGTGCTCAAGAGCGGCGGCTCGCAGTTTGTGGATTTCGTGGATGATCGCTACCGCACGCTGCCCGACACGACCGAGCGGATCTTCGCCACCTCGATCGACGCGACGTGGCGGTACCCGGACCCGTCAGTCGACCCGGAGGGCACGATCACCTATGACGAGGTTCGCGCGGCGTTCCTGGCTTGCTTCGCGACCCGGCACAGCCTCGCGGTTCAGCAGACCCTGCTCGAGATGGGCGAGGCGGCCCTGGCGGCGGCGCCCGCGATCGACCGCGTCGAGTTGACACTGCCGAATCAGCACCGCGTGCCGTTCAATCTGGAGCCGTTCGGGTTGGACAACCCGGCCACGATCTTTGTTCCGACCGACGAACCGTTCGGCCTGATCTCGGGCGCCGTGGAGCGGGCCACGTGAGCGGTCGACTGACGACGCATGTCCTCGACACCGCGAGCGGTCGACCGGCGGTGGGCATGCGCATCGTGCTGAATCGCCTTGCTGATTCAGGGGATCGTGAAGCCATCGCAGACGTGCGGACCGACGCCGATGGCCGTGTCGAAGGCCCGTTGCTGGCCGGGGCTTCGCTCGTCGCGGGCGAGTACGAGCTGGTGTTCCACGTCGCGGCGTACTTTGCATCGATCGGCCACGACGCGGCGGGGCGCTTCCTGGGCGCGGTCCCGATCGTCTTCACGATCGATCGGCCGGGCGAGCACTACCACGTGCCGTTGCTCGTGACGCCGTGGTCGTACAGCACGTACCGGGGGAGTTGACGGTGGCGATGGACCTGGTCATCCGAGGCGGGCGGGTGGTGACGCCGGGCGGGGTGATCGAGGCGGATGTCGTTGTCGATGGTGGCCGGGTCGTGGTGGTCGGCGAAGGCTCGTCGGAGTCGGCGTCCGAGACAATCGACGCCACGGGTTGGCATGTGATGCCCGGCGTGATCGATTCGCACGTGCATTTCAATGAGCCGGGGCGGACGGAATGGGAAGGGATTGACACGGGCTCGGCGGCGCTGGTCGCCGGCGGCGGGACGTGCTTTTTTGATATGCCGTTGAACAGCGACCCGCCGGTGCTCGACGGCGAGACGTTCGACGCCAAGCGCGCGGCCGGCGAGGCGAGCAGCCGGGCGGACTTCGGGCTGTGGGGCGGGCTGACGCCGACGAACGTGGATCGGCTGGACGAGCTGGCCGATCGCGGGGTGGTCGGGTTCAAGGCGTTCATGTCGTACAGCGGGATCGATGAGTTCGCCCGTGCGGACGACGACACCCTGCGCCGCGGGATGCGCATCGCGGCCGCGCGCGGCGTGCTGGTGGGCGTGCACGCCGAGAGCGAAGCGATCACGGCCCGTCTGACGGCCGAGCACCGGGCGGCCGGGCGCCGTGGCTGGCGCGACTACCTCGACAGTCGGCCGGTCGAGGCGGAGCTCGAGGCGGTCGATCGGGCGGTTGCGATCGCCGGCGAGACGGGCTGCCGATTGCACGTGGTGCACGCGAGCCACCCGCGCGTGGTGGAGCGGGTTCGTTTGGCCCGAGAGCGGGACGGCGTGGATGTCACCGCCGAGACGTGCCCGCACTACCTCGTGCTGACCGGTGACGATCTCGAGCGACTGGGCGGGCGGGCGAAGTGTGCCCCGCCGTTGCGTGACGCCGACGCGGCCGATGGTCTCTGGGACGCTTTACGCGATGGCGTGTTGTCATTCGTCGCGTCGGATCATTCGCCGTGCCTGCCGGCGATGAAGCAGGGCGATGACGCGTTTGCGGTGTGGGGTGGGATCGCCGGCGTGCAGTCCACGCTGAGCGTGATGCTCGACACCGAGCGCGGGCTCGACCTGCCCACGGTCACCGAGTTGACGGCCGGCCGGGTCGCGCATCGGTACGGCTTAGTCGGCAAGGGCAAGGTCGCTGCGGGATATGACGCAGACCTCGTCCTGGTCGATCTGAGTACGTGGTACGAGTTGGGCCCCGACATGCTGCTGGATCGGCATCGCTTGAACCCGTATGTCGGGCGGACGTTTCGCGGCGAGGTTCGGCGGACGCTGTTGCGCGGCCGGACTGTCTGGCAAGGCGGGCGTCTGATGGCGCCGCCGATGGGTCGGCTGATCAAGCCTGGGGGTGATCGATGAGGATCGCGACGGCGGTGCGTGGCCCGTTGGTGATCCCGCGCGACGACGGGGTGGTCGAGTACCACAAAGATGGTCTGCTGGTCGGCGACCACGACGGCGTGCTTCTCTACGCCGGTCCCGCCGACGGATTCGACTGGCCGCCGGACAGCCCGTCGCCGCGTCGGGCGGCCGGGGTGATGTTGCCGCCGTTGCTGGACATCCACACGCACGTGCCGCAGCACCCGATTCGGGGCCGGTTTATCGAGGGCGTGCCGGACGACGCGCCGCAGGGCAAGCTGTTGGCCGGTCTGCACCGCAATGTCTTCCCGGCCGAGCTGCGGTGCGTCGATGAGTCGTACGCGATCGCTGTGGTCGATGCGTTTGTCGCCGACACTTTGTCGCACGGCGTCGTGGGCGGTGCGTCGTACATGACGACCTCTCCGCTTGCGGCGCGTGTCGCGCTGGAGCGGATGCCCGATGCCTGGAGCGTCGGGCTCGTGCTGATGAATCAGAACTGTCCGCCGGAGATCCACACCGACGACGAGAGGGTGGACGACATGCTGATCGAGCTCGCCGACCGGTTCGGGTCGCGGGTGATCGTGACCGATCGTTTCGCGGTCGCCGTCGACAGCGCTCTGCGTCGGCGGCAGTCCGCCCTGGCCGCCCGGCTGGGGCTGCGAACTCAGACGCACCTCAACGAGCAGCCGCACGAGAAGCGTTTCATCGAGGAAGAGCTCTACCCCGATCACGACAGCTACACGCACGTTTACCACCAGGACGGCCTGCTCGACCACCGGTGCATCGTCGCCCACTGCATCTACATGCACGGTCACGAGTGGCAACTGCTCGCCGAGACGGGCAGCGTTATTGCGCACTGCCCAACGTCCAACGCGCTGCTGGGATCGGGGCGGATGGACCTGGACGAGGTGAAGCGTCGCGGCCTGCCGTATGCGTTGGCGACCGACGTGGGGGCGTCGCCGACGGTGTCGATGCTCGCCGAGATGCGGCGTTTTCTGCAGGTCCACGACGGGTTTTCGTCGTGGGCGACGGCCTGCGAGGCGCTGGTCCGGTCTACCGTTGCGCCCGCGGCGCTGCTAGACTTAAGGCCTCGACTGGGCGAGTTGACGCCGGGCCGCCCCATGTCGTTTATAGAGGTCGAACCGCTGCGGCCTGCCGCGGGAGCGACCGCGGAGCACGCCGTGCGATCCTTGCTGCCCGATGACCCCGACCGGCCCGAGACCAACGTCCGCCGGGTGACGCTCCGAGGCGAGACTGTATCCCTGCGGGCCACCGACGATGCGTGACGCGCTGCACCTCTACCTCAATGGCCGACCCCTTCGGGTGACCGGCGATGACGCGTGGCTGATGCTGTCGACGTTCCTGCGGCGGCGACGTTCCCTGCCCGGCACGAAGGTCGTGTGCGCCGAGGGGGATTGCGGCTCGTGCACGGCTCTCGTCGGCCGAGTGGAAGACGGCCGGCTGGTCTATCGATCGATGCTGTCGTGCATCCAGCGCGTCGCTCAGCTGGACGCCACGCACGTCGTGACGGTCGAGGGCTTGCTCGAGGGTGATCGGCTCAATGCGTTCCAGGAAGCGATGGTGCGTGAACACGGCGCGCAGTGCGGGTTCTGCACGCCCGGCATCGTGTCGGCCGTGCAGGGCTTGATGGAGAGCGGCGATCCGCTCGACACAACCGCCGTCCGTCGCGGCCTGACGGGCAACCTCTGCCGGTGCACGGGGTACGACGCCATCGTGCGGGCCGCGGTGGCAACGGACCTGGGCTCGCATCGGCGGCTTGATGAGCTGTACCCGCCCGAGCCGATCGTTGAAGCCCTGAGCTCGGCGGCGAGCGAGTCGGTCACCGTGCGATCGGGAGGGCGGACGTTCTTCAAGCCGGCCACGCTCGATGAAGCGCTGGGTTTCTTGGCGGCAGCGGTGCGTGACGAGGGGAAACCGCCGATGATTCTTGGCGGCGGCACCGACCTCGGCGTGGTGCACAACAAGGGCGAGGAGATGCCGGCGTCGGCGATGTTCATCGGCGGGCTGGACGAGCTGCGAGGCCTTCGGGAGGAAGCATCCGGCGACCGCGGCGTGCTCGTGGTTGGCGGGGCGACGACGCTCAAGGCGTTCCAGTCGGCGCTGGCCGAGCGGCTGCCCGAGGTCGCGGAATTCCTGGAATGGTTCGGCTCGCCGCCGATCCGTCACGCGGGGACGGTGGCGGGCAACCTCTGCACGGCCTCGCCGATCGGCGACACGCTGCCGTTGATGCAGGTGCTCGACGCCGAAGTCGAGGTTGCGTCGGCGCGGGGGCGGCGGACGATCCCGATGGCCGATTTTCTCACCGGCTATCGCGCGACCGCGCTTGAGGTCGACGAGATGGTCATCGCCGTTCGCGTGCCGTTGCTCGGTCCGGACGAGCACCTCCGGCTGTACAAAGTGTCCCGCCGCAAGGACCTCGACATCTCGTCTGTCAGCGGGGCGTTCGCGTTTCGGCATCGCGACGGCGTGGTGGATCGGGTGCGCGTGGCCTACGGCGGTGTCGCGGCGACGGTGTCGCGGATGGGCGAGGTCGAGGCGGTTCTTGAGGGGCACCCGCCCACGCTCGATCGCTTCGCGGCCGCGGCCACCCTGGCCGCCGAGTCGATCACGCCACTGACTGATGTCCGAGGCAGTGCCGACTACCGCCGCACGCTCTGTAGCAATCTCCTGATGAAGCTCGGCCACGAGATCGACGGTGGCCGATTCAACGGCAACGGCCGCGTCGACTCGCCGGATGCGCCCCTGAACGGATCGCTCGAACTGGCCGTGACCGGTCAGACCAATGGCCGCGACGGAGGGGCCGCCTGATCATGCCGGCCGTCGGACAGAACATCGCGCACGATTCGGGTCGGCTGCATGTGTCCGGCGCGTCCGTGTTCATCGACGACCGCGCGCCGTTGCCCGGCGAGCTGGTCGCCGGCATCGTCCCGAGCCCGCACGCTCACGGCCGTCTGATCCGGATCGATGTCGCCGAGGCGTTGCGGGTGCCTGGTGTGCTCGCCGCGCTCACGGCCGATGACGTGCCGGGGCACAACCACTTCGGCCCGGTGATCGCAAACGAGGCATTGCTCGTGGAAGAGGAAGCGGTCTTCCTCGGCCAACCGGTGGCGGTGATCGGCGCCGAGGACGAGGACTCGCTGCGGCGTGGCATCGCGGCAGTGACGGTCGAGATGGAACCGCTGCCGGCGGTGCTGAACATCGATGCGGCCATCCGGGCCGACGCCTATCTGATCGAAACGCGGCTGATCGAGCGGGGCGACGTCCGAGCCGGGTTCGCCGAGGCAGACGGCGTCGTCGAGGGCGAGCTCGACATCGCGGGGCAGGAGCAGTTCTACCTCGAGTCGCAGATCGCGTTGGCGATCCCGGGCGAGTCGGGTCAGATGGAGGTGCTGTCCTCGACGCAGCACCCCAGCGAGGTCCAGGCAATGGTGGCCGAGGCGTTGGGCGTGCCCTTCAATCACGTCGTCTGCACCTGCAAGCGCATGGGCGGCGCCTTCGGTGGCAAGGAGACGCAGGCCGCGCAGCCGGCGATGATGGCTGCGCTGATTGCGCAACGCACCGGCAAGCCCGTCCGATTCGCCTACGGCAAGGACGACGACATGCGCTTCACCGGCAAGCGTCACGCCTTCAAGAGCTTCTACAGGGCCGGGTACACGAACGACGGCCGGCTCACCGCGCTCGACGTGCGTTTGTTCTCGAACGGCGGCTGCAGCACCGACCTCAGTCCCGCCGTGCTCGAGCGGGCGATGCTCCACACCGACAACACGTCGTATCTGCCCAACGTCCGCGTCACCGGGCGGATCTGCAAGACGCACCTCCCGAGCAACACCGCCTTCCGCGGGTTTGGCGGGCCGCAGGGCGTCGCGAGCACCGAGCACGTGCTCCACGAGGTCGCCGTCGCCACGGGGCGGGACCCGCTCGACGTCCGCCGGATCAACTGCTACGGCACCGACGACCGCAACGTCACTCACTACGGCCAGATCGTGCGCGACAACACCCTGCCCGAGCTGTTCGACTCGCTGCGTGCCGAGTGCGACTACGACGGCCGACGCGCCGAGATCGACCGCTTCAACGCCGCCTCCGCCATGCAGCTGCGCGGGCTCGCGGTGTCGGGCGTGAAGTTCGGTATCTCGTTCACCCGCCGTGCGATGAATCAGGCCAACGCGCTGGTCAACATCTATCTTGACGGTTCGGTGGTGGTGAGCACGGGCGCGACCGAGATGGGCCAGGGCGTCAACACACGCATCCGACAGATCGTCGCCGACGCGCTCGGGGTGTCGTACGAGGCCGTGCTGGTTGGCGCAACGGCCACCGACAAGAACAACAACACCTCGCCGACGGCCGCGAGCTGCGGGACCGATCTGAACGGCTCGGCCGCGCTCGTGGCGTGCACGAAGCTGCGCGAGACCCTGGACCGCGTCGCTGCCGAGATCCTCGGGGACTCGGAGGCCGGCCTGGCACCCGAGCCGGAGATGATCGAGATCGCCGAGGGCGTCGTGCACGACCGCCGCCGCCCGGACGTGCGGATCCCGTTTCTCGATCTCGTCGCGCAGGCCTACGAGCGGCGGGTCAGCCTCGGCGAGCGTGGGTTCTACGCCACGCCGGGCGTCGAGTTCAATCGCGAGACCGGCAAGGGCACGCCGTTCCGATACTTCACCACCGGCGCGGCCTGCTGCGAGGTGACCGTCGATCGCTTCACCGGCGAGATGGCCGTGACCCGCGTCGATCTCATCATGGACCTCGGCCGATCGATCAACCCCGGCATCGATCGAGGTCAGATCATCGGGGGCTTCGTGCAGGGCATGGGCTGGTGCACGACAGAAGAGCTGGTCTACGCCGACGACGGTCGGCTGCTCTCGTACTCGCCGACGACGTACAAGATCCCGGCGATCACGGACGTGCCTGAGGCGTTCAACGTCCGCTTCCTGGACAACCCGAACCACACGATCAGCCTGCACCGCAGCAAGGCGGTCGGTGAACCCCCGCTGCTTCTCGGCTTGAGTGCGTGGCTTGCGGCCAAGGACGCGCTGCGTTACGTGCACGGCCGATCCTTGACGCCGCGGCTGTGTTTGCCGGCAACTGGCGAGGCGATGCTGATGGCGATGTCGAGCTCACAGCTTGTCTCAACGGCCCAGCGATAGCACGTTTCGCGAGTATCACGCTTCGCAGGGGGCACACCGATTGTCGGCCACGAAGCCGATCAGTCTTCGCGTGTCGTGACCACAAGCCGTGCCGACCCCAGCGTGCCGCCCGGCTTGGCGAACCTCACGGCGAACTGGTTGTGGTCCGCGAGCGACTCGGTCGGCAGCGGGATCCGCGTGTAACCGAAGTATCCCTCGGCTCCGAAGCGGGAGAGGTCGTGCGACACGGGCTGTCCGTTGAAATCGATCTCAACCGATTCCCCGAGCGCCTCGCCATCGGCGCGGTGCATCGACAGACGCAGCTCGACCGCCTCGACCGACGCTTCCGCGATGCCGGGCGTGGCGATCGTGAACTCGATCGGCTCGCCCGTGTTCGAGATCGTCGTGTCGGCGCCGTAGTGGCTGTTCTCGGCGAGCGTGCCCGCGGTGTTTGGCGGGCGGCGGAAGCGTACGATCACCATCGACGTCTCGGCCACGTTGACCGGCAGGCCGCGCAGTCCGTTTATCGCTTCGTCCGAGTAAGTCAGCTGGCCCTTGGAGTAGTACATGCGTTTCTGGCGGATCGTCTCGATCGGCGCATCGGTGTCGAGTCGGATGTCGACCGCGGCGCGATCGTCCGTGCCGTTGTACATCGCGAGGTATAGCGTGTCGCCGTCGAGCAGGGCGTGCTGCAGAAAGCCGGGGTCGTCGCCGGATACCGGGATCCGACGGCCCTGGAACTCGCTCCACAGCTGCATGACGTCGTACGACGCGGTCCGGAAGAAGTCGCCGTTCTCGTCGTGAGCCCAGACGCCGCGCGTGCTCGTTGGGTTCCAATGAACGAACCCGAGCATGAACGGAACGACGAGATCGAGCTGCTCGGGCCGATCGAGGAAGCGCAGCCAGTAGGGGCTGATGCCCTTGGCGATGACCCACTCGCGCCCGTCGGGCGTCGACTTTGCCGGCTCGCCGTAGACGCCGAACTCGGAGAACACCAGGGGGCGCACGCGATCGGTCGTCTGCATGTGGCTCTGGATCATGTCGAGCCGGGCGTCGAGGTAGCCGTGCGGATCGCCCGGGCCGTAGATCGCCGGGTCGTACGCGTGATACGAGAAGAAGTCGAGGTGGTCGGCGGTCCCGTCGTGGAAGCGTTGAAAGTCGCGCCACCGTCCGAAGTCGTTCGCCTCGAACACCGGCCAGGCCGCGGTCGGGCCGCCGATCTTGATGTCGGGATCGACGCGCTCGTGCACGGCATCGGCGATCGTGTTGTGAAAGTCGATCAACAAGCCCCACCCGTCGGAGTCCGGGTGGCTGTGGAACGGCCACTCGTAGGTGATGTCCGACTCGTTTTTGACCTCCCACCAGGTGGCGGTCCGGCCGGAGTCGGCGATCTGTTCGTGGAGGTAGTCGACGACCAGGTCGGCGGCGGCGTCGAAGTTCCTGGGGGCGCCGCGGGTGTTCTGCTGGCCGGGGATCTCGGCCGCCATGAAGCTGGGCCAGTTGTCGAAGCACATCGCGAATCGCAGGTCGGGATCCACGCCGGCGTAGCTGTCGTTGTCGAACTCGTCGAAGAACGACGGGTCGTGATGGCCTGGACGGCTCGGGTCTTCGCTCAGCTTGGGCTGGATGTCCTGGCCGTATCGCTTCTCCAGCGCCGGGCCGAACTTGAACATCTGTCGACCTTGTTGAAAGCCGAGTGCGTCGAGTTCGTCCTGATGGTAGGGGTAGCGCTCGTTACCCGGCTGGGAGTAGATGCGGAAGTACTTGGTGCGGTCGAGTTCGGAGATGCCGCCGATGCTGCGCCATTGGCGGGTCGAGACGGTGACCGTGACGGGCCGACGGGGACGGTCTTCGCCGACGCCGATGTAGGACGACGGGTCGAATCGCGTCGAAACTCGGCGTGACTCGAGACGGATGAGTTTTGGTTGGGCTGGCCCCGTGAGCGCAAGGGTGGCGGGCGTGCCATGCCTGAGGGCGAGCGTCTGGGGTCGGATCAGGATGCCGTTGCCGTAGCGGATCCACTTCACGGGCGATGTCTCGCCGTCCTGCACGAGCACGATCGATTCGGTCTGGTCCATCGCGTCGCCGACGATCCACAGCGACACGAAGTAGCTCCAGAGGCGATCGAAGTTCTCGGGCAGCGGCACACGCGGATCGTCGCCTCGAGGGGTGGGCTCGAGCGGGATCACGATCTGACTGAGGACCGGGTCGGTGAGGTTGACGTTCTCGGCGTACTTGGCTTCGTTGCGGTCGGCGAGCGCCAGCAGCAGGCGATGGTTGTCGCGAGCTTCGGCGAGTTGCGCCGCGAGGTCTGGCGACTGGGCCGACGTCACGGGCGCGAACAGCGTGGCGGCCACCGCGGGCAGAAGGCCTAGGCAACGGAGCGACGGGGCGATCGATTTCAGGGCTTGTCGAAGCATGGCGGACCCTTGGGGTTCAAGAGCGAATCGGAGCGCAGACGGACTGGATGAGAGGGCCAGCTTTTCCATAGATTAAATACTTAAGCTTGGTCTGTAAACGACCCTTTCGCGACTTCTGCGACGCGACGCAATGGCCTTTTAGCCCTTGACGGCGCCGAGCTGGATGCCTTTGACGAGGTAACCCTGCAGGATCATGAAGACGACGATCATCGGGAGGATGGAGAGGGTGATCGCGGCCATGAGGATGTTGGTCTGCTGGCCCTGCGAGGAGTCGAAGAACAGCAGGCCGACCGGCAGCGTGTAGCGGTGGGTCGACTTGAGCATCACCAACGGCCAGAAGAACGACTGGTAGTTGCCGATGAAGGTGAAGATCGCCAGCGTGATCAGGCCCGGGCGAGCCAGCGGGAGGATGACGTCGGTGAACAGCCGCCACTTGGAAGCGCCGTCGATCTCGGCGGCCTCGTCGAGCGACGCGGGGATCGTGAGCATGAACTGGCGGAGCAGGAACGTGCCGAAGGCGGAGAACGCAGCGGGGATGATCAGCCCGGCGTACGTGTCGACGAGGCCGAGGGTGATCATGATTTGATAGTTGGGGATCATCATCACCAGGCCGGGCAGCATCATCGTCGAGAGATAGAGCAGGAAGACCTTGTCGCGTCCGGGCCACTTGAGCCGGGCGAAGCTGAACGCCGCGAGCGCCGAGGTGAACACCTGTAGGAACGTCACGCTGGCGGCGACGAACAGCGAGTTCCAGTACCACCGCGCGTAGTGGATCCCCTGGAACTGGATCCGGTCGGCGTCGTCGCCCAGACCGAAGAGGATGGCGTAGTTCTTCCACTGGAAAGCCGACGGCAGCCACGACTCGAGGCCGACCTCTTCAAGCGGCTTGAGGCTCGTCAGTACCATCCAGACGAACGGCAGCACCATCGTCAGCGCAACGGCGGCGAGAAGGATCTGCAGCGCTGACGACGTGATCAGTCGCTGGGTCTCGGCGGAGGCGTGGCGGCGTTGTTTGGCCTCGGGCTTAGTCGTTGACATACCGATTCCCGAACTTCCAGTTGAAGAGCGTCACGACGAAGACCAGGCCGAACAGCGTCCAGGTGATCGCCGAGGCGTAGCCGAGGCGGCCGGTCTCGAAGCCCTCGATGTAGACGAAGTAGGACAGGGTGGTGGTCGCGCCGGCGGGCCCGCCTTGCGTCATGGTGCGGGCCATCTCGAAGCCGCCCTGCAGGCCGTGGATGACGGCCATGACGACGATGAAGAACGTGACCGGCGCGAGCTGCGGCCAGGTGACGTTCCAGAACTTGGCGACCGGTCCGGCGCCGTCGATCTCGGCCGCCTCGTAGAGCTCCTGCGGCACGCCCGCCAGGCCCGCGAGGTAGAGCAGCATGTTGTTGCTGCCGATCGCGGCCCAGAAGCCCATCGTCATCAGCGCGGGCTTGGCCCAGTAGATGTTGGTCAGCCACTGCGGCGGTTCGAGGCCGGTCGGGTCGGCCGCGGCGGCGGGCAGGCCGGCGAGCACGATCGAGAAGCCGAGCAGGATGAACTGGCCGACCATCAGCACGGCGGTGATCAGCAGGGCCCCGCCGATGCCTTGCCCGCTCGTTGCGGCGCGAAACACTCGCGGGCTGATCAGCGGCAGGCTCACGAGGCAGACGATCGCGGCTCCGGCCGCGACGATTGCGGCAATCTGCAACGCTCCGTGCGGCAGCCACGCGGTCATCGGCAGCCCGCCCAGCAGGCAAGGCAACAGCAGCAGCCCGCCCGCGATCGTCAGCGAGGCCACGCCGAGCTCGCCGTCGAACCACCAGATCAGCAGCCGCCGCACGCCGATCGCAAGCAGACCGAGCATCAGGACGAACATCAATAGGCCGATGGCCTGAACGGCGAACGGTGCCGCGTTCACACCCGAAGTCATCGCAACCAGTACCGGCTCGAGCGCCCCGTTGATTGGCCCGGTGTAGGGGTTGTACAGGTTCTTCCAGAGGACGAACGTGGCGACGCCGGCGGTGAAGTGCGGCAGGTAGAACAGCGTGCGGTACACCGTCAGCCCGCCGACGGCGCCGGTGATGAGGATCATCCCCGCGAGCCCACCGATGAGCAGCGTCATGGCCGACGCCCCGGCGCCAAGCATCACCAGCAGGCCCGTGCCGGCGATCAGCCCAGCCCCGCCGATGATCCACGCGGCGTTGCGCCTCCCGCCGCCGCGCAGGTCCTGGCTCAGCAGCATCGCCGCCACCAGCGAGCCGGCGATGCCGAACGGGATCCCCATCATGAAGAACAGCGTGTTGCCGAAGAATCGCCAGAAGTCCTTTTCCCACAGGAGCCGCACGAAGTTCTCGATGCCCACGAAGCGCAGCGGCTCGTCCTTGAACTGATTGTGCAGGCGCAGGTCCCAGTTCGTGAACGCCAAGACCAGGGCGAACACGAGCGGCAGCAGCGTGAACGTGAGGAAGCCCAGGATGTTGGGGCCGAGAAACGCCAGGCCGCGCCCGAGATCGACCCAGTGCTTGCGGCTCACGCGATCGCTCAAGACTCGTCCCCCGCCTCGGTCGCGTCGCCCATCGCCGCCTCGCCCCGCGTCGCCCAGCCCTTGTCGAGGTAGTACCGGCGGTGGAAGGGGTTGGCGATCCACTCGATCGGGATCGGTCGGCCTTCGGCGCGGTAGGTGTCGATCTTCTTCTGCAGCTCAACCGCTTCGTCGAATCGCTGCCGGAGTGTGGCGCTCTCGCGGACCGTCATCGCGATCTGGTGGTTGATCTCTTCTTGCAGCGTCGCGGCCGCTTCCTCGGGCGTCGCGACCTGCGGGTCCGACATGACCTCCTGCAGGGCATCGCCGGCGAGCCGAGCCACCGTGGACCGGGGGATGAACGGGCTGATGGACTCGGCGATGGCCCGCTCTTGGGCCGCCTCGTGCGTCGGCGCGTGCACGTCCCACTCGTTGGGCCAGTCGGGCGGGCGATCGAACGCCTCCGACTCGGCGAACAGCGGATTCGGCGGCAAGGCATCGGCGTCGGCCACGATCTGGTTGTTGTACGACTCGCTCGCGAGATAGGCGAGGAACAGCACCGCGAGGTCCTTGTTCTTCCCGCCGCGATACACGGCCGCGGCGCGCGTGGCGATCAGGTCGTTGCCGTAGCCGTCTGGCGGCACGGGGTAGTAGCTCAGCTTGATCTCGGGCGGCTCGGCAAAGTCCCGCATGCGGATCAGCGCCCAACGCCCGGTCACGATCATCGCGTACCGGCCTTCTACGAACAGCGGGAACTCCGCGCTGCCGTAGCCCGACTCGACGGCGAGCGACGACGCCTCGGCCGCGGTCGGCATGATGTTGTCCTCGTAGGTCCATTGGCGACACTTAGAGAGCACCCACGCGTAGCGGGGGTCGTCGGTCGTCGCGGCGGTCAGCGTCTCGTTGAAAATCGAGAGCCCCTTGGCGCGATGCAGCGTGATCATGAAACGCGGGCCCGACCAGCTCAGCATGCTGCTGACGAAAAAGTGCGTCTGACGCTCGCCGGGCTCATTGGCACGCCGAACGTACTCCTTGCCGAGCCGCTCGAACTCCTCGATCGACCACTCGCGTGCCGGCGGCTCGAGGCCGACCGCGGCGAACGTCGCGGGGTTCGACCACATGGAGAGAATGCCAACGTTGCACGGGAACCCGTACTGCCGCCCGTTGCGCGTGAGGGCGGGCTCGAGGGCGGGGTAGGTCTGGTCGACGCCGAAACCCAGCCGGGCCGCGTCATCGGTCACGTCCTCGAGCACGCCCAGCGCGTGCATCTGGCCGACATCGCAATCCATGATGTCGCCGGCGACCCCGGCGATGCTCTGGATGATCTGCTTGCTCGGGTCGCGGCTGGCGGTGTCGAGCCGAAGTTCGAGCATCGGCTTACCGTCTTCCGTGACGTGCCCCCGCTCGACCAGCCATTCGTGGAACCCGGCCACCTGAGCGATCCGAGCGGGGTTGCGGTCCGTGACCCAATACAGCACGGGCACGTCGCTGCGCAGGTCCGGCTCAGTGACCGTCGTGACCACGCCCGCCCCAAGGAGCAGCAAGAACGACGCGAGGAAGATGTACTTCATGAGGCAACCCGGGACAACCTCTGGTCGAGCCGGCACCGACCGCTCACATCGAGCTCTCGATCTCGGTGATCAGCACCATCGTACTCACCCGTCCGCCATCGTCCGGGAAGGTCACCGAGACAGTCGTGGTGGGCTCGAGCACCTCGGCGGGCAGCGGGATCGTGATGGTGCCGAAGAAGTCGGAGCGATTCGCCTGGTCGTAGCCGGGCCAGTCGTCGGGGACGGTGAACGGTCGGCCGTTCACCGTCAACGCCGGTTTCTTCGACATGCCGGGCTTGCGGCCGAGGCTCATCCGCAGCGTGGCCCGGCCCTTGCCGGTCGGCACCCGGTCGAACTCAAACGCGATCGGCTCGCCGGCCTTGATCTTCTGGAGGTAGGTCCGGCTGTAGTTTGGCGTCGACACGGCCTTCGTGGTGCGTTCGACCGGGGCGTGCAGGTCGTAGCGCAGGACGACCGCCTCGTGCGGCGCGAGCGTCAGCTCGGTGACGGCGCCGTCGACATCCTCGTCGGTGTAGATCGCCGCCTTCCCGACCGGGACAGACAGGCGACGAACGTTCGTCGTGATCCCTGGCGAGAGATCGGTGGCGTGGATCAACTCGACGTCACGCGGTTCGCTCTCGAGGTTATTCAGGCACACAAAGACCCGTTCATCGTCCACGAAGACATGGGCCAGCAGGTCGGGGTCGCTGGCGTTCACGACGGCACGATCGCCGCGGACGTCCTTCCAGAGGTCGTAGAAACGGAACTTCTCGGTCGGCAAGAACGACGTGACCTGGCCGTTCTTGATGGTCGCTTTATCGGGGCGCCAGAGGTCGACGCCGTAGGGCTCGAAGTCGTTGTCGGGGTTCTTGTAGAACCACGGGCTCTTGGTGGTGATGAAGGGGACCGCGATGAGGATGCGGTCCTGGCGGTCCATCAGGCCGAAGGTGAGGTGGTTGAGGCTGTTGAGGTGCGCCGAGGCGGAGGCGGGGCTGTACCCCTTGTCGAATCCCTTGGGGATGTCGCCGAACTCGGTGATGGCCAGCGGCTTGGGCTCGCCCCACTTGATGAAGCCGTAGGTCTCGATGAGGTCGAGGATCGCCTCGACGTTGCTGCCGGAACGACGGTTGTCCTGGCCGGTGACGTTCGTGCCGTCGTAGGGGTGGACCGAGATGCCGTCGACGTGTTCGCCGGCGACGTCCATGAACATCTTCATCCGGCTGTTCCAGTGCCCGAAGTCCCACAACTCCATCGACGGCCAAGCGCTCGAGTAACCGAGGACCTGGGTCTCGATGCCGCGGCGGTCGAACTCGCGACCGATGGCGGCGATGAACTCGCCCATCTCTCGCCGGACGGCCTCCTGGTCGTCGCCGAAGTCTCCGGCGTGGACGAAGGGCTCGTTCATCGGCTCGTAGTACAGCGGACGGTTGGCGTCGGTGTACATCAGCTCGAAGTAGTCGGCGGCGAAGCGGGCGGCGTCTTCGTGATCGCCGCCGGGGGTGAAGGCGTGACGCGGGTGCTCGGTGACGACACGCTTGTTCGTGTGGTACTTGGCGTTGGTGTTGCTGAGCTTGGACCACCGGCGATCCGGGGCGAGGGCTTCGAGCGTCTGGGTCGAGGGGTAGGGCGGCCCGCCGCGGTAGTAGTTGAACGGGCTGTTGAAGAATCGGCCGAAGCCGACGCCGTACTCATCGACCAGCAGCGTCACGTCTTCGGGCATGAACGCCTCGGTCCCGGAGTAGTCGCTGTGGACGTTGATGAACTTGCCGCGACGAGAGTTCGCTCGATCGCGGCAAGTTCATCAACGTCCACAGCGACTACTCCGGGACCGAGGCGTTCATGCCCGAAGACGTGACGCTGCTGGTCGATGAGTACGGCGTCGGCTTCGGCCGATTCTTCAACAGCCCGTTCAACTACTAC
>JBCCOW010000003.1:0-169654 GCA_039025195.1 Planctomycetota bacterium
CCCGCAGGTCCTGCGACTTGGCCTTGGGCATGCTTCGACTCCCTTCGAGAAGCAAAAGCACGAGCGTAGACCCGGCCCGCCCACAGCGCAACCGAACATGCGCCAAACGACGCTAGAAAAGAACTGGGTCCGCTCTAACGCAAACCCTATTCAGGTGTAGCGGGCGGCACGAAGTGCCCCGCTTCGAGATCGCGTCAAGAAGCGGGCCCCTTCGGGGTACCCTCTACACATGAACCGTGCCGGCTCTCAACCCGAGCGCGATCAGCCGCAGAAGGCAATGCATCGACTGAGCTGACTACTGATCGACGGCCCCGTTGACATAGTTGGGATCGAACGCGTTGCTGAACGGAGTGTTGTCCACGAACCCGACAGGGTCCCACTCCGGAGAGTCGGTGGGTAACTCGGCGCTGGACTCCGCTGCGCCGTGGCCATCGAAGAACGTAAAGTTGACGCTCTGGCCGTGGCGGGTGAAGGGGAACTGGCCGAGCCAGTTCCCTACGTTCTCAAAGTTGTAAAGGCCGTTGTGAAAGACACCGTCTCCGCGATCACCAATGGCTCGAACTTCAGAGGGACTCTTAAAGCCGTCACGGAGACGGTACGCCTGCGCTCGATCAAAGCCGGCGTTGAACAGATAGCTCAGCGCTACGTCGGCGGTACTGCTCGTGCCAAACCGAAAGTCTGACGAGACATCGCGTGGCCTGTCGTCTTGCGGACAGACATAACTGTCGGTCCCTTGGAGGTACCGGCCCAGAACCTGTAAGGCATACCACTTCGGATCACTTCCTAGCGCGGGACCACCGAACCCCGCGGGGTATCGGCCGTCAAAATCTTCGGCGTACATCAATAAAGCGATGCCGTTCTGCCGGGTGTTCGAGAGGCAGGCGGTCTGCCTTGCCGCATCGCGGGCCGAGCCGAGGGCGGGCAGGAGGATCGCAATGAGCAGTGCGATGATGGAGATCACCACGAGCAGTTCGATCAGGGTGAAGGCACGCAACTGGTGACGGGAGTGAAACATGGCGATGTCCTTTCGTGTTCGAGGACTGGTAAGAAGATCGGCAAGACCCGGGGGCGGGGTAAGCCGCCGCCGGGCGGAGGACGGTGGGGGTTTAGCGGTGACGTCGACGCCCAAGCATGGCGAGGCCGCCCAACGCAGCCAGGAGTATGGAGCTGGGTTCGGGGATGACGACGACGCTGTCGAGGGTGGTGCCGACGCGGATCTCGTCGAACTCGGCGCGGTTGTTGATGCCGAAGCCGGTGACGGTGTCGAGTCGGAGGAAGTCGTCGCTGGTGAGATCGACGACGAAGGTGTTGCCGGGGGCGTGATCGACCTTGAGCAGGTTGTTGGCGTCGAGCGCGGCTTCGTCGAGCGGGCCGGTCTTGATGGCGTCCCAGTCGCTGGCTTCGAGCACCCACATGGTGCCGGTGTTGCTGCTGAAGGTCGGGCCGTTGACGTTGGTGAATTTGCTGACGGCGAGGTAGGTGGTGTCCTGGGCGATGACGGCACCGGAGGATGTGCCCACGCCGTTGTCGGCACCGACCGCTGCGTTGTCGGGGTTGTTGTCACCGAAGAGGGTGACCGTACGGCTCTGTAGTTTTCGCTGCACATTGTCGACACTGTCGGCGAAGGTGAGGCCGGTCTCGTTGGCGAAGCTCCCGTTCTCGTCCTGATTGAACAGGAAGCTGACCCAGATATCGGAGCCGGCGGGGGTGCTGAACCCGGATGGGAGTTGTCGGCCGGCGTTGAAGCTCTGATAGGGTCCGCTGCCGTTGTGGTTATTGACGACCTGGGCGGCGTTGCCGGTGACGGCGTAGTCGCTGAAGGTCAGGCCGTTGACGACGGTGGCGGCGTTGATCGAGCCGTTGCTGGGACCGCCGGTGGTCCAGGCACGGGTGGGGTCCCAGTCGCCGCCGTTCTGGCCGACCAGGTTGCTCGAGACGGCGTAGTCGAAGCCTTCGTAGAGCAGCAGCTCGGCGGACGTGGGCGGGGTAGCCACGGCGGCGAAGAGTGTGAGACCGGTCAGGCCGGCGGCGGAACGGGTTGGGATTCGGGTACGCATGGTGAGACCTCCAAGGAAGAGAAGCGGTGAAGCGGATCGGTGCCGACCGGTGATCGGCCCAGGAACTCAGACGGGCGGGGCGGACGCGGCGAGCGGCAGCGCCGAGCGGCGGACGACCAGACGCCCGGCCTGGGAAACGGTTTGACGCGGATGCTTGGGGTTGGTGATGCGCTGCGTGAGCAGCTCGACGGTCGCGGCAATCAGGCCGGGGGCATCGATGTCGATCGTGGTGAGCGGTGGGATGGAGAACCGGCTCTCGGGCAGGTTGTCGTGTCCGACGAGCGAGAGGTCATGGGGCACGCGGATGCCGGCCTCGGCGAAGGCGCAGAGGGTGGCGATGGCGGACTGGTCGTTGTGGCACGCGACAGCAGTGGGGCGTTCGTTGGCGGGGGTGGCTTTCCAGCGAGCCGCGAACCGCCCGGCGGTCTCGTAGGCTTCTTGGCTTTTGCCGGTGTCGGGTTGCCGGACCAGCCACTCTGGCGTGAGGCGGTGGCCGGCGTGGGTGAGTGCGGCGGAGAGCCCGCCGAAGGTGTTTCGTTTAAACGCGACCTCGTCGGCGGACGGATCGAAGAGGGCTGCGATGCGGGTATGGCCGAGCTCGAGGAGGTGTTCGCCCATGAGTCGGCCGTTGGCGGCGTTGTCCGCGGCGACCGCATCGGTCTCGCCGAGGTCGCCGCCGTAGACGACGGTGGGGACCTGCCCGCGGACGATGTTGCGGTGGCTGTCGAGGTCTTTGTCTTCGTAGATCGGGCCGATGATCAGGCCTTCGATCTGCTCGCTGAGCAGGCGTTGCATGTGGGCGGCTTCGGTGTCCGGGTCGCCATCGCAGACGCCCAGGTGCAGGAGGTAGCCGCGGGCCCGCAGCGCCTTCTCGGTCTCGTCGGCGAACCGTGCCCAGAATGGGTTGGAGAAGTCGCGGGTCAGCAACAGCCCGATCACGCCCGATCGGCTGCGCTTCATCATCTGAGCGCCGCGGTGGGGCGTGTAGCCGAGCCGATCGACGGCCTCCTGCACACGCCGCTGCATGTCGGGCGAGTAACGCGACGCGATGCCGCGGTTCAGGATGTCCGAAACGGTGGTGACCCCGACGCCGACCTCGCTGGCCACCATCGAAAGCGTGACCCGGCGGGGAGCCTTGAGCGGTTTCGATGAGTCGGAGAGCTTTGAAGGCATCGGCGTCTTCACGGTGTGGGAATCAGTCGGCGGTCGAGAGCAGGAGCAGGCTGTAGCCGGGCAGTTCGACGGGTTGGCCGGGGGTCCAAACGGGCGTGGGTGAACCCTTGGGCACGATGGACCGGACGGTGGTCCAGGTGGTGTTGGGATTGAGCGTGTTGTTGGGGTGAAGCCGAATGGTTTGGCCAACCTTGACCATTAAGAGCAGGGCTTGGCCTCCGTCGGCGTGTCGGACCGCTAGCGCTTCGACGGCGTCGGATCGCTCGGACGCGACCGCGTGCATCTCGCCGGCGAGGTGCTTGTGCCAGAGGAACAGTTCGGCCGGGGCTCGCTTGCGGCCGTCTTTGGTGAGCAGGCCGTAGATGTTGTCCTGAATGTGCCAGACAAAGGCTCCGGTGGCGCCCGCCTCCGCGATGTGCTTCACGGTCAGTGCCTGGAAGACGGCACCGATGCTGTTGCCCATCCGGCGGTCCCGCGTCGTCCACGTCCAGCTGACGTTGTATTCGGTGAGGTAACCGGGCATGTCGGGGTAGCCCGCGTCGGCGAGCGCTTGCATGGCATCGGCGGCGTGCTTGCCGAGCGTATCGGCTGCGGCGAAGACCGACGCGTTGGTGTCGGTGGCCCGGCCCGATGCGTAGTTGTGCCACGTGAAGAAGTCGCTGTGACTCAGGCCGTCGTGGGCGATGAAGCTCTCGACCCATTGGGGCTTGGGCCAAGTCAGTGCCGGCCCGCCGACGAGAACACCGCTGTCTGCCTGACGGATCGCCTCGGCACAACGGGCGTAGAGCGACCAGAGCTGCGGGAGCTTGCCCGCCTTCTCGTAATGGCCCTCGCGCTCGTTGATGACCTCGATCATCGAGAGCGGGTGCCCGATGCGCCGCATCACGCCGGGCAGCTCGCTGCAGAGCCGGATGAACTCGGCCTCTTTCTCGGGGGGCAGCACATTGCCGTCGTGCAGCCACTTGGGCCACCAGTTGATGTTGAACATGAGCTTCGTGTCACGCAGCCCCTGCGCCGCGTCGAGGTTGGCTTTCATGGCCTCGGCGTCCCAGGTCCGCGTGCTGGCGTCGGTCCAACGCCCCATCTTTTCGGCCCAGTGGATGCGGACGATCGACGGCTTGAGCTCCCGCATGTACGCGTTGAACTCGGGCTGGCCGGCGAGATCGCTCTTGATGACCGAGTAGTCGTTGACCGCCCAGTGGTCGGCGGTGATGGGGCCGACCGGACGGTTCCAATCGATGAACAGCGACACATTGATGGCGGGGGCGTTCGCGTCGGGCTGCTCCGGGGGCAGGTCGGTCGTGTTGGCGGCGGCCGGCTTCGGCTCAGTGGGGAGCTCGGCGGGCGCGGCCTGGGCCCCGCCTTCGGCTTTGACGGGCTCGAAGACGACCGCGTCCACCGTGACCGGGCCCTTGTTGCCGCGGATTACGACAATCCCCGAGCCCAGGGCCTCACGCGTGAACACCCCGAAGCTGTTCCATGTCATTTCTTTGGGGGTCCCCCAGACCCAAGCCAGCTCTTTCTGCTTGCCATCCACCTTCGCCTTGAGGTTGACCGGCCCACCCGTGTGGCGAATCCAGACCTTGGCTTTGCCGGACCAATCGCCCAGGCTCTCGGTCACGAAGACCGGCTCCCAGTCACGATCGCTGGTCACCGCGTGCCCGCCCTCGATTTCGACCACCCGGCTATCGCTGGGCGGTTTAGGGGATTCGGCCTCGACGCGGTGGCCATCGACCGGCTCGGCAGTCGCGGAGGCGGCAGCCGTCGCAATCAGCAGGGCGACAAACAGCGGCAGAAGCGTGCAGACCGGCCGGCATGGGGCTTCTGGGAGACCCACGCGGTCGTATCCAGGCGGGCTGAAGGGCATGGTGGCGACGGAGAGTCGGGTCATGTGGTGTGGAGGAGAAGAAGAATCGGAGGTTGCGGAACGTTCCGAATAAGAATACGGATGTTCTCAAATCTGTCAACTCAATTGCCTTATTGCGTTAATATTTCATACTAAATAGGCATTTTTGGTGTAGGATCGTTCCGAATTTTACTAGTGATCTGGCCTTGGGCCGACCTGTAGCTATTCTCGCTACCCGTCAGTGATCTCTCCCAAAGGAACACCGAGATGGAACCCTCACTGATCGCCGGCTCGGCAAGCTGGGCCGCGCTGCACCGTTCGGTCGTGTCGGGCGACGCGGGTTGCGGTGCGTGGATGGGTCGTATCCGCGACTGGTCGCAGCCCATCCCCTGTGGGGGCCAGGTGATCACGCTGCTTGATCGGGCCGACCTTCCACCGCTGCGTCCGACGCGCGACCCGCGTGACTACGTGAGCTGGGGAACCTACTTTTGGCTGAACCCCGCGACCCCGGACGGGCTCCCGCTGATCCATCGCGATGGCGAAGCCAGCCCGGAGGTTCTGCGCTACGACCGGCCGATCACGGAGCGGGCGTTCACGGAGATGATCTGGCTCGCCTGCCGTGCCTACTTGCGTGAAGACGAACACGCGTTGGATCGGTTGGAGACCGTGCTCGATGCGTGGTTCGTGGACGAGCGGACCGCGATGCGTCCCCATCTGCAGCACGCCCAGATCGTTCCCGGGACCGAAGAGGCTCATGGCCGACCGGTCGGGACGATCGATTTCAACTACCACATCCCGCGCCTGCTGGAGGTGCTCTGCCTGGTTTGGCTACGGCTGAGTGTGTCCTGTCGAGAGGGGGTGACGGCCTGGTTCCGTGCCTTCCTCACCTGGCTGGTCGAGGGCGACTACGCCGGCTGGCTCAAGCGGCCGGAACGCAACAACATCGGCACCTACTACGACATCCTCGTGGGCACCATCGCCATCCACTTCGGACGCCGGGAGATCGCAACACGTCGGCTCGAACGGTTTGTCGAAGATCGGGTGCTGAATCAGGTCGAGCCCGACGGCTCGATGCCCGCAGAACTCCGCCGTACCCTGAGTCTCTCCTACTGCATGATGAACCTCGTCGGTCTGCTGCAGGCCAGCATGCTCTGCAAGCGTGTGGGCATCGACGTGCTGTTGCCGGCGACCGAGTCGGGGGCCCGTCTTCGACGGGCTATCGGCTCGGTGCTGCCGGCTTCGCTCGGTGACGAAGCATGGCCGCACCAACAGATCCAGCCTGTTCCCGCAGGGGCAGCAGTTCTCCTGGCGTCGTTGGCCGAGCGGTGTGTGGGGCACCGGGGCGTGGTCGAGCGTGCCGCGGCGGTGGCCGGCCGTCCGGTGTTTCCGGGTATTCATGCTGCCGGACTCATCCCCCTAAACTACAGCCTGATCGGGGCATGGCGCGGCCCATCGGACGCCCGCAAGCCGGCCCCACTCTCCGGGGCTTCGTGCCCGTAGTTCCGATTATCGTCGGTAATCAAAACGAAGAAGTCACTGGTTCAATGATGGTCTTTCAGCCTTGGTGAGCCCCCGTGAATACCTAAGCGCACTGCTGGACTCACGCCTGGAGATTGTCGAGGCGCGCGAGCACGAGTTCGCGCCGGGTTGGCACGAGCCGGATGTGCACGTCAACGCGTCCCGGCTGATCTTCGCGCTCGATGGCCACCTCCCCTATGTCATTGACGACACCGAGCACACACTCCGGACCGGCGGCGGGCTCTTGGTCCCGACGGGGGTCCGGCGTCGTTGGCGTGTGCCGGAGGATGCGCCCTGCCGACTGCTCTGGTTTCGCTACGCGATGCCGGAGTCGGCGGAGCCTGTGCTGCCTCATGCGTTGATCAGCCGGCGTCTCGATCACGAGGCCGTTTACCAGGGGGTGCGCCGGGTCATCGCGTTGTTCGCGCAGCCCACCCCGATGAGCCTGCTGGCGGGACAGGCGGAAGCCAAGGCGGTGCTCGCCCGGTTCCTGGTGGCTGCCAAGCCCCTGCGTGGTCACGTGGCGACACCGACCACGGAAGCGCGTGGCGACATCGCGGTCAACTACGCCGTCGCCTTTTTGAATCACCACTTCGCACAGTCGGATGCGGTGCAGGCGATGCATCGCCAGGTCGAGCTGAGCCCCGCGTATTTCCGCAAGCTCTTCCGCAGGCAGATGGGCTGTTCGCCCCGCGAGTTCCTGACACGCCGACGGATGCAGGATGCGCGTTTCCGGCTCCTGTCGGGGCAGGGGAACGTGAAGAAGGTCGCCGCCGACGTCGGCTACAACGACCCGCTCTATTTCTCCAAGCTCTACACCCGGCATTGGGGGCACTCGCCCTCGGAAGACGACCGCCGGCGCTGGTGATCCACACACGGCAGATAGTGCGCGTTATCTCCATGTGATGGCGCGTCCCGGCCATAGACGCGGATCGGTCATTAGGCATCATTAAGTCGTGTATCCCCAGGCGCGGAACTGCGCCCGTTCTCTATCTCACCAGGAGGCCTCATGAATCGTTCGCTCTTCACCATCGCCGCGGCTTGCCTCGCCCTGCCGCTCAGCCAGGCGTCCGCCGCTCTTTTGATTGACTTCGGCTCGACTCCCTATTCCGGGACCGACTCACCTGGGCATGAAGACGGCAACGCCATCGGCACCGTATGGAACACCGTCGGGGGCGACGTGGCTGCCGGCGGCTTGGTCGATCAGGACGGCGGTGTCCTGACCGGTGTCGCCTTGGACTTCGGTGTCGGGGCTGTGGCCAGCATCGACTACGCCAACGGTGTCCGCGCGGACACGCGAGACCACAGTGCTTTCCCGCTCTGGGATTCGGGGCTCGGCGAAGACCACCTCTTCCGCGATATCGCCAGCGAAGGGCCCGCGATCGCCCTTGGCATTACCGGGCTTCAGCCCGGCATCTACAACTTCTACCTCACTTCATTCCGTGGCGATAACGCGACCAACGCCTCACGGAATTACGACGTCTACACCACCACATCCACTACCGCGGTGACCGACTTCACCGGTGACTTCCTGGATGAGATCGTCAACAGCGACCCGACCACCGCAACCGACTGGACCGCTGGAGACAACTACGCAACCGGGCAATTCACCATCGCCAACTCCGGCGAAGGGTTCTACATCGCGGTCGATTCCCCCGGTCTGGCTGGCCAGACGATCTCACCCTTCATCGGCGTGATCAGCAGCCTCGAGATCGTGCCGATCCCCGAGCCCTCGTCCGCCACCCTGCTGACGCTCGGCGTGGGGCTGCTGGTTCTGCGCGGGAAGAAGACCTCGTGAGCAGTGCATCCACCATCCACGCAGCGGCCGACTTCAAGCACGGCAGTGGTTTCGTCGAGCAGGCCGAGGGCCTGGCGAGCCTCGTCGCGTGCTGGACGTTCAACGAACCGCCGGGCACGTCACGCCGTGCCGTTGCGGGCGTCGATACGTTTGACCTCCTCGAAGTAGGCGGCGAAGTTCCGCGGGTCGGCGATGCGCCGATCGGCGGGCACGCGGTCCGCTTCGATTCCGGGTCGCACCTCCAGATCGCTCACGACCTCACCGGGGCGCTCAACATCGCCGGGCCTCACGCCGCGTTGTCGATCTTTGCCGTGGTGCGTCTCGACTCGTACGACCTCCGCGGCGGCACGGTCGCCGGGATGTGGAACGAAGGCTTGGGGAAAGGCGATGACTCGGGTGCGCGGCAGTACGCGCTGCTGCTCGATATGCCCTGGTACGGCGGCCCCAAACGGGTCACACCACACATCTCCAGCGAGGGCGGTGCCACGCGACGCGGTGACGGCTCGATGCTCCCGTGGTGTGCCGACTACGCCGCCACGCGTGAGCCCTACCCCGTCGGGCGGTGGTGCTCCGTGGGGATGACCTACGACGGCGATTACATCTCGGCATACCTGGATGGTGTCGCCGAGCCTTGGGCGCAAGGTGCAGACACGCAGAGCCGTGACGACCGGTACTTCACCAACGAAGGTCCAGACGGCAGCGATCGCGGCATGAACCCTTACTACCACGGCCGCGGGGTCTTTCGCTATGACCCGGCACGGCACGCGGACACCAAGCCCGGCGGCGGGTCCCCGTTTGTCGTCGGTGCCCGCGAGGTCAGGGGTCAAGCTGGCAGCGAGCCGTTGGCCGGCGACTTGGCGGGTTTAGCGGTCTTTGATCGGGCCTTGACCGGCGACCAGATGCTCGCGTTGCATCGTTCGGTAATCGAGGACGGCTGACCTCAGCGATCGGTCGGGCGGTCATCCACAAAGTCGGTGCGCTCTACGCAAGCATGCACACCGATGGACCGTTTCGTGTTTGGCAGTCTGGTTAGACCGCTCAGGCCATCCACTGTGCCGGACCGAGCACCGCCGCAAGCAGGAACGCGGCCCCGGTCAGGTACAGCACCACCACCAGCGGGATCACCCAGCGGACCCAGACGGTCCACGGCACACGGGCCACGCCGAGCACCCCCATCAGCACCGCCGAGGTCGGCACGATCAGGTTGGTGAAACCATCGCCGAACTGGAACGCGAGCACGCCGACCTGCCGGTTGAGCCCGACCAGATCGCAGAGCGGCGTGACGATGGGCATGGTCATCGCGGCCTGCCCCGAGCCGGAGGGCACGAAGAAGTTGAGCACCGCTTGCACACACATGAGCACGACGGCCGCGGCTGCGGGCGGCAGCGCTTCGAGCGGTGTGGCCAGCGCGTGAAGGATCGTGTCGAGCACCAGCCCTTGCTGCAGCACGAGTACGACGCCGGCGGAGAGCGCGATGATGAGGCAGGGCTCGACCATCATTTCCGCACCCTTGACGAACTGCTTGGTGAGCTCGGCGAGGCGGAAGCCGTGGATCAGGCCGCAGGCGACGCCGGCAACGGCGAACAGGGCGGCCATCTCGTTGATGTACCAGTCGAGCTGCGCGACGCCGTAGCCTGTCAGGAAGACCGAGCCGAAGGCGATGAAGACGACTAGCGCCTGGCGGATCGCGAGCTTGGGCGGGTGCCCGGTGTCGGACTCCGCCAGGTGTTCACGGATACGTTGATCGATCGCGTAGGTCGGCGAGCGGGTCGGGTCGCACTTCACACGCTGCGCCCACCAGACCGTGAAGCCGATGCCCAACAGCGTGCAGACCGACCACGCGACGACGCGGAAGCTGAGCCCGGTGAGGTAGGGCAGCTCGGCGATGCCCTGGGCGATGCCGACCGTGAAGGGGTTGAAGAACGCGCTGCCGAAGCCGACCTGCGAGGCCATGTAGCACATCGCAACGCCGGTGATGGTGTCGTGCCCGAGGCGGATGGCCAGGGGGATGGTGATCAGGACGATGGCGATGGTGGTTTCGCCCAGCCCGAAGACGGCACCACCGAAGCTGAACAGTGCGAAGGATGTGGGGATCACCGCCCAGCGGAGCCCGAGGCGGTCGATCCCGAGAACGGCCCACTGCAGGCCCGCGTCGATCGCACCGGTGCCGAGGATGACGCCGAACGCCCCGCCGAGTAGCAGCACGAAACCGATGATCTGAGCGCGTTGGACGAAGCCCTCGATCGGTGCGAGTGCGGTGGCTTCGGCAGTGCCAAGGGCGCGCGAGCCGATGCTTGGCGCGTCTTCCGATGAAGCCCGTTGGTAGGACCCAGGGATCACCGCGTTCCGAGTCAGGCCCCCCTTGGGCACAAGGATTTCTTCGCCTGCCGTGAGTTGCGTGAGCCGAGCCGACGCGTCGGCAGCGGGCCGCAGGTCGCCGATCGATTCGGGGTCGCCACCCGTCGCCTGGATGATGCTCTCGAGCGTGTCTTCGGGCTGGACGGTGTAGCGCACCAACTCGGGGAAGCGTTTCTGTTCACGCTGGTATTCGCCCTGCGGGAGGAAGACCGCGGCGAGCGCGGCGGCGATCAGGATGCCCATGAGGATGACCAACGCCGGCGGCATAACCAGACGGCGAGACGGCTTGAGCGGTTCGTTGGGCGTGGCGTTCATGGTCGGGGCAAGGGCGTCTTCGGCAGGGGCAGGCCTGTCGGCGTTCGGAATCAACCAGCGTCGGGCGGTGGGCTGGCGGCGTCGGGTGCAAGCCCCGTGGGGTCGCGGTAGAGCGCGGCATGGCGCTGCTCCCAGTCTTCACACCAACTGCGGAAGCTGTCGTAGACCCCGCCGGCCGTGCCCGTGTGCTCGGTCATCTCGAGCATCAGGCGGACCAGGTTGCCCCAGTCGCTGACATCGACGGTCTCCGCATCTAGGGCACCCGTTGCGGGGTTGAAGTTGTGGTAGTTGCCCAGCGGGATGCACACCGCCCCGGCCCGGCCGGTCCAGGCCTGGAACACGCTGGACTCGCAGGTCCCGCCGTCCATGAGTCGGCGTTGGTAATTGAAATCGCGGTGGCGTTCGGCGAGGCCTTGGGCACACCCGTCTACCCAGGCGCAGACCTCGGGGTCGAACACGCCGTGCCGATCACCGACACGTGCGATCGGCCCCGAGCCCAACGGTGTGAGCGGCAACGCCTTGCTGGCCTCGACACTGACCACCAACTCGGGGCGGGCCGACTCCGGTGCCGACGCGTCCGGCCCGAAGTGCTCCCGGCAATACCGGATCGCCCCGAAGAACCCGCCCTCCTCGCACCGGGTAAACAAGCACGTCACGGGGCGACGCAGCTCGGCCCGGTTGAAGCTGTCCATCAGGCAAACGAGCGCAGCCACCCCCGCCACATCATCGATTGCACCGCCGCTGAGCCGGCCGTTGAAGTGCGTCGGCTCGGGCAGGCTCCACATCCCGATCGACCCGGGCTCGACCGCCTCATCGATGCGGACATCGACCTGCGCGACATCGCCGGCCGGGTTGTAGCTGACGACCCGTTCGACCGTGCCGGTGACGCGCTTGCCGCCGATGCGGACGCGTGCCGCGTCGAGCCCCGGCCCGTTCAGGTCGGATTCGATCGAAGCCAGCGGTCGGCCGCCGGTCCAGAAGGTCACTGGCGCGCCGACAAACAGCTCCTCCGGGAACCGGCCCATCCAGTGCGCCCGCAGCAGGCCATCGCCCGACGGCCCGAGCGCCCAGAACCCGATGTGGTCCATGTGGGCGGTAAAGAGCAGGCGTTTAAGGCCCGGGTCGGCGTCGTCTGGGATGAAGTCAACGATCAGGTTGCCCGCATCATCGAGCCGGACGGGCAGCCCTCGGTTCCGGGCGAACTGCCAGACCCAGAGCATGATGTTCTGCTCATGGAACGGGGCGGTCGGCAGGCGGAGCAGCTCGGTGGCGAACTTGATCCAGCGGGTCGGCGGGGTGAAGCGGTTGCGCTTACGCAGCGTCGCGGGCTGAACCCGCTCGCCCGGCCGGAAGTCCGAAGTGTTTTGCCGGTTCAGGGCCTGGGGTTCCATGTCGGTCATGGTAGGGTCGCGTTGGATTGCGGCATGGGCGTTGGAGTCGCCGGCCCGAGGGCTGTCAGCCCGCGGCTATGAACAATCTGCCACGGCTCACACAATTGATGCGCAACGGATCAGTAATCCCAAACTGGCAGCCCACCGGTCGGAGGCGCGATACCGATCTCTGCGATCGGATCGCCACGCTGACCGTTCATGTTCACCATGCCGTCGAGATAAGCCTCAACCTCTTCCCGGCCTGCGGGCTGGAATTCAACGTGACCATCCATGTAGCCGAAGTGTGAGCCCTCGTCGCCATGGTTATCAGAGAAGCCGTTGTTGGTATCGGAGATGCCAAAGAACTGGGTATCTCGTGCGTCGTTTTCACCGATGAGCATCACCGCCGAGGGCTGCTCAACCCAGGTGTCTAGCTTCAGGCGGAAGCCGTCGTTCCCAAAGTTCCGAATGTCATCAAGTCGGTCATCGATCTGAGAGTCCAATAGGCCATCGAAAGAGTTCCAGTACTTGGCGGTCAGGCGGTCAGTCCGATCGACTGTACCCGTGCGGTAAACGCCAAACTCAGCGTAAGGATAGATGTCATAGCTATGGCCTCCCGTGCTGTCGGCCGCGCCCTCGCCAGCATTGGTGTGCAGGTCACGAAGCGGCGTGTACTCGGCGCCGAGCCCAGGGATGATGATTGGGCCCCCGACGAACGGGGTTGACCGGCCGTCGGCCCGGACATGAGAAACCGCGGGGTCACGGTTAATCTCATTCTCAGTTGATGGGCAGATCGCTGCTTCCCAAGTACTGCCGATGTACCCACCACGGAATGCTCCGTTGCGATAAAGCGGGAAGAGGTGGCCGATGTTCTCGCCCTGGAGTTCATCGGCGGTCGGGAAGCCGACGCCGTCTGACTGCTCCTCAGCGAGGAAGAGCGAGGCCTGCAGCAGCGACCGGATGTTTGCGGCGCACTGGATCTTCCTGCCGGACTCGCGGGCGGCACCCAGTACGGGAAGCAGGATGCCGATGAGCAGGGCGATGATGGAGATCACCACGAGCAGTTCGATCAGGGTGAACGCACGGGTGTGATGGCGGGTGTAGCGGGTGGGGCGGATGGGTGGGGTCATGGCGAAGGGGTCCTGGCGGCTGAGGAGGCATCTCCTGGTTCAGGGCTCGGTAGCAGGCGAGCGATGGGCAGAGGGGCCCCCGGTTGAGCGAGGCGTTGGAACTCGGGCCATTGGTAGAGCCCGAAGAGCATGCGGGGTTCGAGCAGGAGGATGGCGCGGCGGCCGTCGACCGTGTCGAGTTGATCCAGGCGGACGACCAGCGATCCGGCGGGGAACGTGGTGGCTTTGGCGGGGAGCGGGCGGGTGATCTGACGGCCGGCGTAGCGGTGGTAGACCGCGTCGTAGGTGTCTTCCATCCGCACGAGCTCGACGCGCTCGGCGTGCAGTTGTTGCGGCTGATCGAGCGTGGTGTAATCCAGCCCGTGGGCGTCGAGCACCCGCGTGTAAGGTTCAGCGGCGTCGGCATGGATCACGTAGCCCGCTGGCGTGGCGACGGCCGACTTAACCACGCGGTCGTGAGCGAATGCGGTGGTCTGGAGAACGCGGGCCTGGCCGGTCTCGGCATCGACGACACGGAGCGGCGTGAAACGCAGTGAGGTGTTGGCCCACATCGCATTGGTCGCCACGGCCTCGGGCAGCTCTGCCGACCGCATCCGCTCGGACATCTCACGGCAGGCACGCAGCACCCGCTCGGCCAGTAGCGTGTCGAACAGCTGTCGATAGGCAGCGACCCGCGCGGGCAGGTCGGCGTCCGGGTCCTCGGCCTTGCGGTGGATGCCCGACTCGATGATGAAGCTCATCGCGCCGTAAGCGCCGAACCCATTACGGGCGTCGTCGGCGTCCAGCGTCGAGAACCGAAGCGCCCCATCGCCGGCTGGCCCAGGGAAGCTACCGACGTAGTACCGACAGGCTTGGATGTCGGCGTCGCGCAAACGCTCGGCGGCAGCCTCGTTCAGCCGAACGCCGAGCTGGTACGCCGGCTCCGGGTAGATCGTGAGGTTGGCGGTGTCGAGCATGATCAACGGCCACTCGGTGTAGCCGTGGGCGGCGTAGTCCGCGGAGTCGCGGGTGAACTCGTGGCAATCGACGACCAAGTGCGGCCGCACCCCACGCACAAAGGCGTGTAACGCTCGGGTCTCGGGCTGGCTCAGCAGGGCGTGATCTCGATTGAGGTCGGCATCGTTTGCATTGCGCCGCTTGCCGATGCCTGCGCCGTCCGGGTTGGCCCGCGGCACGATCCACAGCTCGACCCCCGCGGGGAGCGTGTCCTTGTCGGTCGCCAGGTCGTCCATCAGGTCGAGCAGTGCCTCGGTCCCCGCGGGCTCGTCGCCGTGCTGTTGCCCGATTAGCAAGACACGCACGGCATCGACCGCGTCTTCGTTGGCTTGTACGCGAATCGCGTCGATCGGTCGCCCTTCGACGCTCTTGCCGATCACCGCACGGCTGATGCCGTCGGCTTCTGTGGCGGCCGTCAGCCTGCGTTCCAGTTCGGCGTTGCTCGTCAGACCCTCGGCAGTGACCTGGCCGGCTCCCACAAACACCACGGCCAGGGCCCATGCGATCGCAAACCGGCAAAGGCCGGGCAGGCGTGCATCTCGGGATCGGGTGGCGAGTTGGTTCATGGTGATGGTGTCAATCAGTTCTGTTCCGCAAGCTGCTTGCGTCGCTCAGCGATGCGCTGCTTCAGGTTGTCGCGGGGGGTGATGTCGAGCCGAACGTTGACGGCGGTCAGCGCGGGGGCGGCATCGGATGGGGCGGCGTAGAAGCGCGTTTGGTCGTCAGCGGTCATCCGGAAGTCGAACGTGCCGTCCGAGCTGGTCACGGGCTGCCCGGGGTTGAGGGCGAGTGCCCGCAGCATGTGCTGGATGACGTAGGGGTCCCAGACGCTGTGGAAGTCGAGGCCCGGCAAGGTCGGCGCGGCCGCGGGGTCGAGGGCGACGCGTTCGGGTGCCGGCGTGATCGTGCCGGTCTTGAGATCGAGCCCGTCGCCGTTGCTGAGCAGGCCGACGCGGACGTTGCTCCAGCGGTGGTTGCCGTGCGTCGCGTCTTTCAGATCGATGAGCGTCACCGCCTCGTCACCGACGGCCACCGCGGTCTGCGTGTCGAGCTCCACGGCGAGTGCCCGGTTTTCACTGATGCCGATGCCGAAGCGTTCGTCGAGGTGGCCGGTCGCCACGAGGAGCCGACCGAAGCGTCCGCGGCGGAGGAAGTGCTGATCGACGAGCCCGTGCGGCAGCAGGGCCATGCCCTGGCCGTAGCCCACGCCGGGCGTGTCGTAGCCTTTGCTGGCCCCGAGCAGCATGGCGTCCCGGCTCGACCCGCCGGTGATCATGTGTCGGCTCATCATGGCCGCACCGGCGGACGTCCCGCCGATCGTGCCGTCGCGTTTGAGGATACTCAAGACCGCTTGGTAGCTGGGCGTGTCGCCGCGGCGTGGCCGCATCGCGTTGGTGATCCGGCTCTGGTCGCCGCCGGTGAACCACAACGCCCCGCATTCGGCGAGCCGCTTGGCCATGACCCGGGTCCCCGCATCGGCGGGGCGGTTGTTGGTCAGCTTCGTGTCGAACACGCGGGCCGGCGTCGCGGTGTACTGCTGGATGTCCTGCACCGTCAACGGCCCCGACCGCTCGGGCACACCCGATGCCAACGGCACCACGCCTACCTTCGCAGACTCGTCCACCCCCTCAAGAAAGGCCCGGTAGATCGCCTCGTGTTGGGGGTCCAGCGCACCACCCACAATGACCAACCGCCCCGGCTGACCCGTCGACCCGGCCTCCGTCTCGGCACGGGCCGCCACGCCGGTCAACAGACCTGCCAGCACCACCAGCAACACCGACCATCGCAGTGAACAAGACGTCGTCACAGGGTCCTTCCTTCCGCATCCCCCGCGGCATCGAACAGCAGGCCGGACTGGCGGTCCGACAGGTCTTCAAACCACGCTGTATCCGCGCCCGTCGTGTCGTCAGCCGTCGGGCTTTCCATTGTTAGCGCGATCAACAGGTGGACCAGCCCGACGAAGTCCCGGGCATGGATCGCTTCACGCTCCAGCCCGCCCGGCGGCGTGCCCGGGTTGTGGTTGTGGTAGTTCGCCAACGGCAGGCAGACCGCACCCGATCGGCCCAGGTAGCGCTGGAAGACGGACGACTCGCAGGTACCCCCGCTCATCAGCTTCCGCTGGTAGGCAAACCCGGGTACCGATCCCGCGAGACGTTGGGCCACCCGGGTCAGGTGATCCGTCGTCGCCGGGTCGAAGACGTTTCGCCGATCACCGACCCGCACCACCACGCCTTCGCCCAGTGGCGCATCCGCCGACGCCATCGACATCTCCACGCCCACGACCTGCGCCGAACCCGCTAATCCCTGCGCCACACGCTCCCGGCAGAACTCGGTGCACCCCACAAACCCCGCCTCTTCTGCACGGGTAAACAGCAGCGTCACACGACGCTCCGGCAACGGCCCGCCGCTCCGCTGCGCCTCTGCAAACGCCTGCATCACGCAGACCAGCGACGCCACGCCCGCCACGTCGTCCACCGCGGTCGCCCGCAGAAAGTCTCCGTCCAGTTCGGCCGGTGGCAGCGACCACTGACCGATCGATCCGGGCTCCACCTCGTCCTCTACCTCAAGCTCCACCCGTGCCCAATCCCCCTCGCCTTCGTAGGCCTGGACCTCACGCACCCGGCCTTCCACCGGCGTACCCGCCAACGCAAAGCCGGCCTCTGCCGCCCCGCCCGCCGCGGGCAGCAGAGCCATCTGCGTGCTCGGCCCACCACCGCTGTAAAACCGCACCGCAGCCCCCTCGAACAGCCCACGCGGCACCCGCCCGACCCATGAAGCGAGCAGGCGATCCATGCCGATCATCCGCTGCGCCCAAAACCCCGGGTGGTCCATGTGGGCAGTGATCAGCAACGGTAATGCGTGGGCCGACGACTCGGCAGCGTTCAACTCCACCAGCACATTCCCAAACCGGTCCACCCGGGACTCCAGGCCCAGCCGGTCCGCTTCGGCCAGCACCGCGGTGATCACGTTCTGCTCGTGGAAGGGGGCCGTCGGCTCAGCGAGCAGCCGGAGTGTCGTGTCGAGCCAAGCCTTTGGGAGCGTCTGTCCAGTGGCCGAACGCATCGCCTGGGCCGAGCCACCCATGACCACCACCGGGCCGTCCAGCGGAGGCAGTTTTGACGCGGGAGCCGTTGCGGGCCTGCCGCCTGCGGCGTCAACGGTTGTCGTGGAAGGGGGTCGGGTCAAGGCGGGCCAATCCGTGAGGGTGGAAGTCGTACTGCCTCGCGGCCGACGACGCGTTACGCGTGTCCGGCGACGGGGCGTTTCATGTCTGTGGGGTGCATCTCACGACGGGACATGCCAGCGACCGCTTCGGGCTGGCTGTCCTGAAGAGCTTGCAAGTCTGCCGCTTCACAAACAGACCGCAGTCTTCAACCGAGAGACGCGTTCGATCAGGCTCAAACCCAGAACAGGGGAACCATCTTTTCTGAAAAGAGGCATCTAAGCGTCTTGGGTCCGCCAGTGCTTAAAGCCGCGGGACGCCGATGCCTTTCCGAAAGTATCCATTGCCGAATGATCCGTCAAGGACAATTTGAGATGCCCAATTTTCAACCGGCTTTTTGTCCTGCTGCCCAGTTTATGTATTGACAAGCGGCGTGATCCGGGTATTTTCGCTGTGTCGCGTCCTGCGACATGAGAAAAGATCCCGCGTTCTGCGGGTGATTAACCCCTCTGTTGGCATGTCATCTTTGACCCGGCTCGGACGCCTGTCCGACCCTGAGGTTATGGGTCGTTCACGAACCCGTTTCGTGGCCCATGCCAGCTCCATTACCAACGCCCCAACCCGGGTCTGCTTGGCACCGCCTCGCCGCCGTGTCTGTCCCGTTACTCCCAAAAAAGGAGAAAGCCCCATGCCCCGCCTCAACCCGCTCGATACCCTCACCGCCGGTCTTTGCGTTGCTGCCCTCGCCGCTGCGCCCCACACCCTCGCCAACACCGTCCCCTTCACCGAGACCTTCACCGGCGGCTTCGACGGCGACGCCTGGGTCGACGACACCACCGACCCCAGCTACGACTTCGCCCCGAACGCCGCCACCGACACCTACGACGTCACCCTCACCAACGGCTCCCGCTCCTACTCCACCGTCGGCACCACCGGCATCCCCACCACCGTCGGCACCGTGATCACCACCTCCACCGAGTTCACGCTTACCGACGCCGATACCGCGACAACCCGCATCGGTTTCGTCCTCCTCGCCGATACCGCCGCCATTGAAGGCACGGGTTCCGACCCCAACTCCATCATCGCCTACATCAGCGAGCCCGGTGGCTTCGTGGCGCCGGTCTTCGTCGTCCGCGATCTCGACACCTTCAACGACGACATCAGCGATCCGTTCACCACCCTCGACCGCGCGCTGACCGACGCGACGTACCGGCTCGATGCAATCACGACCATCGTCACGGACGGCATCGAGACCAGCCTGACCCTCACCAACCTCAGCACCCTCGAATCCGAGACGGCTGATCTCGCCATCGACACCGCGATCCCCACCGGTGGCTTCGTCGGGCTTCACACCGACCGAAACGGTGGCGGCCCCGCGTCCACCATCGCTTTCGACAACTACAGCGTTAGCGTTTCGGTCATCCCCGAACCCGCGTCTGCCGTGCTCTTCGCCGCCGGCCTCGGGCTCCTCGTCCGCCGTCGTGCGAACCGCCGCGCCTGACCTGCTCGTAGAAGCATCAGTCGGCGAAAAGATCCGGCCCCGCCGGTGAGCATACCCCGCTCGACCGACGCCCTCCGCCCACCGCGGAGCCTCTGATCTCTCTCTGTCCCCACGCACGCCCGGTCGAAAGACCGAGCGTGTTTTTTTATGGCTCCCCCGCAACCCACAGCCGCCATTCTCCGTGATGCAGACGACACGTGTCTGCTGAGCTCAGGGGAGGCGTCTGCCCTCAACCACCGGCTTGCAGACACCCTCGCCGAGCTCGCCGAGATCAACAGCGGCAGCCAACACGCCGCGGGCATCGAACATGTTGCTCAACGAGCTGTCGCCCTCCTCCAGCCACTCGCCGACACCGTCACCCGTATCGCGGTCCCACCCCGCACGGTTATCCGGGACGACGGCAACATCACCACCGAACCCGTCCCCGCTGCGGTCCGTGCCCTTCGGCGAGCCGACCACCCCCGACGTGTCCTGCTCAACATCCATCTCGACACGGTCTACCCCATCGACCACCCCTTCCAAACCGTCGAACGCCCTGACCCCAATACCCTCCACGGCCCCGGGGTCGCCGACGCCAAGGGTGGGCTTCTGGTCCTCCTTGCCGGGCTCGACCTCTTCGAGCAGCACCCCGATTCTGCCAACCTCGGATGGGAAGTCCTGCTCACCACCGACGAGGAGGTCGGCTCCGAGTCTTCGCTAGGCCTCCTCCGCGAGTCCGCCCAGCACGCCATGGCCGGCCTCGTCTACGAACCCACACTGCCCAACGGCAACCTCATCGACGCCCGCCCCGGCTCCGGCAACTACACCGTCGTCGTCCGCGGCAAGGCCGCGCATGCGGGGCGAGACTTCGACCTCGGCAAAAACGCCGTCGCCGCCCTTTGCCATCTCTTCACCCAGCTCGACCACCTCACCACCGACGACCGACGCGTCCGCTGCAACCTCGGGCAACTCACCGGCGGCGGTCCGGTGAACGTGGTGCCCGACTTCGCGCTCGGCCGATTCAACCTCCGCGTGGATCACCAAACACTCCAACAACAAGCCATCGAATCTATAGAACGCCTTATTGAATCTACCCGTGAACGCTTCGGCGTCGACATCCAGGTCCACGGTCACTTCCAGAACCCGCCCAAGCCCCGCGATCCGGTTACCGACCAGCTCATCGACCTCGCCCAACAAGCCGGCCAATCCTTTGGGCTCCAGCTCAACACCCAGCCCTCCGGTGGGGTCTGCGACGGCAACAAACTCGCCGGCCTCGGCCTGCCCACCCTCGACACCCTCGGGCCACGCGGCGGGGCAATCCACAGCCCCGACGAGTTCCTCCTCATCGACAGTTTGGCCGAACGTGCTCAGCTCACCGCGCAGCTCCTGCTCCGCCTCGCCCGTCTCGAACATCCCCTCCCCCGCATCCTCTCCACGGAGAACGCGTGATGACTGCTCTGACTTCACCCGAACTCGGCACACCGACCACCGCTGCCCAGCGCCTCGCCAACGACCCACGCACCGCCGCCGCACACGCTCAGCTCCTCGCCGCTCAGCACGACGCCGCTCAAGCCCTGACCGGTCCACGCCCGCCACTGCCTGGACGATCCGCCTCCTACCAACACACCCTCGAGCGCTTCGGCCAGGCCCGCGGCGGCAGCCTCTTCTACCCCTACCTCGGTTCCGGCCTCGGCCGTGGCCCCCTGGTGGAGCTCGACGACGGCTCGGTCAAGTACGACCTCATCACCGGGATCGGCGTCCACTTCTTCGGTCACTCCCACCCCGGACTCACCGAGGCCTGCCTCCACGCCGCCCTCGCCGACACCGTTATGCAGGGCAACCTCCAGCAGAACACTGACGCCGCCCATCTCGCCGACCAACTCCTCAAGTTCGCCAACAAGGACCAACCCGACACGCCGTTCGCCCACTGCTTCCTCACCTCCAGCGGCGCGATGGCCAACGAAAACGCTCTCAAGCTCGCTTTCCAGCACCACCACCCCGCCGCACGCGTCCTCACCCTCTCCCGCTGCTTCTGCGGGCGTACCCTCGCACTCTCCCAGATCACCGACAAGCCTGCGTACCGCCAGGGCCTGCCCCACACCCTCGACGTCGACTACCTCCCCGGCTTCCGCCCCGACGACCCCGATGCCGGAACACCCCACGCCTTGAGCACTATGCGCCGGCTGCTTCAACGCTACCCCGGCCAGCATGCCGTCCTCAAGCTCGAACTCGTCGCCGGTGAGGGCGGCTTCTACCCCGCCACCGCCGCCCACCTCCGCGCTCTCATGCAAGAGGCCAAAGGCCACGGCCTCGCCGTCATGGTCGACGAGATCCAGACCTTCGGCCGAACGCTCCAGCCCTTCGCCTTCCAACACTTCGGGCTCAGCGACCTCGTCGATCTCGTCACCATCGGCAAGCTCTCCCAGGTGTGCGCCACCCTCTTCAAGCCCGACTACAAGCCCAAGCCCGGACTACTCAGCCAGACGTTCACCGCCAGTGGCACCGCGATCGCCGCCGCCCGGTACACGCTTGACCTACTCGCCCAAGGCGACCTCTATGGCGACCACGGCCGTATCGCTCAGGTCCACCGCCGCTTCGTTGAACACTTCAACGCCATCCACCGTGACCACCCCAGCCGACTCGAAGGCCCCTTCGGCCTCGGCGGCATGATCGCCTGCACCCCCTTCGGCGGCGACCCCACCAAAGTCCGCGCCCTGCTCCACCGCCTCTTCGAGCTCGGCGTCATCGCCTTCCTCGCCGGCGGCGGCCCCGACCCCACCACACAACCCACCCGCCTGCGTTTCCTGCCGCCCATCCCTGTGCTGAGCGACTCGGATATCAACGCCGTCGCCGGCCTCCTCCGCCAAGCCCTCGACGACGCGGCCCAGCAACACGCCAAGGACTCGCCATGATCTACACCATCCGTGAGTCCCACCCCGACGACGCGCCCGCGCTCGTTCAGCTCGCCAAGCTCACCGGCTTCGGGTTCACGACGCTCACGCCCGACCGCCACCGCATCGACAAACGCCTCGCCGAATCCCAGGCCGGCGACGCCCCGCTCCTCGTGATGCACCACACGCCGAGCGGGCAGCTCGTCGGCACCTCCGGGCTCGTCACCCGCGTCGGCGACGCCGACCAGGCGCTGCCCTTCTATGCCTACCGCGTCGAACACTCCGTCCGCCAAAGCAAAACGCTCGGCATCCGCCACGACCTCACCACCCTCCACCTCCACCAAGACTTCAACGGCCCCACCGAGGTCGGCACCCTCTTCCTTAATCCCGATCATCGTGGTCAAGGCCGCGGCCGAGCCCTCTCCCTCAGCCGTTTTATGCTCCTTGCGCTCCGCCCGCAGCACTTCTCCAACCAGGTCATCGCCGAGCTCCGCGGGGTCGTCGACTCGCACGGCCACTCGCCCTTCTGGGAAGCCGTCGGGCGACACTTCTTCGGGCTTGCTTACCCCCAGGCCGACGAATTGTCGTACCGCGACAAACGCTTCATCGCCGAGCTCCTCCCCGACACCCCCATCAGCACCAAGCTCCTGCCGCCCGCCGCCCAGCGCGTCATTGGCAAGGTCCACCCCGACTCGCAAGGCGCGCTCCGCCTGCTCGAATCCGAGGGCTTCCACCCCGCCAACATGGTCGACATTTTTGACGCCGGGCCTTGCTTCCGCTGCGACCGTGACGCGATCCGCACCGTCCGCCAAGCCCGGCCGCTCCACGTTGAACTCACCGACACCTTGCCGCCCAGGAACACCGTACCACAGTGCGTCGCAACCGATCACGATGGCTTCCGCTGCCTTGCCGGTCCGTACGCCATCACGACACACACGCTGCAGCTGCCGCCCGCCGACGCCGCGTTCCTCCGCCTCGAAACCGGAAACGCCGCGCTCGTCTCGCCGCTTACCAACAGCAAACCCAAAACCTCAGCACCCGCCGCTGCCCGTGCCATCACTCAACCGAGCCTGCCATGACCACCGCGATGCAAACCCCGCTGCAATCACGCGAGCCACTCACGGGCCGCGTCGTCTTCGAGACCCATGTCACCCCGCCTGACGAAGTCCCGCACATCATCGAACGCGCGCGAGACGCCCAAAGTGACTGGTCTGATCGATCGCCCGTTGAACGCCTCGCCACCGCCCAACGCTTCGCCGACCTCGCCCGTGACCGGCTCCCGCAGCTCGCGCAGCGCATCACCGAGGAGACCGGCAAGCCCCGCTGGGAATCCCTCGGCGAAGCCAAACTCATCCCCGCCAAGGTCGACGCGATGCAGAAGGCGATGGAGGCCCGCCTCGCCGCTGCTCCCGTACCCGTGGGCGATGCGACGGGACACACCGCCCACCGCCCCCTGGGCGTCGTCGCTGTGCTCGGCCCGTTCAACTTCCCCGCCCACCTGCCCAACGGCCAGATCGTTCCCGCACTGCTCGCCGGCAACGCCGTGGTCTTCAAGCCCAGCGAACTCACCCCCGGTACCGCCGACCTCCTCGCCGACTGCTGGACCGACGCCGGGCTGCCCCCCGATGTGCTCCAGGTCATCCACGGCGACCGCGTGACCGGGCAAGCGCTGGTCGAGGCCGAGATCAACGCGCTCTTCTTCACCGGCAGCGACGTCGCCGGTCGTGCTATCCACCGTGCCCTCGCCGGCCGACCCGACGTCCTGCTCGCTCTTGAGATGGGCGGCAACAACCCGATTGTCGCCCACCGTGTCGACGACCCCCAGCGTGCCGCCGAGCTGATCGCTGTCTCCGCGTTCGTCACCGCTGGCCAGCGTTGCACGTGTGCTCGCCGGCTCATCCTGACCGACGACGCCGAAGCCGACCGCATACTGGAAGCGTTGCTCGGGCTGACGCGCAACCTCCGTGTCGGTCAGCCCGACAGCGACCCCGAGCCTTTCATGGGCCCGGTCATCCATGCCGCCACTGGACAACGCGTCCTTGAGGCTCAAGCCCAGTGGATCGCCCGCGGTGCGATACCCCTCCTCCAAGCCCGTCCGCTCCAGGGCCACACCGCGCTGCTCTGCCCCGGCATCCTCGACACCACCGCGGTCCCGCATGACCCCGAACAAGACGACGCCGAGGTCTTCGGCCCGCTGCTCCGCGTTATCCGCACCCCCTCCCTCGAACACGCCATCGCCGAAGCCAACCGCACCCGTTACGGGCTCGCCGCCAGTCTCCTATCCGACGACCCGGACGCGTTCAAAACGTTCCAACAACACGCCCGGGCCGGCATTCTCAACCACAACCTACCCACCACCGGAGCCAGCGGCATGCTCCCCTTCGGCGGCCTCGGCGACTCCGGCAACCACCGCCCCATGGGCTTCCACGCCATCGACCACTGCGTCGCACCCGTCGCCGTCGTCGACGCCCCCGCGATGCAGCCCACCCCCATGCCCGTAAGGCCCAGCGCATGACACCTAGCCCACCCACACTCGAACTCAAACTCGACGGGCTCGTCGGGCCCACCCATAACTACGCCGGCCTCGCGCCCGGCAACCTCGCCGCGGCACACAACCGCCACGCCATCTCATACCCCAAGGCCGCCGCCCTCGAGGGCCTCGCCAAGATGCGTCTGCTCCTCGACCTCGGCATCCCCCAAGGCTTCCTCCCCCCGCACCCGCGTCCCAACCTCGGGCTGCTCCGAAGGCTCGGGTTCACCGGCTCCGACGCCGCGGTCCTCCGTAGCGCCCTGCGTCAAGCTCCGGAACTGCTCGCCACCGCCTGCTCCGCTGCCGCGATGTGGACCGCCAACGCGGCCACCGTCTGCCCCTCCGCCGACAGCGCCGATCACAAGGTTCACTTCACCCCCGCCAACCTCATCGCCAGCCCCCACCGCGCCCAGGAATCCGCCACCACCGCGCAAACACTCAAACGCATCTTCGCCAACCCCAACCATTTCGTGCATCACCCGCCGCTGCCCGCCGCCGTCGGGCTCGGTGACGAGGGCGCCGCCAACCACACCCGCTTCTGCTCCGACGCCACCCAGCCCGATGCCCCTGGCGTCCACCTCTTCGTCTTCGGCCAACCCGCCACACCGCGTCAGGCGACCCGCAAGTTCGCACCGAGGCAAACCGAAACCGCCAGCCGTGCCGTCGCCCGTCTACATCGGCTTGATCCCGACCAGGTCGTCTTCGCGCAGCAGCACCCCGATGCTATCGACGCCGGCGTCTTCCACCACGACGTCATCGGCGTCGGTCACCGCAACCTGCTCCTGGTGCACGAAGCCGCGTTCGCCAACCGCGAGACCACGCTCCGCCAGCTCCGTGACCGTGTGCCGACCCTCAGGATCGTGGAGATCAGCCACAACGAACTCTCGCTCGAAGACGCCGTCCGAACCTATCTGTTCAATAGCCAGCTGGTCACCACGCCCGTCGGCGATACCGTGCTCATCGCCCACCAAGCCTGCGCCGAACACCCCGGTGTGCGTCAGCTCCTCGACCGCTGCATCGCACAAGGCCACCTCGACGCGGTCCGCTTCATCGATGTTCAGCAGTCCATGCGTAACGGCGGTGGCCCCGCCTGCCTCCGCCTCCGCGTCGAGCTCACGACCGACCAGCTCGCTGCGGTGCACCCCGGCTACCTGCTCGACGCCGCGAAGCTCGACTGGTTGACGCGATGGGTCGAACGCCGTTACCCGGATCAACTCACTCCCGACGCCCTGGCCAGTCCCGACTTGCTGTACAGCAGCCAGGAAGCGTGGGCCGAGCTTGATCAGCACCTGAGCCTGGACTCATCTGCCGCCCATCGTCGATTGCGTGCGTGAAGGCAGGGCCAGGGCGTTGTGGCTACTGCGTGGTATCCCACTGGACGAAGAAGACCAGGTTGTCGCTAGCGGCGGTGTCTTCCCATTCGCCGTTACGTCGGACTTTGAGGAAGTTCTGGGGCTTGGCGGGGTCATTGCCATCGGGCTGCCGGCGTCCCCAGTTGGCGTAGCGCCAGGGGCTGCCGTCGTCCCAACGCCACAGGCCTTCGCGTTGCTGGTCGCTGCCCCCGGCCCAGAAGCCCTTCTTGGCGACGCCGCTCTCGGTGGCCAAGCGGGTGAGGAATCGGTTCTGGGCGGGGCTGGTGATGGAGACGAGGGTTGCGCCACGCTCAGCGGCCCAGGCCGACGCGGTGTCGTGGTTGGAGCGTTCGCGTACGAGGAGTAACCACTTGTCGCCGTATTGGACGAGGCGGTCGCGTTCTTCCACCGTGAGGCGGGAGTAGCCGGCGGGAAGGCCCGCGAGTCGGTGGGCTTCGGCCAGCTGCTGCTCGACCGCGATCCGGTCCAGGCCCGTGGCCGACCCGATGGCTCGCTCCAGCTGTTCGGCGGCGCGTCGGCTGGCGCGGACGCGCAGCATGCCTTGTTCGGACTCGGCGAGTTCGAGCCAGGCTTGGCCGAGGGCGATCGCGTCGGCGGTATCGGGATCGGCCCAGGCGGACAGGATTGGCGCGAGTGTTGGGTCACTCATCTCTTGCCAATACCCGGACGCGGCCTCTGGGTCTTGACGGACCAGTGCTTCGTAGAGGCCCAGCAGCCGGAGTGCGACGGCGTTGTCGGACACCCGGCGGTAAACGACCTCCGCTCGGTTGACCCGTTGCAGCAAGGCCCGGCTCTCATCGATGGCCTCGGCGTGCCGGTTTGCGATCGGGAGCAAGTCACGCGACGTCACGCGACGCTTGGCGGTCTCGGCGTATTGCGCGTAGCTGGTCATCGCACGGAGGTCGCCCTGGATGAGCGTCGCGGCTACGCCATCCGCACAGAACTCGATGAGGGCCAGGACGTGGTCGCTGTCCTCGATCTGTCGCACGAGGAGCCGGAGGACCTCGAAGATGGGCGTGTGGTCGGTGATCTCGAAGCGATCCAGCATCAGGCCGAGCGCTTCAATCGCGGTGCTGTTGTCCTCGGCACGTGCGGCGGTGAGGCTGGCGAGCCGCCACATGGCGTAACGCATGACCGGGTCTTGGGTGTCACCACGGGCGGCGTCGATCATCTGTCGCGCGAGTGCGGCACGCTGGGCTTGCGAGCCGCGTGTCAGGTCGGATGTGAATACAGCCTCGATGCGGGGCTCGGCCTGCTCGACGGCCGCCGCGGTCGGCTGGGTGAGCCGGTCGAGCGGTGGGTCGGGGTTGGTGGGTGCTTCATCGGCGAACAAAGGGGTGGTGAGGGCCAGGAAGCACCAGGCCCAGACGGTGGCGGATCGGCGGGTGGTCTCTTGCATGAGGTGGTCTTCCTTATACGGGTCAAGCCACTGGTCAGACGGTGGACGACGTACGTAGCAGTTGGAGTTCACGGATGGCGGGTTTGCCGTTGGCTTCGAGGACTTCGAGCCAGGCCTTGGTGGCTTTGACCAGGGGGAATCGGCAGATGGCTTTGTGTCCGATGCTGTAGCCCTTGTAGAGGGTGGTGTCTCGGCCTTCGGGTGCGGGGGTGATACGGACCTCAAACTCGCGCACACGTTCGCCCCGGGTCAGGTCTTCCTGGATCACGGCATGGTCGAAGAGGAAGGGCTGATCGGGGGCGTAGACGAGGCGTTCGCCGCGCTCGTGGGGTTCGGGCTTGAAGTCGCTGAGGGTGCAGAGGGGTGAGTCGAAGCGTTGTCGGAGGGCGTGGCCGAACTCGCTGAGGCGTTTGGCGTCTTCGGGGTGGAACTGGCCGGTGAGGGTGGGGCCGACGTTGAGCAGGAGGTTGCAGCCGCGGCCGACGGAGTAGTCGTAGAGGCCCATGAGTTCTTCGACGCTCTTGAGCGGGTCGTCTTCGCCCTGCCAGGTCCAGCCGGCGTAGCGGATGCGGCAGTCGCACTCGGCAGGGAGCCACACGGGCTCGACCATGCAGTCTTCATCGTCGGACTCGATAGAGAAGGGCACGCGGTCGACGACGTTCCAGTGCGGGACCGAAGCGACGCCGGCCTCGTTGCCGACCCAGCGGAAGTCGGGGTCGCCCATGTTGAAGATGAGGATGTCGGGCTGCATGGTTCGGATCTCGCCGATGAGCAGGGGCCAGTTGTAGGGGTGTCCTTCGCTGAAGGCGCCGTCGAACCAGAGGATGTCGATGTTGCCGTAGTCGCCGCCGAGCAGTTCGCGCATGTGGGCGAGGAAGTATTGGTCGTAGGCGTCGGGGTCGGTTTTGTAGGCGGGGTGGTGGGCGTCGAAGGGGGAGTAGTAGATGCCGGCGGCGAGGCCGTGGCGGCGGCAGGCGTCGACGTGTTCGCGGACGACGTCGCCCCGGCCGTTACGCCAGGGGCAGGCGGCGGTGGAGAAGTCGGGGGTGGTGGGTGAGGGCCAGTGGCAGAACCCGTCGTGGTGCTTGGCGGTGTAGACCATGTACTTGGCACCCGCGGCGGCGGCGGCTTCGGCCCACTGGTCGCAGTCGAGGTCGGTGGGGGCGAAGCACTCGGCCTTCATGCGGTCCTTCTCGGCGTGGTAGGTCTTGCCCTTCATGAACTGGCCGGCGAGGAAGTGGACGAAGACGCCGAACTCCCAGTCCTGGAAGCGGAGCTGGCGGGGCGAGGGCAAAGGGGTAGTGGGTGTGGTTGCGAGCGTCATGTTGGTCTGGTGTGGTGTAAGTGGGGTGGGTGGGGTCACCATCCTCCGAGGTGTTTTTGGTGGGGGCGTCGGGTCAGGTAGTGGTGGTGCAGGGTGTGGTAGAGGACGTCGCGTACGTCGGCGGCGTCGGGGTCGTGGTAGCGGTTGACCTGCTCGCGGGGGTCGTCGTTGAGGCAGTAGAACTCACCCGTATCGCTGTTCGCGTGATGGACCAGCTTGTGGGTGGCGGTCCGGATGCATCGGATCGACGCGGCGTCCTGCCGCTTGGGGTGCTCCCACTCGGCGAGGACGTAGTCGTGTTGGCCTTGAGGGAAGCGGGACAGCGTGTGGTCGAGGAGGGGCCGGCCGCTGCTGGGCTCCGCATGCTTGGGGTCGATGCCGGCGATCGCCTGGAACGTGGCGAAGAAGTCGACGGCGGAGGTGAGCCCGGTCTCGGTGTGTTGACCAATCGGGTTGCCGGGGATGTTCATAATGAGCGGCACGCGGAGCAGGTCGTCGAGCATCCAAGGCCCCTTCCAGAGCAGGCCGTGCTCGCCGAGCATTTCGCCGTGGTCGGAGGTGAAGACGACCAGCGTGTCCTGTGCAAGGCCGAGCTTGTCGAGTGTTGTCAGCAGCCGGCCAACACAATCGTCGACATGAGCACACATCGCGGCGTACGCCCGGCGGATCGCGGCGAGCTTCGCCGGGTCTCCATAGACGCCGCGCGCCATGTTGTAGGCCTGCTCGTACAGGGGTGGCTTGCTCTTGATCGCGCCTTCGTCGACCAACGGCTCGCCGCAGTCCACCTCGGCGAAGTCGCTGGCGTAGGGCTCGCAGGGGTTGAACGCGTGGTGCGGGTCGAAGTAGCCCACGGACAGATAGAACGGCCGGTCGCTGTCTCGGCCCTGTTGCATCCAGTCGACGGCCTGTCGTGTCACGAACGCGGAGTGGGTAAGCGGTTCGGGCAGGCAGTTGGTGTAGGCCTTGGCGTGGCCTTCGGTGTACATCTGTTCGAGGGCCTGAACGAAGGTGTCGGGGTGCTGCGTGCGGAGCCAGCGGAAGTGGTCGTCGTCGAGGAGCTGCTGGTCGCCCTCGCTGACGGAGCAGGTCTCGAAGCCATAGGGGGCGTGGGGTTGTGTGCGTCGGATGATGGGCTCGAGGTGGAGCTTGCCGAAGTGGGCGGTCTGGTAGCCGGCCGCGTCGCGGAGGGCCTGCGGGATGGTGGAGTGGTGGGTGGGGAGGGTGCAGCCGTTGGCCCAGAGCCCGTGCTCGGTGACGTGCTGGCCGGTGATGATGCAGCCCCGCGACGGCGAGCAGACGGGGTTGGCCACGAAGTGGTTGTGGAAGTTCAGGCCGTTGCTTGCGAGGCCGTCGAGGTGCGGCGTGCGGGCGTGGGCCGCGCCGTTGCAGCCCAGCGCATCAAAACGCTGCTGGTCACTGCAGATGAACAGGATGTTGCGGGGGCGGGGAGGCATCGGCGAGGCTGAGTCGAGTGGCCGAGACACGATGGGAGACGACGAACAGGGGAAGCGGAGGTGGTTGGCGGCAAACGCGTGAGCGCGGGGCCAGAAGTGTTGATGTGGGCCGTTTCCCAAAAATTGTATCAAATCTTTGACATCAAAGATTTGTTCTGCTATCATTATCGGGAGAAATTGTTAGACGTCAAATAATTGCTTCATAAATCTCTCTAAGCCCATTTAAATGCCAACGATATGCGAAATTGCGAAAGCTGCCGGCGTCTCCAACGTCACGGTCTCCAACGTGCTGAACGGGCGAAACCGTGAGATCTGGCCCAGCACGATCGCCCGAGCCGACCGCATCCGGAAGATCGCTGCCGAGATGGGCTACCGGCCCAACGCCGCCGCCCGTGCGACGCGCAATGGGAAGTTTGAGTCGATCGCGCTCATGACTGCGGCCGAGGGGTCGACGCGATCGGTGCTGCCGCAGCGTGTGCTTGACGCCATCCATGACGAACTCGCTCAGCGGGACTACCACCTGACGCTCAACCGATGCAAAGACCGTGAACTGGTGAGCGAGGCCAACCTGCCCAAGACGCTGCGTGAATCGCAGAGCGATGGGGCCTTGCTGAATTACAACAAGACGGTCCCCGAGAAGCTGGTTGAACTGCTCCAGCGTTTCCGTGTGCCGAGCGTGTGGATCAACGCCAAGATGTCGGCCGACTGCGTCTACCTGGACGACCGCGAGGCGGGGCGTCAGGCGGCCCGGATGCTCTTGGATGCGGGCCATCGCCGGGTGGGCTATCTGACGATTACTTATCCCGAACCGGACGCCGGGGAATCGGCGCACTACAGCGAGCTCGACCGCCGCGATGGTTGTGTTGATGAGGTGGTCGCCGCTGGGCTCACGCCTCGGGTCATCGATCGGTCGGACTTGGGCGGCCGAGACTTCGACGATGTTCATATGGCGCAGCTGCGTGACCTGCTACGGCGTGAAGATCGGCCCACCGCGTTTGTCTGCTACAGCGCGCCGACCGCGAACATCCTGGCGATGGCGTGTCTTCAGGTCGGGATCGACTTCCCGCGTGAGCTCTCGGCCGTGGTCATCGACAACATCCCGCGTCGCCACGGGTTCACCTATTCCAGTGTCTTGGTCGACGAAAAAGAGATGGGTCGTCAGAGCGTCGATCTGCTGTTCCGCAAGATCGCGGAGCCCGCCCGTCTGTTTGATCCCGTCCGGATCGCGCCGCCGGAGGTGGTGCCCGGGCAGACCGTGTTCTCCCCGGCCTGAACGGAGCGTCAGTCCGTTTACAGGCCCTGATTCTACAGGTTCTCTCAAGCCCTTCCCGGAGACTCACTCGTGTCTAAAGAACAAGCAACGCAGCCGTTGGATGCCTGTGTCTGGGCTCGCCGTGGGTTTACGCTCATCGAGTTGTTGGTGGTGATCTCGATCATCGCTTTACTGATTGCTATCCTGCTCCCGGCGTTGCAGTCGGCGAGAGAGGCGGCTCGGTCTTCGGTCTGTAAGTCACAGCTGCGTCAGCTCTCGGTGGCGAACGCGGCCTACGGGGCGGATGAGGACAGTTGGCTTGTCCCTGTTATCGATCAATTCGATACGCCAAGGGGTCGTTCCTGGGCGGGTCGGTTTATTGACTTCTCATACATTCAGCAGTCGGAACTCGCGTCATCGGGATCGCTCGCGCTGGATACCGCGGATTTGCTGTGGTGTCCATCCGAAGACGCCTCTGTGCGTGGCGGTGCGCAGTGGGATTACAACGTGCCGTACTATCTCCACGGCACGGCACTCGCGGATCCGGGCCGGTTTCGAATGACGCAGCTTGAGGAACTCCTCCAGCCAAGCCGAACGGGCAGTTTCGCCGACGCTTTTCAGGGTGCTCCGAACGTCCCAAGAGCAATGGCGTATTCGACGCCAGACGGCAGGGCCCCCGCGGGTGGCGCGGGAACTCCGCAGAAGCGGGCGGGCTGGTCGCCGCGTCACTTCGGCTTGACCTCCCAGAACCTCGCGTACAACGACGGGCACGTCTCGACGATGTCTTACGCCGGGCCTGCCGCCAACGCGACGGCAGGGGGGCAAAACGACATCGATATCAATGCGTTCGATCTGGTGTTCGACGTGGATTACTTCACCAGCCGAGGGGCGCTGGGATTGAATACACGCTGGTAAGCCTGTTCGCCATGATCCTTTTCTCGCTCTGTCTTGTTCGGCCTAACGGCACCTGTTCTTGCTCCCACGAGGTCATCAATCGGTGATTACCAAACTCGTGGTCTCGTTCGATTCTGCTTCACCCTTTACGAGGAGGTTTACATGAAATGTGTCGCGTCCGCAGCACTCGGTATGGTTCTGGCAAGCTCTGCATCAGCTTCGCTTCTGGTCGGAGTGGACTTCAATCGAGACACCGCGCTGACATCCCAGTTCATCACCAGCGGTGCGGCTGCGGTGGGTCAGGCTGGCGACCAGTGGAACAACCTGGTGGCGGGTGCCAACTGGGGCGGCAGCGTGACGACCAGTGCGAGCTTGGACTTGCGGGGGATCAATGCCAGTCATCCTCTTGCCTCGATCGCGCTGGTGGATACCACCGGGGCCGCCAGCGGTATTGGTTTGGAACTCGGGTATTTCTCGGGCAACACGGGGCTGACGATCAACAGTGGCCGGCGGTTTGCGGATGCGACGGATCGGGCCCTCTTCCCTGTCGATGCAAGCCTGATGCGTGACTACCTGTTTTACCCCGGTAGCAGTAGTGACAACGATGAGTTCCGCGGCGTCTTCTCCGGCTTGACCAGCGGGACCACCTATGCCCTGTATGTGTATGCGGCGGGCAACACCTTTGGTGCCGGCTCCACGGTGGGCCTTGGGCAGTCTGCTTTCCAGACCGGCGGAAGTGCGACCGGGCCGGTGCTGGCGACCACAGCCGAGTATCAGTTCGAGAACCCGAACCAGGCGTACGAGGAAGGCCTCAACTATGTCCGGTTCGAGTTTACGGCGACCGGTACGACCGAGTCCTTCTATGTGAAGGGCGCCGACGGCGCGTTCCTTAACGGGCTTCAGTTGCAGGAACTTCAGGTCATCCCTGAGCCCGGCACTCTGGTACTGCTCGGGATCGGTTCGGCCCTGATCGTGGGTCGTCGCCGCCGGGCATGAGTGGCGTTTGATGATGCCCGTGTGCTCCCGTATTGCGTTCCGTGAACCTATGTATCAGAGGCCTGCTATGCCGAAACGATTGACGCTTTTCTATATCACCCTTGTGAGCCTGTTCCTGGTGGTGCCGGTGTGGGCGGACGATGCGTTGCTTCCGGGTGATGAGGAGTACGTGGTCGCTCGGGACGGAGACCTGTTCATCGGTGACAAGCAGGTCCGCTTCTGGGGGGGGATCGGGAGTTTCCCGCCGTTCCCCCCCAAGGACGGCGACCCCTACCGTTTCAATGACCGCATGATCGAACGGCTCGACGCGTACGGGTTCAACATGATGCGGCTCTTTGGGTATCAACGCCGGGTCCGTGAAGCCGCCGGGCAGTACACCAAGGGGGATGGCAGCCGGCTCGACATCATGGACCAGATGATCGCGTTGGCGTATGAGAACGGCGTACGCATCTGGGTTGGCGGCAACAACCGCAACTACGTCTTTACGACCGACGATGTCGGGATTATCGATGACCCCGAGACCGCCGACGCCTGGGCAGCGGCTGTGGATGAAGCGACCCAAGCGGCCGCTTCCGTTGACGGTGTCAAACGGCCGACCCGCGAGCAGAAGCAGATGCGCTCGCGGCTGAAGCTGGCTTCCGTGTGGGACCCCCGTCTTGAAGCGATCGTGATCCGCAACACCCAGCAGTTTCTGGACCACGTCAACCAACACAACGGCCTGCGGATCGGCGACGACCCCGTGTTCGGTATCTGGGAACTCACCAACGAGCAGTGGTGGATCGTCCGTATGGTCTCCGGGCAGTGGCAGAAGGCTCCCGACTTCTTCCGGCAGTCGCTGCTGCGACAGTGGCACGAATTTCTCGCCGAAAAATACGGGTCCCAGGAGGCATTGGAATCCGCGTGGATCGGGCTCTTGGAAGGCGAGGACCTCGCTCAAGGCACGATCCTGCTGGCCCCGATGCGTGGGCCAGCACCCGCTGCGGTCCTCAATGATGCGAACCCTCTCGCGGATGCCAAATTCGTTGGGGAACCGGTGGAGTACGGCCGAGACGACTTCCACCACCAGCGCGGTGCCGACGTCAACGAGTTCTTCGTCGGGCTGATCCTCAGCCATAAGGCTCGGGTCGCCGAGGCGTTCAAGAAAGGCGGCAAGTCGGCCCGGCTCAGCCCGCTGCTCTGGGATACCGGTATTGGCTACAACGGCATTAGCCAGCTCCTGCATCAGCATGCCGATGCGGTCTCTCACTGCACGTACATCGGGGGCTGGACCCACGACACCTCGCACCACCGATACCCCTGGTACAGCGGTCTCGAGGAGTCACCCCGACTCTCGCACGGCATCCCCTGGCTCGAGCACAACACGGTCGAGGGCAAGCCTTACTTCGTCTATGAAACGCAGATCGGATCGCCCTCCAAGTTCCGGGCAGAGTACCCGTACCGTGTCCTCTTCCTCGCCGCACTGCAGGGCTGGGACGCTGTGTGCTGGCACACGCTCAGTGGCGGCTACCGCTGGGACCGGACCGAGTCGGATGAAGCGTTGATCGGTCGCCTTTCCCTGCCGGGGCACGCCGCGGCACAGTTCACCTACAAGCACGACGAGACGCAGCTCTCAGCGATGCGGGCGGCCGGCGAGATCTTCAAGGGCCTCTATCTCGACGCCGCCCCTAAGCCAACGACCTTCATCTACGGACGCAAGACCGTCTTCCACCCCGACAGCATGTCCTACGGCGGGAGCTACGGCCGGATGGGCGACGACATGCTCAACACCGCCTACCGCTATGGCTCACGCATCAAGATCGACCTCGATCGTGAAGACGACGAGATCATCGGGCCCACCGTTCCGCTGCGGGGTTATGCCATGCCCAGCCCGCTACGCCCCACGGATCAGATGACCTATGACTGGAACCGCGGCTACCTCACCTTCGACGCACCGGGCACCGCGGCGTTCGTCGGGTTTCTGCCGGGTTATGGCCAAGACACCGTCACCTTTGAGCAGGATGTCCGCTTCTCAGACTTCAGCTTTGTCTCAGCGGAAGGGATGGCCTTCCCGGTGACGCCCGAAGAAGGCTTTGTGGCCGTGGCCGTGGTGAGCACGGACGGTCAGCCGCTGGCGACGACCCGCCGTGCGGTGATTTCTGCGGTGAGCACCAGCCACAACACCGGGCTCAAGGTCGGGCCCCACAAAGACGGCTTTGTACGCCCCAAACACACCTGGCAACAACTGCAGGTCAAGGACAACGGGTCGACCCCCATCCAGTTCACCCGGATCGGCTGCACGATCACCAGCTCCTCCCTTGCTGGGATGCAATACACGGCTCGAAACTGGCTCTGGGAACCTATCGAGCAGGGCGTTGTGGGTGATGACGGGGTGCTGCGGATCGATGCCGAGCGTGACGTGTTTCTGATCGAGCTCGAACGCGGTGAGTCTGTTGCCAACTCTGGGAGCGGATCATGACGGTCATTCTGAAAAACAAGCTTTCATGGGTGCTTGCACACCTTTTAGCGTTTACTGCACTATTGGTAATCGTCGTTTTAAGCACGACGGAAGTTCAAGCCGAGCTGCCTGCAGAGATTCGTTTCCCTGATGATGCGGGCATCATCGACGTCAAGCGTGATTTTGGTGCCAAGGGTGATGGCGTCACCGATGATACGGCCGCGATCCAAGCCGCGATTCTCCAATCTCTTTCGGAAGATCGCTATGTCCCGGAATTCATCTATTTCCCTAAAGGGACGTATCTCGTCAGCAAGACACTGTGGAACCGTGGCCCAGGCCGGGTCGAGCCTTGGGGTGAGGGCAGTTGGGGCGACGGTTGGCGTGTGGGCATCTGCCTGATCGGTGAAAGTCGAACCGAGAGCATCATCCGGCTCAAGGACAACGCCCCCGGCTTCCAGGACCCTAAGACGCCCAAGCCAGTCGTCCACCTCGGCTCCGAGATGCACGGCCCCAAAGGCAAACGCGCCCGCCCGTTCGGCCACGGCAACTCGGGCTTCCGCAACCAGGTCCACCACCTAACGATCGACACCGGCGTCGGCAACCCCGGGGCGATGGGCATGACCTATATCGGGAGCAATCGGGCAGCTGTCACCAATGTCACGATCCGCTCAAGCGACCCTCAGCGGGTCGGCGTCCGCGGCCTCGATCTCACCGTCCCCTGGCCCGGGCCCGCCCTTATTCAGCACCTCAAGGTCGAGGGCTTCGACATCGGGATCGAACACAACCACAACGATGCCAGCATGGTCTTCGAGCACATCACGCTGAGCGGACAACGCGTCGTGGGCTTCCGGGGGAACAACCCTTTCGCCAGTATCCGCGGGCTGACCAGCCGCAACGCGGTACCGGCCATCGTGATCACCGGGAGCAAGGACCCCAGGCAACTGAAGTACTCCCGAGCCGTGGTCACGGTACAAGACAGCCGCTTCGTTTACACCGGATCGAGCCCACCACCGCCGGCAGTGATTAATTACGGGGGCATGATGCTGCACAACGTGACGGTTGAGGGCTACCGCCGCGCGGTTCAGAACAACGCTGTCGCGCACGCCAAGCACGAGCACACGCAGCCGCGGCCGAGCGTTGACTTCGCCAGCGGCCAGGGTGTCATCGATCTCTATCTCAGCCGCGGCAGCCAGCGCCTCTTCCCGGGCCCCGAACGGCTGCCCGACCTGCCCGTGCGTGAGACCCCACTGTTTCATACCAACGACTTCTCGCGTTGGGCCAACGTGAACGACTTCGCAAAGGGGTCCTCCACTGCGGGCATCCAGGAGGCCATCGATTCGGGTGCCGAGATCGTGTACTTGCCTAACGGCGCCTACACGCTTGCCGCAGACAAACAGATCATCATCCGCGGCAATGTCCGCAAGATCATGGGCTTCGAGGCCCGCTTCGTCACCCCCAAGGGCGTCGGCAAAGACAAGGTGCCCGTGTTCCGGTTCGACGGCACAGCCCACCCCGACCGGACGGTCAACCTCGAACACCTCATCCGCTGCCGGGTGGTGCACAACTCGGATCAAACCCTGGTCATCCGCCACTCGGAGATCGATGTCGACTCGAGCCGACGCGCGACCGGGAATCTGTTTATCGAGGACGGCGGCGGCGGTAAGGTCGACCTCTCGCCCGGGATGCACTTCTGGGCCCGGCAATACAACTCCGAGTTCGGCACGATCCCGCAGTTTATCAACCGCGGCGCGAAGGCTTGGATCCTTGGCATGAAGACCGAGGGCCACTCCGGACAAATCAAAAACCTCGACGGGGCCATCACCGAGTGTTACGGCCTGTTCTCCATGACCGCCAAGACCTCGGTCAAGGATGTCCCATACATCGAGAATCGAGACAGCACCCTTGCCATCACCTTCCGTGACGGGGGGCAGCGGAGCTACTGGATCAAAGTCAAAGACACCCGCGGCGGCAAAACCCGCACAAGTGAGGGATGGTTCGGCGAGTACCTGATGTATCTTTCCGAACCGGAGGAGGCCACTGTTGCGGCGGGCCAATTATCGCAGGCTGAAACCCCTGCAAGCGAAAGACCCGCTAGCCGTTGATGATGACTACCCAAGACTAGGCCACCAAGGCCTCCGAGCCGATAGCCGCTTACCGAATGAGGACCAGCACGAGATGCGGATCGGAACCTCGTACTACCCGGAATTCTGCCCGCCCCAAGACTGGGATCAGGACCTCGCGCAGATGCGTGACGCCGGCGTGGATGTCGCCCGGGTGCTCGACTTTGCCTGGAGCGTGATCGAGCCGCGTGAGGGCGAGTACGACTGGGCATGGGTGGATCAGTTTGTCGAGGTCGCCGACCGCCACCGTATCGATCTGGTCTTCTGTACGCCTACTGCCACACCCCCGGCCTGGCTCGCGACGCAGTACCCCCAGATCATGATCGAGCTCCGCGACGGTACCCGGCGCGCTTTCGGGGCCCGGCGTGATGTAGATGTCTGCTCACCGATCTACCGTGACTACTCGTGCGAGATCGCCGCACGTATGGCTGAGCGCTACGGCGGCCATCCCCGCGTCATCGGCTGGCAGATCGACAACGAGCTCTGCGGCTCGGAACACACCTACCCCGAGTCGCACACCCCCGAGTCGACCTGGCGTTTCCGCCGCTGGCTCCGCGAACGCTACGGTACACTCGACCGGCTCAACGATGCCTGGTACCTCACCTTCTGGAACCAACGCTTCAGCGACTGGGGCGAGGTCACCACCCCCCGACCCGACCGCACGACACACGGCTGGGGCATCGACTACTCCCGCTTCTTCAGCGACATGCTCGTCGAGTATGCCCGCCTCCAATACGACGCGATGCGGCCTCTCATCCGGGAAGAGGCATGGATCACCCACAACTCCACCGCGATGTTCGACCGCGGGCTCGACCACGCCGACATGGCCCGGGCCATGGATGTCGGCGGCTGGGACGCCTACTACGGTGCCGCGTCGGCGGGTCACGACTACAAGCCGCAGTTCATCGGGCTGGCCACCGACTGGTTGCGTACCGCGACCCGCAAACCGGTCAAGATCATGGAGACCGGGGCCCGTGACCTCTCCGGCGAGCTGATCGAGCTTTTCGCCAAACACGGCGCAGACCTTGCCCTGATCTATCACTGGCGCGCCAAGCGGGGCAACGTCGAACAGGGCGGTGGCGTCTGCGGTTTCGATGGCAAACCACGGCCGCAGATGATGGCGAGGGTCCATGACGCGGTCGCGGCCGCAGAGCGTGTCACGCCCATCTCTGCCGACCCACAGCCCTACGCGTTCGTTTTCAGCGTGGATAACTACCGCGCCAACATGCGTCGCCCGAGCTGGGTCAAGAAGTCCGGCCGTCCCGACTACCTCGACGCGATGATCCCGACCTACACAGCGGCACTTGATGCCGTCGGGCCGATGGACGTGGTTGCACCGGGGCAGACGCTGGCGGGCTACCGCGCCGTGTTCGCCCCCGCCCTCAAGCTGATGGACGCCGACACCGCCGCGCTGCTTCACGACTACGTCGATGCTGGTGGCCATCTTGTCGTGGCCGGTCCGATGGCGCACCAGTCCACCACGGCGGTCTTTCACAACACCCAGGGCGAGCCGCTCAAGGCCTTGCTCGGCGTCGAAGTCTGCTTCGACCCGCGCGCCGATCTGGAGGGGGTTCAGGTCTCGTGGGCCGACGGCACCAGCCATGCAGCCCAAGGCTGGGTCGAACACTGGGACGAAGCGGACGGTGACGTGCTGGCCCGGTTCTCCGGGGGGGCGCTTGACGGGGTTCCGGCCGTCATCAGCCGTCAGGTCGGCAGTGGCTCGATCTACTTCAGCGCCGTGACCGGCTATGAGACCGTGACAAAACTCATCCACCTTGCTCTGGAACAACACAACCCTCGGGCCGCCATGACGCCGCCCGGTCTTTAGCGATCGAGACCAACGACACCGGATTGATACTCACGTGGCCTTTGGGCCGTCCAATGCGTTTCCACCATCACCCCCATCGAACACCGGCATAGGAGCCGGCCGCTCTCGACACCGTAAGCCGATCAGGAAATGGAACTTACGGTCAGATTCGGCTTCAATCTTTGACGTCTAATAAATAGAAAGGACCCCACTATGTTCGCACGCCATACCAGTCCCCAGCACTCCACCGCAGCCCTCCTCGACACCCTCGAACCCCGCATGCTCTTATCCGCGACCAGCGTGTCCACGGTGGCGGAACTCACGACCGCGCTCGCCGACACCTCGGTAACCACCATCAACGTCGCGGCCGGCACCTACGAACTCACCACAGGCCTCAAGCCGCAGGACGGCCAGGCCATCATCGGGGCCGGGCAAGGCCAGACGATCATCACCGGTGCATCATCTTGGGACCCCGGCATCGCCAACTTCAAAGACCCCGGTGTCGTCAGCCCCGACTTCAATCCCGACCCTTACCTCTTCAGCTTCGATAACGATACCGACGGTGTCACCATCTCCAACCTCACCCTGACCGGCCCACAACTACACGGCGGCATCTACGGCTTCGACGCCGACGACCTCACTGTTCACGACGTGACCTTTGACGACTTCCTCTGGTCCGGCATCCGTACTTTCAACTCAGACAACGCCGAGATCTACGACAACACCTTTATCGATGCTGGGGGCAAGATCGGCAATGTCGTTGGCGGCAGTGTCTACCTGACCAACCTCAGAGACTCGGTCTTCTACGACAACGAGACCTCGATCACTGAAGGTTCCGGCCGAGAGGTGATGGGTTTCAAGGGTCGCAACGCGAGTGATGTGCGGATCCATCACAACACCTTCGATACCGATGACTTTGCGATCGAGTTGCCCTTCGACAACGATGAAAACATCGAGATCGATCACAACTTCATCCGCGGTGGAGCGGTATCTCTGCCCAAGGCTGGCGGGGGTATTGAGACGGCGGGGAACTTCCACATCCACCACAACTACTTCAACAACGCCTATGCCCTGGAGTTCCCTCGTAACGGTGTGGAGATCAACAACAACCTCTTCGACTTTGAGGCGACCGACCAGGGCGGCAACCTGATCACCGCCTTCGGGAACGCGGTCGGCGAGGGCCCCACCGAGTTCCACAACAACCTGATCAAGAACCCCGGGGCGGGGCTGCTCACCCTCCCAGCCTATGACAACTTCACCTTCCGTAATAACCATGTGGTCGCCGACGCCAGCGAGGGCGAGTTCGGTGCCCGGACCACGGGGCTTTTCGGGATACGCGAGGACACCGACGTCCCCTTCATCATCCGGGACGGCAATGTCCGAAACTTCACGGTCGGCGATGAACAGATCCAGGTCGATGCCCAGGCCAACGTCACCATCACCACACCGAGCGGCACCATCCCCGTCTCACAGAGCCAGTACGTCACTATCGATTCCTCCGGCGTGGTCACGATTGTCGACGGCCTGGACATGATCGAAATCGTGTCTAACCCGGTCCTGATCGACGGCGTCCTGACCGATCAAGCAGACGGCATCTACACCCACGTCACCGATTTCAGCACGATCGAGATCAAGGACAACATCTTCGAACTCAACGCCGGCGATCGCCCGTTGAGCAAGACCAACGCGAACGGCACGAACGAAATCTATGACGCGGTGGTCGAGAACAACAGCTTCTTGGGCATCAGTGACTCGGGGATGTTCACCAACACCCAGACCAGCGCAACCCAGGGCCTGGAATCCACAACCTCCTTCGACTTCCGGGTCGGGGCGGATGAATCCTTCCAGATCGAGAGCTGGACCATCTACGAGGTCGGGACGGGCCAGGGCACCTTCGCGGTCTCGAACCCGGTGATCGACCGCACCGGGGCGACCCGCATCCAGGCCCAGGACTACGACCTGGGCGGTGAAGGGCCGGCCTACTTCGATACCTCTTCCAACAACATCGGCGGGGAATACCGAAACGACGAGGTCGATATCCGAACAACCGCCGACACCGGTGGCGTCTACAAGGTGGGTTGGACCAAGAGCGGCGAATACCTCGAGTACACCATCGACACCGCGGCCGGCGACTACGACATCAACCTGCGTCTCTCGTCTGGCAAGAACAACCGGGACGTCGAAGTGTTCCTCGACGGCGTAAGCCTGGGCACCGTGCGGGCCGAGCGCGATGGCTGGGAGAACTTCAACGACCACGTGCTGAGCAATATCACGGTGGCCGAGGGTCAAGACCGCGTCCTCCGCGTCGAGTTCCTGGATGGCTCGGTCGACTTCAACTGGATCGAGTTCACGCCCGTCCTGCCCACAGTGGTTCTCCAGGCCGAGAACTTCACCGACCGGTCCGTGACCGCGGAGTCACCGCAGAGCCAAGTCACTCAGGATGGGTTCTCTCAAGAGAACCTGGGCTTTATCAAGAAGAACAACTGGACCGAGTACAGCGGCTTCGAGTTCGGCACCAACAGCTACAGCGATGTGACCATCCGTTGGTCGTCGAACCTGGCGATCGGCGATGGCTTTGTCGAGATCCGGACGGGCAGCCCCACCGGGACGATCGTGGGTACAGCCACGCTCGGCGACACCGGAGGGTTCAGCAACTACCAGGAGCAGACCTTTGCCCTGAGCACCGCCCTGACCGGCACTCAGGACATCTACCTCGTGTTCAACAAGGCGAGCGGAGGCAACCCGTTCCTCTTCAACCTCGACTCGCTGACATTCGGCTAAGCCCTCGGCCCAATATATCTCGCGGTCCGCTAGCCCGAGCGGTCGGCGAGGTATCTCCAGAAACGGGACGGACGGCTACTGCACCGATCATGGTTGATCTATATGTTGCCTACGGCTACGAGGTAATCCCATTGCATACTGCATAGGTCTGTGCAAACCATCCCGCGCTTGCGTTTGGATATGCGGTTGTTTCTGTAAGCAGAATAGCCAAACGATCATTGCGCATGTCGGTATGAGCTTGGGGTTTGCTCAAGAGCTATCATCGCCGCGCTGCGTGGTAGCACGCACGCTCCAAGGCCACTCTTAAGCCCGCCAGGCATGCCCGAGTTGAAGCTCGCTCGGGGGGACAGGCCTGTCGGCTCGACCGGCTGCTGGTCCGAGCTGGGTGATTCACCCAACAGCTAATATTGAGGGACTTTCCGAGTCCTCCTGTTGATCCGTCCCAATCTTTAACATGCCAAAGCGCAAGCCACTCTGCCGGTACGGTGGGCAGCTATTGCGTCAGGGCGACTTTACAAACTCTGAGTGGCCACGGATCGGTGTTAGTCTGGCTAAACTCCGAAATTTTTGTTTGCAAGTATTGAATGCCTATAGTCTACGACAAACCGCAACAGTACCACGACACACTCCGGATCAATGCTGTGGCGAAAACCAGATGAACTCTTGTGGGGAATGTCCGGTGCTTGCATTTCGGCACGGGCTGGTCATGCCTAGCGACGACGGCGCTGCCCCGCGAGACCGCTCAGCACAGCCAGCAGCATCAGGGAGTGCGGCTCGGGGATGGTCAGCCGGGAGAAGTCATCGCCGAGCGTGTTCCGCACGTCGCCAAGCAGCCCGGCATCGAGCACACCGCCCTGCGCGAGATAGCCGGAGAGGATGGTGTCGATGTCGAGCACATCGGTGTCGCCATCGCCATCGGTGTCGCCGTCGGCGTAAGTCTGTGAACCGTTGATCAGTTCGCCGGTGTAGCGGATCAGAGCCCGGTTGACGTCGTCGCGGTCGATGTCGCGGTCGAGGTCGGAGTCGCCGAAGGCTGACCCAAGCAGGCCCTCAACGAGTAGGGCGATGTCATTGAATTCGACAAGGCCCGAGCCGTCGAGGTCGGCAAACCAGTCGTCGGTGCCGAGGCGGTCGAACGCCGCGTCGATATCGAAGGTGTCGGTGCCGAATTCCTGGTTGATGTTGGCTCGGCGTTGCTTCACACCGGCGAGTTCATCAAACACGGCCTGGGCGGCTGACTGCTGGGCCAACGCCTCGTCATAAAGCAGGACGTCGAGCACGTTGTTACGACCATCGCCGTTGAGGTCGGCAGCGGGGTTGAAGAGCGTGTCCCGGCTGAAGATGAAGCGTTCGAGCCCGAAGTCGCCGTTGGCGATATCGACTTTGCTGATAGCACCATCGTGGTTGGTGTCACCGAAACCGATGCCGCGGCCGTCGGTGATGAGCTGGCCGGCGAAACGCTGGACGTTGCTGGTGCCGGTGCGTTCGAAGGTCACGACGGTGTAGACGTTGTTGCCCTCGGCCAGCCCGCCGAAGAACGTCTTGAACAGGTCGAGGTCGCGGCGCTCGGTCGTGCCCTGGCCGTCGAACGCGAGGTCGAGGACCTCTTGATCGGTGACCGCCTCAGCGAGATTGAGGAACACGTGCACGCTGTCCGCGGTGAAGTCGAGGGATTCGATAAACACGTCGCGGTCGCCGGAGCCAGGCGTGTTGACAGCCACGGATTCACGGATACCCGAGATCGGGTCGAGCCGATCGATATAGACCGTCTCACGGAAGCTCGAGTACACGGGCGGGCCGCCGTCGGTTCGGCGGCGGAACGTGAGCACTTCGAGGTAGTTCTCGCCCTCGGGGAGCAGCGTGGCATCGACAAGCTGCCGGTACAGTCCGTTGCCGTCACCGCCGTCACGGGTCCCGATGACCTTCTCGGTGAGGAACTCTTCGAAGCTGTACTGAACGGTGCCGGGGGTGACGTTGTCAACGGAGCCGTTGCCGTTGACGTCGAGGCCGCCGTTGATCTTGAGCAGGGCGTTGTCGCCATCGGCATCCGGGTCGCGGATGACGCCCAGCAGATTGACGGCCTGCGTTTCGAGCTTCACCTCGAAGCTATCGCTGCTGATCACCGAGATATCGGCGAGTCGTGCGGTCGCCCGCTCGAAGCCATTTCCGAGGTCGGGGTCACCGCCGACAAGAACGGAATCGACGTTGCTGAGTTCGATGCCGTTGGGCGATTGCGGGGTGGCGAGGCCGTAGATGAGGTAGCCCTGATCACGGCCGTCGTTGTTGAGGAAGCGGGCGTTGACGAACGTGCCGTTCGCGTCCTGTTGGACCTGGAGCACCTCGTTGATCAGGCCATCGGCGGCGTGGTTACCGGTGAGTTCGACGAGGTAGGTCCCGGCCGCGAGGTTGACGCCGATGCGGCTCTCGCCGGAGACCCCGCCGTCGTTGCGGTTTGACAGGAGGACGACCGCGGAGCCATCGCGTTCGTAGGCGTACTCGTTCTGGGTCAGCCAGCGCTCGAAGTACTCGCCTCGGCCGTGGCTGTTACGGATCTGGACCAGCTCGGTGATGGTGTCGCCGAAGTTGCCCAGCGCGTCGCCGCGGCCGTCCTTGGGGAAGTCGCGGCCGTCGCCGAACTGTTTGGCGTTGTGGTAGACGATGCTGTTGCCGGGCCGCATGAGCAGGAACGCGTGGGCGACGTTGCTGAGGGCGGGTCCGAAGTCGTCGTGGCTGTTGACGAAGGTGACGCCAGCGGAGCCGTTGACAATGCCGTCGTCGTGGACGTCGAGGCCGGCGTTGACGACGTTACGGAAGTCGTTGGCGAACCCGTTGTCGGTGAAGTTGGCACCGATCGCGAAGAACTGCGGGAAGTCCAGGGCGTCGCGGTTGCCGCCGATACGTCCAGGGTCGGCGTCGTTGATGTCCTTGCGGAGATAGTCGTCGTTGGTGCCGCGGATGCGGTCGTCGCCATAGAGCACAAAGTCGCGGTCGCCGTCGAGGTTCTCGCCGTAGGAGAACACGTGCTGTACCGAGCCGTCGAGCTGTAGCCGCGGGTTGGCACGGTACACCGCCTGATCGAAGAAGCCGAGCACGAACGGGTCGAAGTGCTTCGTGGCGTCGAGCCGAAAGTTGTCGACGCCGACGTCCTCAACCAACCACTGGGCGTTACGCATGAGCAGGCCCAAGGCGTTCTCGGGTACGGCGTCACCGGCGAGCGGGTTCTCGCGATTGAAGCCGTAGACCGGGATGTCGGCCTGCCCGGTCAGTGGATTGAAGACCATGCGGATTGGGCCCGCGTCGATATCGGGGTAGAACCGGGCGTTATTAGGGTCCGGCCGATTGTTAAAGGTTCCCGCCGGGATATTCTGCGGGTTACCCACTTCGGTAGGCTGGCGGATTAGCTGGAAGTTGGTGGTATGGTTGATGTCATTGAGCCCGGAGAGCCGGCCCTGACGGACACCGCCCAGGAAGCTGCTGTGAAAGTCGCCGTCCGTGCCAGGGACACCAAAGCCGTCGTCGATACCGCCGTCCGGGTTTTCAAGGATGAAGCCTGGGTATCCGCCAGCCTCGACGAAGCCGCGGTTGGATACATCGCTGAAGCCGTTGTGGTTCCAGACGAGGTCGACGGTGAGCTGGTTGCCCGTGCGATGGATCGAGTCTGCCAATCGACGCAGGCCGGTCTCGGTGCCGTAGAGCGTGCGGTCGTCGGGGCTGCCGAGGTTGAAGCGGTCGAAGACGTCGTAGCCCACGGAGAAGCCGCCGCTGTCCGCCTTGCCCGTGGGGGGGATCCAGGCCGAGCCGTAGCCGGCCGCGAAGAAGTCGGGCATCCGGTTGATCTGGGTTTCATAGGTTGTTTCGTACCACTGCAGGATCGCGGGCGCGGAGCTCGGGTAGGACTGGGCGAAGGTGCTGACGTGGGACGGTAATGCCAGTAGGCACAAGAGGCCGAGTGGGACGCGACACGTTTTGGGAGGGGTCGTGCTCATACGGGGTCTTTGGAAGTGCGGAGGCTCGGATGGACGATGGGTGTGCCCCTCGGGAAGTGGGGAGAAAGGGGGTGGCTCGGGTTATGCGAGCCACCCCTAGTGGGTTCGGATTGACCGGTCGATCCGCGTGTTTAGGCGCGGCGGCGTCGGCCGAGCATCACCAAGCCGCCGAGGCCGAGCAGAGCCATGGTCGCCGGTTCGGGGATGATGGCACTGCCGGGGGTGACGTTGGTCTGGAACGAGTTGAAGTCGCTGACATTGACCGGGCCGAAGCCGGGGTTGCCGCCAACGAACTGGAACGGGATCGACTCGTCGGAGAGGAAGGTGCCTTCATCTGGCCCGGCCCCGTCGGTGTCGAAGCCGTTGTTGTTACCGAAGAGCACGACGTAATCGATGGTCTCGCCGCCGACGAGGCCGAGGTCGACGTACGGGATGAAGATCTCGAGCACGTCGCTGGTCGGGAACTCACCGACCGCAGAGGCGTTGACGCCGTTGCCGGCGAAGTTGAGCGAGTTGGGGCCGCCGGTGTTCATCTGGAACAGGGCCTGGAAGCCGCCGAACGCGGGGGAGATGATCTGCCCGAAGTCGGCGGAGAAGCCGTCGTCGAACACGACGCCGTCCTGTGCCGGGCGGGAAAGCAGCTCTCGGCCGAAGTCGCCGTTATCGAGGAAGCCGGCGGACTCGGAGATCTCGGTTGCACCGGAGCCGGTGGTGCCGAAGTAGACCCGGATCGAGTTGCCGGAGTAGTCGCCGAAGTTCTGGAAGCCGAGGTAGATGCCGCTCTCGTCGGAGTCGAGGTTGAGGGTGGCGCCGCCGACGGTGCCGCCGAAGCCGCTGCCGCCCGCGGAGACCGACGCGGCGTATTCACCGGACTGGATCACGCCATCGACGATGGCACCGCCGGGGTCGTTATCGACGCTGGCGTCGACCAGAGCGGCCGAGGCCGTGGGCGTGGTGGATCCCACCGCGATGGCACCGGCGGCCAATAGGGCGGTGGTGGTGAAACAGAGCTTCTTCATGAGTGTCCTCCGTAGGGGGTGAAACTGGAAAGTGAATCGGGTGAGATCAAGGCAGCGGTGCTGCAATAGAAAGTTGAAGATCAGTCGTGAGGCGAGAGCCGGACCGAGGCGAACTCGCTGATGCCGACCGCTTCGGCGTGGCCGTCTGCGAAGGCGACGTTCATGACGTCGCTGTGACGGTCTTCGCTGGGGTCGTTCTGGGCGATGGGCATCTTCACGCGGGCCCAAGCGCCGGGCGAGTTGTAGAGGGCGTCGAGCGTGCCGGGCACGCCGCCGGTGATGAAGGAGCTGCCGGTGAACATGAGCACATCACCGCGGTTGACGACGTCGCCCCCACTGCTCTGCCGGGTGCCGCCGTCAGCGAAGAACATCAGGTCGGAAAGATTGGTCAAGGCGTCGAGATTGCCCGACTCGGGGTCTTGCGCCACGCCCGAGCGATCCGCGGGGCTAACAAATTGGCCGAAGCCCCAGTCGGCGCCAGCCACGCCGGTCTGATTGTCCCATGTGGTGATGTCGGCATTGACGCCATAGGACAGCGGAGCAAAGTCGGTGAGGCCTGCGGTGATGTTGTTCCCGACATAGTGCCCTTCAGGGTGCGGGTCTTCGGGGCATCGGTAGAGGTCGGCCACGTTCGGATCGGCGTTGTCGAAGGTTGTCGACTCGTTCGATCCCATGTACGGAGCAATTGCACTGGCCCAGTCTTTGATCTGCGTCGCCGAGCCGCCGGGATAGAGCGCGACGCGGCCGGCCAATTCACTGGGGACCCCGCCGGGGAACAACAGGTCGGAACTAGAGAGCGGCAAGTTGTTTTTGTAGTCGACCGAGAAGTTGTTGCCCGCGGTGCTGAGCTGGCGGATGTTGGAGAGGCACTTGACGCCGGAGGCGGCTTTGCGGGCGGCCCCGAGTGCGGGCAGGAGGATGGCGATGAGCAGAGCGATGATCGAGATGACAACGAGGAGCTCGATGAGGGTGAAGCCAGAGCGTTGTGTTGCGAGTCGGTGAGTCACTGAAGACATGGCAGAATCCGTGGTTGAGGGAGGCTTGGCGAGAATGGGTTAAACAGTTTACCGGCGAACGTATAAAGGCGTGAATACTGAGATGGCTTTGGCGTAAGCAGGGGTCTGGATCGTTCTGAGAAGAGAGACCGAAACGTGAAGCGCTGGTTATCCCTTAATTGTCGCTCCGGCTCTGCGGGATGTCAACCGTATTTGTTTGATCAATGGCGTATCAGTGGGCGTGAATCCTGAATGAACACTAAGGGTTTGATTCGAGGAATGACGTTCATACAAGCCCGGGGCATCGAAGAGGGGGTTAATAGCCTGTGAGTATCGGGCTTTGGGGCTTGCCGGGGACCTCCAGTTTGTTAGCGGAGGCTTGCGTCTGTTCAATAGAATGGTAAACTGATTAACCAAGATGTCAACCCCCTCCTCCAATCTCTCGCTAACCTCGCCTTCGGCAAGCCCGCCCCGAAGCCCGGTCGAGGTCCATTACAGCATGCCCAGCGATGGCGAGAGTTCTCCTGTAAATCCCCTCAAATCTGAGGGTTCCCAGTCTGGTGAGGGGCGTACGCCTCGACGCAAAGGCCGGTCCAAACGCATCGGGATCCGCCAGGTCGCGGAGCTTGCCGACGTCTCGGTCGCCACCGTTTCGATGGTGATCAACCAGAACCCCAAGATCACCCGGGCCACGCGGCAGCGGGTGCTTCGAGTGATGGAAGACGTGGGATACACGCCCAACCGGTTGGCCCAGAGCTTGTCGGGGCAGTACACGCGGATGCTCGCGGTGCTGCTGCCCACCCTGCGTCACTCCGTGGCTGACCCGTATTTCGGCGAGCTGCTGAGCGGCATCTGTGACCGGGCAGCCAAGCGTGGCCACAAGGTTCTGCTCGAGCACGCCAAACCCGAGTTCATCAAGCAGCAGGGCCACCTCGAACTCTTCGACCGCCGTTTTGTCGACGGTGTGTTTTGCGTCGGTTTCAATGAACGCCACGGCTTCCTGCGCGACATCGCTCAGGCCGGGCGACCCATCCTTGCGGTTAATAACGTGTTCCCCGAGTGGGACCTTAACCACGTGGTCTGCGATTACGCCGGCGGGGCTGAACAAGCGGTGACCTATTTGCAGCAGCTCGGTCACCGGCGGATCGGGTTGATCCATGGCGCAATGGAAGCACACACCGCCCGAGTGATCCGTGACACGTTTTGCCGGATGCAGGAGCCCTTCCTCGACGGTGAGCCGTGCAGCTCTTTTATGGTCGATGGGAAGTTCACCGAGGAGTTCGGTGCTCAGGCTTGTCTTGAATTGCTCGAGCGTCACCCAGGGATCACGGCCGTCTTTGCAGGTAACGACAAGATGGCTCTGGGGGCGGTCCACGCGATGACCCACAAGGGCATCCGCGTGCCCGAAGACGTCTCGGTGCTCGGGTTCGACGATATCCAATACTCGGCCTACACCACGCCAAGCCTGTCTACCGTGCACACCCCGCTCTACGACCTCGGCGTGCTCGCTGCTGAACGACTGATCGAGATCATTCGCGGCAAGCAGGACCGCGTGGCCGACGTGCTGCCCACTCGGCTGGTCCTGCGCGAATCGACCTCGATCGCTTCCGACATCCGGCAACAATAGCCACCCCTCTTGCCGGGTCGGTCGGGACAGGCCGCTCGGCAATCGCTTCACCCGTTCCAAGCCGCGTTTCATCTTCGCTCACTTTTTCGGAATCTGCATCATGCCCCGACACCCGTTCTGCAAGTTCACGTTAGGTCTCGCACTGCTCGCCGCGGTGTCCCTCTGTCTGCCGCTGGCTGCGCGTGAGCACACGTTCACGTATGAAGGGCCGAGCCATGCCCGCACCGTTTCTGTTGCCGGTTCTTTCAACGGCTGGTCCCGCGACGCCAACCCGATGCAGCGCAACGGCAACGTCTGGACCACCACACTCGAACTCGCCGACGGCGTGCACTACTACAAGTTTGTGGTCAATGGCGATCAGTGGATGAACGATCCCGCATCGATGCGGGAGTTCGAAGAGGCGGACGGCCACGGCGGCGTCAACTCCGCAGTGCTGATCGGGGTCGATGGCCGGGACTTCCCGGAGGCGAAGCCGAACCACATCAATACCGAGGCGATGGCTCACGACCCGTCGACCGATGCGGTCGCGTTCGGGCAGGGTCGGGTCATGCTCACATTGCGGACGCAGGCGGGTGACGCCGAGCGTGTCTTTGCCCAGGCGATTGGCCCGGACGGCAAGCCCTTGGCCCGCACGGCGATGCATGTCACCTCGACCCGGCTGGGCTTCGACTACTTTCAGTCGGCCCTCCGCGTAACCGGCGCTGACGAAGCGCTGCATTACCGCTTTGTTCTGAATGATGGGCGTGCCGATGCGACATTCGACGACGCGGGCCAGGCATTTACGGCAAGCAGCATGTCGGACTTCGAGACGCCGGCCTGGGCTCGTGAGGCGGTGTGGTACCAGATCTTTCCCGAGCGTTTCCGCAACGGCGACCCGTCTAACGATCCGGGCCAGGGCGACGATGGCAAGGTGCTGTTGCCTTGGACCAGCGATTGGTGGGTCACCCACACCAAGCACGGCGAGGTCGCCGGCGACCACAACTTCTATACCGGACACGGCAACGTCTGGCGGCGTCGCTACGGCGGCGACATCCAGGGTGTGCAGGAGAAGCTGCCCTACCTCCGCAGCCTCGGCGTGAACGCCATCTACTTCAATCCGGTGTTTGAAGGCGAGTCGATGCACAAGTACGACGCCTCAGACTTCCGCCATATCGACGACAACTTCGGCGTTCGTGGCGACCTGCCCGTCCCCGGCGAGGGGAACGATCCGGAAGACTGGAAGTGGTCCGCCTCTGATCGTGTGTTCCTCGAGTTCATGCAGGAGGCACGCAAGCAGGGATTCCGCGTCGTGATTGACGGCGTGTTCAACCACGTCGGCACCGACCACTTCGCGTTCCAGAACGTTCTGAAAAACGGCCGACGCTCGCAGTACGCCGACTGGTTCTATATCACCGACTGGGGCAACCCCGGCAACTGGGGCAAGCCCGACACCGTCGGCAGACCCGGCGGCATCCAGTACAACGCTTGGGACGGCCCGAACGGTGCCCTGCCCGCCTTTGCCAAAGACCCACGGCTCGGCCTCGCCCCCGGGCCACGCCAGCATATCTTCGACATCACCCGCCGATGGATGGACCCCAACGGCGACGGCGACCCGTCTGACGGCATCGACGGCTGGCGCCTCGACGTGCCCGGCGATATCCCGCACCCGTTCTGGCGCGACTGGCGGGAGCTGGTCAAGTCGATCAACCCCGACGCCTACATCACCGGCGAGGTCTGGTCCTTTGCCCACCCTTGGCTCGAGGGCGATCAGTTCGACGCGGTGATGAACTACCAGTTCGCAATGCCGACGCTCGACTTCTTCGCCGACCGCCGCACCGCTGATCCGCCCAGCCGGTTCTTGCAACGCCTGACGCGTGTGGCAACCACCTATGCGCCTCAAGTCGCCTTCGTGAACCAGAACCTGTTCAACAGCCATGACACCGACCGCATGGCGTCCATGTTCGTCAATCCCGACCGTAACTACGACCAGGGTAATCGTCTGCAAGACGGGGCCGATGATTACAGCCGGCGTGCGCCGAACAAGAACGAGTGGCAGCGGATCCGTCAGGCGTTGGTCTGCCAGATGACGTTCAAGGGCGCGCCGATGACGTACTACGGCGACGAGGCCGGGATGTGGGGCCCCGATGATCCGTCCGACCGGATGCCGATGATCTGGCCTGACCTTGAGCCCTACAAAGGACAGCAGGAGCGGTTCAATCACGACGTGTTCCGCTACTACCAGCGGATGATCGCGATGCGTCAGGCGTTGCGGCCGCTGCGGGATGGGTTGTTCCGTCCTGTATTCGCCGACGACAGCAAGGGGATTGCGGCATACTCCCGTGACAGCGAGGCGGGCAGTGTGATGGTCGTCTTTAACCGGAGTCCAAGCGCGCGGACGGTCACACTGCCGATCGCAACAGAGCGTGGCATCGGTCGGCTAGTGGATGTTGCGGACCGCAACAACGTCGAACTCACGTTTGCTGACAACGCTCCCGATGCCCGGCCTATCCTCACACTCCGCCCGACCGCCCGGCAGATTCTCGTGGCCGACGGCGAAGTGACCTTGGAGATCAAGCCTTACGGCTACGCAGTGCTCGCGGACCCGGCGATCGTCGGTCGTTGAGCGTGCCTGCGTCGTTCAGCGATGATGCCGGATAGATGTTTGGAGCCCCAGCGTGCGGCTTGCAGCCACAGACCTAACTTTCCCGATTGCGTCCAAGACCACAAAATCCTCAACTAGAGCGTTTTCACCTTGTCTGTAGCGGGTATCCGCAGTGTCTGAAGAAGCCCTCGGCGTCTTGAGGCGTGACGGTATCGAGTACGTCTTGCATCCGATCCCACAACGCATCGACGAGGCAGTGCCCGACCGATTGCAGCCGCTGCTTGATCTTGCTGAACGCCGGCTCGATCGGGTTCAGGTCCGGCCCACGGAATCGAGCCGGCGGCAGGTACAGCAACTTCGCCCCGTCGGCTTCGATCGCCTCACGCACCGCTGCGACCTTGTGCGACGAGAGGTTGTCCATCACCACCACGTCGCCCCGAGCGAGCGTCGGCATGAGCATCTGGCGGGTGAACACCACGAGCACGTCGGTGTTCACCGCGCCGTCCACCGTCGTCGCGCAACGCACGCCGCGGCGGTAGAGCCCGGCGATCAGCGTCGCCGTCTTCCAGTGGCCGTGGGGCACCTTCTCGACCCGTCGTTGGCCACGCGGGGCACGCCCCCCGCAGCCGCGTCATGTTGGTCTTGGCCCACCCCCCGAAGTGCCTCGTCGATGAACACGAGCTTGCGTGAATCAAGTCCCGCCTGTCGCACGCCGCAACAACACGCTCACGCAAATCCATCGAACATGCCTTGGGCATAACGAACTCCTTGTCTTGTCCCCTTCATACCCCGTCACGACGCCAGGCACTAGACCCAAGGCGAAAACGCTCTAATGGTGGGTAATCAAGATGGACAGAGAGGTGGGTGGCAGGATCAGGCCGTTGAGCTGTCCATCCTTGATGGGTAACCGTCCCAAGTTGTGCATCGGGGTGTTGATGGAGCCGGCGTCTTGTGCGGTGTAGCCGGAGAGCTCGGCGGCGGAGCCGGTGAGGCCATTAATCGTGACGGGTTGTGCCGCGTCGTTGCGGTTAAGCAGGAGTAGTACGGTGGAGTCGCCGTGAACAAAGGCGCAGAGGTCTTGACGGTGGGACGCGAGGTCGGCGGCTTTCGATTCGCCCTGGATCGCTTGGTTGTTACTGGACGAAACGCGGCGGACGGTGGTCTTTCCGTCGGGGCCGGCGGGTGCGGCGTTCCAGAGTTTTTGGAAGACGTAGTAGGTCGGTCGGCGTTGAAGGGTCTGGCCGTCGTCGTGGACCCAGATCGCGCGGGACTGGGCGTGGAATGCAGGCTGGGCCTTGCTGGACCATCGCTCGGTGGTTTGTTTAGTCGTGTAATGCTCGGCCTCGACCACGGGCTGGCCCTCGACTTGCAGCCAGTTGAGGGCGGCCTCGCGCCAGGGCTCGGGCGAGGTGAACTTGATGTGCAGGGTGTGGGGGCCGGCCACGTCGGGGAGTTCGAGACGATGGGTGCGGTATTGTCCGGCTTGGGTTGGCTTGAGGTCGGCGGTCGCGACGGGTGCTGCGTCGGGTTGGTCCAAGTGTAGGGACACGGTCATATTGCGGGAGTTGGAGGCCACGCGGAGATCGATCCACGCGGGGCGGTCGCCGAAGTCGAACGCGTCGTACGTAAGGGTGTCGCCGGCGCGGATGCGGCCCACAACTTCGCCGGTGTCGGGCGTATCCTCGGGGAGCGTCCAGCCCTTCCAACTGTGCCAGTGGACCCAGCCGTTGAAGCCCATACTGGAGATGTCGCGGTTGAAGTGGTTGAACATCTCGGTCAGGACGCCCCAGTCGTCGAAGGTGTGTTCGTGGCGGACCTGCCACTCGGTCATCCAGAGCTCGACGTCGAGCGGCTTGAAGATGTCGTGCCATTCCTGGAGGTGGCCGGGCTGGCGTTGGCTAGCGCCGTTGTGGATGTCGTAGGTGTGGGTAGTCACGATGGACAGGGCATCACGGAAGGCGTCCTCGGTGTGATAGGCGCCGCCGGGGGCGAGGCCGAGCAGGTTGACGGTTCCGGTGGGGTGCCCGAACTTGCTGGTATGGCTAACCGAGGCACCGCCTTCGTCGCCGCCGACACGGACATCCTGAAAACCGGCGGCATCGAGCTGTTTGCGAAGCTCGATGATCGCGGTACGGATCTGCTCGGGAGAATAGATGCAGCCGGGGTAAGAGGGGGGCGGCCAGTCGGGCTCGTTCTGCGGGCTGATTATGATGGGGCGGGGGACGCCCTCTGCTTCGAGCCAGGTCAGCAGATCGACCAGCCACGCGGCGACGTCGTCTTCGTAGCCAGGCTTGAGGTGATTGATCTCGCCCTTGAGCCGGCCGTTGACGGTGTCCAGAGTTTTGAAGTGTGCGGGGGGTGACCAGGGCACGCCGTACCAGTCGAGGCCGGCGTTCGTGACCGCGAGGACAGCGTCGCGGAGCTCTTGCCTCGCGCGAGGGCTGTCGTAGGTGCGGTAGTCGATGTGAAAGCGGACGAGGGTGACGCCAAGCTCTTTGTAGAGTGCTTCTATCGAGGCGGGGTGGCGGGTGATGTCCCAGGCCTTGCCCCAGTCCGGTCGGTTATGGGTCACGATGCCCCACTGGGTGATAGCTTGCAGGGGCTTGGGGTGGATGGTGAGGATGACCGGGTCAGGGGTCGCGTTCGATCGGATATGGGGCGAAGGCTGAGCGTCGAGGATAGGTGGGGCGGAGCGCGGCTTAGGGTCGTGTGGGTTTGCGGTACGAGTCGGCGACGCGTCTTGTGGGGTCTCCGGCGGATTAATCGTTTCGGCCGGCGGTTGTTTGGTGTTTTGCGTGTTGATCAAACGAGCGTCGGCCAAGTGCAGCGCTAACCCTTCGGCTTGTCTGGGCGAGACGAAAGCGAGGTGGCCCTTCAAGCGCTGCCCGCCCTGGACAAGGGGCAGCGCCTGCGAGACATCGAGTTCGAGGGTGTGCCACTGGCCTTTTCGTAGGTCGTTGTTGTTGCCTGGCTCCCCGTCAAGTGTCCACGCTCCGCGGTTACTGTCGAACGCGAGCTGGTGCTCGCCGAGTGCGAGTCGGACCTGCCCGAAACCGACATCGTGGGTGGGGCTCATCACCTTCAGACGCAGCGTGGTAAACCCGGGTGGGACCGTGAGCTTATGGGTGCCATAGAACCCGAGGCCGGCGGATCGGTAGGCACGGTCGTAGGTCAGCCGGAGCGTCGGTTGGTTGTCGGGCTGTCCGAGTGGCGTGTTATCGATGATGGCGGTGGTGGCGGGGTTGTCCGACCACGGGGTGCCTTGCTGAGCTTCGCCGCTGAAGAGGACGAAGTCGGCGTGGGCGGGGCCGGTCAGGAACCACATGATCGCCGCGCAGAGGGGCGGCACGATCAAGCAGAGGCGGGTCATGGCGTAGCGCTCGGGTGTTGGAGGGTGTGCGGCGGCCCGGGGGGCTCGCCAAGAAAATGTCGCCGGGCGGGTTAGCGCTCGGCGACGCAGGCGATTCTTGATTAGCCGTTCTTACGGCGGCGGGTGAGCATGACCGCTACGCCGATCCCCGCCAGCGTGAGGCTGCTCGGTTCGGGGATCACCACTTCTTCGACCGTGATCGAGTGCAGGCGGTAGGTCGTTCCCGCGCCGGCGGTGAAGACGACCGCTTCGCCAGCGTCCAGCTCTAACGCTGGGGCGAACGCTTCGAGCTTCGGCTCGACGGGGTCCCAGTCGATCACGGTCGATGCCCCATCAATCGTCAGGATCGCCGTCTCTGAGGCACCTTGGAGCCGGGACACTTCAACGGAGAGGATTTCGACCGCGACCGCAAATCCGCCATCATCCAGGAACGACAGGCTTAACGCGTCGGAGCCGTCGATCATGTTCCCGTTGACGGTGAGCCCGCCGGCGTTGGTATCGATCGAACGGATATCGATGGTGTTGCTGGAGCTGACGGAGAAGTTGGCGGTGAGGGCGTCGGCGCCGGTGCCCGCGGTGGCGGTGGCGGCGGCGGTGCCGGTGCCTGAGACGACGCCGGTTTCGGCGAGCTCGAATGTGATGGGTGCGGCGGTCACGGCGGTGCCGAGTGCGAGGGTGAGAGCGGTGGCAAGCGCGGAGCGGGTGGTGATTCGATGCATGGGTTCCTCCAAAGGGTGTATCTAGGATTCGAGTCGAGACAAGTGTGCGGACTGGTCGGTGGTTAAAACGAGTTGGGTGATGCGTTAGGGCGGGTCGGGCCAGGCGTTTCGGTTCAGGAGTTGGCCGCGGGGGATGGTTTCTGCGTGGCCATCGGCGAAGACGAAGTTTGCGGCGTTATTGCCGCCCTGGCGCCAGCGGACGGCACCGACCAGAGCGTTGGTGGTGGGGTCGGAGAAGTTGGGCTCGTCGCTGAAGGCCACCGGGTCATTGATCGCGGGGTCGGACGGATCGAACCAGTTGAAGTTGTTGACGCCGTTGTTCCCCCCCCACTTATTGAACGCCACGGCAGCCCGGCCGTATTCCGAACCGTTAGTCGGGCCGTCGATCTTGACGACGCTATCGCCGTAGAGCAGGACTTCGGTGGGTCGGAGCACTTGATCGACGAGATAGGCCGAGGGGGATGGGGCGATGCCGGTGTTGCTTTGGAAGTGGCGGAAGAGGCCACGGTTGCAGGCGTAGTCGGTGAGGGCTTGGTTGGCGGGGCCGGAGAAGTCCCTGCCCTCGGTTTCATTCGGGTCGCGGAAGATGGGTGAGATCGCGAGGAAGGACCCCGCGGGACGGACATCGACATAGCGGTCGAGCAGCTCGAACCAGTTAGCACGTAGCGAGGTGTCGCCGACGACCGCGGTTGAGTAGGCGCCGCTGACCCGTTGGGGGGAATAGGCACCGCTGTATTCATTGGTGTAGGCCGCGGTGGCAAACCCGAGCTGCCGCAGATTACTTAAGCCCGATGCGGTCCGGGCGGCGTTGCGTGCGGACGTGAGTGCGGGGAGCAGGATTGCGATCAGCAAGGCGATGATCGAGATCACGACCAGCAGCTCGATTAAGGTGAAGCCTTGGCGACGCGGGATGGATGGGCTTGGATACATGGAGAATCACAGGAAGAAGTGCGGCGGGTGAACCGGCTTACTGGCGGCGGGACACGAGCGTTTCGCCCGGCTCCCAGTCGGCTTCGAGCTCTTGAGACGGCTGAGGCTGCTGCTCATCGATCCGATCGATGAGCATCTGGGCGGCGGCTTGACCGAGCTGAAAACGATCGAACCGGGCGCGGGAGAGTTCGGGCCAGGTGACGGCGAATTCCTGGGTGTCGTCACAGCAGACGATCGCCAAATCTTGGCCATGGGTGAGGCCACGATTGATCAGGACGTTCTGCATGGTGCGGACGCGGTAGCTGTCGTTGAAGACCAGGGCGGTGCCGGGCTCGATCGGGCCAAGCGTCTGGTCGAGCTGGCGCCAGTGGGTCCTGCCCGGTTCGATACACAGGGTCTCGATGAGGTCGGCCCCGTATCGCTCGGCCGCGGCTTGTAGCCCCGCAAGGCGCTGGGCGGTCGAGAAGTGCGGCCGGTCCGCTTGGCGGGGACGGCGGGTGATAAAACGCCAACGCTTCCAACCCGTCTCAGCCAGTGCCCGCCCAACCAGCTGGCCGGCTTGATGTTCGTTCCGCCGGATGCAGTCCCGGTCGCTCCAGCGGTTGGTATTGACCCAGACACAGTGCGGCTCTTCGGCACACTTGGCCTCCAATTCTGGTGACACCAGATCGACGGCCATCACGCCATCAAACGCTCGCTCGGCAAAGGCTTGCTGCACGATCTGCTCGGCGTTGTCTTCGTCAAACGGGAAGATTGAGAGCTGCTTGCCACGGTCCTGCAAGACGCTGTTGACGCCGAGGAGGGTTTCCATGACCACGGGGTGATGTTTAACCAGGACGCCGATGCGTTGATTGCGTTGGGTTCGGATCGCGCGGGCCGCAGAGGCGGGGCGATAGCCGAGCTGTGTCGCCGCATCGAGAACGCGTTGACGGGTGCTGCTGGAGAGCCGGCCATCCCCCCTTAGTGCTTCGTAGGCGGTGGGCAGTGCGACTTGCGCGACACGGGCGACATCTTTAGCGGTAGCAGGCACTTATCCGAGATTCCGAGAAGGCTAGAAGGCAGAAAAGAACACCTTGAGGCGACATAAGTGTACTTTGCCATATCAATATGTCAAGCGCCGCGCGATGCCCTCTGCTTGAGTGAGCCTGGGATGAATCTTTGAAGCAAGCCTCCTCCCGCCAGGGGGTAGCGTGAGGGTGTTTAGCCCTTGCTCCTCACAGGAGACTTGCCATGCTCAACATCGGATTGGATGTTCACCTGCGGTCCTCAGCGCTCTGCATCCTCGACTCGAATGGCCGGGTGATCAGATGCGAATCGATCAAGGGCCACCCGCGGCGGGTCGTCGAGCGGCTCGCCAGATCGAAGAACCCCTTCGGGTCTGCTATGAGGCGTCGGCCGGGTACGGCTGGCTGTACGACCAGTTACGTCCTCTGGCGGTCCGGGTGGTTGTGGCGCACCCGGGGCAGCTGCGTCTGATCTTTCGGTCAAAACACAAGACCGATCGTGCGGACGTGTAGAGGCGGGCGAAGCTGCGCTATCCTGATGAGGTGCCGCCGGTACACGTGGTCTTGGCGGGCGTTGATCGAACACCGCAACCGATGCATGGGTGAACGCACCCGTGCCAAGAATGGCTTGCGGGCACTACTCCGGACGCATGGAATCGAGACGCCACGCGGCGGCCGGCTGTGGTCGGAGGGAAGGGTGGGGCGGGCGTGGATGGGCTCGAAGACCTAGAGTTCCCCGATGACGCGTCGGACCTGCAGCGTGACCCTGACCCAGCAAGACCTCCGCCTCACGCAGCTTCCCGATGACCTATTCCGATGAATGTCACCGCCGTCCCATGCCTGACCTGCCTTTCCTGATTACGCCCATGACCAAGAGATCCTCTCATAAGCCGTGGGCTGGGTTCAGGGGGCAGGTCAGATGGAGCCTGTCGCCGACATATCAAAGCGCGTGAATAAGGCCAGGAGACTCAAGGCAACACACGCCGGCCGGACCAACGCAAAGTCTGCTTTTGAAAGCCAGCGTCGACGTCGGTGACCTCGAGCTGGATCGCCACGACGCGGCTGCCGGTAGGCAGGCCGATCAACCCGCTGTAGTGGCCTGTACGGTCGACGGGCGTGAGGGCGACGGAAAGAGGTCGACCATCGACGCGGAGTTTGATCTCAACGCGGTCATGCTGTGGGTCGTGGTCCTGATCGGTGATCTGTAGACGGAGTTGAAGGGATGTCCCGCCGCGTGCTGGGTCGGTTGTTGTGTTGATCCAGAGCAGGGCGGAGAGATCGTCAGGCCCGCCATACCAGCGTGAGGTATCGGGATGAGATTCATTGGGGTTCTCGATGGCCTCGTTGCCGAGGACGACCGTTGGAGGGGTTTGGTCTGCGGCGGCGTCTCGATCGACCGGGTGGATGGAGGGTACGGCCTGAACCAGGACCACACGCGTGGCCAGTGGGCCGTCGGAGCCTCCGGGTTCCCCGCGCCAGAGTGTCAACTCGACCCGGTCCGGCGGGCTGGTCGCGTGGCGTGCGGCGTCAACCGTGTCCGGGCTCGCGGCGAGGAGGTTCCAGCCCTGCGACCCACTCAAAGCGTCGGCTTCCAGCGTGTTCCATCCCCGCTTCAGATCGATCTCGAACGTGTGGGCCAAGGGGGACAGCGAGCTCTGGTTACCCTGTTCCAGGGTGTTGTACACCGCCCGGCCGTTGACCCGCCACGCCATCCACCAGTCGGCCGACGCGCCCATCGTGACTCGCTGATTACGCTCGGACCACACACGGCTAGTAACCACAGCCGGTGCCTTTTCGCGGATCACCCCGGCCAACTCCCCAAGGTCGATCCCTTCGCCCATGACGAGCCAAGGCGTGCCGAGGTGAGGCTGCTCGGGCAGCGTGACCCGCCACGTCGCGGGCCACGTCAGCCGCTCGTAGTCCGTCGGTACCGATAGGCTCACAGGGACGCTGATCGTGCTGTCCGGGCCCGCTGGCCTGGCCTTGACGCCTATACGTTGTGTGTCAATCGGACGGTCTTGGAGGACCAGCTTGGCGACCAGGGTCAGCGCTTCTGCTTTGCCGTGATAAGGCCGCAGGATTGCGTCGAAGCTCAGTGGGGTGCCGGCTACAGCGGATGTTGATGACGGCCCATCGAGCAGCGGCGGCAGCCCCTGTGGCAACGCGTTGGTTTCGGCGCGGGGCAGCCAGGTCAGGTAGATCGGGTCGGCCCCCAAGGACAACGACGCCACGCCCCCGACAATCGGCAGGCTTGAACGATTACCCATGAGATCGATCTGTTCGATCTGCGCCGCGTCGGTCTTCAGGTCGATCCGCACCGTTTCAGGCAACTCGGCGGTGGACCAGAGCACAAGCGTCTGCCGGCCGTCATCACGGTGAACAAAGCGATGCCCCTGCATGGACTCGGTCAGCCCGCTGATTGCTTCGGTGTAATCGGAGCCGCGTAGGGTTTGGACGATGTTGCGGTAGGCAAGTACGACGGGTCGGGGCTCGTGGCGTCGTTCGATCATGGCGTAGCCGTCGCCGTCTTCGCCGAAGTGCAGGGCGAAGAAGATCATCAGCGGGATGTCTTTGGACATGCAGTAGACGAATTTTTCGACGGCGGTGCGGGCCTGTTCACGCAGCTGGAGGACGCCGTTGGCGGAGACGCCGGTCTCAGTTTCGATCACAGGCAGGTGGGCCTTGCCGACGGCCTCGGTGGCGGCACGCAGCATCTCCCAGCGGTCGCGTTCGGCCTCGAAGCCCGGGCCGTGCGCGTGGTAGGCCCAGGCATCGACATCATTGGCGAGCAGCTCGATGAGTTGGTGGGCCCGTTTGTAGCCGATCTCGGAATGGAAACAGAGCCCGCCGATCATGACCATCGCGTCGTCGTCGCCAGCGTGGATCGCTTGCCGCATCACACGGAAAGACTCGGCGTATTCCTCGACGGGACCGGGGTAGAAGAACGGTAAATCTGGCTCGTTGCCGATCTCGTAGAAGAACAGCCGGTCGCGATGCACTCGGCCGAGACGCTCACAGTGGGCGGCGGCCTTGGCGCGTTCACGCCGTTCTTCTTCGGGGGTCAGGCCTTCGGGTAGGTAATTGATCGGGCTGCCGGGCAGGGGCGGGTCGATCTTGGCCAGCAGGTGGATGTCGCGTTGGGCGAGGGTCTCAACGACGTGGTCCTGGTGAGCGGGATCGACCTTGGTGTAGTTCAGGACGCCGAGGCGGAGGATGTCGGTGCCGAGCAGGTCGAGCCAGGCTGCGTTGTCGGGGAGCAGGGGGTCTTTGAGGCCTTGGAGGCCATAGAGGAAGCCGTCGGGGGCGTCGCCGTCGACCTGGCCGAGCCGGGGGGCGGGGCCGCCGGTGTAGACGCCGAGCCGGCCGTCGATGGCGGCCACGGGCAGGTCGTGGGTGTCGTGTTCGAGCCGATAGGCGTAGCGGTAAGAGCCGAGGGGCCAATCGGTGATGTCGAAACTCACGTCGAAGGCGGTGTTGCTGTCCGCGTCGAGCTGAGTCTTGCCTTGTTGTTGGGCCATGGCCTGGCCGTCATCGTCGATAACGCGGACCGACCAGCGGACGGGTGTGTCTTCGAGTGCGAGGTTGGTGATGGCGAAGCGGAGCGTGGCGGGTTGGCTGCGCTCGAACATGAGCAGGCCCGCGTCGCCGTGGGTTTCGACGCCGCGGGGGCGTTGAGCCCGGAGCAGCCGAGACCAATCGACATCGCCGCTTCGGCGGTAGCCGGTGACGGTGACGCGGTGGACGTACATGGGTTCGTTGGCACCGAAGAGCCGGAGGTCGAAGCCGTCGCTGCGGTGGGCGGTGGGGGGGTTGCCGAAGGTGCGGGAGCCGAAGTGGGCGTCGTCGAGCTGGAAGCGCAGCAGCTTCCATTCGGGGCTGCCGCCCCAGACCCAGGCGAGTTCTTGGTTGCCGCCGCTGGACGCGGTGTCGCCGTAGGCGTGGATACCAGCCCAGGTGTTGAGCCGGACCAGTGCTTCGACATCAACGACGGGCATCCTGCCGTCACGGAAGCGTTCGTCGGTGAAGTTGACGTTGAAGTCACGGACCCAGCCCATGGCCGGGTTGGTCTGGCGGTCGCTCTTCCACGCCGGCTTGCCCTCGGCAGACGCACGCTGCCCGGTGGAGCGATCGAAGGACAGCCCCCGCTCGGGGTTGGGCTTGGAGAAGTCGACCGAGGCGACGGCGGCGACCCCCCGCACGCCGCCACCGGTGGCCGACCGCTTCCCACCACCGAAGATGAGGAGTTGGGTGGGGTCAAACGTGCCGGGGGCAAAGGTAAAGACACGGATCTCGTCGAGGTCGCCGGCGAACGGGACGTGGTTGTCGGGGTTGACCGGCAGGCCGATCATGATGGGCCGGTCAATCGGGAAGCCCCAGCTCTTGGCGTCATTGGCGACGCCGGCGGGCTTGCCGTTGACGAAGAAGCTGGCCTTGTCGCCGTCCTGGACCACCGCGAGGTGGACCCACTCACCAACACCGAGCCGGGACCACCCTGCGGTGGCTTTGCCATAGACGACACCCCAGCCACCGTCGTTGTTGAGCGCGAGGCCGAGCCCGGTGCGTCCGCCGTAGTTGGCGAGGTTGCGGAAGCCTTGCTGGGTGGTGGGGCGGACCCAGAGCTCGATGCCGAGCCGTCCGGAGAACGCTTCGGGGAGCCCTTCGAGGCGGTAGCCATCACCGGCGTCGAGCCGGATCGCGTGGGTAGAGCCTGTCTGCTTCGCCGCGGTTGTGGCGACTTCCTGGATCACCTCAGGCGACCCGATGGCCTTTAGGGTGAGGCTGCCGTCCTTAGAGACCAGCCGCTCCGGCGAGCCGCTGCCGGGCTCGCCGAGAGCGAATCGGGCGAGCTCGCGGGTTTCGGCTGAGGCGGTGCCTGCCAGTATCGCGGTCATGGCGAAGACAGCCACCGTGCGGATCGCGTGAGATAGTGCCCGTGGGAGTCGTCGTGTCATAGTTGAATCCCTGAAACCGATTCGGATCGAAAGCGGAAGAGCGGGAAAGTGGATGGTCGATCAGTAGCTGATGCGATCCATATCGTCGCCGTACCAAAGGATCTCGTTGCTGTCGTGCATCACGAAGTCTTCGGAGAGCAGGGGTGTGAGGCTCTCGGCGTGACCGTCTAAGAAGACCATGTTGGCGCTACCCGGTGTGTCTGCCGGGGCGTTGGTGTTGTGGCGGTAAGACAGCGCGCCGGTTGTCGGGATGGAGGCGTCGATCTTGGCAAAGTGGAAGGTGACGCCGGTGCCGGCACGGAACGGCCGGGCGTCTGCAAAAATGGGAGTCACCGGTGCGTTCCAGTCATTGATCGACTTCCACTTGGGGGCGAAGAAGGCAGCGGGGAGCGAGCCATCGGGGTGGCTAGAACTCGACATATAGAAAGGGATGGCGTAGCTGGTCCGTCTGCGGTCGAACCAGAAGGGGTCGCCGGCGGCAAACTCTTCCATTTCGCTCGCGCTGTCAGGGCAGATAAGTACTTCGGGATGCCGGTTGTCCCCCGGTGTGGCGGTGGAATGGGTGACGTCGCCCTGAATGTAATAGGGCAGTGTTTCGGTGAAGTCGGTGCCGTCAAAAGACGTGCTCCACGCCGGAACGATTTCGTCGAAGTCGTTGACGTAGTAGGTTGCGGCGAGGCCGAGTTGTCGCAGGTTGGAGAGGCAGAGCGAATTACGTGCAGCCCCTCTCGCGGCACCCAGGGCGGGCAGGAGGATGGCGATTAACAGGGCGATGATGCTGATGACGACCAGCAGTTCGATCAGGGTGAAGCCGCGTCGGACGGGGGAAGGGTGGGCACGGGGAGCAGACATCGGACACTCCGTTTCGAGAGATGGATAAAGAACGAATCGTTTCAAATAGCCTTGGGGGCGGCAGGCCCCGAAGGCTTGGTGTGTCATTGGCGATTACGCGGCCCGACGACGGCGACGGGCGAGCAATAGGCCCAAGCCCGTTGCAACCAGCACGCCTGAGGCGGGCTCGGGGATGGGGACTACATCCAGGATGAGGGTCGGGGTGTTGGCCGAGTTATGGGCAGCGAAGTTGTATACGTTGAAGGCGGGCAGGCTGCCTTGATCGCCATCGATGGAGAACCGGAACGTCGCAAACTCGCCGGCGACGTAGTCGGTTAGGAGCGCGGCGGTGACGTCGATGCTGATCAGGTCGTTGAAGCCGGTGAAGCTGGGGTCGGTGCCGGGCGTCCCGTCGTCGTCGGGCGTAAAGACGTTGTCGGCAGCAAGGGCGAGCGAGGAGGCCTGGAAGTCGGAGACCGCGAACTCGGAGGTGTCTGCGCCGAGGTAGTCGATGTCGACGTTGAAGCCGGTCGGCTGGCCCTGGTTGAAGGTGCGGAGGAACTGGAGGGTCGCGGACTGGATGAAGTCGCCGGGGTCGATGGTGGGCAGCACGAAGCTGAGGATCGGCTGGCGGACTTCGCCGTTAATGAATCCGGCTTGGAGCGTGTCACCCGCGGGCTGGAACGGGCTGGACGAGCTCACGGGCGCTTTGAGGAAGTCGCCGGTCCCGGTCAGGCCGCCGCCGCTGAAGGTGGCATCGACGGTGTGGATGGAGTTGGAGAAGACCGTGACGGGAGCGGCGGTGACCGCGCCAGCGGAAAGGGCAATCGGGGCGCAAAGAACGATGTGACGAAGTGGCATGAGGTGACCTCCTAGATCAACGAATCGGGTGAAGCGAACAAGCCGACCACACGGTCGGCTGGGGGTGAAACATTCAGGAGCCGCGGGGCGGCGTGGTGTTGCTGGGCTTGCCGACGGACTCGCCGGCGAAGAGTTCGATGGATTCGGGGTGCAGCAGCAGCGGGCCTTCCCAGTCGGTGGGCTGACCCCCGGCGAGCATCCAGTTCAGGCAGGCTTGGAGGTAGGGCGTAGGGTCGGGCGGGACGAGACAGGCCAAGGACGGACGCAGGAAGCGGTTGAGCCCCTCGTCGTCGATCGCGGCGACGGAGGTGTCTCGGCCGACCTCGAGCCCTGCCTCACTGAGCCGACGCATCACGGCCACGGCCGCGGGTGTCGTGGTGCAGAGTAGCGCTGGCGGCGGGCGGTCATCGCGTTCAAGGACGCGCCCGATGCTGGCGTAAGCAGCCGGCGTCGGGTTCTCGTAAGAACGGACCGCCTCGTTGATGAGTTGACCCTCGACGCCGTGGGCGATACGCCAGCGTGACCAAGCCTCGATGCGTGCCGTGATGGTCTCGTCGCAGGGCTGAGTATTGAGACAGTCGATGCGGGTGTGGCCGAGCTGTCGGAAGTGGTCGAGGAGAGTGGAGACGAAGGCGGGCGGGCAGGTATCGACGCAGCGTAGGCCCGTATCGGAGACGTCACGGTTAAGCACCACGACGCCGGTTTCGGTGGCGACGAGCCGGTCGATCAATGCCCCGGGCATCGGCTCGGCGGGGGGAAGCAGGAACAACCCGTCAAATGCAGCGATGGACTCGTCGAGGACCGGGTCGTCCCAGTGGGCGTATTCGATCGGTCGGACTCGGGTCCGGGTCTCGGCCGAGAGCCGCATGAGCGTGCGTTCCATAAGAGAAGAACCGCCGGTAGCGGGCTTGAGGACCGCGATGCGTGGCCGAACCGCTGGGTCGGTGGTGCCGGCGATGGCAAGGCGTCCGTTTTGCCGCCGCTCGACCAGTCCCCTCCCCATCAGGTCGAGCAAGGCCTTGCGGGCGGTCATCCGGCTGACGCCCACCTGCTCGGCGAGCTCCCGCTCAGCAGGCAGGGGCTTGACCGAGTAGTCACCTAGCTTGATGCGCTTGGCTAGACGATTAGCGAGTTGCGAAGCGGCAGGCATCTCATGAGTATACCACAATGGTCTAAAAATTCAATTATAAGACTGGTCAGGTATAATTCGACCGATTCTTCGTTATAGAGCCTGGATTAAGCGCAAGAATATGGGCGTCGGCTTGACCAGCGATACGCGCGTGTTCCGATGAGCGCGGGTATGTCGCGAGCTACGGCGTGAAAGAAGACTGAGACGAAGTAACCGGGTTGGAGCAGGGACGCGGGGAGGCGTTCGCCAGGCGATCGAACACGCCGTCCTTCCGCCACCGAGTGAATCGGTGGTAAACCGTTTGGTAAGGCCCGAAGCGTGGCCTAGGCAGGTGCCGTCACTGACAGCCAGTCATGGGATCAGCGGCTCGATCGCTGCCCATCGCTTGTTTGTGAGCAAAGTGTGGTCCATTCCGAAAGCGACCCAGAAGAGTTTTCAGACCACGCTTAGTCAGACGGGTCTGGGTGGGGCCGCCAGCTCTCGGTGCCGACCTGAAGGGGGTCGGGATTAGGGGCGTCGGGCGGGATTAGGCCGCGGTCGAGCTCGATGGCGTAGAGGTAGCCGTAGGTCTGGGCGGCGGGGCCGACGGTTTGGGTTACGGTGAACTCGCTGTAGACCTCTTTGCCCATGCCCCAGATGTCGGCCCACGAACGCCAAAGCGGCCACTTGGCGTCTTCGGCGTCGCGGCGTTCGGGGTCTTTGAGCGGTGGGCCGAAGCCGTAGATCCCGATGCCCTTGACCTGGCCGCCGCGGAAGTCGGGGACGCTGGTTTCGTAGAGGTAGCCGCTGATCTCGGGGCGTCGCGGCGGGTTGACGCCCATGCCGGTGAGGAAGACCTTGCCGATCGGGTTACAGCCGAGGTGGAAGTCGGCGTTGAGGCTCAGGGCGTCGAGGTATTTGGGGTCGCCGGTGTGGTGGTGGGCGGCGATGAGTAGGCCGCTATGATTGACGCCCTGGGCGGCACCCCAGCCGACCCAGGTGGTCTGCCCGTTGCCCATGCGGTAGCCGGCCTCTTCGGTGCGGCGGACGATGGCGTCGGCGTGGCGGATCAAGGCCTGCTTCGCTTCACGGTGCAGCGCCGGATCGGTCTGTTTGGGGTCGGCTAGCAGGAACGGCGGGACGCGTTCGTCGGACCGGAACGCCCACTGTGCGTAGTCGGGCATCGCGGCGGTGATGTACTTCTCGTATGAGCGGTCGCCGGTCGCGCGGAGGAGGTTGGCGGCGGCGGTGGCGAGCTTGCGGGGGTGGTCCTGATCCCACTTGTCGGCCCGGGGACTCTGCATCTGGGGCTGGTTTGCGGGGTCCGCGTTCCAGGCCTTCATGATGTCGGTGGGCAGGCGTTCGGTGTCGTAGGCGAAGGCCCGCTTAGCGGAGGCCAGGTAGCGGTCGGCCTTGTCGGCGTCGAACGGGCGGATGAGCATCGAGAATTGTGCCGCGGCGGCGGCGTAGCGTGAGCTGGACGAGCGGACCGGCGGGATGATGCCGAAGGGCGGGAAGGTGTAGCCCTTCTTGCGGGCATCGCCCCGGCCGGCCACGAAGAACTGGCGCAGGGAGTCACACTCGTTGATCATGCCCAGCGGGACGCCTCCGTCGGGCTGCTGGAGCTGGAGGAACAATTTGAGGTTCCACTCGGCCTCGTCGAGGAGGTCGGGGATGCCGTTGCCCGACTCGGGGATGTCGAAGTCATCGCGGCCGGCCTCGGGGTGCATCTCGTAGAGCTCCATGAGGCGGCGGTTGGCGGCGAGGTGGGCGGTGAAGTTGTCGAAGTCGGCAGCGTCGTGGTAGCCGCCGATGAATTCGCGGACCTCCATGCCGTCGGGGACGGGCGGGGCGTCGTCCTTGAGCCGGCCGTCCATGCGGATGTTGCCCTCGGCGGTCCAGCCGTTCTCGGCGATGTGGGTGAACGACGCGGGTCGGCGGACCCAGGTAAAGGGCGGCCCCAGCTCGATGCTGCAACGCTGGTGGTAGAAGCCGCGGAAGGTGTGGTACATCAGCTCAACCGTGCCGGCCCCACCGACGCGGAACGGTGGGGACACGCCGAGCCCTGGGACACGCAGCACGTAACGGCCCACGCTCAGCGGCGAGAGGTCCATCTGATAGATGTCTTCACCGCTCAGGGTGTCGGTCTTGCGGCGGAGGGTGATCAGGCCCTCGAGCGCGGTGGTGCCGGACTCGGCGTCGGCCACGATGAACGGCTGGCCGTCGAAGTCGTCGAACGCGACGGCACCCTGCTTCGTGTTCTGCCACCAGCCCAAATAGGCGTAGCGACGGCTCGCGGCGGCGCTGTAGCTGACCTGATTGACTTTGATCGACTTGGCGACGCTGCGGGTGTCGTCGTAGTCCAGGGCGAAGGTGTAGCGGAGGCCCTCGACGGGGTGCGCGGGGTGGACGGTGAAAGTGTAGCGGTGCCCGGTTTTGAGCGGCGCAGGCAGCGTGAGGTGGGCGTCGTGCATCATCTGCACGTTGATGGTCTTGAACCAGTTTTCACCTTTGTAGTTGAAGGCCTGCTGGGAAGCGCGGGCGATACGCAGCGGGGACACGCCGGAGCTGTAGTCGGCGTCGGTGGTGCTGGTGATGGTGTAGAACGCGGGGTTGTCGGCCACGGCGTAGGGGCCCTGCGGCATGCCGGGGTCGTCGGTCTCCCAGCCGCCGACCGCGCCCCAGTCGAGGCGGAGCATGACGAGGTCGGGCCGAATGACGTGCACCTCGCGGATGCCGCTGAAGTAGCCCTCGGCTACGAGTTCTGGGAACACTTGCGTCGCCTGACGGATGCGGTTGGCGTTGGGGGCCAGCTCTTGGGCGATCGGCTGCGCGGTCCAAGCGAAGACGCAGGCCATGATCAGTGTGAAGCGTCGGAGGGTTCGGGAGGCGTGAGGCATGATGGATTCCGTGGGGCGATGAGGTAAAAAAGTCAGAGTTCGGCCGGCTCCATTAGCCGGCGTAGGTTGTCGTTGGCATGTTGCACCGCGGCGGTGCTAAAGGTGTTGTTGGGGCGGGTTGCGAGGACAAAGTCGTGCTGGTCGTGGAGGAACCGGAGCAGCCGAGCGTCGAGGCGGTCGCGGAGCTCGGCGTGGTCGGGGTCGGCGGCGAGGTTGCGGGACTCGAGTGGGTCGTCGGTCAGGTCGTAGAGCTCGACGAAGGGGAAACGCTCGCGGTCTTGGAGCATCTGCTCGGGGCTTACGCCGTGAGGTAAGGGGTTGCCGATCGGTAGTGCCCCCCAGGCGTTGGGCGGGTTGAAGTTGCGGATGAGCTTGTGGGTGTTGGTGCGGATGCAGCGGAAGGCCTCGACCATGTGGGCGAAGTGGGCGTCGCGGCGGGGCCGGTCGTCTTCGCCGTGGAGGTGTGGGGCAAAGCTGTGGCCGGCATCGGCGTTGAGCGGGGGCAGGCCCATGAGTTCCATCAGGGTGGGAGCAATGTCGAGCTGAGAACACATTGGGGTGATGCGTTGACAGGCGGGCACCACGCTGGGGTAGCGCACGATCCAAGGGATCTCGATGCCGGCGTCGTACATCTGGGTCTTGGCGCGGGGCATAGCCAGGCCGTGGTCGGCGGTGACGACGACGACGGTGTGCTCTTCGAGCCCGAGTTGGTCGAGCTGATCGAGGATGCGGCCGAAGGCGGCGTCGCCGCGGCGCAGCATGCCTTGGATGCCGGCCATGTCGTGGCGGTGGGATTCGGTGTCACGCAGGTAAGGCGGCAGGTCGACGCCGAGGCTCGTGTCGGGCGGGCAGTCCTCGAAGTCGAACGGGCGGTGCGCTTCGAAGAAGCCGAGTTGGAGGTAGAACGGGGTGGTGGTGTCGGACGCTCGCCCGTTGAGGAAGTCGCAAGCGGCGTCGGCGACGCGGGGTGCGGCGGGCCAGGGGCCGGCAACGCGGGTCTCGTGGAAGTTTTGGATGGACGGAACGTGATCGGGGCAGGCTTCGTGTTGGACGCCGACGAGGGCGGTGTGGTAGCCGAGGTCGCGGAGGTGTTGGGCGAGGTGGGTGGCACCAGGGCGGATACGGTTGTCTTCGGGGCCGTTGGCGAGGTGCATCACGCCGTGGTCCTGACAGGTGCGGCCGGTGAAGATGGAGGCCCGGCTGGGGGAACAGATCGCGCAGGTGGCGAAGCAGTTCTCGAACTGCGCGCCTTGTTGTGCGAGGCGATCGGTGTGGGGGGTGTGGGCGGTGGCGTGGCCGTAGGTGTTGAAGGTCCGGCCGGTGTCGTGCCAGACGAGCACGATCAGGTTGGGCGGGGTCTGGTGGGACGTCATGGCGAAGGCGAGTGAGAAACGGTGACGTGGTGGAGACAGGTGAGAGCGGGTGTGGGGGGTGGAGGCGGGTGGGGTCAGGCGGACATGGCGGAGGTCCGGTTTTCGCGGCGGTAGTCGCTGGGCGTCATGGCGAGGTGTCGGCGGAAGGCTTCGCTCATGCGGGTCGGGTAAGTGAAGCCGCAGCGCATGGCGATTTCCGTGAGCGACAGGTTGGTGCGGAGCAGCAGCCGCTTGGCGTGGCTGAGGCGTTCGTGCACGATCTGTTGATGGATGGATCGGCCGACGGTGCGCTCGAAGGCGTAGTCGAGGCGGCGTCGGGAGACCGGGACCTGTGCGGTGATGTCGGTAACACTGGCGCCCTCGGCGGCTTGCTGCCGGATGAGGCGGATCGCCTGAGCGACGTGAGGGTCTTCGACCGCAAGGAGGTCGGAGGACTGACGGCGGACGACGCCGACGGGTGCGAAACGGACGAAGCGCGGCGGGGAGTTGTCGCCGTCGAGGCGTTCGGCGAGGCGAGACGCGGCGGCGAAGCCCAGGCGATCTCCGCCCTGATCGATGGTGGACAGTGGCGGGCTGGCGAGGTGGCACTCGATGTCATCGCCGCCGCAGGAGAGGATGGAGATGCGCTCGGGCACAGCGATGCCGCGCTTTCGGCAGGCGATGGAGAGCTGCTGGGCTTCGCCGACGTGGAAGCAGAACACACCGACGGTTTCGGGCCGGGCCGCGAGGCGTTCGAGCCAGTCACCGATCGCTTCGGTGCGCTCGTGCCAGTTCAGGGGCGCGGGCTCGCCGACGGGCGGGTAGGCGTGGCATTCGAGGCCGGCCTGGCTGGCGGACGAGGCGAACGCGAGGCGGCGCTCGGAGGGCGGGGCCAGGTGATCAAGGAACGCCAGACGCTCGAGCCCCATCTCCCGGAAGTAGGCCACGACCATGTCCGCGATCGCGGCTTCGTCGTCGCTCACGCCGTCGTGCTCGGGCGGGGCTTCGGCACACAGCGTGAGGACGACAGGCGTCTCGGCGGGCAGGCCTTGAGTCAGGGATTTCTGCCAGGGATCGAACAGGATGATCCCGCTGACCGCGTGCCCGTCGTCGAGGTGTGCCCGCAGCGCGTCGGGCTCGGGCGTCACCAGCAGGTCCCAGTCGTCCTGGCCCCTGGCATACTCGAGCACGCCCTCGATGATGGACCGGTGGTACGGGTCACGCGGGTCCAGCCCGAGCACAATCGTTTTTCGGTGATCTCTGAGTGAAACGTAATCCATTTACGAAAATTACAGTGATAACGGTGTAGCGCCTACCTTTGTCCGCACAAAGACAGCTAAATCAACCAAAATTTGTAACTAGACGTAAAAGTCTGCGCTCATAGCGTTGGCGTGAAAAACCCACATATGGATCATGTAACGCTTAGACGGTGTGAGAAAACCCTGGACGGCCCCGCCGCTCGATCCACGGTTCACATCTACACCTGTATCCCATTCGTCGCTTCTCTCGCATCCCGTTATTGGAGGTCTCCCATGCTCAGCAGTTACCGTCACTACACCCCGCTTGTGCTTGCGTCCGTCGTCGGTTCCACCGCCTCGGCCAGCGCGGTGTTCGTAAACGACACGTTCGATGCCGCGTCCAACCCCGGCTGGATTTCGGTGGTTAATGCCGACGCGGTCACACAAGGCGCGAACCCGACGTTCGACTTCACCGGCGCCGACCTCGCATTCACCACCGGCACGGTCTCCAACACCGGAAACGCTCAGGCCCTCGACAACTCCTACATCCTCCGCCCGTTCGACACCGTTAATCTGGCCAACCCCGGAGACTTCATCCAGGTCCAGTTCACCCTCTCGACCACCGCCGCCCAGTTCAACCCCGAGCCCAACACGCTCAACGTCATCCGCAACCTCCGCCTCACCCTCATCGGCGAAGGCAACGGCACACTGCCCACCGGCGACACGACCTATTCCGGCTCCGACTTCGCCATCGACCAGACCGCCTACAACATCGGCGCCCAGCTCACCGGGCAGAATAACCAAGCCATCTTCGTCAGCGGCAACCAGGGTGGCGGCGGCGGCGGCTCCAGTAACCTGTTCAGCTCGTCGGTCGGAGGCGCAGCCTCGCCCGGCGGCAACACCACCATCAGCGACCCGCTCGGCAACGGCGAGGTCGTCACCATGCTGCTCGAACGTCTGGCCGACAACACCTCCACCGTGCCGGGCGGCGAACCCGAGTTCCAACTCACCCTCACCGTCGGCGACGCCACCGCCCTGGTCGGAACATACCGCGGCAATCGCAGCGACCGCGTGCTCGGCACCGACTTCTCCGCGTTCGCCATCGGGTCTGCCGACCGCAGTGCGATCAGTGCGAACGGTGACGCCAGCGAGACCACACTGGTGATCGACAACTTCACCATCTCCAGCAACACCGTCGACCCGATCCCGGAGCCCGCGTCGCTGATGCTGCTCGCGCTGGGCAGCGTCGTCATGGTGGGCCGGCGTCGCCGTTGAAACCCCAGACCTCACGCGAAGCCCGGCCCACCGCCGGGCCTCGCTTTCATCATGCCCTTTCCGATGACTTGCCAATCTCACGCCACGGTTCACGCGCTCTGCTCCCGAGGATTCCCCATGCCTGATCCCGCAAGCTCCACCCCTGCTCACGCAAGAACCCCACGCAGGGGGTTTATCCAGCGTGCTGACGCGTTCACGCTGATCGAGCTGCTTGTGGTTATCTCGATCATCGCCCTGCTCATCACGATTCTGCTGCCCGCATTGAGTGCAGCCCGCGAGGCCGGGCGGGCCGCCGCATGCCTATCAAACATGCGTCAGATCGCCATCGGCAGCTTCCAGTACACCACCGACTACAACGGGTACCTCGCGCCAACCTCAGTCGCGCAGTACTGGACCCGGCCGGACAACACAGGGGGGCAGAACGCGTTCTTCTCCGACGGCCCGTTCCTTGGCCAGTACACCAGCAACGACCAGGCGACCCGGTTCGGGGTCAACATCGCCGGCTTCGTCCCCACCGACGAACGCAGCGGCTGGGTCTGCCCGTCCGACGACTTCTTCGACAGTGTTGAGAACAGCACCCGACGCAAGATCAGCTACGCCCAGAACATCGCTATCGCCCGCACTAGCCTGATCAGCGGCGTCAACCACTGGTACATCTATCGGCTCGAAGACCTTGCTCAGGCCTCGTCGATCGCGCTGCAGGTCGAGGGCACGCGTGAGTGGTTCCCGGGTTGGGGCACGGCCGGCAACTGCTACGGCTCGGAAGAACCCGTCGGCTCGGCGGGCGGCACCGGCGACACGCCCGGCGGTAACCAGAACTACTTCATCCGGCACGGCGAAGGCGTCAACGACGGCGGACCCACCAATGCGGCCTTCGGCGACGGCCATGCCGAACGCGTCCCCGACCTCCGTCAGCAGAAGCTCAACGGCGACGTCATCACATACGGCCACCCCACCGACCCGATCTTCACCGACCTGCCCGCCGCCTTCGCCGACGACGACATGGGCAACCCCACGCAGTTTTAAACCGCAACCACGCCCCAACCCACCTGCCGATTCGCCCCCACCCCACCCTACCCCGCCGCGCTTGAGACCCGACCGATCCCTCATGCAGTACACCCTGGACCAATCGCCGTTCTCCCGCCGCGGGAGCTACCTCCAAATCGAGCGCGGCTTCGACCTCGGCAGCGACACGGTCCTGCTCGGCTCGGCCAGGCGATCGATCTGGCGAACGGTCCACGGCGGCGGCTTCGGCAGCCACTTCTTCTCGATCACGCTCGCCCCGGCGGGCACCGATCCTTCGGCGAGGGACATCGTGCCTAGCCAAGTCGTCTGTACACCTTGGTCCTGCAGCGGTGGCCCCGATACGCCAACGAACGGACGGGCCCTGGGGCGGTGGAGCGCCGCGATCGCGGATGCCCAGACCATGGTCTTCCGTGTCGTCGGGCCAGACGTGTTATCGCTGCGGGCTTGCCGGGGGATGTCGTGGGCCGAGTCTCGGGACAACGGCAGGCTGGTGGTGGTCGGCGATGCAGACGCGGGCTGCTGCCACCACTTCCGGCTGCTCACGCCGGGCCGGTTACGGCTGGCGTTCGAGGCGGGGGACGTCCGGCATGGCAAGGCCGGCGCGGCCCATCACCGGGCCCACGTGATTGTCGAGCCAGACGCCGCGTCGGGCGGAGAACTGGAGCTGGCGTACCGCAACTTGCCGCTGGAGTCACGGGGTGAGGAGCCGGTGCCGAGCTTCGCCGCCGCCGAGCTCGCGTCACAGAAGGACTACCGTCGCTGGTTGCAGCGTCGACCGCGGGTGGCCGAAGCGCACAACGCGGCGGCGATGTTCGCCTGGTTCATGCTGTGGAACCAGCGCGTGCCCGCAGGCGGGGGTATCGGTCGGGAGGCGATCATCATGAGCCGGTTCTGGATGAACCGTGTGTGGGCCTGGGATGCCTGCTTCAGCGCGTTGGGTGTCGCCGACGCCGACCCGCAGCTCGCTTGGGATCAGCTGCTGCTGCACCTCGATCATCAGACCCCCGACGGGCAGGTGCCGGATTCGGTCGACGACGGCGGGGCGTGCTTTGGCTGGGTCAAGCCCCCGGTGCAGGGCTGGGCCGCGATGCACCTGCTGCGCCGCCTCGGGCTCGAGGCCTCCATCGGCGTGCTGCCGGAGCTGTACGACCGGCTGCTGGCGTGGACCCACTGGTGGTACGACTGGCGGTGCGATCGGCCGGACGGACTCTGCAAGTACCTGCACGGCAACGACAGCGGCTGGGACAACAGCACGGTCTTCGCCGAGCCGGGCCCGGTGATCACGCCAGACCTGCAGGCGTTCCTGGCCCTGCAATGGAAGGCGTTGTCACGGATCGCCATGGCGCTCGGGCGTCGTGCCGAAGCCGAGGACCACGCCAAGCGGGCCACCCGACACACCCAAGCCATGCAGACGGCCCTCCGCATTGGCGACCGCTTGGGCTACATCGATCCGTCGGGTCGGCTCCAGGATTCGACCTCGGGCTTGACCCGTATGGCCGTGGTTCTGGGGACTGATCTGGACGAACCGATCCGGCAGCATCTCCGCGAAGACCTGGCGATCGACGGGCCGTTCCTGGGCGCGGCCGGTCTGGCGACCGAGGCCCGCACGAGCGCCGACTACCAGGACGACGGGTACTGGCGTGGCCCGGTCTGGGCACCCGAGCAGTTCATCGCCATCGACGGGCTGCTCCGCAGCGGCGACCGTGAGCTGGCCCAAGAGCACGCCACCCGCTTCTGCCGAGCCTGCGCCGGGGCCGACCACGTGATGCACGAGAACCACGACGCCTCGACCGGCCGGGGCCTGCGGAGCCCGGCCTATTCGTGGACGGCCGCCGTGTTCATCCGTCTCGCCGAGTGGCTCAATGCCCCGACCCCCGCCATGCTCGGGGCACCGAAAAAGCAAGCCTCCCCCGCCGTACCCCGTCCGCGCTCCAAACCGCAGACCAGCCGGGTGTAACTCCGATGTCGGCCCCAACCACAACGTGTGTGCTGGTCGAACCCCCGGGGCGTGTCACGCTCGGGCGGTGTTTGATCCCGACGCTTCGGGCCAACGACGTCCGCGTCCAAACCGAATACTCTGCGATCAGCCCCGGCACCGAGCTGCGCTGCCTGCTTCAGGCAGGCCAACCCGGTGCCAGCCCTTTTGTGCCCGGCTACGCCGCGGTGGGTCGTGTGGTGGAGGTCGGGCCAGAGGTCGATCGGGCCTGGCTGAACCGCCGGGTGTTCCACTGCGGCAGCCGCGAGACCAAGCCCTACCAGAAGCAGTGGGGAGGGCACCTCGCCGAGGCGGTGCTGCCGATCGAGCGTTGTGTGGCGGTCGACGAAGCCGCTGATCCCCAGCGCGTGTGCTTGTCGAAGCTGGCGGCCATCGCACTGCACGGCGTGCGTTTGGCAAGGGTGTCGGCGGCGGACCGGGTGGTCGTGCTGGGGCTGGGCGTCATCGGGCAGCTGGTGGTGCGTTGGTGCTTGGATGCCGGAGCCGCCGTGGTGGGTGTGGACCGCTGTGCGGAACGGGTGTCGCTGGCCGAGCAGTCGGGCGCGGCAGGTTTGAGCCTGCACGCCGACGAGCCGCCCCCTCGACCCTTCGAAGGCCGCGGCGGTGATGTGGTCTTTGACGCGACGGGCGTTGCCGCCGTGCTGCCTACCGCGGTCGGGATGCTGCGCGAGACCCCGTGGAACACCGAGCCGATCCAAGGCCCACGCCTTGTGATCCAGGGCAGCTACCCCGGCGACGCGTGCTTCCCCTACCAGGACGTGTTCGACCGGCAGGCCGCGTTGCTGGTGCCGAGGGATCACGACCGCCGCGACCTGCACGACGCCGTCGAAACGCTGAGTCGAGACCGCTTGCCCACGACCAGCCTCCACGCCGGGGTGACCAACGCGTCGGACGCCTCCGACGTTTACCGCACGCTGACGTCTGCTTCCCCGCCCCTGATCGCTTGCCTTGACTGGACTGCCTCCCGGAACTGACCTATGCCACCAACCCGCCAATATCCGACCCTACTCCATCCGACACACGCGATCGCACTCGTGCTGGTGTCGGTGTTGGCCACAACCGCCAACCTGACCGACACCCACGCCCAGACCGCCTGGCAGCCGTGGACCCTCGACTTCGCCGGACCACAGGCCCAGGAGGTCGGCGGCGCGTTCAACCCGTTCCTCGACCGCCGGCTCGATGTCACCTTCACCGGGCCGTCGGGACAGAGCTACGTCGTGCCCGGCTTCTTCGCCGCCGACGGCAACGCCGCGACTAGCCACGCCGAGTCGGGCAATCTCTGGCGCACCCGTTTCACCCCCGACGAGGCCGGTGCCTGGAGCTACACCACCAGCTTCCGTCAGGGGGCGAACGTCGCCGTCGCTGACAACCCCAGTACTTTTGCCACCGACAACTCGATCCATAACCAGACCGGCACCTTCAGCGTCGCCCCCCGCGACGCATCCGCCCCCGGCTTTCTCTCCAGCGGGCGCCTCGCCTACACCGGCAACCACTACCTCCAGACCCTCGGCGATGGCCGGTACTGGATCAAGACCGGGGCCGACAGCCCCGAGAACCTGCTCGGATACCTCGGCTTCGACAACACCACCTCACAGAACGGCAGCGGCCCTAACTACAACAGCGACTTCGGCGGACGCACCTACGGCCGACTCCACCAGTACCCCACCCACCGAGCCGACTGGAACCCCGGCGACCCCGACTGGTCCCGCGACCCGAGCGACCCCGTCCCCGGAACGTCGGGCGACCGCGACGGCCGAAACCTCATCGGCGCGATCAACTACCTCGCCGACACCGGCGTCAACAGCGTCTTCTTCCTGCCCATGAACCTCGGCGGCGACGCCCAGGACACCTACCCCTTTGTCGAACCCAACGAGGCCAGCAACACCCGCTACGACGTGTCCAAGCTCGCCCAGTGGGAGATCGCCATGGCCCACGCTCAGACCCAAGGCATCAACCTCCAGGTCGTGCTCAACGAGGCCGAGTTCGACAACAAAAACTTCCTCGACGACGCGACGCTCGGGACCGAACGCAAGCTCTTCTACCGCGAAATGGTCGCCCGCTTCGGCCACCACAACGGGCTCTACTGGAACATCTCCGAGGAGTACAACGGCTTCCCGGCCGACAACTCCGACCTCGACCCCGACACCATCAAAGAGTGGGCCGCGTTTATCTCTTCGATCGACCCCTACGACCACCCTGTCACTGTCCACAACGCCCGCAACCCCGCCGACACCGACGACGGTCCCTGGGCCCCATTCTTCGGGGAACCCGACTTCGACCTCACCAGCCTCCAGAGCGGCCAGCGTGTCGAGGGCTGGTCCGACATCGTCGAAGAGTTCCGCATTGTCAGCGACGCCGCCGGCCGACCCATCGCCGTCATGATCGACGAGGCCGAATCCATCACCCGCATCCCCGTCGGGGTCAATGACGACACCGACCCCACTGGCGACACCCTCGCCGAACGCTACAACACGGTCCGCAAATCCTTGACCTGGGACATCCTCCTCTCCGGCGGCGGCGTCGGCTGGTTCGTCCACGACGCCGACCAGCCCCTCGAAGACTTCCGCCTGTACGAGCAGGTCTTCGCCGAGTCCGCCATCGCACGCGGCTTCCTCGAAGACCACCTGCCTTTCTGGAGGATGACCCCCGACGACGATCTCGTCCGCAACGCCAGCGACAACTACGGCGGCGCGGAAGCCTTCGCCCTCCTCGGCGAGGCGTACGCCGTCTACCTACCCGACGGCTCGATGGACGAACTTAGCCCGCTCCAGCTCGACCTCACCGACTTCGACGGCGAACTCTTCTCCGCACGCTGGTTCGACCCCCGCACCGGAGCTTTCATCGGGCCGGCCTTCACCCTCGTCGGCGGCGACTGGGTTGACCTCGGCCCCACCCCCGACGGCTTCTCCAACACCAACGACTGGGCGTTACTGGTCCAGATCCCCGAACCCGCCAGCGGACTGCTCGTCACGCTCGCACTTGCCGTATTGCTCGCTCGGCAGCCACGGCATGGGCCCGCGCTTGCGTATCGCTAGAGCGGATTCAAGATTTTCCTAGCGCTCCTGAGTGGGATCGGTTATGACAGGGTCAGTCCAGACAAGGAGGTCTGGCCATGGCGTATTCGATGGATCTGCGTGGCGCTTCAGCGGCTGAAGCTGTCTTACAAAAAAAGACGCTCCACGCCGCCGCCCCCGGAAGAGCATGGCAGCAGGACCGGCCCGATGTCGCCGAGCGCGGGCCACCTGGCGGCTGATCCGATGGGGGCTGGACCCGCGTCGGCTGGTGTTTATCGATGAGACACTTCTGGGGGTGGTGCAAGACCAACATGGCCCGCCTACGCGGGCGAGCTCCGGTCGGCGAACGCTTGGTGGAGAAGGCGCCGCACGGTCACTGGAAGACCACGACTTTGATCGCGGCGCTGGATCACCGCGGGATGCGTTGCGGAACGACGGTGGACGGCCCGGTCAACGGCGAGGTGTTCGTCGCGTTCTGTAAGCGGGTGCTAAGCCCAACACTCTAGCCCGGTGACGTCGTCGTGATGGACAACCTCTCGGCCCACAAGGTCGCCGGCGTGCGGGATGCGATCCAAGCGGTGGGGGCGGAGGTGTTGTACCTGCCGCCGGCTCGATTCCGGTGGCCGGACCTCAACCCCATCGAGCTGGCGTTCAGCAAGCTCAAGGCGTTGATGCGATCGGCCGAGCACCGGGCCATCGATGCGTTACGGAGCGATACCCAGCGGATGCTTGATGCGATCACCCCAAGCGACGCCGCCGGGTTCTTCAGGCACTGCGGCTGCCCGCTGCAAGTGGAGTGAACGTGCTCTAAATTTTGTTTGCCCGCATACTCCGAGGGTACACATCCCCTATTCGACGACTTTCCCCCTCTATTCACGGCGGGTTCGGATCCCAGACGCTCCGCCAAGCACTCCGCGTGGGCTCCATGCCAGGAAGACCACATCATGAAATCAGGCAAGTACATCCGCCAGCCGCTCTAGCGATTCGCCAGCCGTGACCTCGTTGGCTCTGATTCAGAAGTCGAAACGTGCTTCTTGTCCTGGCAGAATAATGGTGCCCCAGCGGGAGTGGTTGGGCTGAGTGCTGATAATGGTGACCGACCATCCGGGCAGCGTGATTTCGTGGCCCTGCCGGGTCTTAAGTGGTTCGGCGGTCCAGCCGTTGGCGTCGATGCGGTGGAGGACCCCCATGACAGGGGGAGTGCTGCGGTCGAGGAGCTCTGCGGGCTTTCCGACTCGAGCGGGGGCTTCGCCGCGGTTGACCAGCAGGAGAGATCGATGACCGTTGGCGGTGTTGACGGCGAAGGCGTCGACGGGCTGATCGCTGTCGCCGGTGGTGGGCGCAAGCTGACCGACGAGGTGGTCACGACCGAGTAGGAAGAGCTGGCCGGTTGCGCGGAGGCGGTTGGATTCGTCGATGAGGCCGTAGGCGTTGCCCTTGGCGTGCCAGACGGCGAGGCCGGTGATGCCGCGTTCGGCGAGCCGACCGATGATGGAGGCGTGGAGGGCGGCACCGATGGCGTTGGCGTGTCGGCGTTCGTAGGGCTTCCAGGTCCACTGGACGTTGTACTCGTTGAGGTGGGTCTCGATATGGCCGAGGCCGCGTTCGGTCAGCCAGCGCTGGACATCACCGGCGTGGCGGTCGACGGCTTCGGCACGGGCGAGCACGGCGTCGTTGGGGGTGGTGGGTTTGCCGGCCGCGTAGTTGTGCCAGCTGATGAAGTCGATGGTGCCGCCAGCCTCGTCGAGAAACGGGCGGACCCACTCGCCGTTGGCCCAGGTAAAGGACGGTCCGCCCACTTTGGCGTCGGGGGCTTCTTCCTTCACAGCACGCGCCATGCTGTGGAAGAGCGGCCAGAGTTCGTTGATCCGGCCCGCCTTGTCCCAGGTGTTGTCGAACTCATTGAACACCTCGAAGTGGGTCACGGGCACAGGTGACGCCTGCTTGACGGCACGCACCCAGCGGCGGACGAGGTCTTCGGCTTCGCTGTATTGATCGGGTGAGATGGCCTTGCTTTCGCTGAACCACTCGGGCCAGTTGGGGAGGTTGACCATCAGGGTGGCGTCGGGGAGGTGACGCAGCGGAGCGAGCGAGCCGGCTATGGCTTGCGTATCCCAGTCGCGGGTTTGGGCATTGGACCACCGGTCGGCGAGGCCGCTGTGGTGGACGCGGACGAGGCCGGGACGGAGTGTGGTGAGGAAGCCGACGAAGCCAGGGTCGTCGGCTTTGACGGGGTCGGCGACGGAGAAGAGGGCGACGCCCCAGTGGGCGGGCGTGATCGGGCCGAGCGTGGTGGACCAGTCGACCGTGATCGGCACGTCGATGGGGGTGAGGTCTGGCCGGGGTGCGGCGGGCGGCAGTGCATTGGCGCCGGCGGCGGCGTCCCCGGTGATACCGGCGTCCTGCGCGCTCTGAGGAACGTTGGTGTCGGTTCCGGTGGAAGGCGTTTTCACGGGGTCGGCGGGGCCGGAAGCGGTGGCGGAGGCGTCAGCCAGAACAACGGCATCGATACGCGGGGGCTGGTCGGCCTTACCACGGATGATCTCGATGCTTTGCCCGAGTTTGTCGCGGTCGTAGGTGCCGAGGCTGACCCAGGCGTAGCGGTCGGGCTTCGACCAGGCCCACTTCAGCGGCTGGTTTTTGCCATCGACCCGGGCCTTAAGCTGGATAGGGCCGCCCTTACGGCGGACGTGCACGGTGACGCGGTCGGGCAGGCCATTGGGCAGGGCGTATCGGAACAGCGGCCGCCACTCCTGGGGGCTGGTGACGGCTTGACCTCCCGACGCGTCGGCATCATCGATGACGTTCCCGTATTGGTTGGCGTTCGGCGCGTCCTCGGCTTCGATCAGGGTGCCGGCGGGGGGCGTCTTGGCGTCGGCATTTGGGGCGGTGTGCAGGGTGACGCAGACGGTGATGAGCAGGGCGAGGATGCGGGTGTGATCGCGCATGTGGGGTGTCCAAGTGTTGAGCGGTCTTGATGGGATCAGTCGGGACAGAGCCAGTGGTCGGCGTACTGGAGGCAGTAGAGGGCCATGGTCGTGCCGAGCATGTCTCCGATAGGCTGCGGGGTGTCGCAGAGGCGGATGGAGTGGTGGTTGCTGATGCAGTGGCGGCCGTGGAAGGCGAAGCCGCCATCGGGCTTGCGGTAGTGGGCGATGAGGTGGTCGGCGAGGCGTTGGCCGGCGTGGACGATGTCGGGGTGGTGGTGGGCGGCGGCGAGCTGGCGGTCCAGTTGGAGGAGCACCCAGACGCTATCCCAGTTGATGCACATGTTGTTACGGCAGCCGAACTCGCCGTCTTCGTGTTGGAGCGCCAGGGTGGAATCAATGGCGGCTTCGGCATGAGGGTAGGGCCGACCGCAAGCCACGTAGGCCATCATGATTTTGAAGAGTCCGGCCATGGCGCGCGGGTCGTCGCGATGCGGCATGCGTCGGCTGGGATAGCCTGACTCGGGGTCGATGATGTGTTGCTCGAAGGCCGCGAAGGCCTCACGCAGGACGGGGCTGGATAAGTCGGCGCGGTCCTTCGACGTGAGGCGGTTGTTGTTCAGGAAGGCTTCGATCGCCCGTGCCCAGGACTCGCCGTGGCCCCAGGGATTCCGCCAGTCGGTGTGTTCGAGCGTGAAGGCGCTTCCGGCGATACGGGTGAGATCGGCAAACTGTGCGTCGGGGAGCGGGTAGAGGGGGTCCGCGTTGAGGTAGACAAGGGCTTCGGTTGCGGCGGAGTGGCGTTGGCCCCAGACCTGCTCCCAGGAGTGGGGTCCGTCGTGCCGGTCGTCGGTCTCGAGCGGATCGCGGAACAGGCCGTCGTCGGGGTCTTGGCAGCTGCGTAGATAATCGATCGCTTGTTGCTTGAGGGAAGCAGGCACGGTGTCGAGTGCGTCGAGCTCGTGCAGGATGCGGATGGCGATGCCCGAGGCGTTGGTGGACCAGGGCTCGGGCATGGCTACGTGATACCTCCATCGGCCCCAACCGATGGCGGGGTCTTGACAGCGGACCGATTCGAGCCAGTCGAGTACGCCAGTCCGGACGCGAGCGATGTAGCTTTGAGGGCGCGTGGCAATGGTGTAAGTGGGCAGCAGGGCTTGGGTCATGGCGGTGAACGGTGCGGATTTAAAATTCGGGCAGCCAATCACGGACACGGACCTCGCCTTTTTTGAGCGACTCACCGTGGCCGTCGGCCCAGGCGGCATTCGCGGCGGGGCCGAGGTGTCGGTAGCGGATGGCGTTAGCGGGGTCGGTCTCGCCGGGTCCGGCGTCGAAGTCGTCGGCATCGGGGATCAGGTCGTCGGGGTCGGTGCCGGACCCGGTGGGCAGGTCGATGGCGGCGGGAACCTTCTTGTTCGACTTGAGGTTGGAATCGACGATCATGAAGGTGCTGCTGGGGTTCTGGATGTCTTCGAGCCGTAGGTTGGGCGTAAAGCTGCTGGGGTTGTTGATGTCGGACCAGGCCGATTCGATCATCACGTTTTCGTTGGCGGAGTAGGAGCCGGACAGTGTCTCGAACTCGCGAACCAGTTCGGGGCAGTCGAACGGCTTGGCCTTACCGTCGAGGCTGCTGGTGTTACCGGTGCCTTGGGCCGTCTGGCTCAGATAGGTATCGATGTAGTCTTTCCATCGCCAGAAGTCGGTACCGCCGGCATTGTCGAGGTTGCCGAAGACGCTGCCCCACGGGATGGCTCCGTCGTGATCGACGGTGTAATTGATGGTGGCCTGCCCAAGAGAGCGGACGTTACTAAGGCATTGGACAGACCGAGCAGCGTTGCGGGCCGACTGGAGTGCGGGCAGGAGGATCGCGATGAGCAGGGCGATGATGCTGATGACGACGAGCAGCTCGATGAGTGTGAAACCGCGAGAACGCTGGGTGTTCCGGCTGTGGGGTGGGGTTGAGTAGATTTGACGCATCTTGTGAAGCTCCTGGGGTGATTCGGCCTCAGGCAGATACCGGGATGGGCTCCGCGGGATAGACCCGTTCGGGTTCGCCCATGCCGTTGTCGGCAGAGACGAGGACGCCGGCTTCGGGGATCGGTGGGGGGCCTTGCCTGATGGGGTCTTCGGTTGTCTGCATCCAACGGTCAAGCCGATCACGCATGGCCTGGAGTGTGTCGGCGTGGGCGGGGTCGTGGGCGAGGTTGTGGGTCTCATCGGGGTCGAAGACGAGGTCGTAGAGCGTTTCGTCGGGGAGTGTTTGGTCGGCCCAGCCGTGTTCGAGCCAGACGTCGCGGGAAGGCCCGTCGTCGCTGTTGGCGACAACCGGCAGCTTGCGATCGCCGAAGCGTCGGACATAGGCATACCGCTCCGTACGGAGGCTACGCATCGGTTCGTAAGCGGCGTGATGGGTGACCTCGCCGAAGAGTTCGTTGTGGAGGCGGTCGGTCTCGCCACGGACCAGCGGGAGCAGCGATCGGCCCTCGAGCCAGTCGGGGGCCTGAGCGCCGATGAGGTCGCAGATGGTGGGATAGAGATCGAGGTGGCTGACCATCGGGTCGATGATTCGGCCAGCTTCGAGGCCGCTGCTTTTGGGCCCGCGGAGGATGAGCATCACGCCCAGGCCGCGGGCGGTGAGGTTGCACTTGTGGCCGGGGAAGGGGATGCCGTGATCGGTGGTGCAGATGACAAGGGTGTTGTCGGTGAGGCTGTAAGTGGCGAACCGGTCGAGGATGTCGCCCATGTGCTGATCGAGGCGTCGGGCGGAGTCGTTGAACTCGGCGGCGTCACGGCGGGTGTCGGGGGTGTTGGGGAGCCCGGGCATAGGGGCGGTGGACCGGGCGTCATCCTCGGTGACATAGTCGGCGGCGAAGCCCCGGCCGGCGCGGTGGGTCTCGCCGAAGCCGACGGCGAGAAACAGCGGCCGGTCGTCCTTGTGTGACTCGCGTTGTTGAAGGAATTCGCTCACGGCCTGGCGGGTGCGGAGTGCGCCGCAGTGCATCTCGGTGAGCTGATCGGTATAGCCCGCGGTGTCGGCGTCGTTACAGACATGATGGACGCCAGCGCGGGCGGTGCGGTAGCCGCAGTCTTGGAGGAAGTGGGCGAGATGGCGTTGCGGATGGCTCAAGGACCAGCCGCGGTGGTGGAGCCCGAACATGCCGGTGCGGTGTGGGGACTGGCCGAGCAGCAGGGCCGCCCGTGAGGGTGAACAGGTCGGGGCGGCGCAGAAGGCGTGACGGAAGGTGACACCCTGGTCGGCGAGCCGCTGGAGGTTGGGCGTGTGGACCGGTGCACCATAGGGCTGGATGTGCCGCCCGGTGTCATGCGAGTGGAGGTAGAGGATGTGGGGCGGTTGCTGGGCCATGGTTGGGCGAACCGTGGGAGAAGACCGGCCGGCTCGGTTGAGAGCGGGCCGGTGGAGGCATCAAGCGGATTGGGCGTGTCGGCGTCGGCCGGCAAGGCATGCCAGGCCCGCGGCGAGGAGTGCGGAGGAGCCCGGCTCGGGGATGGCGATCACGTCGGCGAGTTCGGTGCCGCCGCGGATCTCGTCGTAAGTCACGGTACCCCGCTCGGCGAGCAGGCCGAAGAGGTCGGTCGGGGTCAGTTCGGCGGTACCAAAGGTGGGGTCTTCGACGAACTCCACGACCGAAGCCTGGTTAAAAGTGTCGAGCGACGCTTTGCTGATGCCCGCGGCAGCCACGCTGTCGTAGTCGGACTCGGAGAGTAGCCAGAATGTGCTGGTGGTGTCCTCCGAGGTGAAGTTGGGCAGGCCGATGTTCTCGTAGGCGAAGACGGCGAGGAAGGTTTGATCTTCGGGAAGGTCAAATGTCGTGTCGGCGTTGAGGTTATTACCAACGGCAATCGCGGCTTCGTAGGGTCCAGAGAAGCCGCCCGACCGCTTGGCTCGCCCGTGGAGGAACGGGTTGCCAGTGGCGCCGGTTTCGCGGAACTCGTGGCCGAACTCGGTGCCGTTACCGAACGACGGGGTGATATCGCGGGATTGCCGGATGAGGTAGCTGACGTAGAAGTTGCCGTTCTGTCCGACGGCGTTGCCGAAGGAGCGTCGGAGGAAGGCGACTTCGTCGTCGTTTTCGTCTTCGTTGATCTCCAGGGCGTTTCCGGAGACGGGCATGCTGGAGAAAGTCAGGCCTTCGGTGATGGTCGCGGACGAAGTAGGCGTGGGCGTCAACGACCACGACGAACCAACTGCCCAGCCGGTGCCGCCGTTTTGGCCTGCGGCATTGGCGTTGAGGGTGTAGTCGAACGACTCGCTGACCAGCGGCGCGGCGGCGGCGTGGAAGGCGAACGTGCTGAGCGTGGCGGCGGCGAGCAGACGGGCTGAACGGGACATGGGGACCTCCTGAGAATCTTGTTGCTGGAAAAGAAACAGTGAAAGAACGAGTGGCGTGACGGTGTCACGCCGGGGGACAAGTGCGGGTGCTGCTGCGGACGGTCAGGGTTTCGGGAAGCACCACGCGGCTCGCGGTTGGCTGCGTACTTGGCAAACTTGTTTTGCTCGGGCCGTCATCGATCGCGTTAAGGAGCAGACCGAGAGCGGTATCGACGGCAGTGTCGATGTCGGGGGCGACGGTCGTCAGGCGCGGTGTCGACCAGCGCACGCGTTCGTCGTTGTTGAAGCTCACCAGGCTGAGGTCGCGCGGCACGCTGATGTTGAATTGACGCAGCTCGTCGATGAGCTTCATGGCATCGGTGTCGTTGTAGACGACCAGGGCGGTCGGTCGCTGGGCAGGAGGCGTCGCGGCCAGCTCTCGGGCGTAGTCTTCCGGCTTGGCAGTGATGCTCTGCGGGGTGAGGCCGGCCTCCTTCAGGGCATCGGTGTAGCCGGCGACGCGGTCGGCGAAGCTGTAGTGGTCGCCATGCTTCTTGGATGTGCGGTAGTAGGTGATGCGGCGGTGCCCGGCGTCGAGGAGGTGACGAACCGCGTCCGTCGCACCACGCTTGTCATCAAAGATCACTTGCGCGACGTCGGCGTCAGAGCGGAGGTTGAACATCACCGCGGGCACGCTGTGCTCCGCGACAAAAGCATCGACGTCAAGGGGGACGGGGTAGGTGATGAGGCAGCCGTCGACTCGGCCGTCGCGGAGCTTGTGGGACCACCGGCTGAGGGGGCCGATGGCGGGGATGAGCATCAGGTCGAGTTCGCGGTCGGCGAGCTGCTCAACGAGTGCGGAGACCATGCGTGAGCCCTCGACATAGTCGGCGGGTCGGCCGTACACCAGGCCGATGGACCCGGAGCGTCGCCGGGCGAGTGAGCGGGCACGCCAGTTGGGGCGGTAGTCGAGGTCTTTGAGGGCTTTGCGCACCCGGGCGACGGTCTCTTCCGCGTAGGCGTCGCTCTTGCCGTTAAGCACCCGGCTCACCGTGGGTACGGAGGTGTCGGCGTGGCGGGCGACTTGGGAGAGGGTGACGGCCATGTGGCTACTGTAACCGCTTTTAAATTGTTTGCAAGCCCTTTTAAAAGTCTCTAAAAGTGTTGACGTGCTTTGGACGTCCGGCTAGTTTGCCGTGGACAGCCGTCTGAGCTAGGCCGACCAGCCGACCCTGCGGATTGCTGAATTCTCTGTTTCACGCGTTATTTGTTCTTATTTTGTTCGATTCGCTTCTCTTTCTCCAGACAGGCCACACCTCCATGCTGATCCCACGCTTTTCGCCTCTACACCGATCCCACGCCCACACCGGCTCCGCCTTCGCCAACGCCCCCGCTGCCGCTTTCGAGCCCCTCGAACCCCGCGTCCTGCTCGCGGCCCAGACCATCGGCGTCGACTGGGCCACCACCGTCGCCACCACCACCCACGAGACCTTCGGCGTCAACGTCTGGAAGGGCAACGACCCAGCGGTGTCCTCCCAGCAGACCTACCAGAACAACCTCGCCCAGATCACGCCCGGCCTGACCCGTATCCACTCCGGCCAGCAGAGCGATGACTCCTCCACCGAGCGCGGGTGGGTCGACTACGCCACGCAGAGCTGGGACGCCTCGAAAATCGATCAGGTCATCGATAGCCTCGAAACCACCAGCGACGAGTTGATGCTGAACATCTCGCTCTGGCCCGACTGGATGGACGCCAACAACGACGGCAGGCTCGACGCCAACCAATACGACGACTTCGCCCAGTGGACCGCCGACCTCGTTCAGATTATCAACATCGACAACGGCCACGACGTCAAGTACTGGGAGGTCACTAACGAGCTGGACCTCAAGGGCGGCGGCTATTACATCAACAACCCCGGCGAGTGGGCGTCGATCTACAACCAGGCACAGGCCGCGATGCGGGCGGTCGATCCGTCGATCAAGGTCGGCGGTGTCGCCTACGCCAACCCCTGGCGTCCGACCATGGGCCAACTCATTACGCAGACCGCGCCCAACCTCGACTTCTTCACCTATCACATCTACGAGAACGGCAGCGCTTCGACCCCGGACGCCGACGTGTACGACGGCGCCCGCGACATGGGCGAAACCGTCCGTTACGTCCGTGGCATCCTCGATCAGAACGGCGCGGCTGGCGCTCCCATCGGGCTCACCGAATACAACATCAGCTGGACCTTCGACACTTTCGACGTCCGCATGACCAACAACAAGGGAGCGGTCTTTGATGCGTTGGTGATGAAGTACGCCGCCGAGGCCAACATCTGGACGCTCCAGGCCTGGAACGAGGAAGACGGGGTCTACGGCAAGATCGATCCCAGCACCCCAAACCTCCGGCTCCCCGGGCAGTTCCAGGCCCTGGCCCATGACCACCTGATCGGTGAGGTCGCCACGATCACCAACGCGACCAACACCCAGCAGGTCGACGCCTTTGCCGTGGCCGGGGAAGACGCCAAGACCGTGCTGCTCATCAACCGTTCGGGCGGCACCCACACCGTCGACCTGAACTTTGCCAACGGCTGGAGCCCCGACGGATCGACCGTCGAAATTCACCGCATCGAAGACACTGGCTACAGCACGACCAGCACCAGCTACAACGCGGCCACCAACAACTTCACCATCGATGCCCACTCCGTCGTGGTCTTGTCCTTCGATGACGCGACACCGCCGGTGAACCTGATTGAAGCCGTCGCCGACGCCCACGCCGTGCAGAGCAACGCCAACGCCAACTTCGGCAGCGCGACCACCGCGGTTACCTACAACGCCGGCCAAGACCAGCATGCGTTTATCAAGTTCGATCTCGCGGGTCTGAGCGGCTTCAGCGAGGCGAAGCTCCGTCTGCACGTCGATTTCCAAGCGGCCACCAGCGACCTGCGGGTCCGCGCCGTCGACAACACCAGCTGGAGCGAAACGGGTCTTACCTGGAATAATCGACCGAACGCTGGTGATGAACTCGGCGTGATCCAGATCACCGAAGGCGATCTACGCCGCTACGAGCTCGACCTCACGTCGCATGTCCAGCAGTTGCTCGCCGCGGGCGAGACCCAGATGTCGCTCCGCGTCGAGAACGTGAGCTGGGGCTTCGGTTCCGGCCTGATCCAGACCCGTGAGTCGGCTTACCCTGGGCCGCAGCTCGTGGTGGATGCCCCGTCGTCCGGTGGTGCTGGCACAGGGGTCGCAAAAGCCGTGGCCGATGCCTGGGTCGATCAGCAGAACCAGAGCGTCAACAACGGCACGGGCTCGACGCTCGAGCTCTACAACGCTCACCTCACCGACCATCGCGGCTTCGTGAAGTTCGACCTCGGCGGCATCTCCGCCGGCCAGCCCGTCACACTCCGGCTCCACGCCGGTGTCGCCGGCGGCAGCGACGCCATCCGTGTCCGCGGCCTCACCAACAACGGCTGGTCCGAGACCGGCATCACCTGGAACAACGCCCCGTCCAGCAGCAACACGCTCGGGACGCTCGCACTGAACGCCTCGACCCGATCATGGGTCGAGTTGGACGTCACCACCTTTGTTCAGCAGCAGATCACGGCCGGTGAAACCCAGGTCAGCTTCCAGCTCGACAGCGACGACTGGGGCTACCAGACCATCGAGATCGACAGCCGAGAAAGCGGTGCGCTGGCACCCGAACTGGCCTACACCACCACCGGTGGTGGCAGCTTGACGGGACCGCGGGCTGCGATCGCCGATGCCTGGATCGACCAGCAAAACCAATCCGCCAACAACGGAACCGGCTCGACCCTTGAGCTCTACAACGCGCACCAGAACGACCACCGCGCCTACCTGAAGTTCGACCTCACCGGCATCACTTCTGGCCAATCCGTCGTGCTTCGCCTGCACGCAAGCGTGAGCGGGGGCAGCGGCTCCGACGCCATTAACGTCCGCGGGGTGACCGACAACAACTGGACGCAGACCGGCATCAACTGGAACAACCAGCCCGGCGGCGGCAGCACCCTCGGCACGATCGCTGTGACCTCGTCAACCAAGACCTGGGTCGAGCTCGACGTCACCGCGTTTGTCCAGCAACAGCTGGCCGCGGGCCAAACCGAAGCCACCTTCCGCCTGGATAGCGATGTCTGGGGCTATGAAACCATCTCGATCGACAGCCTCGAAAGCGGTATCACCGGGCCGCAGCTGGTTGTCAGCTAGCGTGCACCGGCGGCTGCGCAAGCTGTCCGTCGCCTTCGTAGCCCCAATCGACAACCAGGAACTTGTGAAATAGTCCTGGGAGATATCAACCCGTGTCCGTTTCGCCCAGGGGTTTGAGTTGATCGAATTACTCAATCTGGCCGGTGGTCACCACGACCTCGGGGTGGCGGGGAGGTCGGGGCGGGCAGCCGGACACGGAAGTCGCGGATTAAGGCCGAGCGTGTGTACATCTGTCGGAGGCCGATCCGACCGGCCGTGATCGGTGGGAGGTCAGTGTTCGCCCAGTGGAAATAGCGCGTCTCGATGTCATTGGCGACCCGCATTGCCACGGCCTGGTCGCGCTTGACGACGGTGATCCGGTGGGGGACGCCAGGCGTGAAGAGCCCGGTGTCGTTGTAAGCGGGGGGGACTGCGGTGCCGCGGAGACTGTCTTGGCCTGGTAGATACCGGCGGGCCCGGATATAGTCGGTGTGCTGGACGATCGCGTTCGGGAAGGCGGCGTAGCTGATATGGAACAGGTGCATGGTGTTGTGGTACATGCGCATCGCTGGGACGGACCGCAGCTCAGACCACTTCGGTGATGTCGGGGCTATAGGGGTCATCCCCTCGACCTGTTGCTTGGAGGTAAAGGATGCTGACCGCCCGGGTCTCGAAGTCCGTGCGGGTGTAGGTGTAGTCGACGACGAGGTTGGCCTGGCCTGCTGACGAACAATTACAGGCCACTGATCGGGGGAAGTGAATTCGCCCTTGGCATCTGGTGCGACCGTGGCAGCGACCGTTTCGATGCCCTCGGGCCGGCCGTCGTGGTCGGTGTAGGCCAGGTTGAACCGCAGACCCGACCAGTCCAGACCGAGCGCCGCCACATCGATCGAGACGTGGTACACGCTGGTGTGGTCCGCAGGGAACTCGGCGCGTAGGCGAAGCGCCTCCGTATCGACCTCACCCGCGTTGGATGCGGTCCGAGACACGAGCTGGTCATCGATCCGCGCGAGCCGAATCGTCCGCGGCACTCCCCCTGAAGCATCGGTCAGGACAAGCGTTACCACATCGCCGCCCTCCAAGCCCTCCCGTGTTGGGGCGTGCGCCACATCATCACGGCACTGGATGCGCATCTCCAGGCGGCCGTCGCGGTGCGCTGCGTGCACACGCACGGATAGGTCGCGCCAGCCCTGCCACATCAGGTCCAGCGAGTTCGGGTCGTGCTCGAAGCGGTTGTACATATCCCGGTCGGTATCCATCACGAGCACGGGCCGCTGTTCGGGCTCACCCTCGGAGATCACGACTGCACCGATCACCACGGGCACTTCAAGCTGGCCCGACACCCCGGCGTCGGGCATCTCGTACTTCAGGACATGCACAAAACGGTCCCCGAGGGAGAACGCTTGCGACCCATCGACCACAAACGCACCGTCCACGATGAGCTCACCGCCCGCGGGTAGGACGACGCTCCCGGACGCCGCGGCACCGGCCTCACGCCCGAAGCCAGCGGCGGGCTGCCACTGATAGTTCAGTTTTGCGTCCTGTTGCTCGGGGTTGTTGAACACCACCGAGACCCGCATCGGGCGATCGCCGCCGTCGATCTCCAGGCGGCGCACCACCGCAAACTCACCCTCGACCGATACAGGCTGCTCCCCCCCGCGTAGGACCAGGAAACGCGGCGTCACCCCGACGTCAAGACGCACCCGTCCGCCGATGACCGCCGTGTCGGTGCGGTTGCCCATGAGATCGACCAACCACGCTTCCTCCGCGTCGGTCTCGACCAGCCGGGTTGCGGCCGCCTCCTTCTCGCGGTCATTCCAAACCACGATCACCTGCTCGTCACCCCGCCGGAACACGAATGCGAACTGGCCCTCGGGCAGGTCGATCTGGCGTTCGTACGCCGCGCCGCCCAGCACGCTCGAGAAGGTATTCATCGCCAGATACGACGCCTTGGGATACACCGCACGTAGTCGCACCGGCGAAGAGCCTTCGGGCCGCATGACCTCCAGCTCTGGGGCGCTACGTGTCCGCGTGTACAGGCCGTAGGTGAAGCCGGGCTGGGTCGGCGACGTCGCTCGCCGCGTGTCGAACAGGCTGTACCAGGTGTAGCCCACCGCGCCCCGGCTCCACGCAAACGCCATCTTCTGCACCAGCGTCCGCGCCTGGTGGTGCTGACCGAACCGCGTGTCCATCCCCGTCTCGGTGAAGTACAGCGGGCGCGGCGATCGCAGCACGCCGTCCATGTAAGGCCCAAGCTTCTCATCCAGCTCCTCGCGGAACCCGGAAAAGCCGCCGTGCTTGTGGTAGGCCACCACGTCGTAGTCGTCCTGGTTCTCGTCAATCACCCGCTCGACCATGCCGACCTTCCGGCCGCCGTGCCCGTCCATCGACACGAACCCGCCGGTCATCACCCGCATGGTCGGGTCGACGGCCCGGATTTCTTCCGACGCCGCCCGCAGCAGCGACTGGTACTCCTCGATCGTCCCTTCGAAGAACCCGATGTCCGGCTCGTTCCAGATCTCCCAGTGCACGGCCCGGCCGGACATCTCTTCCGCCAACGCACGCACCCATACCCGCCACGCGTCAAGGTCCGGCATCCCTTTGTAGCCCCGCTCGGGCGACGCCCACCGCGTTGAACCCGACACGAGCATCAATGGCTCCAAGCCTGCCGCTTCGTGGACCTCGATCCGCCGCATCGCCTCTTCGCTGAACACGGGCGGTTGGCCCGGCTTCGGCTGCGCCCGACTCCAGGTCACCCCACCCCGGTAAGCATTGAACCCTGCGCGGGCCGAGGCCTTAGCCCACATCGGGTCCTCGTTCTCCGGGCCGGCACCATAGGCGATCGCAAACCGCATCTGTCCCGGCCCATCCGCCGACGGTGCCGGGCCTGTCGGCTCCATCACCGCCACCGCCATCGGGACCTCGATCGGCTTACCGCCACGCGAACCGCCGTCTTGCCGAAGCGTCGCAGTCATCCAACGGATCCCACGCTCCACTCGCTCACCGGTCCCCAGGATCAGCTCCGGCGGCAGCGACACCCGCTGCCGTTTGCCCGCCGCCACATCCATCGCGTGCGCCCAAACCATCGCCCGCCCCTCGAACGTCTCCACCTGCAACCGCACCCGACCCCGCAGCCGCTCGTCGGTCGGGTTGTCGATCCAGATCGCCACGTCCAGCTTCTCCGGGTCGGTGTTCGGATCAATCACGTGCAGGATGTCGCCCGAGTCGAGATACACCATCGGCCCGTCCGGCTCGCCGTGCGTCAGCCACGTCTCCGCCGCCGCGCCTGCCGTAATCCCCGTAAAGCAGATCGAAAACACCGCGATCAACACGAAGCACGGCCAGGCGGGCCATGCTTGCGAAGGACGGAGTGACGGCGTAAAAAACGATTGCAAGGTCTTCATGGAATTGGCCTCAACGCTGGTGACTTCGATTGGGTCTATCTTGTAAACGCTAGCCCGTACGGCTCACATCAGTCCGCGTCGGACACCCGGCCGATCTCGATGTTGTCGACCAGCATCACCTCGGCCGACGCGTCGGTATCGACCCGGACCTGGAACCGGATGGCCAGTCTGGTGATGGAATCAACCCCGCCGCTGGGGATGACGGTAAAGCGGTAGCCCGCGAAGGGGTGCGCTCCGGGTTCACGCACGGCGTCGGTGGTGTGATCCACCCGGTCGAGCTCGCCGTCGGTGTTGTACGCGTCGATGACCTTGTCGTCACCCAAGATGAATGGCTCACCGGTGGGGAAACGGGTCGGCCGGTCTTCTCCGATGTACTCCAGCGACGCCCGGGCCGACTTTGGGCCGTCCGAGGCCTGCTGCCGCTCGAGGTCGTATCTGAAATAGAACGCCACTGGTTCGTGTGTGAAGGGCAGGGCGAGCACCCGGTTGATCTCCTGGACCACCTTTGTCGACGCGTCAAGATCGAGGAAGAACGGCGAGTTGGAGTGGCCCGGCTGGCCCGAGGGGCTGACGTCGCTGAGCCTGGCGACGCGGTTCTCCGGGTTGTTCGGATCGACCACGTTCTCTGCCGTGCCGCCTGATTGGTTGTTGCCCAGGCGGAACGTGGTCTGGCCGTCCTCAAAATCCTGGGTGTACAGCGGCTCGGCCGACGCGTTAGCAAACGCTAACGCCGTGATGGTGGAGGCGGACAGCGAGAGGAGTGACTGCAGTGCGAGGTTCATGGCGTAATCCAGCAGCGGTGACAAGAGACGGCTCTATGCAAGGCATCCGGGCGGGATGAAAAAACACCGCACCCGGAGGGATAGACTCGGGGTGCGGTGATCGCTTCGTTCAAGTCCGGCACCGACAGATCATGCCCGACGCCGTGACCGCCCGAGCAGCCCCAGCGTGCCCAGGCCGAGCAGGGCGAGCGAGGCCGGCTCGGGGATGATGCCGACTTCGATATTGTCGATGGCGAGGGTTTCGGGCGTGGCACCGGTATCGACACGGATCGTCCAACGCAGACGCAGTTCGTCGATCTGGTCGGCACCGCCGCTGGGTGTGATCAGAAATTCAAAGTCTGCGAAGTCGTTCGAGGAGTTGGCCGGTTGGACAGTGTTGGCATCAACCAATTCCAAGATGCCGTCCGAGTCGTAGGTCGACGCCGTCTGAACGCTCCCAGCATCGTCGAGCAGGACGCCCTCACCGGTGGGGAATCGCGTCGGGCGATCGCTCCCCAGGAACTCGATCGACGTATTGACGACCAGCGGGTCGTCGGATGCGGCAAACCGCTCGACGTCGTACCGGAAGTAGAAGGGGACCGGAGCGCTGGACACCGGGCGAGCCAGGATGCTGTTGATCTCATCAACCAGGGCATTCCCGGGGCCGAGCGTGATGAACACGTTGGAGGCCCCGTTGGAGCTCGTCCCGTTGCTGGTGTCGGAGATCAATCCGACGTTGTTTCCCGAGGAAGCGGGGAACTCGGCGACCTCGAACTCCACACCGGTGGTTGAAATATTGAACGCGTTGAACGGGCCGGGGTCACCGATGCTGAAGCTCTCGAAATCTTCGGAGTAGAGCGGGGCCGCGGTCGCGGAAGCCGAAACGAGTGCCGCAGCACCAGCGATGCTCAACAGGGAAAAGGTTCGTGTCACGGGGGGTTCCTCCAGAGGCGAATAGGATGACGGAGACAGATTGGTTTAACCAAAATACCACTTTCCGCATCCGCGTCAACCGGTTCTTGTGTTCAATGCCGGTTAAAGACTACAGAGTAGCTGGGCAGGAACACGCAGGCGATCCCCAGCAGAAGATGCGGAGCTATTCAGGGGACGCTTCCGAGGAGCATATGAGCTGCTTTTATTGATATTTTTTCCGATTCAATGCCCAGGTCCCATCTGCCCGATCGGTGCCATTGGCGCCTCGCCGGCCTACTCGCAGCGTTTTGCAGAAAGTGGTTGAACCAATCGGGATCGATGGTATGCTGGCTCCCAGATACACGCGAGCCACCACCTATGTCCTCCACATCCACCGCATTCCCGTTTTCGACTCACCTAGCCGGTGTACGCCCACAAGACGGCTCGGGCTTCGCGGCTGGGCTGCGTGACCTGATCCGGCGTGGGGATGTCCCCATTGGTGAGCGGCTGCCCTCCGAGCGGCGACTTGCCGACGAGCTGTCCCTGCCCCGTGCGGTCGTGCGGGCGTCGCTCCTGGAACTGGAGCGGGAGGGTTTGATCGAATGCATGCGCGGTTCGGGGCGGCAGGTCGCCCAGCCCCACCGTCGGCTCGGCCGCGGCACGATCGCGGTAGTCATCGCGGCCGAGATCACACCCGGCGGGCCGCCCAAGCACCCCGCCCGCAGCAGCTATCAGGCCGGCGTAGCCCTGGGCGCCTTGCAACGCCGTGAACAACCCGCGCTCATTGTCCACCCGCGCCGGCTCATCGACGAGGGCGTGGATTGGCTGCGTCGTCACAACGTCATGGGGGTCGTCGTCGTCCAGTGGAACAGCGACGACTTTGACCTCGAGCCGACCCTGCAAGACATCCGGGAGGCCGGCATCGATCTGGTGATGTACAGCAGCGACGACCGGCCACGCCCTTGTGATCGGGTCTTCAGCGACCACGCCGCGGGGGCGGCCATGCTCACCCGCTGGCTGGTCGAACAGGGCCGGCCCCGCATCCTCCGCTTCTGGCGGATGGAAGCACCACGCCACTGGCTGAACGAGCGCGACCGCGGCCACGAAGCCGAGTTACAACGGCTGGGTCTTGAGCCGCTGCCCGCAGTCAGCGTCATCTCCCCGATCGGCTGCGATATCAGCCCCGCTGAGCCAGACTCAGACTACGAGCCGCTCATCGCCATGGAGATGGGCTATCTCTACCCCTATCTCTGCGGTGGCGGCCAGCCCCGCATCGATGCCATCATGACCGCGACCGACCGGCACGCCCTTGAGGCCTCCGACGCGGTCCGCCGCCTCGGCCTCGAGCCCGGCAAAGACGTCGCCATCGTCGGCTACGACCAGGACCACCCCCTCCTGATCGGGGACTACCCCAAGGCCGTCCCCCCCAACGCCAGCGTCGACCGAGACAACGACCGCATCGGGCAGGCGATGTCCGACATGCTGCTCGATCGGCTCGCCGGCAAACTCCCAAACGAGCCCCAGTCCGTCTCGATCAAACCCACGCTGGTGGTTCACACCAAGGCATGAAACCAAACACCGCCAAACGGCAAGCAACCGTCTGTTCTTGACCCCAACGCCAAGTCTCACATCAGCTCCTCACCTCGCCATCAGGGTCCGACCATGACTCGCAAAGCCTACTCCTGCTCCGCCTTCACGCTCATCGAGCTCCTGGTTGTGATCTCGATCGTCGCCCTGCTCATCGCGATCCTGCTGCCCGCGTTAGGCGGGGCACGGAACGCCGCCCGCAGCATCACCTGCGCCGCGAAGCTCCAACAGATCGGCATCGCCATGACCGCCTACCAGACCGACCACAAGGGCTACGTCGGCTCGCCCAACGGCGGCGGCACCAGCGGTTACGGCGCTGTCACCTGGGACGAATGGTTGATGCCCTACCTGCAACTCGCCAACACCTGGGACCCGACCGCCCCGCCGCCCTCGGGCGTAGATGTGGAACAGTTCGCCTGTCCCTTCGATGAATCGGAGCCCCAGGCCGACCGCCCACGCCGAAGCTACGCCTTCAACACCGGCCGACACAACTTCAGCAACCGCGACTTCGCCGACGAGCCCATCTTTGCCGACAACATCAGAGCCCTGTTTCCCATCGCAACCGAGGAACAGGGCATCGGCGCACTCGACCGGATCGTCATGGTGGCCGACTACCACAACTCGGACCCGACACGCCCGTTCCGGGGAACCATGGGCGGGGCCGAGATGGCGTCGCTGCCCTGGTTCTCATTCTCGGGTACCGGCAACGCCGACGAGCTCGCCGTGCATCACGCCGGTCGCAGCGACGCGGGCCGCAACACGCTGTTCTTCACCATGAACGTCGAGTTCCGGGCCTACGAAATCGACGAGACCGCGTCACGCCTGAGCTTCGACTACGACACCGGTGCCGACCCGCCGAACCATAACTGAACCCGGACCCCGCGGTGACCGAACGGCATATTCCAAGATGTGTGTACGAGATGTTCCCTAATAGAACTCGCTTGGCTTTCTCTACAGCATCACTGACGAAACAGCATGCCCACGAGGGCACTTTGTAATCAACGCAGACGCCACCAGTAGCGCCTGGTCGTATCCGCAAGTGTTCGGATTGCCGATGAAGATGAACAGACCCTCTGCCATCATGGTTGTTGGAGGTCGCACGGGTGCGGTGATGCGAACCCACGGACTAACCGTGGGCGTTGGTCCAGCCGATGCTCCCGCCCGAGCGAGGCAACGGCCAGCCCTTACGCGACCACCGCATCATGCTCACTGCCTAGTTCTGGGTGCTCAACACCGGCTCACCGTGGCGGGACCTGCCGGATCGGTTCGGGCCCGGGAAGACTGCGTACAACCGGTTCAACCGCTGGCAGAAGAGAGCTTAATCAAATGGGACACGTGGTGTGTCGATGGCCGTTCGGTACAGGCCCACTGATCCCATCTACACCGTCTCAACGCTTCAACGCCAGCAAATCTGCCAGAACCCTGAATCATGATTACGCAAGTTCTCAGCAATACATCTTCACTTTTGTTTCTCCTCCTACTCGGATACACCATGCCTCAGACACCCTCTTCGCTTCACGCACAATCTGTGTCCTTCGCTACCCAGAGCCAGGGTCCACAGGGAAAATCTGTTCCGGCTTGTGTTCATACAGACCAGACCCTGATCCAAGCCCTGGAGCCGCGGCTACTACTCAGCGGTGACCCGATCCTCATCAATTTCCAGCCCGCGGGAGCGGCGGTGCCCAGCGGATACCTCGTCGACTCCGGCAGCCAGTACGGCAACCGCGGCAACGGCCAGAGCTACGGCTGGCTCGGCTCGGACCAAGACCGCACCCGCGACCGCAACTCGCCCAACGCCCCCGACCAGCGCTTCGACACCCTCAATCATCTCTTCGACGGGTCAACCGCCCGGACCTGGGAACTCGGGCTCGCGAACGGCCAATACACCGTCCGCCTTCAGGCGGGTGATCCGGCTTACGCTGATCAAGTCAACACCTTTGCGCTCGAAGGCATCACGCTGACCGACCCCGACGGCCAGGACAACTTCGACACCTTCCTCGTGAACGTTGAGGTGACTGACGGCCGGCTCACCCTGACCGACGCCCTAGGCGCCGACAACGCCAAGGTCCAGTTCATTGAGGTCACCCCCCAGGCCCTGGCCAACCCGCTGCCCGGCGGATTTATCACCACCACCGACGTCGGCCCGGTCACGATTGCCGGAGACACCATCTACGCCGATGGCGTGTTCACCGTCACCGGCTCGGGCACGCTCAACGGTGACTTCAACGACGACGCCTTCCAATACGCCTACTCCACCGTCAATGGCAACTTCTTCTACACCGCCCGCCTCACCTCGCTCGACGCCGCCAACAACGGCACCAAGGCCGGCATCATGGTCCGCACCAGCACCGACCCCACCGCCCCGATGAGCTTCATCGGCATCGAGCCCAACTTCCGGGACTACAACGTCTTCCGCACCTTCAAAGACGCCGAACGCCAGAACCAAAACCGCTCGCCCCGCGCAACCGAGTTCCCGCTCTATTTCCGTGTCGATCGCTTCGACGAACTGATCATCTCCTACACCTCCGCCAATGGCGCCGACTGGGACCTCCTGCGAACCAACCGCATCGACGGCCTGCCTACCAACGGCGTTCAGGTCGGACTCGCTGTCGCCTCCCGCACCTCCGGCGCCACCTCGACCGCCACCTTCGACTCGGTCCACGTCGCACCCCTCACGCCGCCCACCGGGCTCCAGACCGCTTACTTCGGCAACAGCTACCCGGGCGGTCAAGTCATCATGCCCGAGTCGGCCTACACCTCCTTCACGGTCTCGGACACCGGCGAAACCCTCATCGCGGCCAACAACGAACGCGACGACTTCGTGGTCTTCGACGCTGATGGCGACATCACTGCCGAGTTTGGCGATGGCGGCGGCTACGGCATCACCGGCAACAGCAGTCATTGGTTCATGTCGCTCGGCACCCGCGTCGATACCGATCCCCGTTACAAATTCGATGGCGTCGTCCGCCTCGACCGCAACGGCGATAACCGGCAACAGATCCTCGCCGGCCGACAGGTCCGCGGACTCGCCCTCGCCGGCAACACCCTCTTCGTCGCCGACCGCGACGCCAATACGATCCGTCGCTTCAACGCCACCACCCTGGCCGAGATCGGGACCGGCTGGAGCCTGCCCAATGCCGGCAATATGGCTGCCGACAACAACGGCAACCTCTGGATCATTATCGAGCCCAGTGTCCCCTCCGGCAGTTGGGAAATCCGACACTACAGCCCCACCGGCACCAATCTCAACCACACCATCACCAACGTCCAGCACCCCCGCGGGCTCGCGGTGCACCCCTCCACCAACCAGCTCTTCGTCACCAACATCGGCGAAGACCAACGCATCCAACGCTACAGCAGCACCGGCACCGCCCAGGGGCGGATCGGATCGACCGGCGGCATCTTTGGCACCGGTGCCGGCACCGACGCCGGTGAAGTCCACCCCAGCAAGTTCAACTTCCCCACCGGCGTCGGCTTCGATAGCAATGGCAACATGATCGTCGCCAACAACGGCTCGCCCGGACACTGGAACCGCTACAGCCGCGGCTCCGGCCTCGTCCTCACCAAGTATTCCGGCACCTCCACCAACGACCTCTGGAACCGCTACGGCCTCGAGTTCGTCGACGTCGCCGATGTCGATCCCGACTCCAACGGCCAGACCATCTACACCAAAGACTCCATCTACAGCTTCGATCCGTCTCAACCGCTCGGCCAGCAGTGGACCTACCTCGCCCACACCATCGACCCTTTCGAGTACCCCGACGACCCCCGCGTCCTCGGCACCTTCTTTGACCCCAGCCGGACCGATGACTGGAGCCGCGTTGGCACCGCCGTGGTCTCCCGCGTCGGTGGCAAGACCGTCCTCTATGTCCACAACATGGACGGCACCGGCGTCGCGTGGTACGGCTTCGACGGCAACATTGCCAAGCCCGCCGGCTGGATGGAGTCTGTCATCGACTACGACGGCGATGGCGACGACGAGTGGATGTTCTGGCAGGATGCTGATGGCGATGGGCAACGCGACAACGGCGAGGTCCAGTTCTTCACCAAGGACGGCGGCACCCACGGCTTCAAGATCACCGACGACGGCCAGGTCTTCGCCGCTTCGGACGATGACGGCCTCCGTATCTTCAACACCACGATCGTCAATGGCATCCCCACCCTCAGCAGCACTCCAATCAACAACCCCGAGGCCGAGCCCGCCCTGTTCGCCGGGGACGGCGGCCGGCTCCGACGCGTGATCTACGACAGCTCGAGCGACACCGCCATCCTCTCCGGCTACACCGAAGCCCCGCCCCCCGACGACGCCCGCAGCGTCAAAGACGCCGGCCGTGTCCTGGCCTACTACGAGCACTGGAACGGCATCAGTGGCACCCGCACCCTCGTCACCCACCGCACCTTCGACGTCACCTTCGAGGACTTCGGCCGTCACGAGAGCGACACCATCTCCGACATCGCCGCCGTTGGCGACTACGTCTTTGCCGTCCGCAACCCCGACACCCGCGAGATCCAGGTGTACGAGCGCACCACGCTCGACCTCGTCGATACCCTCGTCGTCGGCCCCGAGGTCGGCGTCCGCATCGGCATCAATGACCTATCCATCGGTATCAACGCCGACCAGCTCAACGACGGCACCTACATGATCATCCTCGAAGACGACCTGGACCAGAAGGGCGTTGTGCTCTACTGGAAGGGCCCGCAGAACGCTTACCTCGACACGGTCCGTGATGCCACTGACTGGGTCGAGGCCGAGTTCTTCGACGAGGGCGGCAACGGTGTGGCCTACGAAGATGACGCGAGCCGGAGCGGCAACCAGACTTTCCGTGCCAACGAGACCGCCGATATCGGTGATAAGTCCAACGCTTCAAACGGCAAAGTCGTCGGATGGACCAACGCCGGCGAGGCCCTCGAATACACCGTCGATCTGCCCAATGGCGTCTACGATTTCGAACTCCGTTACGCCTCCGGGGCAAACCCCGGCGACCTGCGCATCCTGCTCGACGACGGGGCCGCCACCCTCGAGCTCGGCACCCTGACCACCCTGGTCAACACCGGCGGCTGGAACACTTTCCAGACCACCACCCTGTCCAACGTCACTGTCTCCAACGGCGGGTCCAACCGGGTGCTGCGGCTCGAAATGCTCGGCGGCGGCTTCGACCTGGACCAGTTCCGCTTCGCGCCCGTCACGCTCTCCGCGGTCGGCAAGATCCAAGCCGAGTACGGCGTCCAGACCCTCGGTAGCGACTTGACTGTCGAAGGCACCGCCCCCACTTTCGTCTGGCTTCCCCAAGGTAGCGGGAGCACCCCCGACCCCGAAACCGCACCACGCCTCGCCTACAACCTCAAAGACATCACCGCGGGCACCTACGACGTCACGTTCCGAGTCAACGTAGATGTCGGTGGACCCACCCAACGCGGCAGCAACAACTCGTTCTTCCTCCGCTCTAACGGCGGCGCCTGGCAGACGATCCAGTTTGCCACCAACCAAGCCGGCTGGTTCGAGCAAACCATTAACCTCAACCTCAACCTCAGCGGCGACGCCTTGATCGAGATCGCCGCCCGCGAGGACGGCACTAAGCTGGATTGGTTCGCGTTGGCCTAGTACTGTAATCGCGCACGCAAACAAGCCAATGATCCTGTGGTGATTCCGCACTAATAGGCCTTGCGGTGTCTTCTCCGCTAAACATCAAGCAGTCTCAGTACGGATTCCCTGTTTTTTGAAAAACAGAGATTTTTTGTTGTCGCAAGGAATTTGCGGGGTGAAGCGGTTGGTCAGGCCTCGCTAACGCCTGCAACACCGTGATTTACTCAGACTCATCTCCCAATTCCCTACTCAGCCAAACAGGGAATGATCAGGTGAGGGTGACCTGCCCTCACAGTTGTACAGTATCCATGCTAATCCCAAGGTGTGTCCGAGGGGCTGCAGAGGCGGGCGGACATTACGTCTATGGCGACGTTGTCACCATTGAATGTCAATGGATCGGTGTCAGTCTGGATCAGACTCTGAGGTCTTTGGTGTGAAATATCGAATGCCTCGATTTTGGAACAGACCGGTAAGGACATACTTCACGGGTTCACCCACCGAATAACACGCTTTTGTCAAACCAGTCGGCCTGCCAGTCGGTCACATTCTCAAGGCTCACATGCCCATCGACAAACAGGATTTGATGGTCCTGTTCACCGTGTGGCGGGGTGTAGCCGGCGCTCGTGATATCGAACGCCGGGAACTCCTGGAGCCTGGTCGCCCAGTCGCGAAACCGCATGTCTATCCGCTGGTTTGTCCAGGCTTCAAGGATCAGAGGCGCGTTGCTGGCCGCCAACACAGAGTCCAGGCGCTCAGGTTGGGGTGCACTCATCCATGTGGATGGCGCCTTGCCTTCGTAGTCGACCACACCAAGTATCCTGCCGTTGCCTACATAGCTTTTTGTGAGGTCCTCCTCAAAGAGTTCGTTCTCCGGGCAGACGAAGATTTCATGCGGCTTTTGTGTGAATTGGTCACGGACCAATGCCGCGTTCACAAACGACGACAGACGGACATCAAAACTCTCGTCGGCCAGTGTAGCAGCCCAACCCTCCCAATCATTGGACCTGTCATCGCCGTCGGGCTTCTGGCGAGTCGGCGTCCCGAGACCGTCGAACGATTCCGCATACATGAACTGCAGGATCCCGATCTGCCGCAGGTTCGACGCACACACGACCTGTCGGCTCGCGGCCCGCGCCGCGCCAAGCGTCGGCAGCAGGATGGCGATGAGCAGGGCGATGATGGAGATCACCACGAGCAGCTCGATCAGGGTGAAGCCGCGACGGGCCTGACGGTGGGTGACACGCATGACGCACTCCGAGGAGAAAAGTTAAGAAACGCTCAGCGTCGACGCCGGACGAGCAGCAGCAGCGAACCTGCTCCGCACAGCACGAAAGATCCAGGTTCGGGCACAAGCGTGACCTCGAGCGTGGGCCGATCCGCGGCGGGGTTCGAGCCATCACCGGTGGTCAGCAAGATGGTCTCGGACGCGTTGGTGTTGAAGAGATAGAACACCACGGCGTCGTTGGTGTCGGCATTGAGGAACGAAGCCAACGCCGCGTTGGAGACGACCAGGTCGGTCCCGGCCGAGGTGCCCGACGCGATCGGGATCGAGGCGAGAAGCGTGCTGCTGGCGGTCACCATGTTCGGGCCGGTCGCGGTCTCGTCGAACCCCGGGGCGTTGTCCCCGACGAGGTTGTTGTTGGGCGGGTTCAGCACGGAGAAATTGGAGGGCCCTTCGGCGTAGGCGGTCTCCGACAGCTCCGCGATGCCGGACGCGTCGACCCCGCCGCCGGCAAACGCCTCGGTCAGGGCGTACACCTCGAGGGTCGTCGTATCGTTGTAGTCGCTAGCAAGATTGAGGGTCAGCTTGGCTGTCTCTACGTCGGCTTCTAAGGAGCTGAGGTCGAACCGCAAGACGCCTACGAAGTTGTTTGCGGGGTTGCCGTTGGCCCGGAGCTCGAGCGTCACGCTATTGCCCTTGTTGACGAGTTCTCGGTTACCAAATCCGGGGCCCTGGATCTGGTTGTCGGCTCCGAAAGCACCGTCGGCGGTGGTGATCACCGCAGCCGAGGCCGGATTCAGAAGCGAGCAAACCCCGATAGCAGAAACAGTCAACAGTGATCTCGATCGCATATGTGTTACCTCCGTTAGAGAAACCAAAAACCAGCTAAGAAGTGAGCGGACGCGTGGTCCCGCCACGGCGTAGATGCACCGGCATCGCCCGGCTGGGGATACGCCGACGGGGAGAATCAATCTTCTTCAGCAGCATCTCGATCGCCAGGCTCCCGATCGCCTGCCACCCGAGTGTGACGGTGTCCAACACCAGCCCGGGTTCGACCACCACGCGGTCGTCCACGGTGACCACCGATAGGTCTTCGGGGATCCGAAGCCCCAGCTTCAGCGCCCCGCAGTGCAGGACCCGGGCGCAGAGCGCGCTGTAACCGACAACCGCGGTGAGGTCACGGTTGTCGTCAAGGAAATCGAGCATGAGCGGCAGCCGCTCGTCATCGGTGTAGCCCGCCTCCTCGATGAGGTGGATCTGTCGGGCGTTCAGGTTGGCTGGCCTTGGCTCCAGCCCCGCCTGCTGCATCGCGTAGCGGTAGCCCTCGATGCGTCGCACCTCGGAATAGTGCCCGCCCTTGGTGAGCTTGATGAAACCGATCTTGCGGTGCCCCTGATCGATCAGGTGCTGCGTTGCGAGCCGGCCTGCTTCCCGGTCATCGGGGTAGATCGCATCGTGGTCGAGCTCTGTGTTGAGCCAGATCGCCGGGATTTGGTTCCGCCGCAGGAGTTCGAGCATCCTCGGCGGGAAGTCGAACGTGTAGTTGATCAGCACGCCGTCGGCCATGAACTCTTTGAGGACGTTGGGCATGTACTCGGGATCGGACAGCCGCTCATCGGACAGCTGAGAAAGCGTCAGCCGAAGCCCATGGCGGGTTAATGCCTCGTGTACCCCATCCAGCAACCCTTCCGGGATCCGTGATACCCCGCCACGCAGATTCGAGACCAAAAGATCGATCGACCCCAAACGCCCGCTCCGGGTCGCTAGCGCGGCGGTGTTCCGGCGGTAGCCATGCTCCACAGCCAGTTGACGGATGCGTGTCACGGTGTCCTCGCTAACACCCGAAAGGCCATCCAGTGCCCGCTGTACCGTCAAGCGTGAAACCCCCGCGATTTTCGCGAGGTCTTGCTGGCTGATGGGCTTGCGGATGGGCGTAGACATCGGGGTGTGTTTGTGGCGGGGGGCTTTAAAGGTTGTGTGGGGTGGCCAGGCAGATATTCGCGCGGCATACTGGCTAGTGAGTGTGGTTAAGGAGATGGTTAGCTCGTGCAAACCTACTCCCACTTTTGCCGCCTGTCAAGCCTGAATGCAGGGTGTGCGGAATTTCGCCACCATTGGCCGTTTTTCACCACTCGCGAAACAACACAGAGCGATGGGTCGTGTGTCAGGCAAGCGGATTGCGTGCTAGCCGGGACCCCGGAACAAAGTGATGAACTGATAAAAATAGGTATTTTTTACATCTCATCCTGCTCGTTCCGAGATCCCAGACTCCAAGCGGTGGCGTTCGATCCACCCATTGAAGTTCATCACAGGACTCGCCTACTCGTCGCAACGCTACACCAGTACCAACCAGACAACTCACGGAGAAAACGGAATTGACAACGGCTCGATCTGTGTTACTTTGCACGTGCTAATAATTCGCTGTTGGCATCAGCCAGCCCAATCCCTACCGGCCTTCCCGTGATTCATGTCCCCGGCCACCCGTTACACCAAGCGAGGAGAATCGATGCAGCAAGTTCTGAGTTTGACTTTGGCTGTCGCTTGTACAGCTCTTGGACCCGCTTTGCCCGTAGGAGCCGAGGTCATCGCTTTCTCCAGCAAAGACACCTACGTCGATCGCGATGCGCCAGACACCGCGTTTGGTGCCGACCCACTACTCAGGGTCCGGCAGGCAAACGACTTTTTCGTCAGCTTTGTCAGCTTCGATCTGGGCGTGCTTTCCGCGGACATTGGGTCGGCTGACCTCGAACTGTTTAAACAATCAGGCCGTGGAGATCGCAGCCCGACCGTGTTCGGCATTACCGACGAGAGCTTTGATAACTGGAGTGAGGCAAGCCTGACCTGGAACAGCCTGGGCCTGGGCCCGACCGACACCGGCGCCGCCTTGCCGATCACAGAAACCGCGCTAGGCACCCTCTTCACATCGGGTTCACGCATCGACGGCCAGACCTCGGTCATCCTCAATGCGGCGGACGGCAGCAACAACATCCAGTCGCCCATCGACCAGTCGGCACTGCTCGCGTTCCTGAACAGCGACACCAACGGCATCGTGACCTTCGCCATCCATCACCCCAATACCAACGGCAACACCTACCTTTACCACAGCCGTGAGAACTCAAGCGGCAACACCCCCGAGCTCCGCTTCACGGTCGTGCCCGAGCCCGGGTCGATCGGGCTGGTGTGTGTGGGTGGCCTAGTCATGCTCCGCTGGCGTCGCCATCATCGGTCAGACCATGCCTCATGCGTGCGGGGGGAAGGGCGATGAGTTTTATGTCTTACACCTGTTGCGTACTCGCGGCGCTCGTGTCGCTGAGCTGGGCTATCGGATCCGCATCTGCTGATACGGGCCCCAGCGTCTTCTCACTGCTCGATGAAACCGCCGAACACCGCGGTTTTCGGATGGTGAATTTTGGGGGAGATACCGAACGGGCTTCGGTCACACCCATCGCCGCAACCATCGACGGTTCCGAACTCGATAGTGCCTTCCGCCTGACATCCAAACGACGGACGCTGTTTTGGCATGCCGCCTTTTCGACAAGCCAAACTATCGAGCCGATCCGCGCCGGCGACATCCTGCTCCTGCGTTTCTGGGCCCGGACCATCGATAGCGAACAAGAAGACGGCAACGGAATACTCACCGCGTTCTATCAACGCAACGATCGGCCTTTCCTCCCCGCACTCATGGAGACCGTGACCTTCGGTGGTCAGTGGACGCTGATCGAGTTGCCATTCCGTTCCGACTACAACTACCCCAGCGACAACGATCAGCTCACGCTCGGTGTCGGGGCTGCGGTGCAGACGATCGAGATCGCCGGTGTCGAACTCCTCCGATACCCCGAGGGAACCCGCCTCCGCGATCTGCCGGCCTACCGGATCACCTATGCTGGCCGGGAGCTCGACGCCCCGTGGCGTGCCGCGGCCGAGCGCCGCATCCAAGAATTACGGACCGCGTCGATGACGGTCGAGGTGGTCGACGCCGATGGCAAGCCGGTCGAGGGGGCGACGGTGCGTTTCGAGATGCGCCGCCACGACTTCCAGTTCGGGGCGATGGTGCGAGCGGATGTTGTGACCCATCCCGAACACGGCCCGGCCTTCAAGAAACACTTTGAAAAACACTTCAACCTCGCAGCTATCGGCAACGGTCTGAAGTGGGGGCGTTGGGAGAACCCGGACTACCGTGCCAAGACGCTGGCCACCATGGAGTGGATCGAAAGCGTAGGCGTGCCGCTGCACGGCCACGTCCTGGTTTGGCCGAGCTGGGGCAAATCGCGTGTCGATCTTTCCCAAGAGCGGCTCGCTGCCGAAGCCGGAGATACCGGGCCGCTTCGGCAACGCATCGCGCAGCACATCCGCGACATCTTGAAGGCGACCGAGGGCCGAGTGGCGGAATGGGATGTGGTCAACGAGACCTGGAACAACCACGACTTCATGGGCCTGATGGGCAAGGAGGTCATGCTCGAGTGGTTTTCGCTGGCCCGTCAGCACGCACCCGGGTCGCGGCTGTTCATCAATGACTTCGGGATCCTGACCAAGCCCCGGAGCGACGAGGATGACCACCGAGACTATTACTTCGATGAGGTACGGTGGCTATTAGAGCACGGAGCCGAGCTGGATGCGATCGGGATGCAGGGGCACTTCGGCTCCGGTGGCCTGACACCGCCCGGCGAACTCGTGGCAGTGCTCGATCGTTTCGCCGAGCTCGGCTTGCCGATCACGGTCACCGAGTACGACCTGATGACGCAGGACGAGCTCCTGCAAGCGGATTACACCCGTGACTTTTTAACGGTCATGTTCAGCCACGCGGCGGTGGACTCGGTGACCCTTTGGGGCTTCTGGGACGGGGCGCACTGGCGCGGGAACACGGCGATGTACCGTCGCGACTGGACCCTCAAGCCCTCGGGCCAGGCCTGGGTTGATCTCGTCCAGAAGGCTTGGTGGACCGACGAGACCGTCACGTCCGACGCTCAAGGCAAGGCGGAGGTGCGTGGTTTTAAGGGTGTTTACGCGTTGCATATCGAGGCTCGTGACGGCCGTTCCCTGATTCAGATGGTCGATTTCGACCAAGCCCACAACGGAGTCACGGTACGCCTGAAGTGATGGAATCAGCAGTACTGTACCGCACGGGATGACTCTGTGTTGCCAGACCGGAACCCTCTGATGGCCACGCGCCACGTCCGCGACCACAGGCACTCATTAAGCCATGACTCAGCCAAACCTGCTCGTCATCACGCTCCACGATGCAGACCGTCACTTCGGTAGCTATGGGGTGAACGGTGACCTGCCCCCACGGTTGCTACCAAGTTCGATGTTAATCCGAGGGGGTATCCGAGGCGTTGCAGAGGCGGGCGGAGCGGAGCGGAGCCCGACTATGCAACGAGCCAAACCTCGGGGACCGGCGGCCTGTAGCCCAGCGCCGAGTGAGGGCGGACCGTGTTGTATTGCATACGCCAACGTTCGACCAAGACCTTCGCCTCGTACAGCGTGTCGAACACCAAACACGCCAGCAGTTCGTCCGCCAGCTTCCCATTGAAGCTCTCGATGTATCCGTTCTCCCACGGGCTGCCCGGCGTGATGTACAGCGTCTTGACCCCCACCCTCGGTCACCTGCTGGCGTTGACCGTCACGCCCGCCAATGAAGACGACCGCAAACAGGTTGGCGAGCTGGCCCGGCAAGTTCAAGAGGCCACCGATGAACAGTTGGAACTGGCCTATGTCGATCAGGGCTACACCGGCGACCGGGCCGCGGAAGCGTCTAAAGAACACGGGATTCAGCTAGAGGTGGTCAAGCTGCCGCAGGCCAAGCGGGGCTTCGTCCTGCTGCCGCGGCGGTGGGTCATCGAACGCAGCTTCGCGTGGGCCAGCCGATTCCGGCGGTTGGTCAAAGACTACGAACGTTTGCCTCGCACGCTGGAGGGTCTCCACATTGCCGCCTTCACCATCGTCATGCTCGCCCAGTTCGCCCAAGTCGCGCGACAAAGTGTATAACGGGTACTAGAAGAAGACACTGCTTTCGTTCAGTGATATGGCTTCTTTGCGCTGTATCGACTGATTTGCGGCAGCACCTGTAAGTACTGACCAAGCACCATCGATGTGGGTCGCGTCTCGCTGTAAGGGGTCCGGAGCGATATCGGGAAGAAATAGGCGTTCAAGCAAGCGTGTATCGCCGCCACCATGCGCTCCTTTGGCTTCGGGGATCTTGAGTTCTTCCGGACTCTCGAAATGTCGTTGTAGACGCACGTATCGCTCGCCTTGATACTGTTCGGCAGCAAGCTCATTATCGCTTTGGCCGGCGATAATATGCCCCTGACCACGGCCAAAGTACTCGACTTGGCCTTCCGTGCCAGTAATAGTGAGTCGTTCGCCTTCCCAGGGGCAATACGCGATCAATGAATAGGATAAAAGTGTGCCGGAGGTGTAGCGTGCGGTAACCGTCATTGTGTCTTCGGCGGTGATCGGCCATTTATCTTCACCATGGAAAACGTTGCGGTCCCGGATGTAGCCGGAGTCAGCCTCGGCATCGAGGTACAGGCTCTTCAACCCCACCTCGCCGTCACCATTGTCGTCTAGGCTAAGGGCAAACGGGTCACCTTGAGCGTCTGCTTCTCCGTGATAACGTTCATTGCTGTATTGCTCGCCGCGGGATTCGGCATTCTCTTGCCCATAGAAGCTGAGGCTTCCATATGCGAAAACGGACTCGGGCCGGTCCGCAAGAATCCAATTGACGAGGTCGAAGTGATGAGTGGACTTGTGTACCAGTAGTCCGCCGGAGTGCTTCTTTTCCCGGTGCCAACGCCGGAAATAATCCGCACCGTGCGATGTGTCGAGCCGCCATTGGAAGTCGACCAGAGTGGGTCGGCCAATCTGGCCCGATGCCACCACCTCTTTGACCAGCGAGAACGCAGGTTGCCACCGGTAGTTGAAGGCCACTTTTAAGGAACGACCGGTTTCTTGAATGACGTTGAAGATCATCGAGACCTTCTCTTCGTCCGTTGTCATTGGCTTCTCGGTAATCGCGTCGCAGCCTGCACGCATCGCGCGGATGATGTACTCGTGGTGTGTCGCATCCACACTCGTCACAATGACGATATCGGCCCGGCTGTCGTGCAATAGCCGCTCGAACTGATCGGGCGAGCACATGGGGACTGGTGTGTGTTGGTACTTCTCCTGAACGTAGCGGTTCCATGCCCGCATTCGCGTGGGGCTCACATCACAGAAGCCTGCGAGTTCAGCGTGCTCACGGAACGGTCCGCAAATCGCATCTAAGAACATACGACACCGTCCGCCTGTTCCAACGACAAAGTAGCGCTTGCGACTCATAGATATTTGCCTTCTTCCATTGACTGTTAAACTCAACATGATTAATCAATACTCTACGCCAGGTGTTTGAGTAGTCATTAGCCATTTCGAACCTCTTAGTGATCAATTCAAACATGATCGACTACTTTGCCTACGGCCAACGGGACTATAAAAGCAAGCCTGTGCAGCCTTACGCGCGAGACCGGTGGGAGTTTCAGGCGGTACTCCAGGGCACGGCGAGGCTCTGGAAGCCCGATGGGCTAGATCTGCCTCGCGATAACACGCTATGGGTCTTCCCGCCGGGTCATCGGCACGGGTGGTCGGGCGATGGCCGTCGCGACTGCCGGGTATTTGTCCTGCACACGCGTTGGGTGCCGGCCGAACTCGTGCAGCTTGGGGCAGAGGGGGTCCTGCTGGAAGCCGCACTCACCAACCGAGATCGCGATCGGCTTCGTGCGCTCGCCACGCGTATCCGTGCTTACGAAGACCGACCGACGCTGCGGCAGCAACTCGCTGCTCGACACGCCATTCTTGAGCTAAGCCTGCTTGCCCTAGATCAGTACTCGCAGCTACGTCTACGTGATCAAGCTAAGGGCATAGCCTTTCGCAAGGCCCATCAGGCTGTCGCCTGGTACGAGGAGAATCTAGCCGATGGCCCGCGCGTGGCGGATGTCGCCCAGGCCGTGGGGGTATCGAGCACGCATCTTCGGAGGTTATTTCTGCAAGCCAGGCAAGAAGCGCCGCACGCTGCGTTCGATCGGATTCGGTTACAGCGTGCCGATGAGCTACTTACAGGTACCGATCTCAAGCTCCTTGCGATCGCCCAGATGTTGGGCTTCAGCGGGGTCGAGTCGTTCCACCGCGCGTATCGCAAAGGTCGTGGCTGCACACCCGGTCAAACGCGACGCGCTGCGATCTAGCTGGTGCGTTAGGTGGCTTTTTCAGTCGGTGCGGCCGTGTTTTAAGATATTCTGGTTTATGTAGCATTGTAGTTTTTGCATAGTTCGGTCACCTGATACGTATTTATGATTGCCAAGTAGTGGGTTAAGTTGATAAGCGTCACCATCAGCAGAAAGCCCATTGATATTGCCATCCGCTGCTGGCTGGAGACTTAAATTCTCGGCATATACTCGTCACCCAGGACGCCTTCCGCCAAAGAGCGATACTGTAGAAGGTGTTCTTCATGCCATTGGTTTGTTGGGATGACGGTTTCCTGGGTTTCGGCGTGTAGTTGAAGAAGGAGTGGTTCTGCGGCTTCGATGAGTTTGGAACGCTACGAAGCCTCGGCCGCGATTTGGTTCAGGCGGGTAGTGAGGCAGTGAGACCGCGATCGAGCCTTTGAACCTATGCCAGCCGCACGAGTTCGTTCACGAGAAAGTGGGCTAGCGACTTGGTCAGGCTCAATTCTTCGTCGAGTATTCCCAGCCGGACTGCTCCTTGATTAGATGCCATATATTCCATGACGCCAAAGGTTTTCTGGAGTAATCAGGATTCAATAGATCATTCCGGAGCAGCCGACTGTGTTTGACTTTGCCATTAAAGCGGCGTCCGGCTCTACGAAACGCCGGGCTATCTTCAGGCCCCCTGGCAGGTTTGTTTCTGCGCTCCGAGGCCCTGAATCGAAAGCTCGACGATATCGCCGACGCTAAGGTATTGGGGAGGGTCCATGCCCATACCTACGCCGGGCGGGGTGCCCGTACTGATTACGTCGCCAGGCTCGAGTGTCATAAACTGCGACAGGTAGTGCACCAAGTAGTTGACCCCAAAGATCATGGTCTTGGTATTGCCGCGTTGCATGGGTTGGCTGTTGACGTCCAGCGTCATGTCGAGGTCCTGGACGTCGTCGATCTCATCGGGTGTGACCAGCCAGGGCCCGAGCGGGTTGAACGAGTCGCAGCTCTTACCCTTGACCCATTGGCCGCCGCGTTCGAGCTGAAACGCCCGCTCCGACGCGTCGTGGCTGATCGTGTATCCAGCAATACAAGCTAGGGCCTGCTCTTCGCTTTCCAGGTACCGCGCGGTCTTGCCGATGACGACGCCCAGCTCGACCTCCCAGTCGGTCTTCTCGCTCCCGCGTGGGATTAACAAGGAGTCGTATGGCCCGACCACGGTGTTTGAAGCCTTGAAAAAGACGATGGGCTCCTCCGGAACCGCCATGCCTGCTTCCGCGGCATGATCGGAATAGTTGAGTCCGATGCAGACGATCTTGCCGGGCCGAGCGACTGGAGCCCCCCAGCGTGCATCGTCGGGGACCATCGGCAGCTTGGCGGGATCGACGTCGGCGAGGCGTGACAGTGCTCCGTTAGCAAACGCATCACGATCCAGTTCCGCCACGACCGCTGAGGCGTCACGGCGTTGGCCCTTGGCGTCGAGGAGCCCAACTCTCTCTTGCCCGACCGGGCCGAAACGGAAGATTCTCATACGGTTTTTCTCCTATAGCGCGGGACGCGGCTGATCGGGCTTTCTGTTTCGATCTCGCAGGGCCCGTGATGCGAGGCGCCGAGGTCATCGGTCCAGATGCCTTCCGGGATTTGGACCGTTCGGCGGTAGGTTTGAGGGGTCACGACCGGTGCGACCATCAGATCGGAACCGAGCATGTACTGGTCCATGACGGTCGCGTAGCCAGCGTGTGGGAAGTCGTACTCGAGCGGCCGAACGATCGGCTCGCCGGACACGGCACTCTGCCGGGCCAGTTCGAGAATCTCCGGCCCGAGTTCGACGTGCAGCTCGGCGGCAGCAAGGCAGAGGTCACAGTGCTTCTCGTCCAGCACTCGCCAGGGGGCCGCCGAGAACTGCATCATCGGCATGCACGCGGCGATCTGTGCGTATCGCACGAAGAGTTCCGGGTCGAGGCTGTCCATCCGTTCGGTGAATTGCAGGTATTCCCCGCCGCCGATCATGTCCGGGCAGGTGTACGCGTAACCGGTCATGGCCTGGGATGAAGTCCGGGGGATCAGCGAGCCGACGCCGTTGACCGGGCTCCAATCGTGATCCACATCGCGTAGCCGCTGGGCGAGGCCCGACCCGCCGTTGTTGAACGAAGCCTTGACTTCATGGAAGTCGAAGTGCCGGCCGAGTTCACCGAAGGCGTAGGTCTGATCGGTCGGTAAGGCCTGGGGATCGTGGGTCTGGTCGTCCAGGTGATAGTTCTCGCTGTTGCCGGCATCGATCTTGAAGCCGTCGATCCCGAACGCGTCCTGCAAGGCCTTGAGCTCACCGATGAACCAATCGACGCAGCCTGGATGGGTCAGGTCGAGCAGGGCGGATTGGCCGTTCCACCACTTTCGGATTGCTGGGATTTGGCTACCCGCGGGCCTTAGCAGCAGTCCGTCATCACGGAGGTCAAGGTATTGCCTGCCGTGGGAACAGACGAATGGGCAGACCCAGAGCATCAGCTCAAACCCGAGGCTGTGCAACTCATCGGTCATTGCTTTGGGGTCCGGGAATGACTCCCGGTCGAACTGCCAGCGGCCGTAGTCTTTCGACCAGTTGTCGTCGATCATCATGACGCCGGTCGGGAATCCGTGCTCGATCAGGGCGTGGGCGTAAGCCAAGACCTTGGCCTGGGTCGGCTTGTACATCAGCTCGATCCAGAGGTTGTATTGCGGGCGGGAGAACATCCGCTCGGCGGGCATGTGGCCGGTAGGGGGGGAGACCTTGTTCTGAGCGAAACGCAACGCGTCCGCCAGTGTGCTGCCTGCTTCCGTCGCCGTGACCACGCCGCTGGGCCGCTTGGCCAACACGGCCTCGCTGAGCTTTGCATGAAGAAGCCCCTCGCCATCGAATGTCAAACGGAACGGGTCCGGACTCCAAACGGCCCGCCCCTTCGAAGAAACCCAAAAAGACGAAGCCTGGTTTCCCCCGCTATCGACAAGGTCGACCGCGAGTCGGCTCTTCGCGTGCATGGGCCCGAGATGCCCTTCGTTGACTCTGCCCCCCCACCAATACTCGTCATGGTGCAGATCGAGCGTGATCCGTGGGCTGGAATGTGTGTGGGTGGCGGTCATGTTGACGCGGGCATCGTGATTAGTGATGGGCAAGCAACGCAGAGGTTCTCATGAGGAAGAACAGCCGTAGACAGTTGTTTTGATTTGCAAGGCTCGGCATGAATCACAGGAGATAGCGTGACGGAGCACCACGCCCGCAAGCGTGGTTATCCAGATGTGTAAGCACAGCCTTCGATCGCGGATCAAAGCTCTCCGACCGTACCGTAATAAGGGGTTCCTTTGCTCATGGGTGGAATATAGCGTGATCGCAATCGTCATTTCGCTTGATTGAATCAAAAATTTCATTTATTGTTCTGCCAGACGAATGGCGGTCCGCTTAAGCCGTCTCTTGGAGGCGGCTGCTGATGTGACTGTTCGCTGGGGGCATGGCTTGCACTGACGTCTGTGCAGAGTGCCGCTATTTGGGCCGATGCCGCCCCGCTTACTTGAATCCCTGTCTGTCGTCTGATCGCCAGTCGCTGGGTTCGGTTCCGAAGATGGAAGCACATGAATAGTGAATCAAGCCAGCCGAGGAGTACCGAACCGAACGTAGACAAACGGTACGCGCTGGTCACGGGGGCGGCCTCCGGGATCGGTCGGGCGATCGCAGAACGGTTTGTCAAAGACGGCCTGACGGTGTGGATGCTGGATGCCGACAGCAGCATCGACCAATGCGCCGCGGAGTTAGGTGGTGATGCGGTGGGCTTTCAGTTGGATGTCCGTGATGTAGAGGCCTGGGCAGGCCTTCGGTCGGAGTGGTCGAGGTATCGGTCGGGTGCTCCGGATGTCTTGGTGAACAACGCTGGTGTGGGTACGGCGGGCACGCTGGCCGAGACGGGGCCAGAAGAACTGGATCGGCTCTATGCGGTGAACGTGCGTGGGGTGTACCTGGGCTGCCGCACCTTTGTCCCGCAGATGATCGAGTCGGGCCGTGGGTGTGTGATCAATGTGGCGAGTGTTGGGGGGTTGGTGGCCATCCCGGACCGCGTGGCTTATTGCACGACCAAGTTTGCGGTGGTCGGCCTGACCCGTTGTCTTGCCCGTGACCACGCCGATTCGGGCGTCCGGTTTAACGGCCTCTGCCCCGGCCGGGTGGATACCGACTGGGTCAGGCAACGGATCGCTGAGAGCGAAGACCCCGTAGCCACGGAGCAAGCCATGGTGGAATCACAGCCCAACGGCCGGATGGTCAAGCCAGAAGAGGTGGCCAACGCGGCGGCATATTTGGCCTCGGAGGGAGCAGGGGCGGTCAACGGAGCCATGATGACGATCGACGGGGGTTGGCTTGCCTGACCCGCATGCAATGTCTGCCTGCTTTCAATTGATCGAGAGATGACCATGAGTACGCCATTCGCCAGTGTAGGCGAACCCCAGAAGCAGCCGACAGTCGAATCGCAAGACGAGCCACTCGTTTGCCAGCGCGATTGTTTTGACCTGCCCGACAGCCTGACTTACTTGAACTGCTCGTTTATGTCGCCCATGCTGCACGAGATGCGTGAGGCGGGCCGAGCCGGCTTGGATCAGCGCGGCCGGCCTTGGGAACTGACCTCCGACGACTTCTTTGCGCCGGCTGAGCAAGTGCGATCCGGCTTCGCGGGGTTGATCCGTGCGGACGCGGAAGGCATCGCCCTGGTCCCTTCGGTGAGCTACGGCATCGCGGTTGCGGCAAGGTCGCTAAAGGTCGAATCCGGTCAAACGATCATACGGCTCGCCCAGCAGTTCCCGTCCAATGTCTACGCGTGGGACAGTCTCGCCAAGCGTCAAGAGGCTCGCATCGTTTCGGTGGTCTACCCCGTTGATCACGATCTGACCGCTGCGGTGCTTGAGCACATTGGGCCCGACACGGCGGTGGTGGCCATCCCGCCTGTGCATTGGTACACCGGAGCGGCGATCGATCTGATCAGGGTCGGCGGGGCATGCCGTGAGGTCGGTGCGGCTCTGGTCCTGGACGCGACACAATCGATCGGGACGGTGGACTTTGATGTGTCGGCAGTTCAGCCCGATGCCATGGTTACGGCTGGCTATAAAGGTCTGCTCGGTCCTTATGGTCTGTGTTACCTCTATCTTGCTCCGCACCGACGAGGCGGCGAACCGTTGGAAGAGGCTTGGCTGAATCGGGAGCGCAGCCAAGACTTCGGCAATCTCACCGACTACTGCGATTTATACAGGGGCGGTGCTCGGCGGCACGACGTCGGCGAGCGGGCCAACACGGTCTTGCTGCCGATGGCTCAGGTCGCGCTGGATCACCTGCACCGATGGGGGTCGGGCCGCGTGAGCCGATACATCGCAGGCCTGACGGATCATGTGATTGCGTGTGCGGATGAAGCCGGTTTGTCTCACACGCCGAAGCGGTTCTGCTCAATCAATATGGTGGGGGTTCAGCTACCCAGCGAAACAAGCCCGGAGATCGGGTCACGGCTGGCTGAGTACGGGGCGTATGTCAGTATCCGTAAGGGCCGGATGCGACTTTCGCCACACATCTACAACAGCGAGACCGAAGTGGAACGCTTCTTCGATATTTTGCAGCAGACGCTACGCGATGGCTGATCGGTCAGCCCCTGCGCATTGTCGCCGACTTTGCCGGACAACCTCTGGCTTTGCAGGCATAGATACTTACTTTCATCCATACAAATCAGGATCAAGACATGCAAAAGCGTCCTTCCCGCATCTTGGGTATCAAACACCGTGAGGCAGCTCACCTCTTCTTGTTCTTGCTTATGGCACTGACGCTATCGGCTCACGCCCAGCTCGGCCCCGGCGACGGCTGGACGTCGCACACCACCCTTGGCCGTAACATCTTTGACCCCGCCAAGAGCCTGCTGGCCAACGCCGGCTTCGAACACGCTCAGGGCAATCTCCCCGCCGGCTGGTCGGTGTCCTATCGCGATGGTGCTGAAGGCCAAGTCGAACTGGTCCGAGACGTGGCCCGCAGCGGAAAGCACGCCCTGAAGATCACCAAGACCAACGCCCGCGGCTTCATCCTCGTGAGCAAGCCTTACCGCTTCAAAGGCGAGCCGATACCACTGGCGTTGAACGGGTTCTACCGCGTCACGGATGCCGACCCGTTGCGGACCATCAGCGACCTGCGGATCGAGGTGGACGATACGCTCCGCTGGGAACACCCGACGATGGACTTCGGCTACAACGAGCCCGGCACCCTGCTGACCACAGCAGAAGGCTGGGAGCGCCGGACCGCGGTCTACAAAAGAGCCCCGAACGGTGATCAGGTCCGTATCCACATCATCGCGGCCGGTAACCCGCACACCGTCTGGTGGGACGACCTCTGTCTTGAAAACTACCAAGCATTCGCTTCGCGATTCTGGGACTACTCAGCGCCACAACCTGTGGACTACGGCGGGGCGGTCGCCCCTGAATCGTCCCTCGAAACACTCAAGCGCTCCGGTGAGGTCCGCAACGCCAAGCTGGTGCGCGGCGAGACCGGGCTGCCACACATCGCGTTCCGCGGCGGCAAGCACCCCGTGTCTCTGCTGACCACCCTGACCTTCGAAGAAGGCCAGCATGGCGGTCGGCAGTTCTCCGAGGCCGGCGTCAACCTGCAAAGCATCATCCTCCCCGAAGAGAGCTTCCTCCAGGGCAAGGGCCAGATGGACTGCTCCGTGGCGATCGACACCATTAAGACCGCCATCCGTGCCGCCCCGGACGCCGGCATCTCCCTCACGCTGCAGCTCAATCCGTACCGCGGTTTCCTCGACGACTTCCCCGAAGACGCCTGGATCAATCACGCGGGTGAGAAGGCTTACGGGCATTCGATCCACGTCAGGGGATTCGGCGAGAACCCCGAACCCGATCGATACTTCCACTGGCCGTCGTACTTCTCTGAGAACTTCCGCGACGCGATGAGAGCAGCGCTCTCGAACCTCATCAGCGAGCTCGAGGCCGAGGGCCTGATGAAGAACGTGGTCGGTTTCCACGTGGCGGGCGGGCACGACGGGCAGTTCTCGTTGGTCCAGCTCGACTACAGCCCGCCCGCCAAACGCGCATTCGCGCAGTGGCTCAGGAAGAAGTACGGCAGCGACCGTGCCCTGGCCGAGGCCTGGGGCGACACGCAGGCCAGCTTCGCCGGACTAGAACTACCTCAGCTGCCGCAGACCGATGGCCTGTTTTACGACCCGTCCAAGCACAGGGCCTTCGTCGACTTCTACACGTTCTCCAAGCAGTCGGTCCACCACAATCTCGAGGTCTATGCGGATCACCTCCGCAAATTGGCAGGCAAAGAGATCTTCACCATCCGCTGGTGCCAGGAAGCACTGTCCGGCACCGCACTGGGGGCGCTCGACCTCAACCCGTTTACGTATGGCGATGCTATCGACGCGATCTGCGCGCAACCCAGCTACAGCCGCCGCCTAGCTGGCGTCCCGTACTCCTACCACCAACCGTTTAAGTCCTACACCCACAACGGCCGGACCTACATCTCCGAGATGGACAGCCGGACCTACGCGAGCAACAACGGCCTTTTCCGCCGCAGCGCCTTCGGGCCCGGGTACATCAGCCGGGCTGAAGACTTCCCCGCCTTCCAGGCTACGACCCGGAAGATCCTGGGCAAGTCCCTCGCCGAACTGCAGGGCTACTGGTGGTTCGACATCGGCGGCGGCATGTTTAATGACAGGCAGATCCTGGAAGACATCGCCACGATCGAGCGGCAGCACCGGGAGATGCTCGACCTGCCGATGGTCAAGAAGGCCGACGTCGTGCTGGTCCAGGACGAGGCCAGCCTGTTCTGGACCACCATGCCGAACCGGCAATATGTCCGGCTCCCGTACATGGCCAACAACAACGTCCCCCGCAGCGTCGGGCTCTCGGGCGTGCCGTTCGACATCATCCTGATGGAAGACTTGATCCGAGACTTCGATGCCTTCGACGATTACAAGGTCTACGTGTTTATTAATGCCTCGCGGGTCACGCCGCAGCGGCAGCAGGTCTTCGACCGGCTCAAGGGCAACAACCGCAAGCTCGTGTGGATGCACGCCGCCGGCTACGTCCGCGATTCAGGACTCAGCCTCGACGGCATCGAAGGCCTCACCGGGTTCGCCGTCGAGCTCGAATCGGGCGTCCCCGGCCTGAGCATTACCGCCAAGCCCACCGACCACCCGTACAGCCAAGGCCTCAGCCCCGAGCAGAGCCCTGGTCACACCATCAGCTACCGCATCACCCTGGACCACCCCGGCGAGGCCGGCTACTGGGGCGGCTACTGGACCCCTGAGCAGTTCGCGATTCACGACACGCCCGGCATGACGGTGCTCGGTCGATACACCTCCAACAACAACCCCGCGATCGCCGTGCGTGACTTCGGTGACTGGCAATCGATCTACATCGGACAGGCCGGTGCCCTGAGCCCCGAGCTGCTGCACAATATCGCCGCCGCTGCCGACGCCTACATCGCCACGACGCCCGGTATTGAGGTTTCGATCAACAGCCACTTCGCCTGCATCCACGCGGTCCGGCCAGGCCGATACACCATCCGGCTGCCACGGATTGCGGATGTGATCAATCTGAAGACGGGTGAGAAGATCGCGTCCGCTACCGATCGGGTCGAACTAGAGACCGACGCCAAGTCTGTTTATTGGCTGCGTCTCGATGATCCGGTTCAGCCGAGGCCTTGACCGATGACGTTTGCTCAGATTGAAGCGTTCACTTTTTTGGATGGCACTTATGACGTGGCCGATCTGCTGCGGCAGCACGTGGTACGGCGGACACAATTGGCCATCGAGAAGGGGGATCGGCGGCGGGCGGGCTTGGATTGTCCCGGCGCGTTGAAGGCGTTCCAGGAAGAGCTGCGTGTGTACTTTCTCCGCTCGATCGGTGGCCTACCCGACGATGCGGCGCTTGAGCCCACGGTGAAGCGTTGTCTAGAGACCGATGCGTTCACCATCGATGCCGTGACCTACCAGCCTCGGGCGGGCGAGCGTGTCACCGCCAATCTGTACCTACCGTTGGATCAGAACGAACCCGTACCGGCTGTGCTCTTTTTGTCCGGCCACTTCCTGACCGCGAAGACCCACCCGGACTACCAGTCGGTCTGTCAGCGGCTCGTACGGTCCGGCATGGCGGTCCTGGCGATCGACCCGATCGGTCAGGGTGAGCGGCTGACGTTTGCGCTGCATGATCCGGATGCGGGTGAGCCGATGTGGGGGATCGAAGAGCACGATACGCTCGGCAAGGCGTGCCAACTGCTGGGTGTGTCGCTGGCCCGCTACTTCCTGCACGACGCGATGCGGGGCATCGACTATCTATTGAGTCGCCCCGAGGTTGATCCCACTCGTATAGGAGCAACCGGAAACAGTGGTGGCGGCACGCAGACCTCGATGCTGATGATGGCTGAGCCTCGGCTCTCCGCGGCCGCTCCCGCGACTTTCATTATGGACCGGGCGTCATACCAGCGGTCTGGACAGGCTCAGGATGCCGAGCAGATCTGGCCGGGCTTTACCGCGGCGGGCTACGACCACGCGGATGTACTGCTTGCGATGGCCCCGCGTCCGACCGCGGTGCTTGCCGCCGCCTGGGACTTCTTCCCGATCGAGGGCACACGCCGTAGCGTCGCGATCGCGCGACAGACAGCGGAGCGCTGCGGCGTGGAGATCGACCTTCGGCTGATCGAAGACGAAGTGGACCACCAATACAGCCCGGCACTCGCGTCGGCCTCTGCACGCTTCTTCGCTTCGGCCTTCGGCCTGCCCGAGGACGCGTCGGCATCCGCTTTGGATGCGGTGCAGCCCGTGGCGGAGGAAAAGCTGTGGTGTACTCGTACCGGTCAGATCCGCGGTGACGACCCAGATGCGCCGACCGTGTTGTCTGACTTCGCTTACTTGGCGGAGTCGCTTGGGAAATCGAACTCCGCGGCCGCCCCGGCCGATGGCAGTGGGCATGACGCGACTGTTTGGCTGCGTGACCAGGTCTACCGGGATCAAGCACTCGTTGATCCCAACCCGCGTCGCCATTGGGCGGGCACGATGCCCGGGCTGAAGTATTCGGCGTGGTGGTGGCGGACGCAAGAAGACCTGTTGAACTTTGGCCTAGTGTGCGATCCGTTGGGTGGCTTTGATGGGAAAGACGCGATCATCGCGGTCTGGCCGGGCGGGACGCGTCGTTTGCGCGAGCACCTGCCCTGGCTTCGGGGTCAGGTCCATGCTGGCCGACGCGTGTTGGTCTTGGACTACTCGGGCATCGGGCGGGTCGAGCCGCGTCGGGTCGGCGGCCGCAGCAACGAGCGGTTCTACGGGGCTTGGCACAAGCTCAACGACGACCTGGGCTTCCTGGGTTCTTCGCTCACCGCGTTGGCTGCGCTGGATGTCCTGCAAGCCTCTGTGGTCTTGCGCCGCCACCTAGAGCCCGGTGCACACGCGCTTCATCTTTATGGCGTAGGGCTCGAAACGCGGCCCGCGTTGCTGGCCGCTCATCTTGACCCCCACATCAAGAACAGCGAGGCGTGTGGTCTCGAGCCCGACCTGCGGGGCCTGATCGGTCGGGGAGAGCTCAGCGAGGGCGATGCGCTCTGGTCGGGGCCGCCAGGGCTTCTTCGCTACCCGGGTCTGCTTTCGCCAAGCTGAACGAAGCGTGTGATTCTTGAGTAGCCGTGCGTGCAGGCAGGTGTCGCGCGGGGGGCCGGGCGAGGGTTTCGTGGGCCAAGCCAAGGGTTGAGCACGTGGCGTACGCGTGTGTGTGATCCATCACGCAATACACTACAGCAGCGCTGATCTGCGTTTCACTCTATGAAAAACCCAGATTCTGAAAAGGGCCCTAGAAACGACCATGCACGAGTCTGGAGCTCTTTGCGGCGGCTGTTCGGTGTGTGTGACGCGAATAATATTTCATTGAATGGAATAAAAACTTCTAAAATATGGTTGACCGTTCAGGGCATCCGGTTTATTGTTGAATTTGTGATCTGGGAAACGTGCCCAGATCTGCCCTTGGAATCGGCTCCAGGGCTGAGTAATGCCATACCGCTCTGCGGCGTTATGTCGACCGCGACTCGCGGCCATGACGCATAGTCAAAAGCTGCGACACATGACGAGGGCTTGCCAATTTTTGTTCGCGGTCAATTAGGGAATCATCCGCTGCTGAGCGGTTGCTTCCCCGGCCTGACCATTTTGTCACTCACCTGAGGAGATTGGATAGATGAACGAATCGAAGAACAGTAAGCGTGGCCTCGATTCCATGGCTTGGTATGGATTGGCCGCTGGTGCGGCGGTGATGGGTGTGGGGTCCGATGCGTCTGCCGCGATCATTGAGGTTCCGGCGAATTTTAGTCACGATGCATCGGGTGGTCAGTTCTCTGGAACTTTTGACATTGCCGGAGATCCCATCAACACCGACAACTTCAACTTTGAAACGTCGATCGACGGTGACGGCAACGTGTCGGTAGGTTTCTATGTCTATGGTGGTCTTGTCGAGTCTGCGGCACCTACGGGCTATGCTCAGTTGCTTCAAATTGGCGACACCGTTGGGCCCACCGATGACTTTGATGTCCGTGTGCGTGCGGCGACCGACTTTGCTGCGAATGGTTCTGACCCCGAAGCGCCGCGTGCGGTGGTGGACGGCATCATTGGATTCCGCATGATCCTTACCGGTGGTGCGACCCACTACGGGTACGCGACCGGGCTGACTTACGACATCGACGATCCCGTGAATCCTTCGTTTATCTCGATCGGCACGTTCTTCTATGAGGACACACCGGACACCGCGATCACGGTGGCTGCAATCCCTGAGCCCAGCGGTCTCGCATTGCTGGCGGCTGGCGCGGCGGGTGTGCTCGGGATGCGGCGTCACCGCAAAGTCGCTTGATATCCACCCGTGTGGGCTGATCGCCCTCATGGGATAAGCTCCGGCCCGCTCCTCCGAACGGGGAGCGGGCTTTTGTGTTCCTGGGTACCGGTTGAGAGCAAAGCCTGCCGGCTTGTTCTGTGGTTTGAGCGGCCTTATTTTGGTCGCTGTGTGGATGCGGCACGAGCCCCGGTAAGCGTGGGATTATTCATTGATGCATGAAGTGTGGGTTCTCTGATTAATAGCCGTGGGCTGACAGCCCGCACACCGGCCATCGCGACCCGCGACTTCGCCGACTGGCGGTCGGTCTATATTGGGCAAGGAAGGGCTCTCGCCAGAGTTGCTGCACAACCTCGCCACCTACGCGGGCGCCCACGTGGCGACGACGCCCGGCATCAAGGTCTCGATCAACGGCCACTTCGCTTCGATCCACGCCGTCCAGCCAGACCGCTATACCAGCCGATTGCCCCGGACGGCCGGCGTGGTAAACCTCAAGACGGGCCGGGCCATCGCGTCGGGCACCGACCGGGTTGAGCTGGAGGCCGATGCCAAGTCGGTGTACTGGCTGCGTCTGAATGATCCGGCGTTACCAGGGCGTTGACCAACAGGCCGGGCCTGGACTGAAGCACTTGCTTTCCAGGGGTGCGCGAGAGGGGGCTGGCGAGCCTTGTCGATCTATCGGGGTGCGGGTGGTGCTCGGCCCGCTATCAAGATTTCATTTTACGGAACAAAGTATTCTAAAAAATAGTTGACGCTGATAAGCCTCTGGTTTAAGCTCTCGGAGCCTGCTCGTCGGATTTGCACCCCGACTCACCCCTGTTCAGAAGAACCGATCGATCTCCCGCTGACCCCGTTTGAATCCAAAGACCGCATGCGGCACGGCCTGAACCCGTAGTCCGTCTCGGTTTGCAGAAGACTGACCGGCATGTCCTACAGAGATGGCGAGCAAGAGAGTTTAGTAGCCCCGGTATATGCGGTCGGGCGTGATTGGCATGGCGGGGACGGTGGCATCCCGGGTGCGGTGTTCTCGGGGCGCGAGATGTTGGCAGTCTCGCCGGCCAAAAGGACGATTGGCGTTCGAAACAGTGAGACTGAAGATTCTTTCACTGCAGGGCACAGGGGCAGGGTGCGATCCTTCTTTCGTTCGGTCATCAGGAAAACACACACCGTTGACGGGTGTTTTGTCGTTGGCCAGGCCATTTCATTACTCACACGAGGAGATTGCAGATATGAATGATTCAAAGACCACCGACCGCGGTACGAAGCGCGGTCTCGATTCGATGGCGTGGTACGGGCTTGCGGCGGGGGCGGCGGCGATGGGCGCGGGGACCGATGCGGCCGCGGCTGTTATCGAAGTTACTGCCAACATCAGCCACGATGTCTCTGCAGGTCGGTTTTCGGCGGCGTTTGATATCGCTGGAGATGCTTCTAGCAATGGGGATGATTTTTTTCTAGATTCAGCGATTGCCGGTGGTGGCGAAGTCTCGGTGGGCTTCTACACATACGGCGGTTTGGTCGAGTCGGTGACTACTCCGGATTACGTTCAGTTGCTCCAGGCTGGCGATACCGTCGGGCCCACCGATATTCTCGATGTGGGTTATTCCCGCGCGGCGACCGATTTCCCTTCCAATGGCTATGGTGCTTTGCCCGAGGCACCGCGTGCGTTGGTGGACGGCATCATTGGTTTCCGAATCACGCTGAACGGTGGCACGACCACCCACTACGGCTACGCCACCGGCCTGACTTACGATATTGATGACCCCATCAACCCTTCGTTCATCTCGATCGGCAGTTTCTTCTACGAGAGTACGCCAGACACGCCGATCACGGTGACTGCGATCCCTGAGCCCAGCGGTCTCGCGTTGCTGGCGGCGGGTGCGGCGGGCGTGCTCGGCCTCCGGCGTCACCGCAAGGTTGCCTGATATCCACCCGCTGCGGGACGATGGCCCGTACGGGAGATGCTGCGGCCCGCTCCTCCCAAACGGGGAGCAGGCTTTTGTATTCCTGGGCACCGGTTCAGAGCAAAGCTTGCCGGTTTGTTCTGTGGTTTGAGCGGCCTTATTTTGGTCGCTGCGTGGATGCGGCTCGTGACAGATGGGACGCGACATACCCACGGGCACGGTTTAGGATTGGAGTGGTTTGGCGAAGAAAAACCGCACGCTGCTGATTGGCTGGGATGGGGCGGACTGGCGGTTTGCTCGACGGCTGATCGACCGTGGGGCGATGCCGGCGTTGTCGCGTTTCGTGTCGGAAGGGGCGACGGGGAACATCGCGACGCTTCGGCCGATGCTTTCACCGATGCTGTGGAACTCAATCGCGACGGGCAAGCGAGCGTCGAAGCACGGGGTGCACGGGTTCTGCGAGGTGACGCCGGATGGCCGAGGCGTTCGGCCGGTGCAGAGCGGGAGCCGGGCGTGCAAGGCGTTGTGGAACATCGCGTCGCAGTCCGGGCTGAGCAGCAATGTGGTGGGTTGGTATGCGAGCCATCCGGCGGAGCGGGTCTGCGGTGCGGTGGTGAGCAACGATTTTCAGACGGCGGTGGCGGGGCCAGACGAGCCTTGGCCGGTGAAACCGGGGGCGGTGCATCCGCCGGAGTTGGAACAGACGCTAGCCGAGCTGCGGGTTCATCCGATGGAGTTGGGGAGGGAGTCGGTGTTGCCGTTCATGCCGTTTATGGCTCAGCCGGACGTGCCGGATGATTCGCCGTGGTTCAACCCGGCGCGGCACCGCGAGCTGGGCGGGCTCATGCGGCTGATTGCGCAAACCACGACGGTGCATACCTCGGCGACCTGGCTGATGGAGCACACCGAGTGGGACTTCATGGCGGTGTACTACGAGGGGATCGACCGCTTTGCACACGCCTTTATGGAGTACCACCCGCCGCGGATGGACCACGTCGATCCGGAGGCGTTCGAGCGGTATCGGCATGTGATGTCGGTGTGCTATCAGTTCCACGACATGATGCTGGCGGCGACGCTTCGGCTGGTGGGTCCCGAGACGAACGTGATCCTCGTGAGCGATCACGGCTACCGGTTTGACGACTTGCGCCCGACCGGACCGTCCCACAAAACCGATCCCGTGGCGTGGCACCATCCGCTGGGAATGTTGGCGATGCAAGGCCCCGATATCCGGGCGGGGCAGACCGTGCTGGGGGCGACGCTGCTGGACATCGCGCCGACGGTACTGAGTCTGATGGGGCTGCCGGTCGGGCTCGATATGGACGGCAAGCCGCTGACGATGGCGTTGTCGCCTTCGGTGGCTGAGCCCGATTTCGTGTTGAGCTGGGAGTTGGAACACGCCGACGACGGGCGGCAGCCGGCCGAGCCCGGGGGGGTGTCTGATCCCGAGGCCGAGCGCGAGGCGTTGCGGCAGCTGGTGGAACTGGGCTATCTCGATGAACTCAGCGATGACCAGGAGGAGCGGGTGCGGCAGGTGCGTCTGACCAACCGGCTGGCGTTGTTGCAGTCGCGGGTTGAGGCTGAGGGTGTGATGGACTGCGAAGCGTTGGCCTTGGAGGTCTTGTCGGATGCGCCGGACGCGGCGGCGGCCTTGGACGTGGTGTTCGGGTGTCAGGTCTTGCGGGAGGAGTTTGAGGCGGCGGCGTCAAGCCTGGAGGGGTTGCGTCGGGCGAGGGTCGGGGCCGGGGGGTTGGCCTTGCGTGAGGTCCAGCTGTTGGTGGCTCAAGGTGATCTGGCGGCGGCGCGACGGGTCTTGGTTGAGACGGGCAAGGAGGAGCGTGACGCGTTGGCGTGGCCGATGCGGACGGGCGAGGTGATGCTGGCGGGGGGTGACCTGGATGCGGCCCAGACGGCATTCCGCGAGGCCCTGAACCATGACCCGGACCATGCCCCGGCGTGGGACGCGCTGGCTCAGGTGTCGATGAAGAGGGGGCATCACGAAGACACGGTTTCCCACTGCCTCGCCGCCTTGGAAAGAATCTATTTTCTGCCGCGGACGCACTACAAACTGGGTCTGGCTTTGCGGGACTTGGGGCAGCCCGAGCAGGCGATCTTGGCGCTGCAGGTCGCGGTGTTGCAGGCCCCGCAGTGGGGGAAGCCCCGGCGGGAGCTGGACCTGTTGTTGCGGCAGCAAGGCCGGACGAGCGAAGCGATCGAGCAGCTGGTGGGGGCGCGATCGACGCTGGACCGCCGGATTGCGCTGGGGCCAGGCGTGTCGTCTGAGTCGGAAGCGCCTAGCGATGGTCAGGTCGATGCGGCGGCGGCCCCGGGTGAGGGGCCGGTGATTTACGTGGTGTCGGGGCTGCCGCGTTCCGGCACGAGCTTGATGATGCAGTTGTTGCAGGCCGCGGGGGTCCCGCCGTTCACCGATGGCAAGCGTCTGAACGATGAGAACAACCCCCGTGGGTATTTTGAACATGAGGCGGTGCGTCGGCTGCAGTTTGACCCGGACTGTCTCCGCACGGCGGGCGGGCATGCCGTCAAAGTGATCCATGCGTTGACCGAGTATCTGCCGGCCGGACCGCGTTACCGGATGCTGTGGATGCAGCGCGACCTGGGCGAGGTCCTTGCGTCCCAGTCGCGGATGGTCGGACGGTCGCATGGTCCAGAGGCGGCGGCTCGCGATCGCTCGTCGCTCAAGCGCGTCTTTGAATTGCAGGCGAAGCGTTCGTTGGATCAGGCTCAACGCCGTCGAGACATCGAGGTCCGTGTCGTGTCCCACCGCGCACTGGTGCAGTGCGATACCGCCGAGCTACAGGGCTTGATCGACTGGCTGGGTATGCCTGTCGAGACCGAAAAGCTTGCCGCCGTGATCGATCCGGGCCTTTATCGCCAGCGGCAGTCGCCGGCTGGAGCAGATGCGTCCGATGTTTAGCGGCTTGATGTGTGCCTGGGTGTTACGTCGTTTAGTCAGATGATGCGTTACGGGTTGCTCGGAGCTCGGCGAAGCGATCAACCAAGTGGAAGTTGGCTTCGGGGAGTCGGGGGAAGCTGGTGAGTTCGGGGTGGGCCAGCGTAGGAGTCGGCCGCAAACCTGCCTCACTGGTGTTCGGCTGATCGGAGGGGCCGCCGGGGTAGTTGTATCTGCTGGCAAGCACTGTCCAATGGCGTGCGGTGAAGTCAAACGGGTCGCCACGAGACTCGATCAAGCGTCGGCTGACCGCGATTTCCGCCCACCAGCCGCTCGGTTGATTGATAGCCTGCCCTTGTTCATGTTCGGTATGGGGATCAAATCGGCCGACCCGGACATCGATGAGTTGCGGGTCGATGTAGGGCAGCGTTTCGCCTTGATAGGTAGACGGTCCCGACTCCCAGCACATCGCGGTGCGGTAGCCGTTGGGCGTGGCGTAGAACTCCCAGTAGTAGTCTTGCTGGGCGGGTTTGATGAACAACTCTGCGGTGTCGCCGAGGTCGTAGTGGGGCTCGTTGTCGTACGAGGCGTGGGTCACGATGGAGGTGTCGACCATCTCAAACCGCGCGACCAGCGTGTTGTCGGTCCATCCGAAAGACACGGTTCCGGGCTCACGCGTTTGTGTTTGGTTGTCCGGGGGTTCGAGGCAATAGGACGGGATGCGATCCCATACTGTACGTTCAATCGGGTGGGTGGTGATGGCTACTAATGGGCTAAGCTGTGCGACGTCACGCCGTCCCATTGGTGGAGTGCTGCTTTGACTTGTCATGTAGCGTAAACTGAGTGCTGATCGTTGACTTCCCGGCAAGCAGTATGAAGGTTTGTGCTTTGTCGGTCAAAAGGTCTTGCTGGGGCTAGGATCTAAACGTTACAGAACACCGAAGCGGTCGTAGGCTTCGACAGCCGGCATGCCATTTAAGATCGCCTGACGGGCGTGGTTTTCGTCGTTCATCTTCTGGATCGCCAGGTCGATCACCTGTTCTTCAACGTCTTGCGGGATCACGACCACGCCGTCCTGATCCGCGATGACTAGGTCGCCGTTGTGGAAAGTCGTCTCGCCAATCTGGACGGGGCATCCGTAGTCGATCACGCGTTGCCGATGCTGGCTGTCGTAGGGGCAGAGGTGCCGGGCGAAGCAGGGGAACCGCATCTCCCGCATCTTGGCGACATCGCGGACCCCGCCATCCACGATCACTCCGACACAGCCGGCGTTTCGGGCCGCGGTCGAGAGCAGTTCGCCCCAGATGCCCGAGGCGTAGGATCCGGCCGCGGCGGCGATGAGGACGTCGCCCGGCTGGCAGCTATCGACCGCTTGTAGTTCCAATTCGTAGGGACACGGGTCGGTCCCCTCGAGATCGTCCCACAGGGTGGTGCGGCAGCGACCCAGGATGCGCGTCACACCGGTGCGGGCGGGCAGCGGAACGCGGGGGCACTGGCTGCGGAGCCCCACCATATCGAGGGCGTCGGCGACGGCGGCCACCGAATGCAGGATGTGTCCTAGCTCATCAAAGCTCCGGCCGGGTTTGGAGGTCTTGGGTCCGAGCGGGCTTGAGTGAGCAGGCGAACTGGTCACACCCGAGACATCAGCCAAGCCATGGGAGACGGTCTGGCGGCGAGGGTGGGTCGTCGGGCTAGACATCGTGGGGCAGATCCTGCATGAGTAGGGTGTAAGCACGACCTCGAGCCTCGACTCACCAAGAAGGAGCGATACAGGGCCGGTTTGAAATATAGAATAAATCGTTCCGCTAAATGATACACTACAAACCGAACGTGCCAAGCGCCTTTTGGTGTTCTGGGTCTAACTTGTCTTGTGATGCCACTGCCCATGGATCACGGTGTCCCCGCTTGAAACCTAAGGAGGCTTTATGAGGGTCTATGGTGTCGATGAAAAACTCCCGATCAGCACAGCCGTCGCACATGGCGGGCTGCTGTACATCTCGGGGCATGTGGGGTTTGATGAAGAGACGGGCGAGGTGGTGCCCGGCGGGATCGAGGCTCAGACCCGTCAAACACTCAAATACATCGATATGGCGCTCCACGAGGCTGGCGTGACGCGGAATGAACTGGTCACCATGCGTGTGTTCCTTAAGGACGTGGAACGCGACTTTGGGGCGATGAATAAAGTCTTCGCCGAGTGGATTGGCGATCATCGGCCGGCCCGGACCACGGTCGGCAGCGCCCTGGCTGTTTCGGACCTCTTGATCGAAGTGGACGGGATCGCCGCCTTGCCCATTTCTGGAGGAGAGGCATGATGCTGACAGAGCCGTTGACCCGCGTTGCGGAGGGTGTGCCGGGCGCGGAAGGCCCGGTGTATGACTGGGCTGGCCGGTGGTTCTTTGTGTCGTCAGGCGGTCCGGTCTACGAACTGCTGAGCTCCGGTGGCCTGCGTGAACACGCTCGGACCGATGGGTCGCCCGCGGGCCTGCAGGTCGATGCGGAGAACCATCTCTGGCTGATTGACGCGAAGCTCGGTGTCCTCCGGATCACGCCGGACGGAGGCGTAGACCCGGTGTGTACAAGTCAATACGGCATGCCACTGGTGGGCTGCAACGACGGCGCGTTGGACGATCAGGGCAACCTGTACTTCACCGTCCCGAACGGGTCGGACGCCGATTCGCCGCACGGGCGGGTGTGCTGTCGTCTGATCAGTGGCGAGCTGCGGACGGTCGCGGAGGGGTTCGCCTTCTGCAATGGGCTGGCGGTTTCGGCGGATAACCGCAAGTTGGTGGTGGCGGAGACCTGGACAAAGCGATTGACGGCATTTGACCTGCCTGAGCCTGGTGTTTGTAAGAATCGACGCCTGTTTGCCAAGCTGCCAGGCCAGGACGAATGCGGTCCGGACGGGATCGATTTCGATGCAGAAGGGCGGTTGGTTAGCACGAACTACGGCGACGGTGAGCTCGACGTGTTCGACCCGAACGGCGTACTGCTTGAGCGTATTGATCTGCCTTTTGGTGAGGTCTCCAACCTCCATTTCGGGGGGCCCGACGGGCGGGACCTGATTGTCACCGAGCACGAAACACCGGGCGTCTGGCGTGGCCGGTGGTCGACGCCGGGTATCCGGCTAGCGGGTAAACGTTGATGTCGGCGATCCCGGCTCCGTGGGTCTGTTGAACGGGCAACCCGTCGATTCCGGCCTAAATCAGGCGAGCTTTTCTGCCAACTCAGCTGTCGACCTCTTAAGGTCCGAGACCAGTTCGTGCTCCCGTTTGCGGTCCATGCGAGCTAAAGGCACGGTGAGGCTGATCGCAGCGATCGGTTCGTCATCGACCAGCACGGGCATTGCGACGCACATCACGCCGACGTCGTTCTCTTCCCACTCGTCCGCGTAGCCCTGCTCCTTGCAGAGTCGCAGCATCTGCTCGAATGCCTTGCGATCGACGAGGTTTTTTGAGGTCGGCGGAGTAAGTTCGCCATCGTCGATCAGCCGATCCCACTGGGTCTCGGGCAGGTGCGAAACGATGGCTCGACCCAGGGCGGTGCTGTGGAACGGGAAGGTATCGCCGGTGGTCTCCACGCGCCGCAAGGCCTTGGGGCTTTCCAAGACCATCAGATAGCGGATCTTGCTCTGCTGCAGCCGGCCAAGGTTGACGGTCTCTTGGGTCTTCTCGTGCAGACGGGTCATGATCGGGTCGGCGGCCTCGATCAGCCTTGCGTCGTCTTTGCTGTGCGAAAGCAGTTGCAGCTTGCTGGTCACGCCGTACACCCCGCCGCCCAGGCTCTCGACATAGCCGAGGCCGATGAGGTCTTTGAGGATGCGGTGGATCGTCGGCTTGTTGAACTCCAGCCGCTCGGTGAGCTGGGCCAGCGAGACGCGCTCCCCCGTGGATACGAGGTACTCAAGGATGGCGAAGGCTTTGATAAGGATTGACGATTCCACTCGGTGGAATGTATCGCGCAGGGCGCGTCGCATAAAGTCCGGCCTCTGAGCGGTGCAGGCTACTGTGGGTTTTGGCGTGGTGCGCCATGAGATGGTTGGGGTTAAATCTATGGTGGTTCAGCGGCCACTAAGAGTCTGAGGGTGTGCCTTCGCCGCACTTCGAGATATACCGAAAGGGGATCGAGGGGTGCCACCGGACCCACTGCATGACGCTGCATGCGTTGCTGCAGCTAGCGGGCGACGGTGCTCAAAAATCTTGATAGACGCAAGCCAGGCCGATCCGCATGTTCCGTTATAATGAATATCATGTTCCGAATAATTGCCCGCGGAGATCTGGCACATCTGGTTTCACGCGGTGATGTGTTTGGGTTGCGTGTGACTCGCCGAGACCAGCTCGGTCGGCCATCTTCCTTGCACGATCATGTCGCGGGCTTCATCGGCAGGCCCGATCTGGCTACGGCCATGGCCGCAGTCGTCGATCCCGAGCAGTACCGCCAGCGACAGCCCGCTTCGTCTTGAGGGCATGCGTTTTCGGCCCGCTGCGGCACCCTTTATCGAGTGAATGAATCGATGCTGAAGACGACTGCAACAATGTCTGGCTGGAGGGTTTTGGGCCGATCGGTCGGCGTGCTTTGCAGGTATTTGGTGGCGGCCGGTTTCGTGGGGTTTGCCTTTGTGTCCGTGGTCGCCGGCGCCGGTTGTGCCTCATCGACCGCGGGTCAAAACCAGCCCGCCGAGCCCATCGGGAGTGGCTCCCAACCTGGGGTGCCGAGCAAGCTGCCTGCCGACACGCCCCCGTTCACTTATCTCTCCTGCGTCGACCCGCCCACCCTCCACGTGGTCCCGCTCGACCCGCCGATCATGCAGGGGGCAGGTGTGTACGGCGGCTGGGGTCAGGGGGCGATCGGTCCGCATGGACGGTTCCATTTCGCGGTCGGCAACCACCTGACTAGCCCGCGGGCCGACGCCTGGCTCATCACCTATGACCCCGATATACAGACGTTGCGCCGGGCCATGAGTAGCCGGGACACCGATCGCTGGCACGACCGGCAATCGCTCGGCGATGGCAAGCTGCACACCGGCATCGATATCGCTGAGGACGGCACGACCTACCTCCTGACCTTTTACGGCGACTACCCCACCAAGCGTGATTGGCAGGGCAGCCAGTACCCCGGCGGGCGCTTGATCCGGCACAATGTCTTGACCGGCGAGAGCGAGAGCCTGGGTGTTCCGTTTGGGAAGGACAGCTGGCCGATGGGCCGGTGGGACCCGCAGCGTGAGGTACTGGTGGGCGTGGGCGAGGCGGGTCTGTATCTCAACCCCGAGCTTGGTAGGGATCAAGCCCCGGAGGGCTGGCGTTGGAGTGGCCCCGACAACGAACACAGCTACGGCCATGTGCTCGTCTACGACACCCGATCCCGCCAAGTGCTCTACGCCGGTCTGCCGGAAGACCTCCAGCCTCAAGCCTCCGCTGAAACCCCGCTCCGCGTGGAACGCCGGTCGCTCTTGCTCGATCCCAACACTGGCCACTTCTTCAGCTCCGGGACGGCATCACCCACTCGCCTGGTCAAGATCGATCCCGCAGCCATCCGTCGTAACCCCGCTGAGGGCATCCGCCGCACAAATCTCGAGATCGACAGCCCGGTCCGAGCCGGCACCCGGCGTACCACCCCTGATGGTGAACTGATCCTGATCACCCGGCACGGCACGCTCTACGCGTTGCACGCTGAGAACCTCACGCTCCGAGAGCTCGGCCCCGCGTGGGTTAAAGACTCGTGGATCACCGACCTGAGCCTTGACCCGACCGGGCGGTACGTCGACTTCGTGGTGGACTGCACGTGGGCTGGCCGTGATTACGGCGTGCCCGTGGTCCGCTACGAACTCGCCACCGGACGCCGGTTTGTGTTTGCATTTCTCGCGCCTGCACTGTTTGCTTCCCACGGCTACTGCGTCGTCGGTGCTTACACCGCAGTGACCAACCCAACCGGACAGCGCATGTTCATTCAACTCAACGGCCACTTCGGCGATGACCCGGCGGTCGCCCGTTACGAACAACCTGTCTTGATCGATCTGCCCATTCCAACGATGCCCTGAATTTGCCATCAACTGTGAAAGCACCCGCCATGACCCAAGCCCCCGCTCTGTCGTCATCTGTCCCCATCGCCGAAGCCAAGCAGGCTGGTGAAACCGTGATCCGCAAGCTCGCTGACCGTCTGCCCGATCGCGACGCACGGTCCGCGCTCTTCGATCGTCTTCACGAGCTGCATCACGACCTGCACACCCGGGCGATCCGCAGCTACAACAACCGCCGCAACCTGCTCAACGGCTACAGCTACGACGTGTTCTACGACTGGGACACGTACTTCGAGAACTGTTACCTCGCCCACCTCGGCGAGCCGCGCTACTGCCGGAGTAACACCGAAGCGTTCCTCGATCAACAGCTTGCCAACGGCTTCGTCTCCCGCTCGCTCGGGCTGCCCCGGCTGCGGCAGCACTACAAGCCGTTCTTGGCACAGATGGTCTGGCTGGGCGTCCGCCAAGGCGACGATCCGCGCTGGCTCGAAGGCCGATACCTCGAACGCCTCGAAAAGTATCTCGAGCACTGGCGGTGGCACTGTGATTACGACTGTAATGGGCTGAGCGTCTGGGACTCGGCCGACCATTCGGGGATGGACAACCAGGATCGCCGTGCCGGGGTGTACCACGAAGACGCGGTCGAGGGTGTCGACCTGAACGTGTACCTCGCGCGGGAGTTCGACGCGATGGCCAACATCTTGACCCGGCTCGGCGAGGCCGATCGTGCCGAGGCCTACCGTCAGCGCGCGTGCGAACGGCGTGATGCGATCAATGAACACCTCTGGAACGAAGCCGCTGGGTTCTACTTCGATCGTCACGAGGCCCAGGATGAGCATCGGAAGGTCTTCACGATCGCGGGTTTCATCCCGCTCTGGGACGGCACCGCGCCGCAAGACCGCGCCGACCGGCTGATCGATGAACACCTCACCGACCGCGAGGCGTTCTGGCTGGAGTACCCCGTGACGACCTGGTCGAAGCGCGAGCCGGACTACTACCAGATGCGTCGCGACCACGAGTGCAACTGGCGGGGGCCGTGCTGGGTGCCGACCAACTACATGGTGTTCCAGGGGCTGCGCCGGTATGGCCGGACTGAACTGGCGGAAGAGCTGGCGTACCGCACCGCGGAGATGGCGTTGCGCGAGACGACAACCCGGGAGTTCTACAACGCCGAGACCGGCGTCGGGCAGGGGCTCGCGCCGTTCTGGGGTTGGTCGGCATTGGCCTACGCGATGCCGCTGGAATTCGAGTGCGGGGTGGACCCGACCCGGCTCGACCCGCCAGAGCAGGCTTCGGCAGATGCACCCTCGGGCTCGCTGGAGCCTTGCCTGACCCAGGCGTGGGGTTTTGAGAACCCGCTCAAGAACCCGGTGGTGACCGAAGCGCGTCCGGACGCGCTTTAGCCGACCACGGACCCTCGATAACCGCCCGATTAGCTGAAATGGGATGGCAAGGGGCTTGGATTCTGTCGATATTCTGATATAATGTACGATATGTTCCGCAAAACGGAACAATTCGGATGCGACGCACATTTGGCTGTGGTTCTCTCAGCCAAGCGTGAGGTCCGTCACCCCCTCAACGCCTGCTTCACTCGTCCCCTCTCGAAGGTTTAACCATGCCGACCACTTCAACCCGTGCCAAGGCGTTCACGCTCATCGAGCTGCTGGTGGTGATTTCGATCATCGCGCTGCTCATCGGGATCCTGCTGCCCAGCCTCGGCGCGGCCCGCGACGCGGCCCGGGCCTCCCAGTGCCTGTCCAACCTTAGGCAATTCGGGATCGCGCAGATGGGCTACAGCGTCGACTTCGACGGCTACCTCCACCCGGCGATGTATGACGCCGACCCCGACCCGGCGAACGAAGACCGCATCGATTGGTGGCAGAGCTACGAGCTGTTCGTCCGTATCGACGGCATGACCGAGGACCTCAACCTGGGTGCAGGGTTCAAGCAGCAGATCGCCAATCAGGAGGACTCGATCCTTGTCTGCCCTTTGGACGACACCGTCACCACGCGGTACATCCCCACAAGCGCCAGCTTGACGCAATTCGTCAGCTATGCCATGAACATCCGGCTGGGCACCAATCCCGACTGGTTCGGTGCCGCAACAGAAGTCCAGACGAACGTCCGGATCGAGAACATCACCCGACCAACCGAGATGCACGTGATGCTTGATTACATGGAGCTGCCGCGTAGTGGGTACCCGGTAACCGGCACGATCGGCGCGCACCTGATCTCTTGGAATGGCCCCGATTTCAACTCAGCCATCAACAACAACCTGTCCCACGCCGACTGGCACGGCGAGGACAACGTCAATGTGCTTTATGTCGACGGCCACGTGGCCAACCTGCCGTTCCAACGCAGCGACCCTGAATACGCCTTTTACACCGGAGCCCAGGCCTTTTGGAACGGGGGCCTGCCCACTGACTCCTACGGCGACCCGATTTCCTGGTGAACGCTCTAGCCCAACGGGCGTGCCCCACCCCACCCCACCCCACCCGCACGCCGCCCCCGCCCCTGCCTTGGGTTCGGCTCAACGACTCGATGTGACGTGAGTTTCTGTGGTGAACGCGATTCCTCCAAACGCTGGTGCCTCGCTCGCTCGGTGCGTCCGAGCTCGCCACACTTGGGTATCACTTGTGCTGCTCTGCACGGCCGTAGCCGGGCTGGCCGGTTGCGGTAGCGACGATCGCGAATCGGGCGTGCATATCGACGACTTGATCGAGAATGCAGAAGAGGCGTTGCGGGCCCCGGCCCGCGCGGTCTATGCCCGGGGCTTTACGGCGGGGCTCACGGCGGAGTCCGATGAGCCGCCAGTCGATCAGGGTGAAACCGGACGCCAAGGCAGCGTCTACCGCGCCGGCTTCCGGGTCGCGCGAGCCCTACGGGCCAAGGGCGATGACCCTGATGCGCATGCGGCGATCGAGCAGATCCGGGCCCTGATTGAAGACCATCAACCCCAGTCGTATGACCCGGCGACCACGCCTGCGTGGCGGACCGCTCGGTCTTGGGCTGATCCTGTTTCTCCGGGCCTGGTCGGCCTCCAGCGAAGGCCGGATGCTTAGATGGATGTCACGCTTTATGTGGGGGAAATCGCGGCGCTGCTGACGGCGGCGGTCTGGGCGGCCGCCGCTCTGATCTGGGTACATGTGGGCCGATACCTCCGGCCGCTGCTGCTGAACATGACCAAGAACCTGATCGCCGCGGCGATCCTCTTTGGGGTTGCGCTGCTGCTGGGGCTGGGGCTGTTCAACCTGCCGCCCGGGGCGGCGCTGCTGTTCGCGGCATCCGGGGCCCTGGGGATCGGGATCGGCGACACGTTCTATCTCCAGTCGCTCAACCGGCTGGGGCCGGCCTGGGCGCTGCTGATCACGATGCTCACCCCGCCGCTGACCGTGTTGATGGGCTGGGTGTTCCTGGGCGAGACGCTGGGCGGGGTCGCGATCGCCGGGGTAGCGCTGACCGTGATCGGTGTGGGCTGGGTGGTGCTGCGTCCGCCCCAGGCCGACAACGTTGATGCCGTAGTGTCAGAAGCGGACCCGGAGCGGCCGGCGGCGTCGGTTCCGGACCAGACGCCGCAAGCTCTGCGGGTGGGTGTGGGCCTTGCGCTGCTGGGGGTGTTGCTGCAGTCGGCGAGCATGATCGTGAATCGCCAGGCCTTTGTGCTAGGCGGGGCCGATGCCGATGCGTTGGTTTCGACGGTCTACCGGCTGGCGGCGGGGGGGCTGGTCTTGGCGGTGCTGCTGCCGATGGTGAAGCCGGTCGCGAGCCTGCCGCCGGTGTGGCGGGTCCCGACGCGCGTGTGGTACTGGCTGGGGGCCACCACGCTCATCAGCACAGCGGGGGGGATGCTGTTGATGCAGGTGGCGGTTGAGCGTGCCAGCAACGCCGGGGTGGTGCAGACGCTGCTGAGCGCGAGCCCGCTGTTTGTGATCCCGATGGTCGCGCTCGCCGGTCAGCGGGTTGGCGGGTCGACCGTCCTGGGTGGCCTCGTGGCCATCGCCGGGGTAGCTATGCTCTTCGCCGGTTAGACGGTTTGGTTGAACGCGTCCGGGGGTCGTTTCAGGACCGCGTCGCGTGGTAGGCGGTGATCCGGTCGAGGCCTGCGTTGAGGTAGTCCAGGTCGAGGCCGAAGCTGATGCGGACGTGGCCCGGCACCCCGAGGTGGTCGCCCGGGGCGAGCAGAACCGAGTGCTGCTCGCGGAGCTCGTCGACGTACTGTCGGCTGTCGAAATCGGGAAGGTTGACCTTGAGCAGTGTGATGGCCGAGGCGTCGTGTGCGGTGAGTTCGACCGCGCCGTTCTGTTGATCAATCCAGTCGGCCAGGAGGTTGTACCCGTCACGGATGAGCTTCCGGGTGCGGGCGACCACGCGGTCTCTGGTGGGACGGTTCAGGGCGTGGGCGGCCATATGGTTGGCGACGAGCGCGGTGCAGAGCGAGAGGTACTCCCGGCGGGCCCAGACCTGATCGACGGTTTCGGGGTCGGTGGTGACCCAGCCCAGACGCAGGCCCGGCAGGCCGTAGGCCTTGCTGGTGCTGCCCACCGCCATGACCTTGTCGTATCGGCCGAAGAAGCTAGGCGTGAAGGCCTCGCCCTGCCGTTCGGAGCCGCGGTAGACCTCGTCAGCCAAGATCCAGGCACCGACACGGTCGGCGATCTCGATTACCGCGTCCATCTCCGCCCCGGTCAACGCCCGGCCGCAGGGGTTGTTCGGGTGGCAGACCGCGATCAGCTTGGTCTGCGGGGTGACCGCGTCACGCAGCTGGTCGAGGTCCGGGGCGAAACCTTGCTCGGGGAGTAGTGCGAACTCTTTGGTCTGCAAGCCGTGGTTAGTCGCGACGCCGTAGAGCTGCTGGTAGTTGGGCCGCATCAGCACCACCTCGTCGCCGGGGCGGGTGACGGTGGTCATCGCGGCGAAGTTGGCTTCGATGGCTCCCACGCAGGCGATCACGTTCTCGGCGGTGGCGCCCTCGTAGGTTGATGCGATGCCTTCGCGGAGTTCGGGCAGGCCCAGCCCTGGGGCGTAGCCCAGCAACAGCCGGTTGAGGGCCTCGAGTTTCTCGGGGGCATCGGCGTAGAGCTCGTCGACGCGCATCGGGTGCACCCCGCTCTCGCTGAGGTTGTAGGCGACCGCGTATTCGTACCGGCTGAGGTCGCGTTCCAGTTCGAAGGGCAGGAATCCCCGCGCTTGATGGCGGGCGGGAGGCGGTGCGGTAGCGGTGAGGGGGAGGTTCATGGCGACGGCTTTCGTATTGATATACAGAACAAATAGTATTATAGTGTGGAACATCTGGGCCGGCCAGTTGATCGGTTCTACGGGATCAAATGGATGAGCGATGACACGCTGTGGCCTATTAATCCTCTTGCACACTCTTCATCATGATGAATAACCGCTTTCAATCCGTAATCGCGTCGGTCCTGTTTATGGTGCTTGCCGGGATCGGCAACGCCCAGCCTGAATCTCAGGACTACACCGTGCCGTTCTCGACGGCTCCGCTGCTAGCCGAGGACGAGGTGCAGATCGATGGGCAGGTCAACGACGCCGAGTGGGAGGCCGGCTCGCGGTTCGGCGACTTCCTGGTGGTGACCCGGCTGGCGGCGGACAACAGCGAGACGCTGCTCAACCGGGCGGAGCGGAACAGCCAGGTCCGGGTCATTGCCTCGGAGCGAGGCCTGGTGGTTGGCTTGATCGCAGAGACCAGCCCGCTTCATCCGATCGAGGCCAGGCTGCCGGCGACCGAACGGGACGGGAATGTCTGGGAGGGCGACTCGTTTGAGGTCATTGTCTACCACCCCGATGCCGATCGCGGTTTCGTGGCCATCATCAACCCCAATGGGGCATTGTTCGATGGGCCGTTCCGCGATAACCCCGGTGGTGCGCAGTCGGTGGGCTGGGAGCCGAACATCCCGGAAGGGAACTTCGCGGCCGCGGTGGGTGAAGATCAGTGGTCGGCCGAACTACTGATTCCATGGGACCAGCTCGGCGGTCAGCCGGAGCACTTGGAAGTCTGGCGGTTTAACGTGAAGCGTTACGAATTTGCCGGGGTGTTCTCGGCCTGGGCCCCCGCGAACGACATCGCCGGGATCGAGACGTCGGGCAAGCTGCGTTTCCGGAACGACATGAGCGTGTGGTCGTTGTTCCAGATGCCGCGTGAGGTGGGCGACCGGGTCGATGACGTCACGCCGCCGACCACCATCCAGATCATGGCGATGTATGAGGGTCAAGACCCGCAGCTGTTCATGGCCTACACCAAAGTGATGGAAGAGGTGGCAGAGGGGGGCGAGCTGGCGATGACGATGCCGGAGTTCCTGACGACGATGGGCTTCAACGCCCGGACGCTGGAGGTGAAGGAAGTCCAAGACTTCAGTATGGGCGGGGCCACTACCCTCGATAGGGGCGAGTATATCGGGACCATGGCCACCGCCCGCCCGATCCCGGGGCGTCAGTACCTGGTCATTATCAACATCGCCGATGACGATAACTTCGACGACCCGCTGCACCAGCAGATTATCCCGTTCACGTGGTCGGAGCCGGTGGCTTTCCCGATCAGGATGCAGCGCTGGTTCCTGACCGATGGGACCGTGAAGGTGAGCGTCCCGGTGTTGGGTCTTCCCGCTTCTGCTGCTGATGCCGACAGGCTTCGGGTCGTGCTGCTGCCCGAGTCGGGTGAGCAGGAGCTCGCGGCGGCGGACGGGGTGATCGGTGCCGACCCGGTGTCGTTGGACCTTTCGGAGATGGCTTTTGGGGATTACCGCTTGCGGGTGGATGTGATGGCGGGCGGCGACGTGCGGGTCAGCCGTGAGGTGCCGCTGGAGAAGCCGGAGTTCCCCGAGTGGGCGGGTAATGATCTGGGCAAGACCGATGCGTTGTTGCCGCCCTGGGAGCCCATGGCCTACGACGGCGACACCGTGGTGACCACCAACCGGACCTACGACTTCGGTGCCGGTCTGTTGCCGAAACAGGTGACGGTGCATCTAGATCGGGGGGATCAGCTGCTTTTGGCCGAGCCGGTCCGTCTGGTGGTGAACGGGCAGGCGCTTGTGCCGCGGGGTCAGCCTGAGGTGCTCGAACGAAGTGATACCCGCTACGTCCGTACACAGACGTTCGGCGGCGGTCCGCTGACGCTGCAGGTTAAGTCGACGCTGGAGTATGACGGGTTCTATTACATGGAGGTCGAAGCGCCTGAGGGTGGGACGGTGCAGAGCTTCCGCCTCGAAGTCCCCGTGCGGGCCGAGGCGGGGACGCATTACTGGCGGGGTTACAACGGGCTCAAGCCGATCGACCAGTTCAGCGCCGCCGAATGGCCCTGGGGCGGCAAGCTCGGAAACGAGCCGACCGAGATCGGCTTTGCGCCGACCGTCCGGCTACACGATCTGGACCACGGCATCGAATTCTTCACCGAGCACAATTGGGATTGGCGGAACGCCGACGAACGCAAGCAGATCGTGATCCAGCCCGTGAGCAACGGGGTACGCACGCTGCACGTGAACTTCCGCGGTGAGGGCGGTGCGGGCGAGGTCGTGGCGGGGAGCCGGTTCGACTTCGGGCTCATTGCGATCCCGACCAAGCCGTTCGAGCTGCCCTGGGACGAGATCATGCTCAGCAACAGCGAGAGCATCCGGGCCAGTGTGCACTTCGAGAACATCACGCCGGCCCGCTACCCGGCACTCTGGATGCCCGGCCGGAAGGTGCCCGAGTCGTTGAGCGACGGGGTGTTCGTGCATTACCTGCTGCGTGACCGCGTCGATCCTGCGGGCGGTGAGCTGGCGTTGGACGTAGACCTGATGGAGGCCAAAGAACACGGCCTGTTCTGGCTGGACTTCGGTAACACGACGAAGAGCGAGGGCATCCACGCAGTCGCTTACGTGGACGGCAATCAGCATCGCGTGGTACTCCGTGACAGCGGTGGCAAGCAGGTCATCTCCCCGGCCGTCGGATCGCTGAACGACTTCAGGCTGACCTGGAAGGCCCGTGGGAACGGGACCCGGCTGACGCTGCACGTTGCGGGCACCCAGACCCCGCTTGACTCGGCGCTCCGGCCGACCGCCGAACAACTCCGCGATGGCATCCTGCTGGTCGGTGGGCAGGGCCGACTCAAGGTCGATCGACTGATGCTCAAAGACTCGTCCGGCGGGATCACGCTGGACGACGGCTACGACGAAACCTTCGTCCCCAACGACTTCCGCGCGACTGCAGCCGGTGGCACGGTCGACCGTGTTGCTCACTTCGACAAGGGTCACCTCGTGCTGGATACGCAGGTCGAACTCAAGCGCCACGCGGTCCACAACCGTAAAGGCGTGACCGGCGTGTATACCCACTGGCACGCCCGTGACGACTTCCTCGGCCCGTGGTACGAGATCGATGGCGAAGACCGCAAGCAGCAGTACGCCCGGTACCACGCCGCCATGGAGGGCACCGGCGTGGGCCACGATCCCTACTTCCTCAAGAACATGGCGATCTACGATCCAGCTTGGGCCGACTTCGGGGCCGAGGTCTCGATCCAGCCGACCGCGATCTCGTTCGATCACACCGTGGCGGCACCCAGCGGCCCTGGGCAGGACTTCGTGGTCTGGGGCATCCACAAGGTGCTCACCGACATGGACGCCGACTACATCCACCTGGACTTCGGTCTGCCGTTCCCCGACGCGGCGCTCGGCACCGGGGCGGGGTCCATCGGCCCGGACGGCGAGCTGCGTTTCAGCTACCCACTGCTGGCCCACCGTGAGCTATACAAGCGGATCTACAAACTCTGCATCGATCACGACGCCAAGTTTGTGCCCCACACCTCGCCGGGCATTGAGATGGCTTATGCCAGCTTCGCCCACTCCGGCATCACCGGCGAGCAGGAAGAGTTCTACTTCAATTTCAACACCGAGGCGAAGTACGAAGCGTCGGTGCGGGACCACCTGCCCGACGGGCGTTATCTGTCGCATTACCCGGGCATCCTGCTCGGCACGACCCACTATCAGCTCTCCGCTGCCCACCTGACGGCCATGACCGGTGATGTCATGATGAACTGGTCGACCTACCTGTCGCAGCCCTACGGCGACTTCCCGATGACGGAAGACGCCCGGGCCGGCGGCAACCTGATGAGGGATAGGGTCTTTGCTCCGTACCGTGCCGCGTCGGATCAACAGCTCCGCACCGGGAACATGTTCACCCGTCTGGCGACCTACTTTTATCCGGTCTTCCTGGAATTCGGTGACGCGGAGTTCATTCCGTTCTTCCGAGTTCAGGAGTTGTTGGGCATCACCACCAGCCTGCCGCAGGACGTGTTTGTTTCCATCGCGATGCAGCGGGACGCCCCCGAGGCCCTGATGATCGTCGGCAACTTCAAAGACGCCAACCTCACCGCGACCGTGAAGTTTGATGCGGCACGCCTGGGTGTGGACAGGCCTTTCGAGGTGTACGACCCGGTGCTCAAGCGGCTGTTGGTGGTTGATCCATCGGGGTCGCTCACGCTTGATGTGCCGAAGGAGATGATCCGCCCGCTGATCGTGCGGCCGGTGCCGGGTCGTTGACGGTTAGCCGGGTTCGTTGTCCCTGCGGTGTCAGGAGTGAATCAAGGAGTAGTGCCATGCGAAAGACAATCATTGCTGAGCGTGGCCTACTCTCGCGTTACGTCAGCGTGTCTCTGTTGGTACTCGCTGTGTGCTATTCGCCGGACGCTCTGTCCGAGGCGGCAGACGCCAAGCCGACACCGCTCACCAATTCTGAGCGGGCGGCTTTTTTTGAAGTCGATACACGTGGTGGCGCGGTGTTGGAGATTCCGGGTTTTGATCTGCAAACTGAGCACGCGGCTTGGCAGTTCCAGCCACACTGCTACTTCTATTTCGTTGAAGCCGACGAGCATCACCCCGCCCACTGGGCGATGCTGGCGGAGCCGCCAGGAGACGATGGCCTAGGTCGGGGCTTATGGACCGAAACCAACATTGAGTTGAAGCCCAATCGGCGGCACCTGATCTCGGCGCTGATCCGCAGCCGGTTCGACCGGATGCAGATGGAGATCAATATCGGTCTGGAGCCGTTAGGCAAGATGGCGAACCGGTTGATCGGTCGGCAGCAGCCGGGTGTGCCTAGCCCGACGCGGGGGCCCAACGGGTGGGAGCGTTGGGAGACCGTGGTGACAACACCCCCTCAGGCCGAACTGGTGATGGGCCGGCCGCGATTCGATATCTGGATCAATGCCCAGGCGGATAAGCCCTACGACTTCCGCATCGCGGACCTCAAGATCGTCGAGCTGCCGGCGACCCCGATCGAGCCGATTGACGAACCGATCAAAAAGGTGACTTTCCCCGGTGGCCCCGGCGCGTTGCCGATGGCGGTGGAAGCCCCCGCGCAAGTCAACGGCGGGTATGCCGTGGCCACGACCGGCGTCCGCTGGGTGATCTCGCCCAAAGCCCGGACGATCACCGCCCACCAGCGGATCGATTTTCCGCGTCCTTTAGCGACCTGGACAATCGGGGTGCCGCTCGATGGCTTGAAAGTGCTGCGAGCAGACGACACAGTGGCGGTGATGCAGAACGAGCACGTCGCGCTGGGCGTGCAGTGCGACGGCATGCTGGCGGTGTACCCGCGCAGCGATACGGCTGTGACGGTCGAGTCTCACCTTGCTGCACCGTTTGTGCGTTACGGGGACGGGCATCTATTGGCTACCGATGGCTTGGGCGGCTTCGGCACAAACCCGTATCCGCCGCCGGGCAGTGGAAAGCTCGCCGACTCGACGCCAGTCACGCCTGACCTGGATTTTGCGGGTTTCGATCGTGGCGACCTGGAGTCATTGAGCCAAGAGCCTGCAGGGTGGCAGGTCCGTTGGAACCTGGAAGCGGGCGAACGGTTGTTCTTGGCTGCGTTCCCGCCTCGGCCGTTTGACTGGGAGCAGTCGTTCTCGCTGGTGTATCAGCTGACCATGCCCGACTGGACCCGGGCCGAGTACTTCGGTGAGTATTCTGAGCCGGCGGATACGTTCCTGCTCTGGTTGTTCCATGCCCGGTCGTGGGGCATGCACTTTGGTACGCGTTACGTGCCGCTGAATCCCGACACAATCCGTGAGCACGTCGGCTGGGCCCACGCACAGGGCAAACGCGCGATCTTCTATTCCAGCGCCTGGTTCTTCGGCAGCCGTGATCCTGACGACTATGTCACCGCGATCAAAGAACAGATCGATGAATTCGGCTTTGATGGGTTCTACTCCGACGGCCTGCCCGCGATCGAGTGGCTGGTCGGTTACGAGCAGATGCGTCGCCTCCGCCAAGACCTGCACGACAAGCTCATTGTGGTGCACGACTCGGTGCCGCAGTCCGGGCGGCACCCTGCCGCGCTCACGCCCTGGCTCTACACCTACGCCGATGCGACGTATATGGCCGAGCATGTGGCCACGCAGGCCGGGCCGGGCTGGGCGTGGGTCCGCTACGTGATCGGGCAGCACCGTCTGGCGAATGCCATCGGCACGATCAAGGGCGACGCTTGGGACGGCCCGCAGTTCAACAAACACATGGATAAGTTCCTGGCGGGTCTGGTCTGGAACGCCCGCCGGGCCGAGCTCAGTGGTGACGGGATTCATGAGCATTATCTGCCGGCAAAGCGGCAGCTCCACGAGCTTTGGAAACGTCACGGCGACGATCCGTATTACTACGACCGCTACCACGTCGAGGCGGCACGGCAGCTCAGTGGGTTCCGTGTCGGCCCGGCGGCGATGCCGATCTTTACAACGCTTGACGGCGGGCGCGTAGAGCTGGCCTCGCAAACCCAGGGGGCTACGATCCGCTACACGCTTGATGGCTCGGTGCCCACCCCAGAAAGTGCGTTGTACAACGGACCCTTGACGCTTATGGGCGATCAGCGGTTGCGGGCAGTGGCTGAAGCGCCAGGCCTGGAGACGAGCCCGCCGACGCCGGTGTACGGTGCCGATTGAGCGTGTTGTTGCTGCCCGTTTCGCACGCCGTCTGTGGACAAGATTGCTATGGATCTATCACGTATCGAAGACGGCCAGCGGATTGTAGTGACGGGGGCGTCGGGTTACGTGGGGCGCGAGGTGTTGCGCATGTTGGCGGAGCGATACGAGGTGATCGGGCTAGACCTGAGAGAGGGTGAGGTCGCGGGGTGTGCGGTGCGGGGCGTGGACCTGACCGACTACGGCCGGGTGCACGCCGCGATCGATACCGCTCGGCCGGCGGCTGTGGTGCATCTGGCGATCGCGTCGATGAAAGCATTGCGGCACCTTGAGCCCCAGGACTACGCCCAGCAGGAGATCGCGGTGAACGTGTCGGGCACCCGGCATGTTTACGAGTCGGCTGCGGTGTGCGGTGTGCGCCGTGTTGTCCAGATGAGCTCGTTGACCGTGCACCTGGGCCAGCCCGAGCGGCGGTGGATCGCTAAAGACGCGACACTGCAGCCGCGGAACCACTATGCCGTGACGAAGCTCTACGGGGAGCAGCTGGCGTGGCTCTATGCGTCGCAGGGGCGGATCGCCAGCGTCTGTTGGAGGATGGGGCAGCCTTACCCTGTGGAACATTTCAACCAGTCGCACTTGGCCGAGCCCGACTGGCGAGCCATCGGGATCACGTCGGGTGACATGGCCCGCGGGCTGCTTGCGGGTTTGTCGGCGGACCTTTCAGGGTTGACCTCGGACGCGTCGGTTCATCCCGTGGGTCTAACGCCGATCGAGGGATTTGCGGTCGCGAATCTGGTCTCGGCGTCGGATGCGGGTCCCGAGTTTGGTTATGACCTGACCGCCGCGCGGGCGCTGGGCTACGAGCCGGGTGACTGTTTCACAGCGAGCGGCCCGGTGCCGACGGTTGAGCAGAGAGGCAGGACATGAAGCTCGCGGTGATCACCACGGTCTACCGACCAGATAGCCACACGGATGTGATCATGGCCAGGTGGTTCGAGGACCTGCCGAGCGATTCGGCCTGGGGCTGGCACGGACCGAAGACCGAGATCGCCTCGGCGTATGTCGCGCAGCGTCCCGCGAATGACCTGTCGGCAACACGATTTGCCGAGCAAGGAGTGCCGGTGTTCTCGACGATCGCCGAGGCCTTGCGGGTGGGCGGCAGCGAGCTGGCGGTTGATGGTGTGCTGCTGATCGCGGAGCACGGCGAGTATCCATACAACAAACTCGGGCAGCGTCTCTATCCCCGATCGGAGATGTTTCATGCGGTCTGTAATGTGTTCGAAGCGGACGGCAGATCGGTCCCGGTGTTTTTCGATAAACACTTGTCGTGGGATTTTGAACGGGGTCGGGAGATGCTGGAGCGGGCGGGGCGGCTGGGTTTCGGGGTGCTGTCGGCGTCGTCGCTGCCGTTCTGTCGGTATGACCCGCCGGTGGACTGTGACGGGCAGGCTGTGGAGGAAGTCTTGGCGGTGTTCCCGCTGGTCGATGGCGGCAAGCCCGAGAGCTATGGCTATCACGCGCTGGAGGTGGTGCAGCACGTGCTGGAGCGGCGACGCGGCGGGGCGGCTGGCGTCGAGTCGGTGATGGCCTGGCGGGGTGCGGAAGTATGGGACGCGGCCGAGTCGCGGCGGTGGTCGGCCGAGCTGCTGGGTCAGGTCTGGACGAGGGCGATGCCTGGGCGTCCTTTGCCGTCGGCGGCGATCGAGGCGGAGTTGGAGGAGCCGAGCCATGCGTTTGTGATTCGTTATGCCGATGGCCTAGAGCTCGCGATGGTGGGCGTGACGGGCACCATGGAGTTTTCTTTTGGATTCCGCGTGGGTGATCAGCTGCAAGGCGCGGTGATCCGTGCGGGTCTGGGCGAAGCGGACCGCTACCCGAACTTCGCGATCCTGTCGCGGGTGGCGGAGGACTGGCTGATAGGCGGGCCGGCCCCGTATCCGGACGAGCGGGTGTTGTTGACCTGCGGCACGCTGCAGGCCATGGCTCAGTCCGCCGCGTTGCCCGCCGGCACTCCGCTCGAAACGCCACACCTGACCGGGCTCGGCTACACCCCAGCGCCTCAGCGGTCCGGCGTGGCCTATCTTGCCGACTGATCCGACCGATCAACCCCCCCAGGAGTAAGCGATGCAGTGGATGGATATGCGGCGGGACGAGATCGATGCGGTGGACCGCGACACGCCGGTCATCGTGCCCACGGCCGCGATCGAGCAGCACAGCCTGCACCTGCCGGTGAGCACCGACACCACCATCGTGACCGGCATCTGTCGGCGCGTCGAGGCCCAGAGCCCCGGCGACGTGCTGGTCACCCCGACCCTCTGGCTGGGCTGTTCTCGCCACCACCGTGACTACCCCGGCACATTGACGACGCAGCTCGATCACTTCTCGGCCTCGCTGTTCGATGTGGTGGACTCGGTCCTGCACGCGGGTTTCCGCAAGGTGCTGATCCTCAACGGTCACGGCGGGAACGGCGCGATCCTGTCGGTGACGCTTGAGAAGCTGCAGTACGCGCATCCCGATCGGCTGCTCATCGCGGCGTCGTACTGGGATATCGCCGGGCCTGCGATGGCGGAGGTACGCCGGTCGTCCGCCGGCGGGATGGGGCATGCCGGGGAGATGGAAACCGCGGTGATGCTGGCGCTGGACCCTGAGCACGTGGAAATGTCACGCGCGGCCAAAGATGGCATACAGACGGGCTCGCGCTTCACGCATATCGACATGCTTGGGCTCGGGTCTGGGCCGGGTTATGTCTCGCGTGTCCGGCCGTTCGAGGCGATGTCCAATCACGGGGGTTTCGGCGACCCGACCGGCGCTACGGCGGAACACGGCGAGGCGTTTCTCAAGGTGATCGTCGCGGGGATCCATCGGGTCTTGGGCGACCTGCGTTCGGGGCAGATTTAGTGATCGACTCGTGCCCCTCTAAGTACAGAACAGGCTTGTTGGGTGGTGTGTAGACGTGTAATATAACGAAACTTTGAATTCTGTTAAATGGAACAAATCTCGCTCGGGATGGGGGCTGAATCGTGTGCGATCGCGAGAAGTTTTGGTTCGTCGGCTGCACGCGTGTTTGGTTGGGCTTGTTCCGGCGCTCTGCCTCTGGACCGCGGTCGAGGCTATGGCTTCAGAATCTGAAAAGCCCCAGGTTCCACGGCCGGCGTTCAATCCGGTGCCGGTGAGTTTCAAGTCTCAAGGCCTGCCGGAGCCGGGCTCGCTGGACCCCGCCTCGCTTTCGACACGGGCTTTGGTCCAGCTGTTCCAGGAGCGGCACCCGCATATCCAGATCGAAGCCTTCACGATGCCGAAGGTTCATGGCGCAGCGATGGACTCGGGGCCGCTGATGGCCATCGCCGCGGGGGTGCCGCCGCACGCGATCTATGTCAATTTCCGGCAGAGCTCGACGTACATCGAACAGGGCTTCCTGCAGCCGCTCGAGCCGATCATGGCCCGGATCATCAGCGAAGATCCGAAACTCACCGAGCTTGACGCGGAGGGGCAGTGGGTCGCGTATCCCACAGAAGAGCAGATCGAGGCGGCAAGGGTGCTGCTCAAGTCACGGGTGCCTGGCCCGGTCTGGCCGGTCGTGCACCGCGAGGGTATCCGTCCGCCGTATGAGCAGACGCGGCACGTCTGGGCGATGCCTTTGAGCATGTCGGTGAACGTGCTGATCTATCGCAAGGACTTGTTTGCCGAGGCGGGCCTTGACCCCGACCGGCCCCCGCAGGCCTGGGACGAGTTGCTGGAATACTCCCGGAAGCTGACGATCCCTTCGCGGAATCAGTACGGCATGATGATTTACGGCGGGCAGTACCTGTCGTGGGGCGCGTATGCGTTGCTGGTCAGCAACGGCGGCCGGGCGATGGAGCGGGGCGAGGACGGGCGGTGGCGTGCGGCGTTTGATTCGCTGGAAATGGCGGAGTCGGCGGCGTTCCTGTGGCGGCTGAGCCGGGAGCCGTTCGAGGCGGTGAGTGATGGGGGCCGTCGCGCACCCGGGGCGGCGATCGTGGGGCCGGGCGTGGGACAGGAGCTCGACCTGATGTGGCGGCGTGGGCAAGTCGGCATGATGTTTACGTCCCTACGGCAAGACATGGTGACCCATGCCAACCCGCAGCTGATCGGTTACGCCCCGGTTCCGATGAGTCCGTCGGGCACGCGGGGCTCGGAGATCAACGCCCAGATGCTCGGCATCTTTTCCGGCGCCACCAACGCTCAGAAGCTCGCCATCATGCGGTTCATCTGGTTCCTTGTCTCCGAAGAAGCCCAGGAAATCCGAACCCGGATCTATGTCGAGAACGGTTTCGGCCGGTTCGCCAACCCGCTCTGGCTGGAGAAGTATGGCCACACCGAAGCACTCAGCCAGGTGCCCGAAGCGATGCGCCATGTCTATGAAAACGCCTTCAAAACCGGGGTGCCCGAGCCCTACGGCCAGAACACGCAGCATATCTATCGGTTCATGTCTGAGCCGTTGCTGAAGATGCTGGAAATGGACCTGGCGGGACTAACGCCGCAGGCGCGGGCCGAGCAGGTCCAAGCGGTGCTGGCCGCTGCGGTCGAGAAGACCAACGCGAAGCTGCTCGGCCGACTCACCGAAGAACAGGTCCGTCAACGCAGTGTCGTTGGCTGGGGTGCGATGCTGCTGCTAATCGCTTGCCTTGCTGTGGCCATCGTGACGACCTGGCGTTATTTCACCCGCTTCGCGCCGCCGGGGTCGGCGGGCCCGCGGCAGCGGCGGTGGTTGCCTTGGCTCATGCTGACCCCGGCGCTCGGGATTATGGCGTTCTGGATTTATGTGCCGCTGGGCTGGGCGTTCGGGCTGGCATTCACCGATTACCGGCTCGCGGTGCCGAGTGAGTTTGTCGGCGTGATGAACTTCGCCGAGGCGTTGTACGACCCGGCGTTCTGGGCGTCGCTCGCCCGGACGCTGTACTACGTCGCGTTGATCCTGGGGCTGGGTTTCTGGCCACCAATCGCGCTGGCGATCCTGCTCGATGAGGTGCCGACCAAAACCGCGAAGTACGTCTTCCGAACGCTTGTCTACTTGCCGGCAGTGATCAGCGGCGTCGTGGTGATGTTCCTCTGGAAACAGCTCTATGGCGACAACGAGTTCGGGGTGTTGAACCAATTGCTTCTGTCACTGAACACGCTCGGCCCGGTTACTGCAACCGGGGTCAAGCTCGTGGCCGCCGGCTTATGGTTCATGCTGGTGTGGGTCGTCCTGCGGGTCGTGCTCCAGTCCGGGGAGTTCGGCTGGGTGGGCCGGGCGGTGACGTGGGGTTTTGCCGGGCTGCTGATCCTGGCGACGGTGATGGTGCTCGCGTCGCCCGGCTTCTGGTCGGAGTACGGCGGGACTGTTGGAGCCTTCGCGTTTGAGCCGCTGCGTTGGATCCAGTCGCCGGAGCTGGCGATGTTTTGCTCTGTTCTGCCAATTGTTTGGGCGACCGCGGGCCCGGGCTGCTTGCTCTACCTCGCGGCACTCAAGACCGTGCCCTCGGACCTGTACGAGGCGGCGGAGATCGACGGCGCATCATCGCTTCACAGGCTGCTGCACATCACGCTGCCGCAGCTGAAATATCTGATCGGCATCCAATTCATCGCGTCGCTGGTCGTCGCGTTCCAAGGTGGGGCCGACTACCTGCTTGCACTCACCGGCGGCGGCCCGAATGGTGCCACCAATATCCTGTCGCTGGAGATCTTCATCCGCACGTTCTTTGACCTGCGCTTCGGCCTGGGCACCGCGATGGCGTGGCTGCTCGGTCTGCTGCTTATCGGTGTCACCGCTTACCAACTCCGCCAACTCGCCCGCGCCCAGTTCGGCAACGGCTGACCCCACCCGCTCACCCGCCCACCCACCCACCCACCATGCCTCTGGTCAGCACTATCGAGTCCCGTTCATTCAAAGGCCGTGCCATCCTCACGGGCATCACGGTCATGCTGATCTTGATCACCGCCACGACGGTCTACCCGTTCCTGGTGATGGTTTCGGGATCACTCCGCAGCGACTTCGACGCGACGGACCTCGACATCGTTCCTGCTTATCTCGTCGATAACGACACGCTCTACCGGAAGTTCCTCTCGACGAAGTACGACAACAGCCCGCAGGCTGCGAACGACACGCTGCTCCGTCAGGGCTTTTCGTTCAAGAAGTTCCCGCTGCCTGACGCCGACGTTGACGCGCAGGCTGTTTTAGATATGGAGAGCTTCCTGAAAGACCAAGCGTTGCCCCGGCATTGGTTGGCGTTGGGCAACGCCTACTCGATCCTGGATACACCCGAGAACATGCGGCGGCTGCAGGACCTGGTTTTCCAGACCTACGACAGCGATCTCGCTGCCCTTTCCGCGGACATGGGGACCGTGGTCGAGGACTGGTCGCAGGTGAGGTTGGACCCGCCGCGTTGGCTTAACCGGGGTTACCTTGTACTCGACGGACCGATCGAGCAGGCATACTTCGAACTGATGCGTCAGCGTCCGGCGGCAGAGCTCGTGCCGGTCTCACTCACCGGCCACTTCCTCCGGTCGGAGGTCTTCCCGGTCTACGGCCAGTACACCACCGAAGCGTACAACGCCGCTCACGCTGTACCACTCGAGCGGTATCACGAATTCCGGCTGCCGGCCACGGTCCCGGGCCCCGAGCAGCCCGTGCTGCGTGAGGCTTGGTTGCGGTACGTGCGCGAGACACTCAACCCCGCGTTCGTCACGATCGATGGCTTGACCGAAGAGGCTTACCGGGGCTTTCTACGCAGTGAAGGCGTGCCGGCCGAGTTTGTGGCCAGCGCGACCCCACCCGACGGACGGTGGCTGACCGGCCAGGAGCGCGAATACTTCGAGCGGTTCATGGCCCAGCTCGATCGGCCCGAACGCATCCGGCTTGTCGGCCCTGAGTTTGCCTGGGCGGAGGCCCACCCAGAGCACCCAGCCTTCCAGGTCACGCTTGCCGCTCTGGAACGCGGGTACGTCATTGACCAAGCCGGTTCGCTGCGGTGGGACTTTGTCCGACGCAACTACATCAACGTCTGGCGGGAGCTGACCGTGCAAGGCCGGGTGCTGATCAACACCGCGCTGTTCTGTGGTCTGGCGATTGTCTTGGCGTTGCTCGTAAACCCGCTTGCGGCCTACGCGCTGTCCCGCTTCCGCCTGAAGTCCACCTACAAAGTCCTCCTGATCCTGATCGCAACCATGGCCTTTCCGCCCATGGTCACCATGATCCCGCAGTTCATCATGCTGCGGAACCTGGGCCTGCTTAACACGTTTGTCGCCCTGGTCCTGCCCTTGATCGTCAACGGCTACATGATCTTCCTGCTCAAGGGTTTCTTTGATGCCTTACCGCAGGAGTTGTATGAAGCAGCGATGATCGACGGAGCGGGCGAATGGCGGATGTTCTTTCAGATCACCATGGCGTTGAGTAAGCCGATACTGGCGATCCTTGCGCTCGGGACGTTCACCGGGGCCTACACGATGTTCCTCTACCCGCTGTTGGTCGCTCCGGACCAGGACATGTGGCTGATGAGCGTGTGGCTCTTCCAGTTTCAGCAGCGCAGCACCAGCGCGGCCGTCTTCGCTTCGGTGATCATCGCCAGCGTGCCCACGATGCTCATCTTCCTGTTCACCCAGCGGATGATTATGCGTGGGATCGTGGTCCCGACCGAGAAGTGATGAATGATGCACATCAGACCGGCAGCGGAGGGCACAACCCGGTGCTGTGCCATCTGTTCCGATTGGGGTCGCCCCGGGTAACTTAATCACAAGAATTCGTAGTTTGGTAATCCGCTCAATGGATCACAGTGTGTTATAATGTGGAATACAATATTCCGATTTCATGCCTAGCAAGGCTCTCCGAGGGCAAATGCCATGTCGATCATTCCGAAAGTTACTGTGACCCAGTCCACGTTCCCCGGCAGGCGGGTGCGTGCCAAAGGTCAAGGCGTACAGCAGGGCACGGATCATGCCGTTGATCCCTCTGCCGACCCGGATCGGCTGCGTCTGCTCTACACCGCGGTCGTGGCCGATGCGCTCGATTCGGTGGGACGAAAACGGCAGTGTCCCCGTGTGCCGCTGGTGGCGATGACCGGCGTCCCGACACTGGTTGGCCGATGCCGAACGACTGCCTGGGAAGACCTCGAAGGTGAAGACCCCTCGCCCTACGAGCTTGAGCTCCAGGCGGTGGATAGCTGCCGACCAGGCGACATCATCATCGCGGCCGCGGATGGCTCCACCAATTCAGGCATCTGGGGAGAGCTTCTCTCCACGGCTGCCCGCAACGCGGGTTGTGCCGGGGTGATCGTTGACGGGGCTGTACGGGATCTCCAGAAGATGACGGCCATGGGATTCCCCTGCTTCGCCCGCAGCACCAGCCCCTACGACAGCCAGCACCGCCAACGCGTGATCAGCTTCGGCGAGCCGGTCGAGATCGATGGCGTCACGTTCGCGGACGGCGACCTGGTCTTTGCCGATGCCGACGGTGTTGTCGTCGTTCCGCAAGACGTCGAGGCTGATGTCCTCTCAAGAGCCTTTGCAAAGGTCACCGCCGAGAACGAGACCCGCGATGCGATCAAGGCCGGCATGAAGGCCACTGAGGCTTACGCACATTTCGGCGTGCTGTAGCGCTTAGCGCTCGACCTCTTAATTCTGTTATTACGAATACCCGCACACGCCATGGGCGATGTGTGGTTTACTGCTTGGTTGATCACTCAGTTGTAGAACACAAAGCCGCCGGACCAGAACTCGGAGATGGGCGAGTTGTCCTTGTTGTCGATCATTAACAGGTTATCGGTGATGTCGAAGGTGAAGGCGCCGGCGTGGCCATCAACGTAAAGGACGTTGTGATAGTCGTTATGCCAGTCGGCATAGAAGACTTTGCTGTCACGGCCTTCATTGGTGTTTTCGATCAAGGCCAGCAATCCTGCGGAGACCGCCGTCCCCGCGGCGGCTTGAGCAGGCGATTGATCGTTGTAGTCAATGATATTCATCATGTTGCTAGGCGATTTGATCGCCGATGAACGCACAAACTGAGTGACGTCAGTGACACCGGCGGCCACCGTGTCGATGCCGGTCCGGAAGTTCTTGCCGTAGCTGATGTATACGCCGTCGAGCGGTGCAAAGAAGTCGAGATAGCGGCCAGGGCCAAGGCTTTTGTCCGACGGGCATTGATACACGGTGTCGGGCTCCCCGGGCCACTGGAAGCTGACCCCTACTGCGGTGGCGTCATCCGACATACCGGGGATGTAGCGGTTGAACTCGTTGGATTGCCACCAGAAAATACTGTCGTCGGCGTTGCCGTCGCCGGATGTATCGATCTCGAAGCTGGAAGGGTGCATGTATCCGTCGAAGTCGGACTGGTAGAGGGCGTCGGCAATGCCAAATTGTTTGAGATTGCTCAGGCATTGCGCGGACCGAGATGCATCCCTGGCCGAGGAAAGTACCGGCAACAGTATGCCGATCAGCAGTGCGATGATCGAGATCACCACCAACAGTTCAATCAGCGTAAAACCTAGACTTGTACCGGGCTGGGGGGTGTGTCGTCGGGGATACGGTGCGTTCATGACGGGGCTCCGTCGAAGTAGTCGATCATAGAAGTTCGGGGCTCGCGATGCCCTGGATGGTTAAGGGGGGACGCAGAGTTGCGTCTGGACACGCCTGAGTCGGAGAAAGGCAGGTCATCTAGAAACCATCCTGAGATCGGCAAACCATACAGGCCGCTTGACCCTAACAGAGGATTCTCGACCTGTCAATAAAAATGGAATTGATGATTCCATTTATCAGAATTATTGGTGGGCCTGGACACATGGGGACACGGTGTAAAACTCTCCGTGCGTGGGCCGGTGGCGGGTCGATGGTTTTTGGTTTTCGAGCAGCCCGCGACTGATCGGCGGAGGAGCTTGGCCGGGCCGGGTTACTGATTGTTCTGATCTGCGTACTGCTTGAGGTCTTTCTCGATGGCCTTGACGCAGCGTTTAAGGTGCTTGAGCATCCTCTCGCGGGCCTTCGCATCGGCTCGGGCCAGGGGGACGGTAAGGCTGACGGCCGCCTGCACGCCATAATGGTCGCGGATCGGGCAGGCGATACACATGACGCCGACGTCGTTCTCTTCTTCCTCGACGGCGTAGCCGCGCTCGCGGCTGGTGTGCAGGACGTCGCGGAGCTTCTTGACGCTGGTGATAGTGGCGGGCGTCCGGCTTTCGAGGACGGCGCCGCGGAGCAGGCGGGTCCAGGAGGGCTCGGGCATGTGGCTGACGATGCAACGCCCCAGCGCAGTGGAGTGGAACGGGTCCAGTTCGCCTGACTCGACGATCCGGCGTAGCGGCTGGGTGCTTTCGAGCACCCTGAGGTACGCCACACGGGCGCCGCGCAGGACTCCGAGGTTGACGGTTTCCTCGGTGAGCTCGTGCAGAGTTTCCAGATGGGGCTCAGCCGACTGCATGAGCGGGCCGTAGTCCTGGCCTGCGGCGAGGTGGCTGAGCTTCCGGGTAAGGCCGTAGGACCCCGAGCCGTGGCTTTCGACATAGCCCAGAGCAAGCAGGTCATTGAGGATGCGGTGGACGGTGGGTTTGTTCAGGCCAACTTGACGGGTCACGTCCCCGAGCGGCTGCGCGCCGTCTCCTGCCGCCAGAACCTCTAGGACGAGAAACGCTTTGCCGAGTACACCGGATTCCATGCAGTGAGATTACCAAGCTGAGGGGTGATATGCGCTCTCGTGGCGTAAACGAGAGCGGGCTGGACATGGCGTTACGCATGACTCGGGACAGTCCGTATCGGTCTGGCCCCGTGGGGGTGTCGGGATGTTCGGTCAACCCGCCCGAGCCCCGTTTAACGCGAGGATGGAACAGTGAGGATCACGCACGGATTGTGTATCGCACAAGCGAATATGATGTTCCATCATGTAGGGTATGCGAGAACCTTGTTGGCCATAAGGCATCGGGGCGTCGCGAGAACCGGGCTCATCGAGTCCGTGAGGAGTATGGGATGCGTATTGCGATACTCGGCCTCTATCACGAGTCCAACACGTTTGCGGAACACGCCACGTCATGGTCCGACTTCACGGACTACGACTGGTTCGAGGGTGATGCTCTTCGGACGGCGATGGCGGATAGCAATAACGAGATCGGCGGGATGCTTGCCGTGTTGGACGAAGCCAGTGCTGATGTGGAGGCGGTGCCGGTGCTGTACGCCGCGGCGCTGCCCGCGGGGCGGATTACCGAGGATGCGGAGGAGCGGCTCTGGCGTACGGCGTCGGACGCTCTAGCGGAGGCCGGTCCGATCGATGGTGTGCTGGCTGCACCACACGGGGCAGCGGTGGGGCAGGCCCATCCAGACTTTGACGGGTGGTGGTTAGGCCGTTTGAGAGAGTTGCTGGGGCCGGCGGTGCCCATCGTTGCGACGCTGGACCCGCATGCCAACGTCTCGTCCGCGATGGTCGACGCGGCCGACGCGTTGCTGGCTTACCGCACCAATCCTCATGTCGATCAGCGTGCAGTTGGTCGTGAGGCCGCGGAGCTGCTTCTGGGGCAGCTCCGGGGTGTGGTCGATCTGGATTGTGCGCGGGTGTCTCTGCCGATGGTGCTCAACATTGAACGGCAGCTCACCGACGATCCGCCGTGCCGTGATTGGGTGGAAAAGGGCCGATCACTGGCTGCGGAGGACGGCGTGTTGGCAACGAGTCTAATCTTGGGTTATCCGTACGCAGACGTGGCCGAGATGGGGCTGAGTGTGCTGGTCGTGACGGACCGCAGGGTATCGAGCACCCTCGCACGACAGGTAGCGAAAGACTGGGCTGATCACATCTGGTGTGATCGGGAGCGGGCACGCCCGGAACTTGTCGCGATGGACACCGCAGCCCGTGCCGTGGCGGACGCGTCTGACCTGCCCGTCGGGCTTCTCGACATTGGCGATAACATCGGGGGCGGCTCCTATGGTGACCAGACCGCGCTGGCCCACGCGTCGATCCGTTGCGGGGCACTGCCGTTGTTCGTGGCTTTATCCGACGCGGAGGCATGCAAGGCCTGTGTGGGCGTAGGCATCGGGGGCGGCGTGGATCTCCACGTGGGTGGTCGGCATGAGCCGGAGCTGTGCGGCCCGCCCCTGCCAGTCTGCGGGCAGGTCGAGAACCTGACCGATGGCCGATGGACCGATCCGGCACCCCGGCATGGCGGCCGAGTGAATTATGACGAAGGCCCCCTAGCGATCGTTCGGACCCCCGAGGGTCTCGTCGTGCAGTTGAGCGAGCGGCCGATCTTTCCTGCGAGCCTGGGCCAGATGAAACACGCCGGGCTTGACCCCAGGTCCTTCCGCGCGATCATTATCAAGGGTGTGCATGCGCCCGTCGCTGCGTACCGCGATGTGGTCTCGCAGTTGATCCGTGTGAACTCGCCTGGACCTACCGCTGCCGACATTACGAAATGGAACTATCAGAATCGGCGTCGGCCGATGTTTCCTTTCGAAGCCGAAGCCACGTTCCCCTGACGACCTAGGTCGTGTCTCAAGGCTCTGGTGTTCGAGGCTTGACCGGTCTTGCGCGGGGTATCGGGTTCGGTTAAGATGGCTGGAGAGTGTGCGGAGTGTTCTCCGGGATACATCAACCAGTCTCTGCCTGCCGAGGCCTTTTAGAAGGCTGATGGGGGCTTATTAATGTCTGTTTTGTCAGGGTTTGAGAAGTGCCGTTGGGGCTAACTGAAGCTCAGTTAGGGGGTTGTGTGATGTCAGGGCGGAAGACCCTGACATGGCTCCGATTGTGGGGGTATTGCCTTAGATCGAGGGGTTTGAGCAGGTAGAAGAAGGGGCGGAGCTCGACCCGGTGAAAGGGTAGGATTTGACGGGTTGCTGGGGGCTATGCCGATTTGTTGGCGCTTTGCCAATACTGGGTTTACGAGTGAGAGGGTTTGCGTTGAATCGTGGTGTGTTCGTGCTGTGGAGCCTCCTGTTGCGTTGCGTCAGGGAGCGTCGCGATGCTCAGATTCGATTCCACCGAAAGGAAAACCGGATTCTACGGAGTCGGGTGGATCAGCAGCGGCTGATCTTGTCCTGGATGGCCTGCCAAGTCTGCCCACGGTGGCTGTGATGGTTGTAAGCGCACCTTCTGCGATTCCTGCTCGATCAGTGATATCCTGGCCATAGTTGTGCAAGTTCCGGCGGGAATTATCAGTTGTCTATTATTTTGACACAGATCGAGGATGTTTCAGTAAAAGATGACGAGCTTGATACAAGTAAGTCAAGTCATTCGCATCGTGGTACAGGTCGGTATTCTTGAGGCCGGTGACCTGTCGGAGTTCTTATATATGAGACCTACAAATCGGTCTGGTGACGTCGACGAGCGGGTGAATGCGTTAGTTGCCGAGTGGCAGGCGAAGGCTTGGCGTTGGTTGTGGCTGCGTTTGGGACTCCGGTGGAGTCTCGTGTATCTGCTTGCTTGGGGGACAGTCGTGCTGCTCCTGCGGGTCTCGGTTGAGGCGGGTGCGTCTTGGATGTGGTGGGCGGGGTTGGGGCTGTTGGGGGTGTGGGGCGTCGCGGGTTGGTGGTCCAGGCGTTCGGTGCCTGCGCGCGAACGGGTGTTGACCTTGTTGGACCGTGAGAACCGGATGGGCGGGGTGTTGATGTCGGGAACGGCACTGGGGGGTGAGGTCCGGTTGGAGCTGCCGCGGGTGAGGTGGCGGGGCGGTCCGAACGGGCTGGCGGTGGTGGGCGCGGTGGTGTTTGTGGTGGCGGCGATGGTGGTGCCGATGCCGGAGTCTGCGGGGTCGGCGGTGCCGTTGGAGGTTGGCCCGGCGGTGTCGGTGTTGGAAGAGCAGGTCGAGGTCTTGGAAGAGGAACGGGTGCTGGATCGGTCGGAGGCGGAGCGGCTGCGGGAGGCCGCGAAGCAGATCGAGGCGGGGGCTCAGGGGAGTGACCCGAGCAAGACATGGGAAGCGTTGGACCACTTGGCGGAGGAGGTGCAGCAGTCGGCGGACGAGGCGGTGGAGCTGGCGAAGCGTCGGGCGCAGGAAGCGGCGGCGGCGGGGACACTGGCGGAGGCGTTGGAGCAGGGCGGGGATGGGTTGACCCCCGAGCAGCGGGGCGACGCGATGCGTGCGCTGTCGGACCTGATGGAGGCGGCGGCGGGCGAGCCGACGCTGGGGGGGATGGAGCTGCCCGAGGGTTTGGCGGAGGCGTTGGCGGAAGCGCTCGAGGGCTTGGGTGGGATGGACGGGCAGGCGGGGGAGGGGATGGCGATAGACCCGGAATTGTTGGAGCAGCTGGCGGAGGCGATGCGGGGCCGGGAGGGCGAGCTGCGGGAGATGCTCGAGGCGTTGGGCGAGGCGGGGCTGGCGGACGGCGAGGCGGCGGAGGGCGGTGAGATGGTCGATGCGTCGGAGCTGCTGGAGTTTCTGGAGGGCTGTGAGGGCGGGCAGTGCAGCGCGGCGTCGGTGTTGGTGGCGTGCAAGGGTGCGGGGAGCGGTGGGATCAATCGGGGGCCGGGGCACGTCGAGCTGACGTGGCAGGACCCGTCGAGCGAGGAGGGCGCGGGGTTTGAGCCGGAGGCGTTGCCGAGGTCGCGGGTGGTGGACGTGGAGGCGGCGCGTCGGCTGGGGGTGACGCGGGGTCGACCGGAGGCGATCGAGGGGGCGACCGGTTCGGCGGGCAGTGCGCTGGAGGGTGCAGCGGCGGGCGACGGCAGCGCGATGGATGCGGTGGTGCTGCCACGACACCGGGGCGCGGTTCGGCGTTACTTCGATCGGGCTGAGCCGACGGCCGATGTCCCATGATTGGGATTTGGCGGGTGTGAGAAGCGCGGCGGGGTGGCGTTGCCGGTATGGTGGCATCTGCTCTGAGGAGCACGCAGGGCCACCGAGGGAAGCGGTACATGGCGGACAATGCAACGACGAGTCTACGCCTGCTTGAGCCGGATGAACTCCGCCTGGCGGTGGCGTTGACCGAGCGGGTGTTGTCGGCGTTAGACAGCGTGCTGCTCGGGCAGGAGTCACTGCACCGGCTGGTGTTGACCGGGGTGTTGAGCCGCGGGCATATCTTGCTGGAGGGGATGCCGGGGGTGGGCAAGACGATGCTGATCAAGGCGCTGGGCTGCCTGATGTCGCTGCGTTTTAACCGGGTGCAGTTCACGCCGGACCTGATGCCGAGCGACATCCTGGGGGCGACGATCCTGCAGCAGGGCGAGGACGGTCAGCGTCGGATGGAGTTTGAGCCGGGGCCGATTTTTACGAACATTCTGTTGGCGGACGAGATCAACCGGGCGTCGCCGAAGACGCAGGCGGCGATGCTGGAGGCGATGCAGGAGCGTCGGGTGACGGTGGGGGGGCAGACGCGGAACCTGTCGGAGCCGTTCTTTGTGTTGGCGTCGCAGAACCCGATCGATCTGGAGGGGACGTACCCGTTGCCGGAGGCGCAGGTGGACCGGTTCCTGTTCAAGCTGGAGGTGGAGCAGCCGGGGGTGGAGGTGTTGGAGACGATTTTGGACACGCGTCGGCGGGGCGAGGTGTCGGTGCCGGAGGCGTGCGTGAGCGCAGCGGAGCTCCAGCAGCTGTTCGGGGTGATGGAGCGGATTGTGCTGCCGACGCCGGTCGCGCGGTACATCGCCCGGCTGGTGGCGGGGAGTCACCCGTCGTCGGCCGATGCGTCGGTGGTGCCCCCGGAAATCGTGTCGAAGTACGTGACGCACGGGGCGTCGCCGCGGGCGGCGATCGCGATGGGCGAAGCGGCGCGGGCGGTGGCGTTGTTGGCGGGCCGGCCGACGGTGGGGTTTGAGGATGTGGAGACGGTGGCACCACACGTCTTGAACCACCGGCTGATCCTGAGCTACCAGGCGCGGTTCGACAATGTGTCGGCGAAGGACGTGGTGGCGGGGTTGATCGAATCGATCGATGCGGTGGAGCTGGGGCTGCCGCGGGGCGTTGAAGTGGAGGCGGGGGCATGAATGGTGGCCGAGTGATCCGGCGTTTGATGTCGGCGGTGGTAATGGCTGTGGTGTTGGTGGGTGCCGGCGGGGCGGACGCGGGGTCACGGGTCTACGGGGACGTGACGGTTTCGATCGAAGAGCCGATGTCGATCAGCGGGTCGACCAAGGGCTATTCGGTGTATCGGATGACGGTGACCAACACGGGCGGTGAGGTGCGTCGGGTGCGGGTGCAGCTGCCGGGCGAGAGCTACGGGGGGTATGGCGACCGGCTGGCGTCGCTGAGCAAGACGGTGCGGGTCGAACCGGGCAGCAGTGTGAACACGGAGCTATTGCAGCCGCGGCTGTCGCTGCAGGGTGATGGGGCGGCGGTGTGGATCGACGGGAGTCGTCAGCAGCAGACGTTGCCGCTGACGCTGGTGTCGCTGTCGGAGTACTACGGCGGCGCTCTGACCCCGGTGCAGATTCTGGCAAGCAGGCGGGTGGACGAAGCGCTGCGGACGGGTTTTCAGCGGGCGGTGGATGAGCTGGAGTCGCGGTCGAGCAGCGGGTCTTCTTGGTCGGGCTACTCGTCGACGCCGGCGACGATGGTGCGGATGGCGCTGCCGCCGGGGGAGTGGAGCGGGAACTGGCTGGCGTACACGGGTTTTGACGCGGTGATGATTTCCGATCGGGAGTTCGATCAGTTGTCGGTTGAAGCGAACGGGGCGCTCCGGTCGTACGTGGAGGCAGGGGGGTTCTTGGTGTTGACCGGTGAGCGGGCGGTGCCCTCGATGCCGAGGGCGTGGTCGGGGGCTTGGGTGTTGGAGGGCGACGGGACGGGTGAGATGCGGGTCGGTTTGGGGCGCGTGGTGCTGGGCTTGGAGCGGTCGTTTGTTCGTTTCAACACGGATCAGTGGGAGGACCGGTTTTCGGATTGGAGGCTGAGCGGGCGGATGCGTGGGGTGGCCCCGGATGCGCAGTCGGCGGAGAGTGCGCTACCGATGCTGGAGCGTCTGGACCTGCCGGTGCGGGGGTTGCTCGGGTTGATGCTGGTGTTCACGCTGGTGATCGGACCGGTGAACGTGCTAGTTTTGTCGAAGCTGAAGAAGCGGATGTGGTTGTTGTGGACGGTGCCGCTGTTGGCGGTGTTGTTTGGGGGCGGGGTGCTGGGGTATTCGATTGTGAGTGAGGGGGTTCGGCCGAGGGCGCGGACGGTGGCGGTGACGGTGTTGGATCAGACGACGCGTCGGTCGGTGACGCTGGGGGGGACGGGGTACTACGCGCCGCTGACGCCGGGCGACGGGCTTCGGTATCCGTTGTCGGCGGAGGTGACGCCGTGCGTGGAGGACATCTACGGGTATTACGGGGGGTGGGGGTCGGACGCGGGTCGGCCGAGGCGGATGGATGTGACGACGGACCAGCATATGTCGGAGGGCTGGATTGTGGCGCGGGTGCCGGCGCACCTGGTGGTGCGGCTGCCGGAGGTTAGGCGGGAGCGGCTGGATATCCGGCCGGCGGAGGGGGGTGGGCTGAGCGTGGTGAACGGCTTAGGGAAGCCGATCCGTCGGCTGGTGATCGCGGATGCCCAGGGCATGATCTACCGTTTAGGTTCGATCGCGGCGGGAGCCAGCGCGGTGTCGGGACCGGGTGAGCCGCGGCAGGAGGGTCATCTGCGTACACGGTCTCCGCTGGAAGAAGCGGTGTCGGCCAGTCCGATGCTTGCCGCGGCGAACCTGGAGGGGATGACCTTCGAGAATGCCGACACGTCGTCGTTCCCGGCGTCGACCTATCTCGCGGTGCTGGACAACGACTCGTTTTTAGAGCCTGGCCTGGACAACCTGGTGTCGCACGAGGTGCGTGGGGTGGTGATTGGTTACTGGCGGGAGGGGGAGTAAGGCATGGAGATTCGGGTTGAGAATCTGGAGCGGGCGTTCGGCAAGACCAAGGCGGTGGACCGGCTGTCGTTTTCGTTCGAGACGGGTCAGGTCTTTGCGTTTGTGGGGCCGAACGGGGCGGGGAAGACGACGACGATGCGGATCCTGGCAACGCTGGACACGCCGACGTCTGGCGGGTGTTTCTTCGATGACCTGGACATCCTGCAGTACCCGGAGCAGGCGCGGCGGATGATCGGGTACATGCCGGACAACCTGCCGACGCACCGGGACTTGACGGTGCACGACTACCTGGATTTCTTTGCGCGGGCGTACGGGCTGCGGGGCCGGGCACGCACAGCGATGGTGGATCAGATCGAAGACTTCACGAACCTCAAGGGCATCCGCGAGAAGATGCTCAAGGCGTTGTCGAAGGGGATGAAGCAGCGGGTGTCTCTGGCGCGGGCGTTGATCCACGACCCGCCGCTACTGATTATGGATGAGCCGGCGGCGGGGCTGGACCCGCGAGCCCGGGTGGAGCTGCGGGAACTGCTCAAGGCCTTGTCGGGTCAGGGCAAGGCGGTGTTTATCAGCTCGCACATCCTGACGGAGCTGGCGGAGATCGCGGACGGCGCGGTGATCATCGAGAAGGGCCGGCTGCTTCGGGCGGGGACGATCGAACAGATCTCGCGGCATGGGAGGGAAGAGGCGGAGCACTTCCAGCACGTGGCGATCCGGGCGCGGACGTCGATGGAGGAGCTGGAGAAGACGATGCTGGAGATGCCGCACGTGCGGGGGGTGAAGCGGGCGGGTCAGCATGTCGAGGCGGAGGTGCGGGGCGACGAAGACCAGGCCTGTGAGTTGTTGGCGGAACTGCTGCGTCGCGGGGTGCGGGTGCTGGAGTTCAAGCAGGTGGAGACCGATCTGGAGCAGCTGTTTATGACGGTGACGAAGGGGGATGTGCAGTGAGTGCGTTGTCGGCCCCGGCGAAGTTTCTGGGTGGGGTGAGCGGGTGGGTGGATGATCGGATGAACCCGATCGTGGTGAAGGAGCTGCGTCAGGCGGTGAACTCCCGGCTGGTGGTGGGGGTGCTGACGCTGATGCTGGCGGTGCTGTGGCTGATCATGATGATTGCGCTGCTGGACTACGACCCGCGGGGGGGGCTGGACACGAGCGCGGGGGCGGAGCTGTTTTCGGTGTTTCAGGGGGTGCTGCTGGCGACGTGCATGCTGTTTGTGCCGGTGTATGTGGGGGTGCGTTTGGCGGCGGAGCGGGCGTCGGCGACGGCGGACCTGTTGTATGTCACGACGATCCGACCGTCGTCGGTGGTTTGGGGGAAGCTGCTGGCGGGGATGGTGGTGACGGTGCTGGTGTTTAGCGCGTGTGCTCCGTTCATGATCGTGACGTATCTGATGCGGGGGATCGACCTGCCGACGATTTTGTTGGTGCTGGGGCTGGACGCATTGGTGGTGTTGGCGTCGACGATGCTGGCGATTTTTGTGGCGACGCTGCCGGTGGGCTGGCCGGTGAAGGCGTTGCTGGGGTTCGTGGTGCTGGGGGCATCGGTCGGTCTGTACACGGGGCTGACGGCGTTTGTGGCGGGGACGCTGCTGTTTCTTGGGGTGGGCTCGATGTTGAGCGACCCGGACTTCCTGATGGGGCTGGCGTCGGCGGTGGGGTCGTGGATAGCGGCGGTGGGGCTGGTATTTTTCCTGGCGGTGGCGTTGGTGTCGCCGGCGGCGTCGAACCGGGCGCTGCCGGTGCGGGTGTACATCACGGTGATGTGGGCGGGGACGCTGGGGTTGTTTGTGTATCTGTGCTGGTGGTCGGGGGCGACCGAGCCGTTGGTGGCTTGGGTGGTCGGGTCGTTGCTGTTGTTGGGGCTTGCGTCGGTAGTGAGCGTGAGCGAGCGGGAGGAGCCGGGCCCGAGGCTTCGGCGGTCGATCCCGCGTTCGGGGTTGCTGCGTGTGCCGGCGTTTTTGTTCTTCAGCGGCGCGGGGGGCGGGCTGCTGTGGGTGAGTCTGCTGATGGTGCTGACGGTGGTGGGGGGCTGGTGGCTGACGATGGTGTTGGAGGAGGCGATCTGGGCGGCGGGCGGCTCGACGTGGGACGGCTTTGATGACGAGTCGCTGGCGCGGACGGGGGCGATGCTGGCGTGGTTGCTGGCGTACCTGTTGGCGGGGGTGTTGCTGAGCCGACGGCTGGTGCGGTTCAAGCAGGGCGATACGGCGACGGGGGTGGTGGCGTTGCTGCTGATGACATTGGGGAGCCTGGTGCCGTTGGCCATCGCGTTCGCGGCGGACCCGCAGCGTTGGGATATCGACTCGTGGTACTGGATGCTCTTAAACCCGTTGAGCCCGGTGTTGTGCGACAACGGCGACTGGCGGGGGGATTACGGGCAGGTCACGCGGGTGCTTTCTTATCTTTCGTTGGGGGTGATGGTGCTGTTCAATCTGCCGTGGTTTGCGAAGCAGGTGCGGCAGTTCCGCCCGCCCCCGCCCCCGGAAGAGACATCAGCGGGGGATGGGGTTGATGGTGGTGCGGCCCGCGGGTTGACCGTTGCGGCTTCGAAAGCGGAGGTTGAGAGCAGGGGTGAGGGTGAGGTCAAGGGCGATGGATGAGTTGGCGGTGCGGTCGGCGTTGGAGGCGGGTCGCCGGGCGGGGGAGTCGTACGCGTTGCTCCGGCCGGACCAGACGCCGGCGGGCTTGATGGGGGAGCAGTTGGGGAAGGGGGCGGGCAGCTCGATCGAGTTCATGGATTACCGGGAGTACGAGCCGGGCGATGACCTGCGTCGGGTGGACTGGTCGGCGTACGCGCGGAGCGACCGGTTGATGGTGAAGCTGCACCGGGAGGAGGTGACGCCGCACCTGGACCTGGTGGTGGATGCATCGGCGTCGATGGCGCTTCCGGGGACGGCGAAGGGCGAAGCGACGCTGGGGTTGACAGCGGCGCTGGCGTGTGCTGCGGACAACGCGCGGATGACGCGGCGGGTGTATGCGGCGGGCGATCGTTTAGACCTGATGCAGGGCGGTGAGGGTGAGGTGGCGGGGTGGGTGTGGCCGGGGTTTGGGGCGGGGGGCCGTTTCGCTGAAGCGGGAGGGCCTGGCGGGTCTGGCGGGTTGTTGGAGGCGTTGTATCGGGTGGCGGTACCGATGCGTGGGCGGGGGGTGCGGGTGCTGGTCAGTGATCTGCTGAGTGGCGATGATCCCTGGCCGGTGGTGTCGCGGTTGGCGGAGGGGGCGTCGGCATTGGTGGTGGTGCAGCTGCTGGCGGGGGTGGATGCGGACCCGGGAGGGCGGGGGGGCTGGAGCGGGGATGTGCGTTTGGTGGATTGCGAGGACGGGGTACTCCGGGAGGTGCGGATCGATGCGATGACACTTCGGCGTTACCGGGAGCGGCTCGATCAGCTGCGGGGGCAGTGGCGGTCGGCGTGCGCGCGGGTGGGGGCCCGGATGGTGGAGGTGATCGCGGAGGAGTTGGTGGCGGGTTGGGATTTGCGGGGGTTGGTGCGGGCGGAGCTGCTTCGGATGGTGTGACGGGGCACAAGTGCCCCCGCTACGAGGTGGATCGCGCTGGCCGGTTTATGCTTTGGGTTCGAGGTTTCTTGTATGCCGGTGTTTGGATTGCCGTTGATGCTGGTGGGGTTGGCGGCGCTGCCGGCGTTGGCGGGGATCTATTGGTTGCGGACACGGTTTCGCCGGCAGCCGGTGTCGTCGCTGCTGCTGTGGCGTTCGGTGGTGGAGGCGCAGGGCGGGGGGCGGAAGAAGAGCCGGTTTCAGACGCCGTTGGCGTTGTTGTTGGAGCTTTTGGTGATCGCGATGTTGGTGGTGGCGGCGACGGGGCCGAGGGTGCTTCGGCCGGGGCAGACGATCGCGGTGACGGTGGTGTTGGACGATTCGTATTCGATGACGGCGGTGGGGTCGGACGGTCGGACGGCGCGGGAGCGGGCGGCGGCGTGGTTGGAGGAGGAGTTGGGGCGTTTGCCGGCGTATGCGGTGCGTTTGGTGGCGGCGGGCCCGGAGCCGAGGGTGTTGAGCGGGGTGGCGACGGACTGGTCGGGGGTCGAGGCGGCGTTGGCGGAATGGGGGTGCGCGTCGGGGTACGCGGACCTGGAGGCGGGGTTGGGCTTAGCGGGGGAGATCAGTACGCCGCGGGCGCGGCTGCTGGTGTTGACGGATCACGCGCGGGGGGGAGGTGCAGGGGCGTCCGTGATTGAGGCGGAGCAGGGGGTCACGCAAGCGGGTGTCGAAGCGGACGGTGCGGGTAGGGCGGGTGGAGAGGGTGGTGGGGTGGAGGGGCGGCTGCGTTGGGTGTCGGTGGGGGAAGCGGCGGCGAATGTGGGGATTGTCAATGCGGTGCGTTCGTATGACTCGGGGACCGGGGATGCGCTGTTGGTGGAGGTGGCGAACCGGTCGGCGGCGGCGGCGGCGGTCGAGCTGGTGCTGACGCGTGGGCCGAGGGTGGAAGCGGGGCAGCGGATGGAGGCGGAGTCGGGTTGGGCGGAGTTGGATCGGCGTCGGTTGGAGATCGGGGCATCGGGGATCGGTCGGGTACGGATGCGGCCAACGGGGGTGGGGGACCGGGTGCTGGGGGTGGAGGTGGTGTCGTCGGGGGATGGGTTGGCGGCGGATGACCGCGTGGTGTTGATGCCGGCGGAGGAGCGGGCGCTTCCGGTGAGTGTGGAGGTGGGGCATGCGCGTTTGGCGGCAGCGGTGCGTCGTGCGGTCGTGGCGTCGGGTCGTGCGGTGGAGGTGTCGGCCGGGGAGGCGCTGCTCCAGATCACCGATCGTCCGATCGCAAGGGCGAGGCCTGGGGTGTGGGTGATGCGTTTTGAGACGGGGGGCGAGGGGGTGGAGTCGGAGGCGTATCTTGGGCCGTTCGTGATTGATTTCAATCATCCGATGTCGGAGGGGCTGACGCTGGCGGGGGGGGTGTGGGCGGTGCCGATGGCGTCGTCGGATGAGGGCGGGGGGCGGGGGGGGCGGGCGGTGGTTTCAACGGG